>NZ_SRYA01000030.1 GCF_004793545.1 Petralouisia muris | reverse complement strand
CCACTCAGAAATAAGCATTTTTTATTCCTCCCCGTCACTCCCATTCATATAACATGATTCTTTTCTGTTTCTTCATGGACTTTCCGAGACTACACTATCTATCGAATCTGAGTAAAATAGTTCATATATCTTCTCCAGAGATGCAGTTAACTTAATAATGGTATGTTCATCTAAAATGATAACACAGGGAATCCTGTTCTTTGATTCCCCATGCTTTCTGATGTTTAGAAAATCCTATTGACTTTTTTCATCTGTTACATATCTTTTGCTTTCATCCTGTCCATTTCCGCTTTTTTCAGTTTTTTATATTGATCGCGCCCTGTAGCCCAGTCACCCCAAAACAGCGTATTCACTACTACAAATGGAAACAAATAATTTCGTTCAAACGGTACTTTTCCAGAAGCAAATACAAAAATTGACCCTGCCAATAATAGGACGGGAATAATCCCGCCCCAAAGCGGATTTTTTAATTTTGTACAGAGCAAGTACTCTACAGCCATAAGCAACCCTGCAATAATAAAACCTAAAATCAAATCCATCATAATTCTTTCTCCTTTTCTTGTTTATACTTTTCAATAATCATTTTTGCAGTTTCAAGATCAATCTTAGAGTCAACAGCCAATCCCTTAATAAATGTCTGAAATGGTTCTTCCTCCTGTTGATCACCTAATTCTATTTTCTGAATAAGTTTATCCAACCGCAGGCGGACTGTTGGATATGACACTCCATACAACTTTGCAATCTCTTTTAGTGATCCAGATTTTAAAGTAAAATTTTTTAGGAATGTAACATCCTCCTGTTCCAAAGAAAGAATCCACCTTGGTATCTTATCAATATCCAATAAATCACCCCTTTCTCTAACTCGTTTAACGAAATTAAGTATATCATAAATAATATTAAAATCAAGAGTTATTTTATTTTAATTTTATTCATGTTTTTATCAAAAAAATTCTTTCCATATTGGTTATCCACTATATTCATATCTCCTATTCTTTTACATCTATGATCTTAATTGACATGAAATTTTTCAATACAGCCGTTGGAATGATGTTCATATTATCAACCCAACATACCCTTAACAATCTTATCTCCACAACACATCCTATATCTAACCTGTCAACTCAACTATCCCACCCAAAAAGCAGTGGATATGTTTCCGCACAGTACAACAAACAAAAAATCCGAGAGCCGGAACAATTTTTCCAAACTGTCCCAACTCCCGGAAACCCCTTGTTTTCTACACTTTTCCGCTATTCTATTTCTCAATCCGTGACATCAACACGACACACTCCACATGCGGTGAAAGTTTCTTCTTATACTAAATAGCGAAACCGTCACCTTTTGCGAAAAGGTTTATACCCCACTTAGGGGGATAGCATTTACCCCACATTCTAGTGTTTTTTTCAACAAATGGGCAAAGAGATAAACGTATCATAGTAATAGCCTCTATTTATGCATATAACTACTATTTCTTACATACCTCTGTCTGCCCTTCCTGTGACTATCTTAATTTCTAAAAAATAGAGCCAGTATATGGCTTAGCAACAAATTCTTTTAAAACATAATCATAGTCAACAATTGACATTAAAATAACATTTCCGATTACAATTTGCGGCTCGATTTTAAGATAGTTCTCCGTTGTTATATTATTGCTTTTGCCTTGTTCTATTCCAGTTGCCTTTACCCATATTGGAAATGATTTTAGTTCTCGTATTAACTCACTTGGTTGAACATCATGATACATATTCAAAAGTCTAAACAACTCATCCAAACTTGCTTTAACGGACATTGTCGTATTAAAGTAAAAGAATAGCACTTTTTTCAAATCTATATTTTTAGTAGTCTTTAATGCTATATTCAAATTTTTATTACGCGCATATCCAACTTTGGGTGTTATCTTATTTGGTTTTACTATAACATTTGATAAGGCATCTCCTAATTCAAAAAGATTGATATTAGTTCTAAAATCTCCATTTACTAAATCTAAGAAAAAAGGTATAAAATAATTGACTATTTTTTGCGATGGCCTTCCTAAACCTTTCAAAATAGCATAATCTTTAGCCTTCATTACATATCCATTATTTATTTTTTGAATATACAATATATATGCAAATTGTTTTCTCTCACCTTTTTCCTTTAAAACTAATTTTAATAAAGTATCATATGAACTCTCATCACTTTCCAAATCACATAACACTTCTTCTATTAACTCAATAGTTAGCAGCAGTTTATTTGCTCCAACCAAACACTCGATAAAAATACGGTTTCCTTTGCGAGCCTTTTTTCCCAAATCTCCCAACCAACCTGTATCGTATGCTAATTGTATAAATGCATCTCTATCTTTATACCATAACCCACTAAGAATCTTTTTTATTCTCGGATCATTTTTATACAGAAACAAACTTTTAGTAGAACCAATGCCTCTTATTTTATCCCAATTTTGAGAAGATCTATAAAGTGTGTATATTAAATCTACCAGTTGTTCTTCATTCATATTTTTTGCCAACTGAATTATAATAGCTTTGTCAACTTCATGATTGTAAATATACCATTTTATCGCTTTCATATTACCCATCACATTGCATGCAAGAAGGTAATATGTAATATCTTTACTATTCAGTTTTTTTATATTTTCTTTCCATATCCCACTAGATTTATCATAAAATTTTATTTTTCTTGGCTCAAAATAATTATTTAAAGTTTTCCAGATATATTCCTCAACCGTTGCATTTTTTTCACATGTCAAAGCACATATACACCCCAAATAAATATTAAGGTCACAAACGGTAATAATAAAATTTTCTCTATCTTTACCACGTAAACTGTGTGCCATATATTTTATTGAGGCATAATACTTGTCTGATTGACACTTATCTCTAATTTGATTTTTTCTTATTTTCAAGACTGTATCACCGCCAATTCTTCCATAGCATAATAGTAATCCTGGTATGCCTGATGCGAAAATACATATAAATCTTCTCTTTTTTCTAATATACCTAATTGCAAAACTATATCTAATGCATATAATGCATCATACTGAAATCTATATGTATCCATACTTTTAGAACAATACTTCAGTACCTCTGACTCTGTCATTCCTGAATTTGCTTCTTTCTTTTCAAGACTCTCAAATGCAATCATTCTCAAAAGGTATATTATTCGCTTTATATCCAATCGTGCATCCTGTTTTTCTTCTTTTTCCCTTGCCAATAAGCAGTTCAGAAATTCAGCGATAATTTCACCTTCACTATGTGGAATTTCCTTCTTATATCGCACAATCTCTATTAACCTCGATAAGATCAATGGCGTATTTATTATTTGCACAAATCTCTCACTTCCATTAATTGAGGTAAACAAAAGTTCTTTCACGTCTTCTTCATCTACATTTTTTTTAATAAAATCTCTCATTTCTTCTTTAGATAATTTTATCAAATTAAAAATTGGCACATTATTAAAATCCCTAGTATCTTGTGGACGATTAGTAATTATAATAAATGTTTTGGGATAATCTCTAAGTAATTGCTTTATCTCGCGCATTCTTAAAGTTTTTAAATTGCCGCCTGCATCAGCTGGTATTTCATTTAAACCATCCAAAAATAGATTGATTTTTCCTTCTTCTAAAAGAGATTCACATATATCTACCCCAATATCAAGTTTATCACATATATACTGTTTTATTGTATACGTGGCTTTTGTCATAACTCCCAATAAAACTAATACGGGAATATTATAGTTTGAATCTTTCAATCTTTTTTTTGCATCCATGTATGTTAAATATTCTAATGTCGTAGTCTTTCCCATACCAGCTTCGCCCCATATCATCATCCTTCGTTCTGGTATACTATTATCTCTTAAGTATTCAACAGTACCTTTTCTCCTCCTAGAATCAGATGTATCATCCTGATATTCGATAACATAGCTACCCAATACAGAAAAATTCTCTTCTCCCCTTATATGAATAAATCTAGACATTCTTTTTTTTAATTGCTGTGTAATCTCATTTAAGTAATTTTCAATATTCAATTCATTATTAATACTCTTCTTTTTCAGATTACTGATCAATGCCTTTTTATTTATTTCTACTGCTCTTAAACAAGTTATCAGCACACTATCCAAATTGGTATATATTTCTCTTCGTGTCCAACCTACATATGTGTGCGACTCACTATTTCTTAATGCATATGATCTTGCTACATGTTCCATATAATTACCATCGCACAAATAGTCCTCTGGCTTTCGATCTAATTTCTTATTATCTGGATTAAGACCTAATTGAGTAATTACATGTGCTAAACCCAAATTCTCTTGTACTATCTTATCGTATTCATCTTCATCAATAAGTAAAATCATTTTTTTCAAAAGAGGTTCTATCTTGATGACATTAGACAAACACAGTTTTATATCATTTATAGTAGTCTCCCCATCAAAAATTTTACCTAAGGAAACATACAGTCTTTCTTCAATACCTACCAATTCCTTTTTTCCTGTTTTCAGAATAATTACTGAAAGCAGTATATCTATAAGTTCTCTCAAATTTTTATATCTATAGCTTGCATTTATTTCAGCCTCGATTTCATTTCCAATTGTATTTCTATCCATGTTTTTCCTTTCCAACTATTATTTTCTGCAAGTATTTTTATTATAATCCATGCTATGAAAGTTTCTTGATAATAAAATCTTTTATTTCTTAAACAAATCTATTTTTCCTCTTTTACTGTAATCAAATGGAACTTTACTATTTGCTGCATTTCTCAGTCCCATTCCTATTGCAATACTGTATCTTTTGAATGTTTGTCCATTCAGATTTGCATAAAAAGTAAACGCCATTTTTATTTCATCATCCCACTTATTCCAAAGAACCGGACTTAACACCATATTCTCCGAAAATAAAGGTAAAATCATTGAAAAATAATATTTGATTTTTTCTAAAGGTGCATTATTTATTTGTTCAAAAAACTTGGCATAAATATGTTTCTCAGTAGATAAACAACTCAACAGTATGTATGACTTTGTATCCTCTGGAAAAGCAGTTATAGCAATTCGATGCATGACACCTTTTTTAGTATGCTTTATCCTTCTACCATTCAAATCATAATCCGGTGCTATAAATGCATAATTCGCAAAATTAATTCTTTCTGGAATAGTTATTACACAAGTTTCTATTCCATTGTATGTGCCAGACAATATCTCTGAATCGAAATGCCTCTTTACAGGTTCAAACTCTTTCAAGCGTAATTGCGACACTCTATATAAGCCAACCATCTGCGGTAGTTGAAAAACAGGTGGTCTTTTCTTAAAACATTGCTGAAAAATTTTATGTGAAACTTCCTGCTTATAGTATTCAAAAATAAAGGCTTTATATGCATAGACAAATTTCATTGGTTCGCTATTTACATCAAAATCTGGCGCTCCTTTTTCAATAACAGCAAAGGCAATATTGTCATGTCTATCGCAAAAACAAGTTTCTGTTGTAGCATCATTCGCACTAACCTTGGAGAACTCCACCATCACTTCCGGTTCCTCGCCCTCAATAGGTATAATAAGTGGTTGTCGTTTTTTATCCATAGTATATACATGGCGTTCAGTCCCTGCGAGTAATGATATGATTTTATTATTTTGCAGTGCATGAGCATTTTTTATCTTACCATTACAATTGCTTTGGTCGGGATGCATACAGCATTTAACCATAGCTTTTCTCATCTGCTCCATAATTTGTACTTCTGGAGGTTTCTTGCTCTGTATAAGCTGCTGATCTGGTTTTCCTTTGCAGCATTCTTTAAATTTTTTTCCGCTTCCACATGGGCAATCTTCATTATTAGATATCTTAAAATATGCTAACGGATTCATCCGACTCACCTCTATTCACTTCAAATACGCTATATATTTTACCACATCCACCTACATTTTACTATCCGAAAAAGAGCAAGAAAAAAAGCCGATCAGGAATCGCAACTCCCAATCGGCATCTTTTCTTACTCCTCTTCATCTTTACATTCAATCTCCGTTCCGTCCAAGAACACCACCAACAATGTTCCATCCTCAAAAACCTTGATGTGGTCCAGTGTTTTCAGCATGAAGTCCGTATCCATCTGTGTCAAAGGTTCTGCTCCATCGGTGTATTCTATGAACTTCTCTGCTCGATAACCTTCCAATAGGTTCTCGCTCTGAAGCTGCTCCGTCCACTGCTCCATGAAATCCTCTCTGTTCTCCACCAGTGCGTTCCAAGCCATCAGATAAGCCTTTATCAGCGTTTCTTCCTCTACGTGACGGTTGGCACATCCCATGACTCCTTTGACCTTGTAGCGTTCGCTGCATTGCCATACCTTACGGTCAACACCCGTGCTGCTCCGCCAGCCTTTCCGTGCAAAAACCTTACTGCAGTCTCCGCAAATTATCTTGGATGCAAATGGATTGCTTTCCGGCCGGTGGGAATAGGAGTTTGTCCCATGCTCCTCCAGATACTTTTTCCTGCGTTTTATTTCAAGCTGTACACATTCCCATATCCGCTTTGAAATGATGGCATCATGGTCATCCTCCACATAAAACATCTGAATTTCCCCTTTGTTCTGCGTCCGTTTCTTGGTGAGGAAATCCACCGTATAACTTTTCTGCAGCAAAGCATCCCCTTTGTACTTTTCATTTTCCAACATGCTCATTAAGGTTGTAGCCTGCCACTTTGTGCCTCCATCCCAGTTCTTAATCCCTTCCTTTTCAAAAATCCTTTTAATGTAATCCGTTGTTTTTCCATCCAGAAATTCCTGATACAGCCGCACTACAATCGGCTTCTGCAGCCTGTTGATTACCAACTTACCCGTTTCATCCGCATCATAGCCAAGGAAACGCTTGGTACTCATTTTATGCTTTCCTGTTTCAAACCTCCTGCGGATTCCCCATGTGCAGTTCTCTGAAATGGAGCGGCTCTCGTCCTGTGCCAGCGAGGAAAGAATGGTAAGAAGCACTTCACCTTTTGCATCGAGGGTATTGATATTTTCCTTTTCAAAAATAATTCCAATCCCCAGGTCCTTCAGCTCTCGCACATAGTTCAGGCAGTCCAGCGTATTTCGTGCAAATCGGGAAATGGACTTCGTGATAATCATATCAATTTTCCCTGCCCTACAGTCCACAATCATGCGGTTAAATTCATCCCTCTTCTTTGTGTTAGTTCCCGAAATCCCCTCATCCGCATAAGTCCCTGCATATTCATAAAGAGGATTTTCACTGATGTAATTGGTGTAATAATTGACCTGATTCTCATAGCTTAATAACTGTTCTTCTTGGTCGGTTGACACTCGGCAGTACGCTGCCATTCTCAGTTTCTGTACTGCTTGCGCTGTTCCTGATTCCGCAGTCGAAATCTGCTTTGCTGGTATAACAGTAATGCTTCTTGCCATTCTGAATCACCTCCTCCACTACTGTCTGTTCCGTAATGTTCAATCCCTGCAATTCGGTATCATCAATCCTTATCCCCTTACATGCCTTGACACCCTTTTCGATGTAGGTACTGCAGAGCCACTGGATTTTCTTTTTATAAACCTGTCTGCGCCGGAGCGTTTTTCCGCAATAAGGGCAAATCAGCATTCCACTTAAGGGGTAGCGGTTCTGGAACTTCATTGTGTTGTCCTGCCCAATGTTCCTGTCACGCTTTCTCTGCTCCCTTACCTCCTGCACCCTTTCCCATACTTCCGGCGATACGATAGGTTCGTGATTTTCCGAAATGTAATAACTCTGCACTTCTCCATTGTTTTTCTTTGTATGGTTTCTTTTGTTTTCAGGGGTGTAATACTTCTGCAGATGGAAGTCTCCTTTGTACTTCTCATTGCAAAGCATCCCGTTAATGGTCCCGCTCTCCCATGTGGTTCCCGTCACCGTTTTTACCCCCAAATAATCAAGCAGCTCGCCAATCCTTGACGAGCCAACATTCATCAGATATAGGTCAAAAGCCAGACTGACAATTTCTGCTTCTTTTCGATTCACAATCAAATCCCCGTACTCGTTTTTGTCATAACCGAGGAAGCGGGAGGTGGTAATCATCACTTCCCCTCTCTCAAACTTTTTACGAATGGACCATTTATTGTTTTCACTCATGCTCCTGCTCTCTTCCTGAGCAAAAGAAGCGAGGACGGCAAGCATCATCTCACCGTCCCCTGATAGAGTGTTAATGTTCTGTTCTTCAAAAAAAATACCGACACCCAGTTCCTTCAGTTCCCTTGCGAACTTTAGAACAGTGACGGTATTTCTTGCAAACCTTGATATGGATTTTGTAATAATCAGGTCAATTTCTCCTGCCCTTGCCTTTTCCATCATTCTCTGGAACTGTGGGCGGTTCTCACAATAACCGGATATACCCTGATCAGCATATACCCCGATAAATTCATATTCTGGATTTCCGGTAATCAGTCTCTCATAGGTTTCCATCTGATTTTCAAGAGAGTCTTCCTGTCTTCTGCTATCTGTGGAAACTCTGGCATAAGCACAAACCATTTTCTTTTGTAAGACCGAAGCTGGTCGTTTGTTAATCACTTTTACTCGCACGTTACATCACTTCCTTCAAAAAACCTTTTCTGGAACTCCTGAATCCTTCGGAAAATGGCTTGTGCATCCTCTACCTTGTCAATGCACACCACATCCACATTTTTCTTACTGCAAATCAGCATGAACTCCATAAACTGTCCCCAGTTACGGGCAATCGTGGCAGCCCTCATGGTAACCACCACATCTATCTTCTTTGCTGCGATTTCCGCTTTCAGACGATTAAATTCTTTTCTGTTCGGGTCGGCTCCTGAAGCTTCCTCAAAGAATATCTGCAAATCCCATTTCTGTTTTCCATATTCTTCTTCCAACCGCCTCATTACATCGTCCAGATATTTTTCATAGTCTCTGTCACGATGGTTGACTCTGCAGTAAAAAGCCACCCTATTTATCGTTCCTGCAATCACCATATAAATAAGTACTCCTTTCGTTTTTGGTAGTGTATAAATCACTCTAAACCCCTGTAAAGTCAAGCAATTCTGCGGTTTCCACCCTCTCTTTTTTCACTCCATCCAAACTTGTTCAATAAAAAAAGACCAGACATTTCGCCTGATCTTTTCATACTAATCACTCTAATCACTTATTTTTTTCGCAACTGCAATATTGGTACAACTTTTTCCTCTACCTTTAAGGTATCTGGACGCAAATGAAGAAGTTCCTCCATATCTTCCGGATATAAAGTCACTCCATTTTTTTTGAATAAATCCAATATTTCTTTCGCCGTAAGTACATTTTGCTCTATCAGTAAATCAATGGCTCCTTGAAATATATTTTCATTCAAGGAATATGGTACATCGCCAGGTTCTTTAATTCTCCACCCATTTTTTGAAACTTGACGCATTAAATACTGATACTGGTTATCAGACATAATGCCCAACTGGTGTGTCCGGTAAATCATTGCCTGAATAGATACCTTCCACTTATTTTTTAAGAACTGATAATATTTTAAATCTGTAGGATATGAAGCAATGTCTTTACCAAAGCTGTCTCTAGGTAACAAAAATGCACTCGCAAACATGTTCGCCTGACGTTCTCTTGCTTTAAACTCATCTTTTGTTATAGCTTCCAGATCCTCACTCCATGGATGCAATAATATGTGTCCCAACTCATGAGCCATGTCAAAGCGAATTCTGCCTTCTGGTCTGTTTCCTAATGCAACTGCAATAAAATAAATATCATTTCCCGCCACTATAGTTCGCTGACTAAACGCATCTATTTTATCTTCGTTGGTATCAAATCCCGTTACAATTATTCCATTTTTTTCTAAAAGATACTGTAAATCCTTTATTGGTCCAGTACCAATATCCCAATATTTTCTTACTTGAACAGCAATATCCTCTATTTCTTGAATTGCATCATCGTTCTCACACTCAAATACATCATCACATCCTACAAAATCAACACTTGGTAAATTCATTTCAGGAAATGAAATGAATTCCAGAAGTATCTCATACATTTTTGCTACATATTCCAACTTAATACTCTGCGCTGTTCTATCTTTCTTTGTAGCACTTGCCAATGAACGAAAATAGGTTGTTTCTGTTTTTGCAGCATAACTATCCTTTTGAAAAAAGTAATCATACGGAAAGTTAAGCTCTGATGCCAAGAGCCTAACTTTCATATAATCTGGTGTGTTATTATCATTCTCATATAAAGAAAGTGACTGCTTACTGATTTCAGTCCGCTTCGCTAATTCAGTAAGCGTCAACCCTCTATACATTCTAGCACTTCTTAATCTCTCACCGTAAAACTTTTTTTCTATCATAATCAATATCTCCTGAATTTATTATCAGGCCTTTTTCTCGATTTCCCGAAGTTTTGGCTTTATACCACTCTTTATAGCAACTAAGCCCTTCTTATCCGGCTTCGCATCTTCGTCTGTATCTTCTGAAGGCCCAATATCTGTAAGCCGTGCAAAGTCTGGTTTAATATATTGCATAAGAGACGCTTCATCTACAATATTAAAATCTTTATCTAAAAACCTCAGTTTAATATCTTTGATTTCCCCATTCTCCGCTTTATATGCAATAATATAATGTTTATAATCTTCTTCTACATTAATCATTCCCTGACTAATTTTTTCAAAATCCTGTTCCAACACATCTGTATCAAAAATCGTGATTCCAAAATCTTCTAATGTCATTTGTCTTTCTTTCGCAATACAATCCTTATTTTCGACATAAAGAACTGATTGTAAATAGTGTGGATTTTCACGATTTTTCTTTTTGGGAACGCCAGACAATGTACCTTCTGTCATTATCGAATAGGTAATATGCTCTTTTCGATCAATGACCATTCTTCCAGACCAACCATACCTCTGAAAAGGAACAAGATCAATATCATCTTTCACCACATGTGTTCTTAAGTTTGTATTGATATTGTCCCCTCTTAGAAGTATAATCGCATTATTAGTTTCCCGATGATTTTCTCTTAAATATTGTTGCAAATCATCCCCGATAGCTTTCTCTATGCAATAAACAATTTTTCTGAGTAAATCATCATTGATTACAATTTGAGTATTTCTATTCACGTCCAACGAAATTACCTCCTAACTTTATTCTGTTTTTAATTTTTACATAAAACATTATTTTTGTCAAGTAGCACTTCGTTTTCTTTTTAATTTGTATACTCCAATGTTAATAACTAAATCCTGTGAACATAATCCAGAGAAATCCATCCATTACGATTTTTCTGATAAGATTTCAGAAGCCCCCAAAGGCTCGCACCCTTGCCTTCTGCTTCTTCCACAATAGTGAAAGCACCTTTTCCCGTGTACTTACCTGTTTTATCGTAGTCTGTTCCCGGACCCTTGCGGATGTTCAAATCTTCGATGGATACTCTCACAAGATACGGTGTAAATGTATCATTGGAATAAATCACTTTACCAGATTCATCAAATACGGAATATCCCTCATTTTCATCCGCACACCTCTTGGCATTTTCCAAACTATGGAATGCACCCTTCTGCGTGGCAGCATCCGTCCATGTCTTACGCACACGATACCAGGCTTCCTCCGGTTCTGCTGTCTCGTTTTTAATTCCAATCATGGCATTTAAGATTGTAATAATCTTTGCACCATATCCGGCTCCTACTGCCCATCCCCTTCCGTCTGGATTTTCTTTCTGTCCAAGCCACTCCACATATTCGGCACAGCCTCTTGTGACATACTTAAAGCGTGGATCAACACATTCACTCTTCAAATCCACTGTGGAAGCATAGGCTTTCAAATGCTGAACCTGCGCCCTGATACCAAGCTGTGGTGTATCAAAGGAACTTCCTTTCATTCCATTGGAAGTCACTCCCATGCCGCAGAAATTGTTCTGGTCGAGCGTAACTGCAGAACCGGAGAATCCAAAATTACCTGTTTCCAGACAGGACTGTGCAAAGGCAATATCACCACGGACACCCTCTGCCTTTCCTTCCGAAAGATAAAGCGGAATCATATCAACAACCGACTGTGTAACATCTGGATTCTTTGTTTTAATATAAGCTGTCATCTGCTCCACCGTTGCCACCGCATTACCCATAATCTTTGTAAATGTGGTTTCTTCCTTTTTCTTTACTCCATAATAGGATGCAATACATTCTGCTTCCGCTTTAGCAAGTTTCTGCAAATTACTGTTACTGGAAAGCCATTCTGTTGTTCTGGTGTTTGTATGGAATGAATGCTCCAGAATAATACCCGGTGTTCCTACTGCATTCGCACCACGAAGCACACCATAGTATTCTCCGTTTGTCCCCTGACGTGTTGCGGTTCTTCCACTCTGGGCAGTCCCCATCACTGCTTCCACAACCTTTGCCAGCTTCAGACCAATATCCGTGCTGCTTCCATTTAAAAGAACATATGCCACCGGATAATCCACATTTTCGTTTACACCATTGCCTACAGCATTGGAATGGACAGAAATAAAGAGGTTACAGCCCTTGGAAGCCGCACCTCTTTCATACAATGCCCTGTCCGTATTCTGATTTGTCCTTGTGGTTACCACAACGATACCAAATGACTCCAACTCCTTCTTAAGATAATTATGGAGTTTCCAAGTCATGTCCGACTCATAATAAGACGAAACCGCAGGGCTGCGGTTGTATTTACCATAATGCCCTGCGTCCAGACATACCTTTACTGCCATGTTATTCATCCTCCTTTTTCTCATCTGCTTCTTCATGCAGCTGTTCCAATACTTCTTTCAGCTTCTTTGGAACCGGAAGTCCGATAAGGGCAACATTCTCAATAATGGAAATTCCCTCATTGGATAAGTAAAAGAAAATGACTGCGGTGCGGAGTACACTTCCGTTCTGGATGACCTGCGTATCAAGCACATGGCCGATACCTACCAGACAGAAGATTGCCACCTTTTTGCAGATGCCTTTAAAACCAACCTCGCTGGATACCTTTTTCTGTACGAATGCTGCC
Organism: Petralouisia muris; assembly: GCF_004793545.1. GTDB lineage: Bacteria > Bacillota > Clostridia > Lachnospirales > Lachnospiraceae > Petralouisia > Petralouisia muris. Next base: position 46,800 of record NZ_SRYA01000030.1, on the reverse strand, counting down.
ATAAGCCCGGTGGCATAATCGATGACCACGAACATAAGGAGTGCATACAGAAAACCATCCAGTCCTCCAAGAAACCAACCCATAAAGCCTCCTATTCCTGCAAATACATACTGCACTGTTGTTACTGCCTGTCTCATAATTGTTACCTGCCTTTCTTTGTTTTTTGGTATGAAAAAAACAGCCCTCAAAAGGCTGTTTGATTCCAGAACTATATCTGATTCGGCATACTGTCCCATAACCTCATATCTTCCTGACCAAGACTCCATATTGCAATCCCTGACACGCCATAGGTGTATGCTGCTTCATTTGCCCAATAGACAATACTGTCCACATCGGAGTAATACATAATAGAAAAACCGTCCGCATCTCCAAGATACATCCTCGAAAGCCAGACATTCAAATCATGTGGTACTACCTTCATTTCATAATCGTTGCCACATTCCAGTGACATTTCATGGGAATGGAAAAAGTCGTAATCCATAGAAATATCCTGGCTTCTTGTGCTGATTTCCTCCACATCAGAATTAACACGGAACAATTCAAATTCATTATCCCATGAAATTCCGGTACGAGTACATCTTCCAAAAGTAGTCTGCCTTCCGTCTGGGAAGGTAATATCAAAACACTCATAAGGTTCATAATACCATGCATCACCCAGTCGCAAGAGGTCACACACCACTCCCTTCTCCGCCATGAATCCCACATATCCGGTTTCTGCAGTAATGGTTGCTGTAAACCTCAGTGTGTAGGCTGCACCGGAATATACCCTTACCTTATTTCCTCGTATTCTCATTTCCACGGTATATAGGCTTGGATCACTCCGTAAATCTGCATTTGAGGTCTTACTGAAAGAAGATGCATAACTGCCAAGTTTCTTACTTCCCTGATACAACTCCACACACTGGGTATCGTAATTTATACAGCAGAAGATGCTTCCAAGAAACACTCCTGCTTTACCGCCTCCCGATGATTTGAAGGCAAATCTCGCCCTCACATGGATTTCAGAAAATCCGGCATAATCCAGTGCCAGTTTTCCGCTGCCTTCCAGTTGCGAATACTTACGAACACGGTCAGAACTTTCATCTTTCCAAATCTTCCACGAACCGTCAAGCACTGTAAAATAGTTGGTAGGGATTTCTGAATAATCACAGAAATCTTCATACCATACAAGCGCACTTTCCGGCTTTCTGCGAAGCACCTCTGCAGTTACTTTAAAGGCTCTATCGGGCTGTACCATTTCTCCGGTCACATTCATGAATTTTCTTGGCTTCAATCCATAGTACACTTCCCCGGCAGTCGCTTTCTGTGAAAAATCCGAACATACCCGAAAGCCATAAAAAACCACTCCAGGCACCCCACCGGACACTGTAATGGTGTGCTTTCCTGCTGACAAGCTGACTCCACTTTTTAATATCCTCCAGAATTTCTTTCTCCAATATAAGAAATACAGCCTTGATTCCGACAGCATCTGACTGTCCCCATCAAGACTGATTCCGATGCTATTCTTATCCCATCTTGGATAGACTATCTCGACAGCCACATCATATATTCCTGCTGTTGGTACTTCAAATGTGTATTTCAGCACCGCTTCTTCATCCAAAACAGACGCATATTCTTCTCCAATGACTGCATTGCCTGAATAAGAATCTGGCACACCGTTCCTATCAACACTTATTGCTCCGAAAGTAACCTTCTGTTGCTTCAGATAAGTTGTGAGATATTTTCTGCCACTATAGGTTTCATGCTTTGTCGGCTCTGCTGTTTCCCTGCTCGTATCCCATCCTTCCATAAAGTCATATACATGAAGCAGTCCCCAAGGGACCATATCCGTCCAATCCCAATATGAAAAGAATGGAATAAATGGCTGTGGCGGTGCATCACCTGTATGATTATATAAGCCCTCCATCCAATATTTCGCAGCATAATAGGTAAGACTTGTTCCCCGATAGGTCGTACCAAGATTCTCCGTAGTATCGTATATCTGCCATCTCCATCCATATCCGGGAAGCCCCATCATGATTTTGTCCGGGTTCATTGCATTGGCAGCATAACTGTAGATGCCTTCAAGCCAGCTTCTCGGAGATACCGATCCCGGTGCTGAACCCGCCCAACTCATACCATAACTCATGATTGCTGCTGTGTCGCAGTATGCATCCAAATCGGCATACACGCACCAATTCTCGCCGCCAACTGAACCGCCAACACTGGTCATACCCGGAAGGCAGATATTTACATGAAGGTTTGCTCCCTTTGCTTTTACAGTAGAGTAAATCCGTGAGAACAGCGCATTTGCCTTTGTTCGGTTCGCCAACTCCCCTCCACGTTCCAAATCAATATCTATCCCGGAACACCACGGATATTTGTCAATAATTCTCACGATTTCTGAAATGAACGTATCCTGTGCACCATTCGTATTCTCCCTGAGTGCTGTAAAAATAGATGCAGTACCATGATTCATAATGGTCAGAAGCCATTTAATATGTGGCCATTTCTTTACATAAGGAAGGATGGTGTTGACCGCAGTTCCCGTCTCGCTGATTGTTCCATCTGCTGAAACTTCAAAGGTAAAAATACCAACATGAGACAGCTTATTTCCTTTTTCTCTTAACACCTGATGCATTCTCGTATTTCCCATGAATGTCCATGCCATGACATTTCGGTTACTTGCCCTTCTCACATCCGTTTTCCTCCAATCCCGTATGCCATCTCCTGAAAAGACATGCGCACAAGTGCTGACTTCCTGTCCTTTACTTTAATCTGGTGTTTACTGTCCCCTGCTGCCGAATAAGAATAAAATCCATCAGTCCTAATCCTGCTTCCATTCCTTGTTGCCACCCTTGCATCAGCATTAATTTCAACAATATCATCTTCCAAAAAAACGCTCTGCAGAGTCAGCTTGTGGCTTCCGTAATTATGAGCCACACTCATGTCTCCTGCTGCCATCGTATCTTTTGGAATGATGTGATAATTCAGTCCGGCTGATACTTCTCCGTCATTAGTGATCACTGCTGTAACACCGGAACGGACAATCCCATTAAAAAAGCGGACAGGTGTTATCTCCCCATCCACACGATTTTTCTGCAAAAGTTCCAGATTATTTACCACATACCCGGTCAGCCATTTACCTTCCTGAAACATGATATCTGTTATATAAAAGGTTCCGGTACAATTCTCTAAAATTACATTTACAGTAGCCTTTGCCACCTTCTTTTCTTCATGTGTATTGATTGTTCCGGCAAATCGAATAAACTCCATCCTCACACCTCCTGTGCATCAAAGGTGTACCTCTGCTCTGACACATGGGAAACCCATGCAGTTGCTACCGAACCACCCTGCAGCATAACATCCGTAAAACGCACGGTTCCTGTACAGTCCTGCACCACTACCCTTACCGTCAGTTTTTTCACTTTTTCTATTCCGGTAACACTGACCGCTCCTGCCGACCTCGTAAAATACATGGCTCATTCCTCCTAATACAACTCTACAAATCTTGTTTCTTCCGAACCATCCTCATATTCAATGATAAGTTCAATGCCAACCCTTCCATTTGCTCCCTTTTTCAGATTCTCGGTTGCGCTGCTTGCCGATACTGTGTAGCTGCTTCTGGTAGCCGGATATACTTCCTGCGACAGTGTTTTTGTGGTATTCAACGCTCCCACACACTTAAAACTTGCATTGCCGGAAGCACCGTTCTCTCCGTCTACATCAAAACCGGAATTTTGCCAATAGCTGAATCCGTCATCTGCTCTGGAATTCAACAAATGGTTGTTTACCACCAAATCCTTCATTTCCTGTCTGTCCAGCAAATCTGATGAGGAGAGGGTATCTGCTGCCTTCTCCCATGAAGCAGAAGAATCACCCAGTTCCTTTAATTTGGTGGAAAGCTCAATAACTGTCTTCCAAGGCTCCTGCACATTATAGTCCATGCGGATAATTCTGGTACTGATTCGGATTCCCAAGTCTTTGTCATCCACAGTTACCACATCACCAATACCAAAACTCTCATGCTCCCATCCTGTTAACACCGATAGATCCATTACCTGTATGACATAAGAAATGCTCGGTTTTGAATAATCAGCCAGTCTCATTTCGGTATATTCAAGCATCTGATAGGGATTCGTAAAAGAAGAACAATCCAGAGTAGATACTCTGATTTCGGATGAATATTCGGTATTCTCCACATATTCCTTTCCGTTATTGATACTTGCAAAGGTCATACCATCCGCACCGTAGGCATAAAGCCTTGTCACAAGGCTTCGGGTGTCTACAACTCTCTGTATGGATTTCATGTTTTTGCGGTAAGCAAACACAGCACCGCTGTTGCTGCCTGACTGTGTCAGCAGGCTGACCTGTTTATTTACATTGTCAAACTCCAAATCACCGCCATAAATGGACTGAATGGTACGAAGCATGGAAAGGGCATTTTTATCCGTGGACTGCCAGGAACGTTTCGTTGATACCGTTATTTTCCCAACACTCCATCCGGTTCCCTGCAGTGCATAAGCCATCGGCTTTTCTGCTGTTTCCGCTTCATATATCTGTTCACTTTTCTTTTCAGAATACGCAAGGTCATAAAACGCAGCTTCCGCATAAATGCTCGTTACCGTCTTTCCGTCCTCACCTTTATCATCCGTGACTGTTCGGATACGATAAATATCCTTAGTAATCTGCAGTTTCTTTTCATTATCAAGATATGACCGCTTCCCATCTTTGAATGGAATGGAAAATTCCAAATAGTCAGAACCATTCAATTCACTCGTAACAATAATGTCATAAGCATTTTCCAATACTGCTTCCCTGATACCGCTGTCACTTAACACCACCGGCCTTGCATATCCCAATTTAGAATAGGGAGCCTTTGGTGTTTCATATATCTGAATTGCACTCAGTTCCGGTGTCATAGAGGTATCTGTTGTAGAAAGCGTCATCTGTATCTGAATATATCTTAAATTTGGAGATTGTATCACTCCATCCGTTCCGACCGCTTCCCAATCTGAAAAAGATGCTTCTTCCAAAGAATCCGATGTTCTTGTCCTAACTTCCGAAATAGAAGTAATTCCTGCATCCACTGTACCTACAAGCTGTATCTTTCCCGCTCCGGCAAGACCACCTTCCCCAAGGTCTAAAATCCTTGTATAAAGAACACCGCTTTCTGCATATACTCCATCCGTCTGCTTTAAGGTTACACTTCCCGGATTTGATATGGCATCCACAGACGAGTCCACATCTGCACCATTTGCCAATAAGCCGGAAAGAAAGTGTGCTTCCAAATCAGCAATCGTCAGATCAGAATCCGTTTCGTAAAACCAGTCATCAAATCCTCCGGCAAAGTAGTAACTATCTGCATACATTCCCATGACGATATCTGCAGTACAGGAAGGGTTCAGTTCCCCGGTAAAAGAACGGATTTCTGTCTGAAACACATCCCCTGTGCTTCTGTCACAAACAAGGCTCTGTACGGTCTTTTTCTCCAAATCAATGACCGTTCCAATAAAATACGCACCATTATTTTTAAGCACCACTCCCATCGGCTCCGGTTCAATGACATCATGAATCAACGTACCGGAAGAATCATAAAGCATATTTCGCAATCTTCCTGAACGAAGGGAAATATAAAACAGAGGATTGCCTGGACCGCTTCTGGTACTGAAAATAGGTACAAATGTTGTCCCTACCGAATAAGTAGTCGGGTATATCCACCCTCCTGCCACTAACCTCTTTCCTAATGCTGTAAAAAAATCTCCCGTATTCGTTGCCCTAAGATGTGTTTTTTCCGTTGCCGGGTTTACTGTATTGAATCGAAAATATTTTCCCAGTTTTCCGTCACGGGTCGATGCTGTCGTTCCCGACCAGCCATTGATAGTAAAATTCCTCGCATAACCGGATGAATCGTGCAGAATTACATCATCACTGCTCGGTGAATCATTCATCTTCCACTGTGCCTGTGTATTGACTGTCTTACGAAATTCTCCCGTGAAATCCTCGGTTGCATTTACAAGCAGTTTTAATCCCATTACACCCACCTGCTCCTTCCCTGTATCGTAAGTCCCGTAAAGGTTGCACCACTTACAGAAACCAGAACCTCATTACCGCCAGGATTCAGTTCCGGGAACACCAACTCGTCAAGCTGTGAAAGAGCATTCCTCAAGGTTTCCCCGGTATTGGAATCCACAACTTTAGCCGTCAGCTTTGCCGTATCAAGCACAAAGGTTTCTCCTTCCGCAAGTTTTCCTTTCACCTGAACCAACTCTCCATTTACCTCGATATCCACATAAGAAGAAGTGCTGTCCATAATTGCATTTAACTCAAAAATCGGTTCAGATATGAGGTTTCCCTTCTGCCTGTTCACAGTGGTCTTGCCCTCTGCTACAATAGAAAACACCTCATCCTCCACGGCATAACCAAATGGATCAGGACAGATAAATTCTAAAGAAAACGTACCTGCTGTCCGTGATACCCTTTCCATGCTGATTTCCGTATTCAGTCTCGCCATAAAATATCTGTCCGGATATTCATCAAAAATCAATGGCTGAACCCCTCTATACGGATTCAGCCACCCATTAATTTCATCTATTCTATGTACCAGAGCAGAAAAGTCCTGCTCCGGGAACACGGAACATTCCACCGAAATGATACGCTCGGAATACTCCATTCCAAAATCCAGTATCCCTGACCTTCCCGGTATGCTTTCCGTATTATTTCTGAAAGCCGGAAGCATGGGATATCCCGTAATTCTTGCTTTCAGCTTTTTTTCCTTTGAATGAATCCCCTGAAATGAAAATCCCATGCTTCTCCTCCTTCTTAGGTGATTGGTATAATTCCCTGTGCCCTCGTTCCTGACTGCATCAGGTTATACAGTCCCTGTGATACCTTTCTGATATCATCCTCACTTCGTACTACCATCTGTGCCACACTCACAAGCGGGCCGGTATAAGTAATCACCGTTCCCCCACTTCCCGAACCGGAAGTCTGTGTATTTGCTCCTACCCTCGCATCTACATCAAAGTCTGTAGGAATGGCATTGTTAATATCTTTTGACACCTTATCCATTTCATCCGTGAAGCCCTCGCCAAGACCTTTGGCCATGTTGTCACCAATTTCGGCAAATACACGGGATGGTGAATGGATACCGAGCAGGCTCTTGATACCGCCAACGATATCCCCAACAAAACCGGAAATCTTGTTCTTTACCCACGAAATCATGGAAGAAACACCACTCCAAAGTCCTGTCACGATATTCTTTCCGACACTCACAATAGAGGTCGCAGCTTTTCCAATACCGGAAATAATGGCTGTCACGATTTGAGGTAAACTTGCCACCAACTGTGGTATCGCCTTAACCAATCCAACCGCCAGCTGAACCACCAATTTAACACCCATCTCAATAATCTTAGGCAGATTTGTGGTTATGAAATTGATGATGGACGAAATAATCTGAGGCAAAGCAGCCACCAATTTCGGCAGTGCATTCAGAAGTCCCTGGGCTAATCCGGTAATGATAGAAAAAGCGGCATCCAGAATTTTATCCATGTTGTTTAGCAAAGTGGTGCATATTAAAACCACCGCATCAACTATAGTTGGAATCAGCTGTGGCAGTGCCTCTCCGATTCCGGTTGCCAGTGTGACAATCATCTGAATCGCAGCCTCGACCAACTGTGGCAGATTCGCAAGAATTCCGTTGACTAATGTCAGTACCAACTGCAAAGCTCCCTCGGTTATCTGAGGAAGGGCGGCTATCAGTGAATTCAGAATGGTCAGTACAATATTAGTCGCAGACTCAATCAAAATCGGCAGATTTTCCAGAATCGCACCTCCGATAGAGGTCACGATATTAAGTCCTAACTCAAGGAACATCGGCATCTGCTCTGTGATAATGGCTGCCACGTCTCCTATGGCTGTTCCGATTGCCACACTTATCTGACTGAAATCTCCGTTTGCTTCATTGATTGCATTTCCCAGTGTGGAAAATACATCCGTTATTCCTGCGGACATCTGGCTTACCGTTGGAAGGAACACACCCTCGATGGAGCGTTTCGTTCCCTCCAATGCAGAATCCAAATCCGCATATTTTATTTCATTGATTTGCGACAGGGCATCATAGCTTGCAGCCGCCCCATCTTTCATCCCGGCAAGCACGGGAAGTACATTTGCCTGTAAATCTTCAAACTGTGTGCCGAACAGATTAACCGCAGCCGTGTTCTTTGCAATCGGGTCATCCATATTATTTAAGGCATTCACAACTTCGAAGAAGGCCTCCTCGGCACTCTCTCCTCCGGCAGCAAACCGTTTCGTCATTTCATCTGCATTCATCCCAAGTGCCTGAAATGCTTCTATAGTTGTATTGCTTCCGTCCTTTGCCCTTAAGTTAAATTCCTTAACGGCATCACCGACTTTATCAATGGAGAAAACACCTGCTTCTGCACCATTGATAAGTCCGGTAACAAACTGATCCGCTGACAATCCCAATGCGGAATACTGTGCGGAATATTCATTTAAGGTGTCGAGCAAATCCCCATTCTGGTCTGCACCGTTCTGTGCGCCGACTGCAATGATGTTATATGCTTCCTCTGCCGCCACACCAAAGTTCTTCATCAGTGCATTGGCGGCACGGGCCGATTCCTGAAGATCATATCCGAAGGTATCACGTAAAGCAAAACCGGACTCTGTGGCTTTCTGTAACTCATCCCCCACAAGTCCGGTTGTTTTCTGTACAACGGATAAACCCTCTGCTACATCCTCAAGGCTGTCACCGAAATTATTGGTATAGACCTTCTGTGCGATTGCACCAAGTTCTTCCAATTCCGTGCCTGTTGCTCCCGTGGATGCGGATATCTGATTGACCGCTTTGTTATATTCATCACCCAGTTTTACCAGTTCCACACTTGCTGCCACCACGGCAGCACCAATAGCAGCTGCCGCTGCTGCGATAGCCGTGCCGACTCCTGTGACAACAGAACCGACCTTTTCGAACTTACCAGATGAATCCTCTGCCACATCTCCGCTGTCTGAAAGTGATTCTGCAAAATCCTCCGTCTGTTCTTCTGCTTCCTCCATCTCCTGTCCCAGTCTGTCAATGGCATCCTCATTAGCTTTCAATTCAGACTCCATTTTATTCAAATCAGCCTGTGCATTGTTCAGCTGTATCTGCCAGCTTCTGGTTCGGCTGTCCGCTTCCCCAAAAGAAGATGAAGCATTCTCAAGTGCCGCCTGTAACGTCTGCACCTTATTTTTCTGTGCTTCTATCTCCTTTGTCAGCACACCGTTTCTTGCACTTAAGGACTGGATGGATTTATCGTTTTTATCAAATTGCGATGTGACAAGATTCATTTCTGAACCAAGCACCTTGAAAGCGGAGTTGATTTCCTTTAGGGCATTTTTAAACTCCTTCTCGCCCTCAACTCCCATCTTGACACCGAAACTCTCAGCCATCCAAACACCTCCTTAGATGCCTTCCGGTATGATATCCTCAATGAAAACCTCCCTCTTAGGCTTCGCAATTCCAAGAAACTGTTTGTGAAGTTCCCATTGATCCATGAGTTCGCCAAGCGGTGTCAAAAGCACTTCCTCTTCCGGTTTCCGTAACTGTGTTACTCCGATATACACGAACCGGGCAAAGCTCACTTCTGGTGGCTCTGCCCGGTCTGTGCGTTTCCCTTTTCATTTTTCTCCGGCATGGATTCCACATGACGCTTCGTGCCTTTTAACATTGCTGCCATGATTGCATCCTTATATTCTGCCAGTTCATACGGATTGGTAAGAAGTTCTATTTCATCTTCTGTAAGAAGCGGTTTCGGTTCATCCCTGTGCTGTAAATTATGGATGAGGATTTCCTGATTTGCCAGCAACGCAATCAGCCAAATAACCTCTCCCAACGATTCCTCCATCGTTGCATTCTTCAACAGCTTGTCACCGAGTTTCTCCAAACCGCCATACCGCTTGGTAATATCCTTTGTTGCTTTGGTGGTAAGAATCAGCTTGTGTTCCATACCACCGATTGTAATAACCTGACTTCTATCTTCTAAACTGTACATACTGCTTCTCCTTTCAAATCCCGGTTACCCGGCTCCTATGCATCCTCTTCCGATACATTTGACGCTTCAGTTGTATAAGCAGGCTCGTAAACCTCTTTATACCAACTTCCGATAGTTGTTGTATTTACACCGGAATCATCCTCACTGACCTCCGCTTTCCACGGATGTCTGCCCTTTCCGTCCACCTTATTTCTGCGCATTACCGTTCCTTCAATGCTTGGTGTCTGGAAGTTGATGGATTCTCCCTTTGTTTCCAGATTGGTAGCCGGAACCGCAAACTTCACACGGTATAACCAGAAATAACGGTATTTTCCGTTTGCCTTCTTTGCTCTGAAGCCGACTGCTACAGGCTTACCGTCATCTTCCGATGTGGAAACCAGTACACCATTGCTGTCAATCTCTGCACCTGTCAGTTCTGATGCTGCGGAAAGCCCGATGTCATCCACACCAAGTGTCAGTGTGCCGGAATTGAATTCCTTGATGATCTGTGCAATTCCGTCATCCGCATACAGCACTGCTTCTGCAAGTTCTACAGACAACTCCACAGAAATCGCTTTTGCAAGCTGCACCGGAGTACCATAGGTTTCCTCCTCGTTTTCATCCTCTGTAATAGGCGCATAAAATAATTTATCAAGACCGATGGTTGCCATTGGCAAATCCTCCTTCCTATTCGCTTATTCCCATTACTTCAAAAATGTAATGGTGGTATTTTGTTTCTTTTTCAAACTCCATATATTTTCTGGATGTAATCGTAATGTCTGCATCCAGGAGCCTTGTGGTAATCTCATCCCTCATCCTCAGATAATTTCCTTTACAGTAAAGTGCCAGTTCAACTTCCTCTGTCTCCACGATTGGTCGGTCATCTGCACATACAGGGAAATCATCCGTTCCGGGTATGATTACCAAAAAAGTATCCGGTTGTTGAGGTTTTCCTTCCTCATCATTAACCGGATGCTCCGAAACTGTCACTTTCAGTTTCATAGGTTCTAATGCCGTTATGATTCGGCTGTTCAGACTCATAATTTCTCCACCTCCGAATCCAATGCTTCCTGCATCTTTTTGATGCATTCCTTCTTCGCCTTTCTGCCGGCCGGCTTCGCCCACGGCTTGGCTGGCTGATTAGAACGACCATGTTCCAAAACAGCAGCTTTCAGTGGGTTGGGCACTCCTTTTCTGTCATAACCGATACAGCCCACCTTTATGTTCCAATTCCCATCTGCAGACTGGTAAGGTTTCGTAACAGACAGAGACTCAAGCAAATCACCTGTTGATTCCGATGGTTCTTTTGTCGCCTGACCAATAACGGAAGAAAGACTCTGTTTCGCAGCATCGTACAATGGCTTTACCCCTTCTTCCAATACCGCACTTGTGACTGCATCATAATGGCTGCCCAGTGCTTCCATCTTTCGTATGGTTTCTTCCGGCAGTTTGAATGTCATCTTTGCCATCACGCCACCTCCCTCGCCATAATGGTAAGCATTCCGCTCCGCTTATCTCCAAGCACGGACTCAATTTCAAAAATTCTGTCCCCGTGTTTTATTCTCATGGTAGATTTAATTCCTGAACGAAATCGGATGTATATTTTATTTGTGATTTCTGCAGTCTCTCTGTTGGAAGCCATATACTCTTTACCGGAAACGGGAGCGATGTCTGCCCATACCGTATGGACTGTCATCCACTCCCTTGTTTCAAACCCGTCTGCATCCTGTGTACTTTTATAATCCTGTATTTCTATGCGGTATCTCATCCTTCCGACCTGCATCAGAATTCCTCCTTCCGCACACTGTACAGCAGAAATTTAAGCATCCTAGTCAACTCATCAAAGTCTGCCTTTTCCCTGTTTTCATATAAATAGGTCACAGCATAACGAATTCCAACTTTCACAATCTCCGGCACTTCTTCCATTTCATCAAAATCTGTTCTTACAATATCCTGGCACAAACTTTCTGCTGTCTCCAAAAGCGTCTGAATGAGGGCATCCTCTTCCGTGCCATCCAAACGCAGATATAATTTTGCTTCATCCACGGTCACAAGCATACCCTCATCCCCCTATCTTACGCAGACTTCATGCCAAGCAGTTTCACAGTTTCAGGAAGAATCAACTTTCCATCCACTCTCTGGCTTGCAAGGAAACCGACCTGTCCTGTGGTTGCATAAAGTTCATTCAGACGCTTGAAGCTTCTGCCCTCACGGTCTGCAATCCAATAATATGAGAAATCACCAAATGCAAGAGGTGTAGCTCCTGCTGCCACTTCCGGTGCAAATGTGGAAGTGTAATAAGGACGGTTCAAAATCATATCCGGTACACCTACAGACACAGAAGGCTGCCAGATATAATTTCCATTAGAATCCTTTAACTTACGGAGTGCCTTAACTGTGGAATCATTCAAAATCCATTTAGCCTTCTTACGATAAGGAGCCTTTAAGGAATAGAACAGATCCATGACATCATCAAATGTGATGTTGGCTGTAGTAGTTGTAACACCAACTTCCCCACCTCCGGTAGCATTGAAAATACCGACAGGTTTTCCGGCACCGTCACCAACAAAGAATGCTTCCTCTTCCTTTGTGGAGATACGTCTTGCAAACTCTTTCACGATATACGCCTGAACGTCAAATACACTATCATTTAAAAGTTCATCCGATACTTTAATCATGGTAGCAAGTTTATATGCTCCGATGGATGTCTGGCCAAAGCTGTCATCAGATTCAGGGAACTGTCCATTCTCATCAATCCATGCTGCTTCGCCCTTACCCGTAACAATCGGAATCTTGCGGTCACCGCTGGAAGTTCTGATTACGGTTGCAAGGGAACGGAAGAAACTCTCCTCTTCCAATCCTTCCACCAATTTTCTTTCAAACTCATCCGGCACCAGATAACCGCCCTCGGCATCTTCCCCGATGGAAAGAGCGTTGTTGACATCGTAATAATTCTTCTTACGCATCGCATTCCAGAATGCGGTCTGGTATTCTGCAGATGCACGTCCGCTCCCCTTATCCCCCGGCTTCATACCCGGCTTATCCTTGATTGGTTCGGAAGTAGCCTTTGCCAGTTCCGCATCAATGGCAGCCTGTCTCTGCAATCTCTCGATTTCCTTACCGAGTGCCACCACATCCGCTTCCATTCTTTCGTAAGTCGCATTGTCCTCTGCAGAAATCAGACCATCGCTACCCCTTCTGGAATCCAAAAATGCCTTGGCAGTTTCCCATGCTTTCTTTCTCTTTTCCATTAATTCCAATACTGTACTCATATTCATTGCCCTCCTTATGGCTTTAACAGACTGAGCCTCTTTTCAAGCTCGCTAATGTTTACCTTTTTCTCCGGCTTTCCGGGAATCAGCTTATTAAAAAAGGAATTGGTAACAGCCGACCTTGAAAACAGGATGGCTTCCAATTCCTCTTCCTTTTCTTCTTCCTTTTCTTCCGGATTTTCCTCTTTCCCCTTATCAAAGAGGACTTCATCCGCAAACCCAAGTTCCACAGCTTTCTTTGCATTGAACCAGGACTCTGCGTCCATTAGATGTGAGATTTTCGTGCGGTTCAATCCGGTTTTGATTTCATAGGCATTCATAATGGATTCCTTGACTTCATCAAGCATCTCAATTGCCTTTTTCATCTCTGCTGTATCTCCAATGGCTATCGTAGCCGGGTTGTGGATCATCATCATTGCCACCGGACTCATCAGCACCTTTGTTCCTGCCATTGCAATCACGGAGGCTGCCGAAGCAGCAAGACCGTCAATCTTCACTGTCACGTTGCCTTTATAGTCCATCAGCATGTTGTAGATTTGGGCAGCTGCAAACACATCACCGCCCGGACTGTTTATCCATACGGTAATATCCCCTTCGCCGGATAACAGTTCGTCCTTAAATAACTTAGGAGTAACCTCATCCCCGTACCATGTTTCATCTGAGATTTCCCCATTTAAAAAGAGGTTTCTTTCCCCCTCATTTCTGACCCAGTTCCAAAACTTTCGTTTCATCGTAGACCTCCTCTGTTTCTATTGTCTGGTGGTTGCTGCGGTTCGCTTTCCTCTGATGTACTTTCTGTTCCCTCTTTAGCAAATGCTCCTGCATCCTTCAGCTTCGTCATCGCACCGTTCACAAGATACAGATTGCCACCTTCCTCTTCCGGTAATGGATTCATATCTTCCATTTCACGGATATCGTTGGTTGACAGCCAGCCATTCTGTCTGCCGATGGCGTAACCATTCATTCGGCTCTGATAATCTCCACGGAGCAGACCGTCCACATTCAGCTTTATAAAAAACTCTTTTTTCTCTTCCGGCAGAAAAAGGGATTTTTTAAGTGCCTGTTCCCATCGGATTACCCACGGGTCAAGTGTGTATTTCACAAACTCCAATGACTGCTGCTCAATATTAGAAAAACTGCTTTTTTCCAAATCACCGACCATATGTGGCGGTATCCGAAACAGCCTTGCAATTTCGTTAATCTGAAACTTTCTTGTTTCCAGGAACTGCGCCTCCTCCGGCGGGATACCTATCTGCTGATATTTCATCCCTTCCTCAAGTACGGCAATCTTGTGGGCATTGGTCGTTCCACGATACACTGCATTCCAAGAATCCCTTACCTTTGTCGGGTCTTTCAACACACCCGGATGCTCCAACACACCACCGGGATTTGCACCATTGGCAAAAAAACTGGCACCGTATTCCTCACAGGCCATTGTCATACCGACAGCATTCCTTGCCATTGCAATAGGCGAGTAACCGATAAGACCATCAAATCCAAGTCCGGGAATATGAAGCACATCCTCCTGCCTTAAGGTGATATCTCCCATCTTTTTCATGTTGGGATTCTCATCTGTATAACGGGAATACACATAATACAGCACTCCATTACTGTCCCTCTCCACACTCATCTTATTTGGAAGAAGCGGATACAGAGAAAGCACCTCGCCTTTCCCGTTTCGTATGATCTGTGCATATGCATTTCCCCAAATTAAAAGATGACTCATCAGTGTTTCTCTGAACACGAATGAAGTCATCTCTGGGTTTGGCTCATCATGGAGCAGCGTATACAGCGGATGGTCACAAACCATTTCCTTCCCACCGTCTTTGTATCGATATACATGAATCGGAAGTGATGCGATTGCTTCTGACAAAATCCTCACACATGCATAAACTGCAGTAGTCTGCATAGCAGTCATTTCATTGACGCTCTTTCCGCTGGTGCTTCGTCCGAAATTGAATGTATACTCACCATTGCTGTAATTCCGTACAGGCTTATCCCTCGCCTGACCGAAACCAAACAAACTTTTTATTCCCATCTGCTATCCCTCCAATGCCTGATTGATTGCTTCCCTTATGAGAAGGAAGCCTAATATGCTGACCAAAATCATGTCATCCTCCTAAAACACCAGAATTCCTCTGGCATCGTACACACTGCCATCACTTCCCTGATTACGGATTGCACGGTCAAGTGCCATGACGGTTGCTACTGCAGCATCGATTTTCTCTGTGGATTTTTCTTTATCCATTTTGATATTTCCGGCAGGGTCTTGTCTGACATACACGTTGTCCATCATCCAACGGAGAACCTTATGCCCACCGTGGGCAATTCGCTCCTCAAGTGTCAGCTTCATAAGTTCCTTTGTTGGCGGACTCATATCCTTGTACCCCTGTCCGAAAGGAACAACGGTAAATCCCATTCCTTCCAAATCCTGTACCATCTGTGTTGCGCCCCAACGGTCGAAAGCAATTTCTTTTATGTGGTACTTCGTTCCAAGTTCCTCTATAAATTTCTCTATAAAACCATAATGAATGACATTTCCTTCCGTGGTTTCAAGACAGCCTTCTGCTGCCCACACATCATAAGGAACATGGTCCCTTCTGACACGGAGTCTCATGTTATCTTCTGGTATCCAGCAGTATGGTAAAATGATGTATTTTTCTTCATCATTTCTTGGTGGAAACACAAGCACAAATGCCGTGATATCTGATGTACTTGAAAGGTCTAAACCGCCATAGCAGGTTCTTCCGATAAGTTCCTCCTCATTTACGGGGAATGCACACGCATCCCATTTATCCATCTGCATCCAACGAGTGGACTGTTTTACCCATTGGTTTAATCGAAGCTGCCGGAAGATATTTTCTTCTGCAGCATTTTCCCTTGCACTGATGTAAGCATTTCGAACCTTTTCAATATCGATGGTTTCTCCAAGGGAAGGATTGGCTTTATACCATGTGGCTTCGCTCGTCCAGTCATCCTCATCGGATGCACCATAAATCACGGGATAGAATGTCGGATCAATTTTCCTGCCTTCTATAATGTCAACAGCTTTTTGGTGCTGTTCAAAGCAAATCGAATTTCTGTCTGTTCCGGCTGTAGTAATCAGAAAATATAAAGGCTGTGTTCTGGCATCACCGGAGCCTTTTGTCATAACGTCAAAAAGTTCTCTGTTCGGCTGTGCATGAAGTTCATCAAAAATAACAGCGTGTACGTTCAGACCATGCTTGGTATATGCTTCGGCTGATAACACCTGATAAAAGCTGTTGGTCGGCTTATACACAAGCCTTTTAACCGACATCACTGGTTTAATCCTCTTTTTCAGAGCAGGACACTGATCTACCATATCCACAGCCACATCAAATACAATCGATGCCTGTTGGCGGTCGGAAGCACAGCCATACACTTCTGCTCCCCATTCCCAGTCACCGCAGGTCATATATAATGCAATGGCAGCCGCCAGTTCCGACTTTCCATTTTTCTTCGGAATCTCACAGTAGCAGGTATTATACTGCCTGTAGCCATTTTCCTTAACCGTACCAAATAATGTGCGGATAATCTCATCCTGCCATGAGAGAAGTTCAAACGGAACTCCCCTCCATTTCCCTTTGGTGTGCTTCAGACAATTGATAAAGTTGACCGCATGATCCGCTTTTGACACATCATACATTATCTGCCACCTCCCTTAATCAAGAGAAGTTCCATCTCATCACTTTCTTTGTCCTCAGCTGTATCTGCAACAATTCTGCTTCTCGCAGAAGGAGTAAGTCCGAACTGCTCACAAAATTTATTCATAATCTTAAGATAGGTCTGTGCAATGGATACCTGTGGCACCTGCTGCCAATAGCCACTCGGAGTCTTCACAATCGTTCCATGCTGCGTGATAAATTCCTCTGCTTCTTTCCACCTCGCATATGCCTGACAGTATCCGGCAAAGGCAGCCATATCAATCTCCGTGAGAATCCCCAACTGCTCCAGCTGCTTGCTCATCCTCTTCCATTCTTTTTTCGCTTCATCCTCAAGCCATGACGGACAGCGTGGTGCTTTCTTTTCAGGCTTCGGTTCGGCCGTATTAAGGCTTCTCTTGCCCGGATTGCCCTCCAACACCTTTACTGCCGTAGGCTTTGGCTTACGTCCTCTCTGTGCCACTGTCCTCACCTCCGTTTCATGGCATCAAAAAAAGGACTCCCGTAGGAATCCTTTGATGTATAAATTGGTTATATTAACACTCGCCTGTTAGTATGAATTTTGCATAATCTCCCTTGTATTCCTCAATGAAAATCACAAGTTCATAAAACTTCATCTCGTTTGCAATTATCTGAACCCTATTGGTGTCAAACATATTAGTCCGCCCCGTAGCCCTGACAGCAAGTATCTGCTCCTTTATTTTTTCTGTCATTACTATACCTCATCAACCGAAATTTTTCTGCATCGGTCTTCTCCATAAACTACATGGAGACTGCTGCCATTATCCCATTTAACCATTATGGAGCCTGTGTCATCCACACCCCTTACTGTTCCTTCCGTTCCAATTGGAGGTGCTTGCATATCATCCATCCGCTCAAGAACCACACGGCATCCTTTAGGATACTCATTCCGCACCTTCTCCACTTCTTCTCTGCTTGGAAATCTCATGCTACTCATAATAATATCCGACCTCCTTCAATAAATGCTGTCCGACTCTTTTTCCAACGCTGTCGTAAAGAGCCTGTTCAAGAACTGCCTGTTTAAATCCAAATCGGCAGTACCCCTCAAGGCAAATATCATAATAATGATTTGTCGGGCATCCGAGCGGTCTGTCCTCATGCATGATATAAATAATTGCTTCCATTCCACCATTTACCTTCTCGTCAATAAAGGATTGTATTTCCACCCTCATCGTTTTCTTGTAATAAAATGATGGGTAACCTTCGTAGCGGTCGAGGTGATGTTCATCCCTTTCACTAATCCGCCAAACCAAAACCGGAACCGTACTTCCCTTCTTTGGCTCAACCGTCAGATAACTTCCTGATTGGCTTCCTTTGAAAAGAAGCTGATAATCCTTAAGTTCTGCTGTCCCCACATACACTGCATCGGGACATCTCTGTGCCATTTGTGCCATTGACAGGTTGCTGCCATAGGCTAAATAATATTTATTCATATTCGTCCATCCTTTCTGAAGGGTTCTTCCCTTCTACCACCTTAAGACCGCCGAAGCGGTCGGTGGGCCTCAAAGCTGAATCCTTCAAGCTGCTCTGCCGTGTCTGAAGGCTGTATCCCCTTCAAGGTTTTTGGTAAGGATGTCTCTTGCTGTTGCAAATTCATCTCCGATGAAGCCGAGTCTCAAAAGCCATGTTCTCATTGCGTATTTTGGATTCTCAACCTGTGGCTGTTTCGGGCTGGCACTCGCTACCATTTTCGCCATCTGGCTGAGTGCGAGGCAAAGCTGTATGTAACTCTTAAGTTCTCCTGCGTGTAAACCGCCCTTTCTTCCGTTGCCAGCATTGGCAAATTGGAAGCATCTGAACTCGATGGTCTTATGTGTGAAGCAAGCGTGGTAATTCAGCATTCTGTATCTTGAATCGTTGTAATGCTGATTTCTGCTGCCCCATACTCCTTCGTACCAAATGTCTGCAAGCTGTTCCATTGTCTTTGGCTTTCTTCTGTTCAGCCTTTCAAGGAAAGAAGGGTCAACTGTTCTGCAGTATCTGTTGATTCTGTTTCGGTCAAGTCTCATTGCGGAAATCAAAAGGCTTTCGTGGCTTGCCATGATGTTCGCAAGGTTTCTGAGGCTCTTTGGAGTGTGGCCATTCAGTCCGATGTGAATGTGTACTCCGCACATATGGGCAGGGTCGCTTTTTGCTCCATTATGTCTCAGCTGTCTTAAAATCTCCTGCAAATCCGGAATGTCCTCGTAGGTAAGAATCGGTGTTCCAAGTTCTGCCTTCTCGTCATCGGAAGCTGCCTGAATACTTGAATCTCTTGTGATTTTCCATTCTCTTCCCTTATTGTCCTTACATGCCCATGCGCTGTAGCTTCCTCCGATGTACTTTACCGTTTCTTCGGTATGAAAATACTCCGCAATGGTTCTCGCTGCCTTTTCTCTTGTGATGTTGTACATCTCCACCTCAACCCCAATGGTCTGCTTTTTCATTTTCTCAATCTGGATTCTTGTTTTTTCGTTCATTCTATGTACCTTCCTTTCGGCTGTTTGTTTTCCCTTTCGGTAGGTACATATTCGCTCTAAAAGCACATATTATCCAGTTAATTCGGAGGCATAATGTACACAAATATTTACTGCTCATATCCATATGAAATTGTGTATTTTATGGCAAAATCCACCCCTCTTCTATTCAGCAGATTCGGTGGATTTCTTACTGTTTCGTTCTTTCCATTTTTCCTTATCTTCCTCAGTTCGGAATGCGGTATGCCCTTTCAGTCTGGAAAGAAATACCTTTCTAGTGTCCTTTCCGTCCTTACCTCCAAGACCGATTCTGACAAGCCAGACTCTCATGTAATATTTTTCATTTTCTTCGATGGTAGCCTTTGGACTTACTCTCTTTGCTTCCTTTGCCGTCTTTGCCATGCAAGCTGCCAATTCAGCATAGGATCTCGCTTCATCCTCGTTCAGCGGAAATCCGCAGAAAAATATTCTGTCCTCCCCAAAGGCAAGCCCCTCTATACTTTCTTCTTCCGCAATCTGTATCACTTTCTCAAGCGATATGTTTTCTTCCGCATCCAATCTCTCTACCAGCTTATCGGAAATTCTGAACACCTTTTTTCCGACTGCTTTTTCCAAAAGGTACTGTTTGCTGTGAATCATGTAAATGAGGTTTTTAATACCCTCTGCTGTGAATCCCTCTATCGGAATCCCAATGTTAAGTCTGTCTGTTTCGCCTTCAGCAAGACCTCTCGCTACTAATTCATTCTGCATGGTAAGTGCTGCCTCCTCGGATTCGTGTTCCACGTTGCCATCACGATCCACTGTATACTCCCCGACCTTGTATCCAAAGGATGGTGGTCCCTGATATTTTGCTTTTACATTAAGGATTTCCTCCATCGCTTTTACAACATCTTTTCTGTTTTCTGCTGTTGTTTTTACCTTCATTTGCTTTTCCTCCATTCAATTTGGTACTACATATATCACTCTGAATGGAGGAAATAGCAAGTTATTTATTCACTAATTTTCCCGTGATTCCGGCAGTGACATTGCCACCGCAAATGCCACAGTAGCGGTCACCGCATTCCCTGCCTGTTTGTAAAGCTGTGCATCTGAATTAACAGATGCCGCTTTATCAAATAAAACATCTGGGAAACCTTGCAGACGGAAACACTCTCTCGGAGTGAGCCTGCGGATTCTTCCGCACTTCATAAGAGTCCCCATTTGCCCGGAGCAATCTAATGTCTGGGAACAGCCTTTTCCAACCCTTCCCCTTCTGGTATCGCTCTCAGGATATGCAAGGCTGATACCATCACCAACGTGTGCTTCGTCATACCCCTGTTTTGTACCATTTCTGACACGGAGCATGGTTTCCTCATTCTGCTGCACTTTCTCACACACAAACACGCCATGTCTGTCCTGTGAGGTAAGCGTAAACATCGGCTCTCCATCTTCTTTCATCCGTCTGCCATTCTGCCTTTTCTCCATACGTTCCGGTGTCAGAACCGGATGCACTTCCATAACCGCAGAATTCATTGCAGTATGATTTACCATCCCGGAAGTATACCTTGCAGTTATGCATCTGGCATTTTCCGTCAGCTTTGGAGCATGGTTGCTCTGATCAATAAATATCCTTGTGCCACAGCCCTTGTTTACAGTAACCGTTGGTGCAATTCCGTCTTCGTGATAGACATTTCCACCCTGACCGTGACCACTCGGATTCAGATTACCCATAAGATACAAGCCAGTCTTGGCACCTACACCTCCGGCATTTCCAACGAGGGTAGCTGATATGCCATCCGTGCCATATACACGGTATCCCTGCATCCCACCTACAAGTTGGTTAAGAGTTGCTGCGTTTTCTCCGCAGAGAGGTAATATTTCTCGTCCACCTCGGCTTCTAAGATTTGCGATAATGAACACACGCTCCCTGTTTTGGGGGACTCCGAAGTCTTTTGAATTAAGCACCTGCCACCGACAGTCATACCCCGCTTCGTCCATTTCAGACAGAACGCTGGCAAAGTCGAAGCCTGAATTAATTGATAACAGGTTCTTAACGTTCTCAACAAGAAGGTATGTGGGCTTATCACTTTCTTCTTTGCCTTTGATGAGGTCAATAATGTTGTAATATATCCCACTTCGCTCTCCGACAAGTCCCCGCTGTTTTCCTGCAACGGAGATATCCTGGCATGGGAATCCGAAACACCAGATGTCTGCATAGGGGACATCTTCTGATTTAAGTTTTGTGACATCATCTGCTTTCCACTCTCCTTCCGTGTCGTACATTGCTTCATAGGAAGCCCTCGCAAATCTGTCATATTCACAATAACCGATACACTTATGGCCGGCAGATTCCAGACCAAGTCTGAAACCGCCTATGCCTGAACATAAATCAAGGAAGGTCAGCTGTTGCATTGGCTTCACCTTCCTTCCCTAAATCCCTATATGAAATTTTCACATTATTTCTAATAACAAAAACTTCATCCGCAGAGCCTTTCATCTCCATATAGCGGTTGACGATGACATCCACAAACTTCTCTTCCAGTTCCACACCATAACAAATACGCCCTGTCTGCTCACAAGCCATAAGTGTCGAACCGGAACCAAGAAACGGGTCCAGAACAACACATCCCATCATGGAAGAATTCTGTACCGGGTATGCCATCAGAGCAATCGGCTTCATAGTCGGATGGTCTTTGGATGCCTTCGGACGGTCATATTCCCAAATGGTGGTCTGCTTCCTGTCGGAATACCACTGATGCTTACCGCCTTTCTTCCATCCGAACAGACACGGTTCATGCTGCCACTGATAAGGACTGCGTCCAAGCACCAGTGCATTCTTTTTCCAAATACAGCATCCCGATAACTTGAACCCAGCATCCGCAAACGCCTTTCTGAAATTCAGTCCCTCGGTATCAGCATGGAATACATAGATGGAAGCATCGTCCTCCATGTTCTGTTCCATATTCACAAAGGCAGCAAAAAGGAATCTGTAAAAATCCTCATCTGCCATATTGTCATTCTTAATCTTTCCGGCAGTCTCCTCCACATCTACATTGTATGGTGGATCTGTCAGAACCAGATTTGCTTTCTTGCCATCCATAAGGATGTTGTATGTTTCCGGTAAAATAGAATCGCCACAGATAACACGGTGTTTGCCCAAGAGCCACACATCACCTGTCCGTGCCACTGTTGGTTTTTTCAATTCCGCTTCTACATCGAAATCATCTTCTTTTACCTTTTTGTCATGCACCTTTGAAAATAGCTGTTCAATCTCCGGCGGTTCAAATCCTGTAAACCCTACATCAAAATCTGAGTCCTGCAAGTCCTGAATCAAATCCGCCAACAGTTCCTGATTCCATTCGCCTGAAATCTTATTCAACGCAATGTTGAGTGCCTTTTCCTGAGTTTTACTGACTTCCACAATCGCACACGGTACTTCCGTATAACCAAGTGCAGCTGCCACTGTTACCCTCTGGTGACCTCCGATAATTGTCATATCGGAATTAACCACTACAGGGTCAGCAAATCCAAATTCTTCAATGGAATGCTTAATCTTTTCATACTCCTTGTCCCCCGGCTTTAATTTTTTACGGGGATTGTACTCTGCCGGATTTAAGTCCTTAATCGGCAGAACCGATAGCTTCGCTGTCTTCATCTTCTACCTCCCAAAATCTTGCTTTGATGTAGCAGTCATGACTGCAATACTTCCTTTTCCTGTTACCGTAGCTTAAGAACTCTTTACCGCAACGCACACACACCGCATGGTACATGGCACTTTCTTTTCTGTTGATTCGTTCCGGATGTCCTTTCCACCATTCCCGTCTGCATTTATCCGAGCAGAACTTCTTTGGTCTTCCGGTATCCGGCTGTTTCATTACCTTACTGCAGTACAGACAAGCTTTCCCAAGCATGACCTGTTCCTGTATGTTTTTTGTCAGTGCCGAACCATAGCCGGAAAGCCCTCTGCTTTTACAGAAGTTCCTCACGATATCACGGGACAGCCCTACCATCAGAGCAATGGAACGGTAACCAATCCCCTGCTCCCTCTTTTCCCTTATCTGCTTTGCCTGCTGCTCCGTCATATCCTTTCACATCCTTCCATTCAAACGGGCATAAAAAATGGGTAAAAAAGCACCTCTTTTTGCGCCTTTTTACCCATTAAAAACACGGTTTATCTATACTTTTTATCGAAACTCTCTGACGGATTTCCCTTGCATTTAAACACATTCTGCGAAAAATATTGCACCGCCGGACTATCCCCCCTGCTTAATTCTGCGAAAATTCACGTTTGAGGGGGCGGCGGTCAATCCTGCACAGGATTGTGGAGATTTGATACCCCCACCCTTGTGTATGATACACAATCAATATTTATATTCCTGATACCTGTCCTCGGTCATTGTCTTCACATCATGGTGGTGCTTGCAAAGCGGCTGCCAGTTCCTCTCATCCCAAAACAAAATCGGATCACCCCGATGCGGTTTGATGTGGTCAACTACAGTCGCTTTTACAAGCCTTCCTTCCCTCTGACACTGAACACAAAGAGGATGGCATTTAAGAAACCTTTCTCTTGCCTTTCTCCACTTACTGTCATACCCTCGCACTGCTGAATCCCTTCGCTCCTGCCCATGCAGTAAAGCGTGTTCTTCACAGTACATTCCCTCCACCAGCTCCGGACAGCCGGGATGCTTACACGGTTTCTTTGGTTTCCTTGGCATAGCACCACGCTCCTTTCTTATGTACCGGGTACGGTGAAAGGATAAAGCCCGTACCCATACCAATGTAAAAGACAGAAAAAAAGACCAAACCTCACAGGGTTCAGTCCACCTCTAATCTTTCACGCCTACAATATACCACGAAAAATACTCCATGTCAGTACACCGGACGGTACACACTTAGTACACCTTTAGTACACCACCGAAGCAGCAAAAGGGGGTAACTTTTAAATATTCGGTAATGCTATCTTTATGGTTGATAACTTACCAATTCAGAGTTAATATGACCTCATGGTGAAAGGAGCGATTACATGGATAACAAATCCGTACTTTATCAACTGATGGATACCCGAATGGGAGAAGCATTGCACAAGATTACAAAAGAGGATACTGCGTTTATGCAGACAAAAGAAAAAGCAGATGAATATGCTGCCAAACTGGCATCTCTTAATCTGCCGGAAGAAACGATGCGTTTAATCGACCAGTATGTCAATGAACGCAGTGCCAATTGGGTACGCTATGGAGAACTTGCCTATATGCTCGGCTTTTCAGACTGCAAAGAACTGCTTCTTGGCTCCTGCCATATTCCAGAAATGAAAGATGAAGATTAACGAAACAAACTGTTGCATAATTTAAGGGTGGGACACACAATCCCACCCGGTATCAGTTATATTCTTCAAAAACCCCTATCTGTATCTGAAGGGCAACCGTGATCTGCTCCATCAGAAGGTTATCCCGTATTTCCCCTATTTTATCTTTTACTTTTATCTTATCTACAGTATCGACCTGTTCAACCAATGCCATGCTCGGTCTTTTCAGTCCAATACAGCCGAAAAGCGGTATCTGCACATGGGTTGGCATTTCAGGTCTTTTATGTATATTACCTGTAAGCGGAACAACCGTCACTGTTGGTCCATGACCATTTCCCCGGTTATTACCCACAATCACTGCCGGCCGAATGCCACACTGTTTATGTGTCGTTTTGTCTTTTCCAAAATCCACAAAATAAACCTCGCCTCGTCTCACTGCCTCACCTCAAAATAAAACTTTCCGTCTGCCTGTCCCTCTCCTCATACAGCACATCCAATTCCTTTATGGCTTTCTTCCGGTATTTCGCCACCATTGTATGGCTGATATGATATTTCATCATCAGTTCTTCCCAAGTGAAACGCTCCACAGCCATATCCCATACAATTTCCGGTAATTTCCCGGAAAGTCCACGTACAGCATGTTCAAAAAAATCCAGTTCCTCTTTTATCTGTCCATACTGTCCGGCAAGATAAGATAACCATTCATCACTCATCCTGTCTGCCACCTTACGGTATGCAAGTGCTGCTCTTGCAGTCACATCCGAAACACCGCTTGTCTGTACTCTTTCCCCTTCCGGCTTAGAAAAAGTAAGGGAAGATATGACGGTGTCATAGTCAATTCCCTCACATCGGCTTAACTGAAATTCCAACACCGATAGTTCCCTTTTCAAATTCGGATATTCCTTAATCATCCTTTCTGCTCGCACCGTTCACACCTCCAATCCTTGCCTTTACTGCATCTATGATAGATGACTGCCCACAATCCTTCTGTTCCAGTGACTGCATGGCATCTTCATCCAATGTTCCTTTGTTGATGATATGATAAATCATTACGGTTTCCCTCTGTCCCTGTCTCCACAGTCTGGCATTGCACTGCATATACAGTTCCAAAGACCAGGTAAGTCCAAACCAAATCAGAATGTGACCTCCGTCCTGTATGTTCAAACCATGTCCTGCCGATGCCGGATGGATTGCTGCCACCGGGATTTTTCCTTCTTTCCATTTACGGATGTCACCTGCTGCCTTTAATGGAACAGCTTTAAACCGCTCAACAATTCTATCCAAATCATGCTGATACCAGTAAGCCACTAACACAGGTTTTCCATTTGCCGCCTCGATTAAATCTTCCAAAGCATCCAGTTTCTTATCGTGGATATGGCGGACTTTGCGGTTCTCATCATAGACTGCTCCATTTGCCATCTGCAGTAATTTCCCGGAAAGAGCAGCTGCATTGACCGCATCCACGTCCCCATCTTCAAAAGGCAAAAGCATATCCTTTTCCATCTGACGGTACAGCTTCTCCTCTTTTTCATCCATACGAACTTCCACCCGATGATAAAGACACTCCGGCATGGAGAGGTAATCCTCTGCCTTCATGGAAATGCAGATATCGGAAATCAAATTGTAGATTGCTTCTTCCGCACCATCCCTCGGTTTATAGGAATAAATGATATTCCTGTTTCGCTTATCCGGCAGAAAGAACCTGTCACGGTAAGCACCAATATATCTTCCAAGCCTCTGCCCCATATCAAGAATTCCAATCTCAGCCCATAAATCCATAAGATTTCCCGGTGTTCCAGTCAGACCAACCACACGAATTGCCTTCGGCCGGTATCGTCTTAGTGCTTTGAACCTTTTCGCCTGATAAGATTTGAAAGAAGATAATTCATCAATCACAATCATGTCAAAATCCCAGTGATGCTTCTCACAAAGCCACACCACATTTTCACGGTTGATTACATACACGCTTGCCTTTTTTTCCAAAGCATCCAATCGTTCTTTTTCAGAACCGACTACCACTGACACTGACAGTCCTTTCAAGTGATCCCATTTTTCCAGTTCTTCCTTCCATGTATCCCGTGCCACACGGAATGGTGCAATAACCAGAACCTTTCCTACCTCAAAGTAATCAAGTGCCAGTTCCCACAAAGCAGTAAGGGTAATGACTGTCTTTCCAAGTCCCATATCCAAAATCAAAGCACATACCTGATGCCCGATAATAAACTCCCTGGCATAGTCCTGATATTTATGTGGTCTGAATTCCATGCAGCACACCTCCGATCTGTTCCAATCCATCTATCACATATACGGAAAACCCCAAAGTTTCCAGCTGATGTTTTCGTTTTTCCTGCAACGGTCGCAGCTTTTTTCCCGGTGTCTTTAATTCCACAAATGCACACTTCCCACCAGGAAGCAGAACGAGACGGTCAGGCACCCCATCGAAACCGGGAGACACGAACTTTACCGCCATGCCGCCCCTGCTCTTTGCCTCTTTTACCAGAGCCTTTTCAATTACACTTTCTCGCAAAACCTCATCTCCGTTTCCTTCTACTGTTTCCACTTTCAAAAACATCTATTCTCCCATATGCGTATATACGGGTGTATCCGTGTCCTCTTATACTTATTTTCATTTATTAAATATAAGTGGAAACATTGGAAACAGCACCGACACAGCCCTTTTGTCTGCTGACTTCATGGCTGTTTCCAACATCTGTTGCCTACCGTCTTACCAATCACCCACGGAAACCCCTCATTTGTTTCCTGCGGTTTCCTTTTTCACTCTGACAAACACCCTCTGTACACCATAACCGGGGATACGCATTTTGCCGGAGGAATTCCCTTCATACTTCTTCCAGCCACCAATTTTTTGAATAATGGATTCTAACTCATAAGAATCTGTCTTTCGGAAATTCTGACGCTCCTTCCCAAAGCATTCACACCAGACTTCCATTAAACAGAATCTCTCTCTGACTACCGTTCCGGTTCTTCCTTCTGCTTCAAACTCTCCGCCACCAAGATAAGAACGTCTCTGGTACAAATCCATTGTGTCCCAGTCTGCCGGAAGCAATCGCTCCAGATAATCCTCCACAATGCCTTCTCTTTCATCAGACTCCATTGCTTCCTGCTGTGCCACATAAGCCTCTGCAGCTTCCTTGCCTTTCAGATACAACGCTTCCCCATCTTTATAAATGGAAATCGCTTCTGCCCAAATCTGGTCTACCGTCTCAGGAGTCAAATCCCATCCACGATGCTTCCCTTTTCCGGTTACATGCACAGGCCAAAAGCGTCTGTTTCCGGTAACATCACGCAGAAACCCGCCCTCTGAGTTTGTACTTCCCACAATCACACATTCCCTCGGATGACTCTCCACCGTTGTTCCATATGACTGCCTGTATTTATCATCCGTCCGGGTAACAAAAGATTTTACGGTTTCCACATCTACCTTTTTGATACCCGCAAGCTCTCCCAATTCCAAAAGCCAATACCCCTGAAGCTTCTCCGCAGCAGTTTTTCCATCCTTCATATCAGAAATCGTAAGGGAATCCGAATACCACTCTTTTCCCAGTTTTGCAAAGAACGTGGACTTACCACACCCTTGCGGACCGTTTAAGACCAACACGGAATCGAACTTTATACCCGGCTCATAAATACGGGCTACCGCCGCTACCAGAGTTTTTCTTGTAACTGCACGGACATACGGTGTATTTTCTGCTCCCATATAGTCAATCAGCAGACTGTCAATCCTGCTGCATCCATCCCAGGATAACGTGGAAAAATACTCCTTGACCGGATGATAAAGCCTTTCGGAAGACACTACCGCAAGCAGGGCATCTTTGAATTTGGTAGGTGACCAAATCCCATACACCCTTTCAAAGTACAGCTTCGCACAGGCAATATCTGCATCACCCCATCCTTTTTTGACCTGTACCCACGGCAGTTCCCCGATGACATCCAGTGCATTCTTCAGCTGATTAAATACGATAGGTTGTAGGTTCTCATCGAATCGAATAATCGTTGCAATATTGGAAAGTGTGTCTTTTACTTTTCCCTGACGGTCCAAGTCCAGCATGGTCTGCCATTCCTCGGTATCCGCATCAAATTCCTCACTTGCTGCCTTCTCCCTTTCCTTTGCCAATGTTATCTTTACCTGTTCATCTGACACCGCAAAGTCACTCATAGCCTTAAAGGATGGCAACTTTCCTGAATCCGTTCCTTCCTCTGCCTTATCATCCTGCTCCCCAAACTTATGGATGCGGACAATGTCAAATGCATTCAGCAGCTTCCCACAAGCCGGATCAGTGGCATGGTGGGAATACGCAAACTTCCCTTCATAAATCACCACACCTGCCTGTGAGTCTGCCGGAATATAATCAAATCGCTCCGGCATCATGCTTTCCTGATACACATCCGGCAGAAACAGACGGATTGCCTCTTCTATCGAATAAGTCCGGCAGAACGCACCTACGATTCCTTCCTTCGATAGCGGATCAGCCTGTTTCTTCATCTCCCTGCTGACAACTGCTTTTTGTCTGCTGCTGACAGGCCATGAAGAAGAGTCCCTCCAATCCGCATATCTTTCTAATACGGAATCCGGATTCAAAAATGTTCCCGGAATATCACGGAAAAAGAATTCTCCATCTGCAGAGGTGGAAGGCCAATACATGAGGCGGCTTGGTTCGTAGGTTGTATCATCAAACAACTCCATGCCGATATCCTCTGCCACTTTTCTTGCCACTGCTGCATATTCATCCGGCGATACGGTCCTTGATAACGGAATAATCAGACGGAGCCTTGGTTTCTCCGGTGTGTGTTTATGGGTAGAGTAGATCAGGCATCTAAAATCAAAGAACATCTCTATCTGCTCTGCAATATCCTCTGTGGCATAGTCCATATCCAGTGTCAGACCTGAACGAAACAGTACATTCGCCTTTTTTCTCCTGCCGCCCTTCATCTTTCCAAGCACAAAACCACCCACATCCTTGATGGAATCCTGCTTTGCCTTGCTCATCTTCCGATACTGTTCCATCGTTTCACTGGTACGGACAGTATGAGAGAGACGCTCCAAAAACACACTAAACTCCATCTCCTGTCCATTCCACTTCTTTTCCATTCGGGAATTTCCTGTTGAAATATACAGTTTCATCCTGCAATCCCTCCTAATCCTTTTTATAAAATTGGCACTCGTAGCCATCAGCACGAAGCGGAAGCCCGTGTACCCAGGAAGGCTGCTCTGCCATAATCCGGCACACCTCTTCTACAGACGATTTTCCTTCTGGCACTTCCAATACCGCTTCATCGTGTACATGAAATACAATGGAGAATCCTGCTTTATTCAAGCGCATCATGGCTTCTGCCAGAATATCTCTGCTGGTACCCTGCACGATATTCTCCACTAGCTTTGGCCCGTAAGTATCCATCCTTTCCCATTTCTTGTTTTCTCCCACACCTTCATAAGTCAGTCCATCCCTGCCATATTTGTTGACACCCATTCTCGGTTTCACATAGGCAAGTTTCCTTCCGGACGGGAGCATGGCAAACAAAATACCGGAAGCATACTGAAAACGAATCAGTCCGACCTGTGTTTCTTTCCTTTCACGGACTGCCCTCATGGCTGCTTCATCTACATCCCACCAAAACTGTGTAATATGCGGATTTGCATTTCTCCATGTAGATACCAGTCCCGGCAGTTCCTCTTCACTAAGTCCCATTGCCAAGGCTCCCATTGAAGTCAATGCCCCTACTGCTCCTCCGTATCCGAGAGCCAGTTCCGCAATCTTTCCCTTTTGTCGCAGTGGAGATCCTTTTGTAATTTCCTCTATTGGAACACCAAACATGGCAGATGCCGAAGCCTCATATATTTTTCCGTGTGTAGCAAATACATCCAGTCTCCACTGTTCCCCGGATAACCATGCCAGCACCCTCGCTTCAATAGCAGAAAAGTCAGCAACAATAAACCTGCATCCCTCTTTTGGAATAAATGCAGTACGGATTAATTCAGACAGTACATTTGGTGTGGATTCGTAGAATAATTCCAATTCCTCGAACTGCCCTCTTCTGACAAGACTACGTGCTAGTTCCAAGTCACTGATATGATTCTGAGGAAGGTTCTGTACCTGCACCAGTCTTCCTGCCCACCGGCCGGTACGATTTGCTCCATAGAACTGCAGCAATCCATGTACCCTTCCGTCCGAACACACTGACCGTTCAATCGCTTCATACTTCTTTACCGATGTTTTCGCCATGAGAAGCCGGAGTTTTAAAGCCTCCAGCACTTCCCCATCCGCATCCTCAATCAGCTCCGCAACTGCTCCTTTGGATAGGCTGTCGATTTCCACTCCACGTTCTGAAAGCCATCCTTTCAACTGCGATACGGAATTTGGATTTTCCAGCCCCGTTACCTCATAGGCACGGTTCGTCACAATGTCTTTATGTAACAGGTCACAGGTAATCGACTGTTCTACCAATTCCCTATCAACTAAAACTCCCCTGTCGTTAATTTCCTGATCCAAACGGTAAAATACCATCTCAGACTCCGGTATCGGAAACTTATGCAGTTTTTGCCGGATACCTTTTTCCACATCCACGTCACGGATGCAGTACGTCTTGAACTGTTCCCATTTTTCTGGTGCATGGCATGGAAGGTTTCTGCTCCTGCCACCATTTGTTTTTGTCGGTTTGCAAGGCACACAAAAATAGCGGATTAAGTCCTTACCTTCCTTCAGCTTTTGCTCAGAAAGCCCCAGAACCGCCCCAACACCCTCCAAAGAAAGCGGAAGGGCAAGCATAGCCGACTGTACTGCAGTACAAACCCACGATTCGGGAGATAAACGGACTCCCATATATTTTGAAAGACAGGTACGCTCAAAATTAGCATTGAACGCTGTCTTAATGATTCCCACATCAGACAGGGCATTTTTTATTTCTTCCGTCAGCTGCTCCCCCTGTGCCAAATCAATAATCTTTGTTTCTTCATCATCAAAGCTGTATGCAAATAGCAGGATTTCAAATGCAGGGCTGTCCGCATAGGCATATACCCCGCATTTGATTAAGTCCACATCGGAAAAGGTCTCTATGTCAATTGCCAGTGTTTTATATCCTACTTCGCCCATGCGTAACTCCTTCCCGATTTAATCTTGCTGACGGTCTTTCTGGAAATCCCCATGCTGTCAGCAATATCATATACATGTTCTTTTTTTCCGAGCCTTTCCTTGACTTCCCTTACCTGACTCTGATTCAGAGGAAGAATCTCCTCTGGCAGTCTTCTCCCCTGAATATACCGGGACAGCCTTTTGTATCTCCCCATATTGCTGATCTGGTATTTCCCTTCCAGTCCGGGAATATCTGTCCATGTCTCTTTCATCAAAACAACTCCTCTATGTACGGGCGGC
The DNA here is from genome assembly GCF_004793545.1 of Petralouisia muris. Classification (GTDB taxonomy): domain Bacteria; phylum Bacillota; class Clostridia; order Lachnospirales; family Lachnospiraceae; genus Petralouisia; species Petralouisia muris. The sequence continues at coordinate 14,689 of NZ_SRYA01000030.1, read as the reverse complement.
ATACACCGCCCTTATCATTAGCCGAGGAAATCTTCATCCTCTACTGCTTCAAAATCATCCTCTGCATTGGTACGGCTGCTGAGTGCCTCTCCGTCTTTCAACTTCTGGATGTTTCCAAGTCCTGCTGCCACACCACGGTTGCCATTGCTGTTGTAGCCATAGAAGTTTACACTGATTCTTCCGTAACAGCCGGAATACACTTCTGTCTGATCCAGGATTGGCTGTACCTGCTTATCAACCACCTGTGGTGCCTGTCTGCTGTTGGCATTAAAGAAATAACAGCCTTTGTATGTTTCATCCTCCGGTCTGTCAATGTCACCATCACGCAAAGGAAGCTTCAGATTCGGTGGAATCTTGCCACCCCACTTTGACAAAGATTCTTGCTTTGCAGCTTCCACCGCTGCCTGAATCTTTTTAATGGTTTCCTTATCAGACTTCGGGATAATGGCAGACACGCTGTACTTCGGCTCGCCGCCATTGATTGCTTCCGGCTCCCAACAATGCAGATAAGAAAATCTGCACGGTACGATTACTTTGGTCGGTGTTTCATTTTTGCTCATTTATTCATCCTCCTTAAAATCCGCCTCAGCGGTTTCTGTTTGAATTGGTGGTCTCTTATCGGATTCCGGTACCAAGGTAATTTTGCCCTGCGGCTTATACACCAGACTGCCCAGTATCTTCTGAAAATCTTTTTTGCCCATCAGCTTCTCCATTTCCGTAATACCAATCAGAGACTTCTTGTAAATGTCCTCATATCCGGCTGCTTTTGCAGCATCAGCCACTTCCTCTTCGTTGACATATTTACGGTTACTTCTGCCTTCTACCAGTTTGAATCCGTTCCATACCCTTCCGTGTGTAATCGCTTCATCCTGTGCATAGGCATAAACATCTGCAGACCACTTGGCAAGTTCATCCGCCACCTTCAAAACCTCTGCGATTTCTTCCTCTGATAAAAGTTCCGGTGGTTTAAACTCCATTCGTGCCAATCGCAAATATTCTTCTGCTCTGGCACGGCAGGTATTTTTCGCTTTACAGAAACGACACCAATCTCCAACTGCAAACTCTCCTTCGCCTTTGGCTGCCATCTCTGCCTTCGGCATCAACTCCTGCTCTGCCCATTCCATGAGGTCATGAACCGTAATTTCAAAGTTGCTGACATTTTCCAGTCTCGGCTGGTGGATGGTCATGTTGACCTTTTCAATGTCATACAGGGAATCGAACAGTTCCAATGCTCCCAAAGAATATAAAAGCATCTGTGGATTCCATTCTGCAGATACAGCAATACCCTTTCCGTACTTCAAATCCACAATGTATAAAGTATCATCAGCTACGATGACCAAATCTCCGGTACCGAATCCTTCCGGCACCCATCTGGAAAAGTCCAGTCTCTGTTCAATCATCACTACCGGATCACTGCATGACTGTTTCGCCTTTTCAATCTGCTCCATCGCAAAGGACACATAATCATCTGTGCATTCTTCCATCTCATCACAGTCATAATCAGATACCGGACGTTTGGAACGCTTCTTAAGAAACCGTTTCAACTTATGCTCTGCAAGAGCATGGGCAGCAGTTCCCTCCGCTGCGTAGATACTTTCCTCGTCCGCAAACTGCTTCTCCAATAATGCAGATGGGGTACAGTTCATCCATCGTTTGGAGGCAGATGCGGATAATATCGCATGCTGTCCCATTAAAGAGCCTTTGCATCACGAAGCAAATCTGCATATTTCTCCGGCTGTACCCCGGATAACTTATCTGCCCCATACTTTTGAATCAGTGCTTTGACCTGCTGCGTTTTTCCATCCTGCGATTTGGATGCCATGACCGCACGGACCTGTTCAATGGTAACGGCATTCTCTTGTTTCTCCTGACTCTTCTCATTTCCGCTTTCTTCATCCTTCTGCCCTCGTCCTTCTTCCTGATTTTTACTACAATTACATGAATGTGCCTTTCCTGCGAGGGCACGGACTCCTTCCGAAACCGCCAAAAGACCATCTGCAATTTTCAACAATTCCTCGCTCATAAACTGCTCCTTTCCACAAATTCTCCGTTTTGCTTTGTGAAATACCGGATGGGAATTCCTGCATGGTCAGCTTCCGCAATCTCTATACACATGCCTTCACTCATCACTTCTCCAAATACCCATACTTCCCGGCACTCTTTCAACAATGAAAGTCCAAACTGAATCCCTGCCATCCGTTCCTGAACATCACTTTCCTTTAGGAACTGTGGAAAATACAAATGAGGCACTACCGGAAGACAGCCTTTTTCATAAGCAAATCTGGCATATTTTCTGGCAAGCTCCACATTCTTTTCTTCCGCTCCCCGGAACGGACTGCAGATAAACACCCTTTCCAAATCCTTTCACCTCCATCTTTCAGACAAGACTTATTTCTCTGCCCTTTTTGTCAAAGCAAATTCGGAAAGGATACTGTTCATCGTAGCGAGGTCTTCGCCTGTTAAATTTTCTGAAAGCCGCTTCAACAGTTCCTGCTGATCTGGTTTTAAATACTTACGTCCAAGATAATAGCCATCTGCAACCCTGACGCCTCCACCATATCTGCCACGCACGGTTTCAATCGGGTGGGCAAGTGTCAATTCTTCAATATCACTCCGAATTGTACGAGTTGTAACATTGAATTCCTGTGCCAGATTTTCCATCGTTTCCTGACGGCGCACACACAGAATTTCCAATATCTTCTGCCTGCGTTCATTCGCTTTCAACACTTGCCCACCTCCTTTCCTCTGCTTTGTGGCATCATCATAAGAGTTAAATAGGAAGGTTCATTTCCTATTTAAAAAACTTTTTGAGATTTTTTTCAGCAGCAGAGAGGAAGCCTGTCCATCATCCTTTAAGCGAAAAACACCCGACAAGGCGCAATTCAGCTATTGCATCTTGTCGGGTGTTCCATTCAATCCATGTTTCTATGTACTGTTTTCCTATTTTACGAGTTCCGTAAGCCACGGAGCCATTGGCCTTGCAACTACTCTCGCATTCAAATATGCCATCTCCAACGTCAGACAGGTATTACCCAAATAGTACCCATCCATAACCGTCAGTGTCATGGCAAGGTCAGGTTTCTGCATATTCGTCAGATAAACTGGAAGAAGATACTGCACTCTCCCCTGATATCCCTGTGGGACTACAAGCCCCGGTTCAATTACCGACTTCCTTCTCCCAAGTTCTACTGCTGTTTCAAACAATAGCGGCAGATTCTTCACCTTCCGAATTTTAGCCGGAATACGCTCCAGGTTCTCTTCATCTCCCAATATGTGATTTACGTTTACTCTTATAGGCCACTCTGGATTAAAGTTAATGCCACTCTGCGCCATATGATAGACGGGCTTTTGTGGTAATGGCTCGATGTATCTTAACTTTGGAGACAGTTCATCACAAAAACCTCTAAAATACCAATCTCTTAAAGAATCCGAAAAATTGTTTCTTTCAAAATAACCATAAATCCCCTTGTACTGAGGTGTGTATAATCCAGTATGGAAGCAGACACATTCGTTTTCCAAATGAAAAATACTGTCTGCTTTTCTTGGATCACTTTCTGAATTAAAGTCAATAACCTGCTTGCGAAAAATTGTATGTATGTAACGTTCTAAAATGGGGGTGTCTGCATTCTTTGTTTCCCGGCTCGGCTTTCGGAACTTCCATGATTCCGGCAATGCCAATCTCTCCAGTTCCGCTAAATGTCCGTACCAATCCGGTACATATGCAAATTCAAATAAATCCGGTGCTATCATCTGTTTCCTCTTTTCCTGTGGTTTTCTGTACTCATATCTGTTTTCTGTCTTTGCTTCCATCTCTTTCATCATGAGCCTCCTTTTTGTTTTCTCTTGAAATATAAAATAGGTGTATCGCAATTCTATCGTTCTGTGAATTGCGATACACCTATCAATGCGTTTTTATCCATGAACAAATTTCAGTAACTTCAACAAACATCGTATTCTGTGCTGTTTCCTTGCTTCCATGTAATTTCTCCTTTTATGGTGTAGTTTGTTTCATCTTACACCTGTACTCTATTGTAATTCATAATATTTACCCTGTAGTGTAAACTAGCACTGAGGTGAATTGTAATGCATGACTATGTAAAAAATCTTGCGAAGGTAGTCCGGGCTGCCAGAGAAGAAGCCCATCTATCTCAAGCAGCATTAGCTGAACAAATAGGTTGTGATGAGCGTACAATACTAAATATTGAAAACGACCGTGGTAATCCCAAGTTCGAAGTATTGTGCCAGATCATCGCTTATTTACACATTCCTGCAGACCGTATTTTCCACCCTGACACTGCTACGGATGGGGTGAAAAAACAAAAACTGTTATTGATGCTACAGGAATGTGATGAGCAAGAGGCAGCCGAGATTCTTCCAGCAATTGAATACCTCTTAGCACTCATACATAAAAGAGGTAATTCAAACGAGTAAAGGAACCAGCTAATCCGTTGTGATTCTGGTTCTTTTCTTTTTGTTGCCATCTCCAAATCTTACTCTTGTAATATTTCAATTATTACACAAGTAAGATTTCAAGTCAATATGTTTTTTCTGAAATTGACAACCACATAAATAACGTCTATAATATATTTATTACAGCCGTAAGATTTAAGGAGGGATTTGAAATGAGCGATTTACCACAGATTTCTGAAGCTGAATTTGAAGTTATGAAAATCGTATGGAAACATGCGCCGATCAGTACCAATGAAATAACAGATAAATTATTACAGACCACAAGCTGGAGTCCTAAGACGATACAGACTTTAATCAAACGTCTCGTAACAAAAGGCGTTCTGACTTATGAAAAACAGAGCCGAGTGTTTGTTTATACCCCAGTCGTGAAAGAAAGCGAATACATCGGCCAGGAAAGCAACTCTTTTCTGGAACGATACTATGACGGGGATATCACTGCCATGCTGTCTGCCTATATAGAAAATGACAGACTGTCTGAAACAGAAATAGACACCCTACGTTCCCTTCTTTCCAAGAGGTCAAAAAAAGGAGGAAATTAACGTGGCTAATTTTATGATACGCTTTTTAATATGCAATGTATTTATCAGCGGTATCATCGGAATTCTTTTGATAGCCAAGCGGATATTCAAAAACAACCTGTCCAGCCGGATGCAGTATAATCTGTGGTTCCTGCTTCTTGGGTTGCTGGCAGTTCCCTTTATACCGTTCCGTCCCATCGGATTTCCACAAATCTTCTCGTGGCTTGGTAGCTTAAGAAGCTCTCCTGCTTCTGGTACCTCAACCGCTATGGGAGAAGCTGTGGGAATTCATCCGACCGGAAATACAGACTGGATGAATGATTTCGCACTTTCTGTAAATAGCGAGACACCATCCATTGCCGGATACATATTATTGGGGATATGGATTGTAGGCATTTTTGCAATGATTATATTAGTAATCAAATCCTCACTCCGCCTACGCAATTTGGAGAAATCTGCACTTCCCCTTCAGAACCCGGAAGTACGCAGACTATATTATCGATGTTTGGAGGAAATGGGAATTCACAGAAATATCCCTATCTACAGTACTGCATTTTTGAAATCTCCGATTATTGTGGGACTTTTGAAACCGTGTATTTATCTGCCGATTCATCTGATTTCTGATTACAACGAATCCGATATGCGGTATATGCTGTTGCACGAACTGCAGCACTATAAGCACAAAGATGCTATTGCCAGTTATCTGATGAACCTTACCGGAGTAATATATTGGTTCAATCCTCTTGTCTGGTACGCACTGAAAGAAATGCGTAATGACAGAGAGGTTGCCTGTGACACTTCCGTTTTGAAAATGCTTGAAGAGGATGCTTACGAAGGTTATGGCAATACATTGATTAACTTTGCAGAGAAGGTTTCACTTACTCCTTTTCCGTTTGCTGCCGGCCTTGGTGGAAACATGGAGCAGATGAAACGGAGAATTATCAACATTGCCTCTTATGAAAAGCCGACATTTATAAAAAGAGTAAAGGGCGTTTGCTCCTATTTTCTGATCGCCTGCCTTTTGTTAACATTTATGCCCATGCTTTCTGTCAATGCTGCAATAGAAATAGAAAACACCTATCAAATAAATAAAAACGACAGCAATATTTCTTATATTGATTTATCATCATATTTTAACGATTATCAAGGTTGTTTTGTCCTGTTTGATGCAACTACCGACAGTTGGCAAATTTATAACAAAGTAATGGCACAAAAACGAATTTCACCGGATTCGACATATAAAATATACAGTGCCCTGTTAGGTTTGGAAAACAGATATATAACTTCGGCTTCAAGCGAAATGACATGGAATGGGCAAGAATACCCTATTGCAGAGTGGAATGCCAATCAAAACCTTACTACAGCATTTCAAAACTCTGTCAATTGGTACTTTCAATCATTAGACCAAGTTGCCGGATTAAAAACTTTAGAAGACTTCTATACATATATTAATTATGGCAATCATGACCTGTCAGGTGGTGTTTCTTCCTTTTGGGCAGAATCTTCCCTCAAAATTTCTCCTATTGAGCAGGTCGAAATGCTCCAACGACTGTACATCAATGACTTTAATTTTGATGCAGATAATATTCAGACTGTAAAGAATGCCTTATTACTTTCTTCCACTGCTGACGGTAACCTATACGGCAAAACCGGAACAGGAAATATTAATGGAGAGAACATAAGCGGATGGTTCATTGGCTATGTCGAAACTTCAGATAATACATATTTCTTTGCCTTAAATATCGGAGCCACTGAAAATGCTACCGGAAGCAAAGCATCTGATATTGCTCTATCTATATTATCAGACATGAATATCTGGTATTGAAAAAAGGTAAAGGGTCAAATGAAACACTTTGACCCTTTACCTTCTGTCTTTTTATAATCCGTCTCATAAACGAAGCAAAGCCAATGTGCAGCTATCATTGCAATAAGTATACCAGCAACACATAGTAAAATCTTAACTTCTCTTGATTACTCCTCTAGGATATTAAATGCTATTTCCTGTGCTTTTATCCCACTAATTTCATTCGAAGAATCATCATCTAAATATATAGCAAAATATATATTAGTATTTTCTTTTTCGACAAAACCGATGAACCATGCTGTACCGTCTGTTCCCGTTCCTGTTTTTCCATATATTTTTTTTGAATCACTAGCCTCAAGTAACATAATGCTTTTTAGAATTTCTATCTCTGATTTTGTATATATAGTTTCCCCTTCCATAATCTTATGCAAAACTTCCACCTGCTCTATTGGAGAAATCATCAAAGATGATTCAATCCAAAAACCATTAAGTTCTGGGAAAGAGTTCACACCACTTCCACTCCATTCAGATATGTCACAATTTCCATAATCCAATTTGTTTAATTCCTCTTGAATTGTTTCTTGTCCCACCTCATCTATTACTTTTCTAAAGTACCAAATGCAAGAACTTCGAAATGCATCCTCCAGTCTTAAATCGGCATTCCATGCATCAACTGGGTAATTCATTCCATCATACTCCATTTTACTATCCTCTGACGTTATCACTTGATTATGAATTCCTATTAAGGCTGAGATTACTTTGAACGAAGAATTAGGAGATACCCTCGTTCTGCATTTGTCTTCATTATAAAAAGTATATGTATTATTTTCTGAATTCAAAATAACTGCACACCCTTGGATTGATTGAAACGCTTCCGCATAATCTACAGTGACTGTTGTCGGCTGCAGTTCCTCTTCATTCTTCACATCCTCGTTTTCACTTATTTCTTCTTCGGTTTGATTAGTCTGTATTGTCTGTTCCTTTTGATTTGATTGGCTGTTTCCATTCTCTTTTGAACTGCATCCTGACATACTTCCTATAATCAAGCAAGCAGTTATACCCATTATCATACATCGTTTTAGTTTCATCACAAAATCTTCCTTTCTTCTGTAACTTCTTTTAACTTTTACTTCCTAATCCACGAACAATTTTTACATCAACATTCTAAATACAACCATCTTCTCAACCCTCCTTTTATTACATGTGTAAGATTTCAATGTAAAAAAATTTTCCTTTTGAGCGGCTGTTACATCCATGCAAATATTACATCAGTAAGATTTAGAAGTCAAGTTATCTTTATATAAAAAGGCTTCTGCCGGAGGGTATCATACATTTTCGCAAAAGTAATACCTTTTAGCAAAGGCCTATTATTCAGCAGAGTCTCAAAACACCCCTCTGCTACGATATTCAAATGATTCATTCATAAGGCTACAAAACACACATCCATTTTTGCTCCTTAATATCCCACAAACCGCAGAAAATCAAGGTTTCCTTGAAAGCAGACAGACGGTTTCAATATTCCCCTGAACTTTGATTTTATACTGCATAGTGAAAGTATGCAATAGGTTTTCAAAGTGGGGTAATGATTTTATCCCCTTATTATACAGAATATTGTCGGTATAATATGTCATCAACATTGTTCTTGATACCCACTAAAATATCAAAACAAGTAGACAACATTTCAAAAAAGCATCTCCAATAATTATCATATAGACCACAAGTATCACTTTGATAAGAGAAATTCAAATAATTGCAATAATTATTTATTTCTTTACATATCTCCGGTCCTAAATCCAGTGAATACTCCAATAATACCTCATTCAAAAGCACTCTTTTCTCTTGAAATGTATAAATTCTTCTTAAGTCATCTTCATATAAAACCCAATGTTCCATCAGCTCATTTTCCAAAAATGAGCCATAATGTCGATTTTCAAAATTATGTTTCCAATATTCATATGCGTATTGCAATATACCGTGCAAATTATCTAATGCTTCTTTTGCCTTCCTACACGCTATATTTTTTCTATTTTCAAATACAACGTTTGTTTTTAACCAATTATCTGTCTGATTAATAATGCAAGATTGTTCGTATTCAGCTGCATACTTCCACATTCTCAGTAATTCTATCGAATATACCCTTTCATCACTATCTATCAATCTGGCACAAGACCTACATAACCAAATTCCATTTTCTATACTACTTCTCTCCTCTGGCGTCAAGTCCGGATTGTATCTTGGTCCGCCTTCAGCTGCCGCAGTTATATGTGCCGCCTCACCAATTGATACTCTTTTTTGTGGATTGCTGTGGGGACCTTTTGTTTCTCTTCTACAATTTGGATTAGAACACTTTCCTCCCACTCTTTCACACAACGTATCTATAGTTTTTTGCGAAAAATCATCTCTTTTATTCATTCGTAATGCTCCTTACCTATCTCCAAACATGAACTCGATAACACTTAGTGCATTCAAAATCTGTATACATTCATATCTTTCAATGCTTCTATTCATTCGACCATGCATTAACCAATTCCTATTCAAATACGGAGGTTCTATACCTTTTTCGAACTTGTATGAGCCATCTATAAATATCCTATTCAAATATGCAATTAACGAAGGATACATTTCCAAAAAGTATATTTTCTTTGACATAAATCCTCGTTTTTCGGTAAGCTGTCTAAAATCCTCGGCCATTTGATTTGCAAAGCCACTATTAGAATATTTAACTTTGTAACTCATATGTTGGTTCGGAAAATCAACTAATTTATTCACTCTATTATCAAGTAATGCAAGCAAGTACATAGCTGCAGTCATATAATCTTCATTTTCAAAAGCTTGCATACCATTCTTAAAATATAACTGTATCTCGTCCGAAACATACTTTTCTTGTAATCCCTCTATAATCACATCAAGAATTACAATATCTTCTCCGTCAAAAAACTCTGCTACCTTTGCTTCCCCTTCGCGTAATAATTGTTCCCAATTTTTAATATCTGCAGGATTTGAATGCTCAGAAATAACCCAACCATTTTTTCCGAACTTTTCACTCCACTCAATTTCAGATCTATATTTTTCTTCAAACTCAGCTTCAGTTAAACCTTCAGTTACTCTGACCTCTTGCTGATAATTTTTGAGCATTTCTGCAAACTTTAGAAGCCCCGGCATATTATTAAGTGAATTCTTCCATTCGCTTAATTTGTTACTGAGTTCTTGAAATTTTGCTAACGCTTCTGGAGATATCGCTTTCGTAACATTTTTATATAATTCTTCCTGCTTCTTAGCTATCTCAAGTGCTTTCCTATACTCCTGTGAATTCTCAAAATCATTACTCATCTTCTCATCCTCATGACGTGAAACAACTTTTGCGAAAAAGTATCCTTTCGCCAAAATGTATATCTCCCATTTCCCAAAGCCTATCCCCTGGGGTAAACATCCGGTTATATCATCACTCTACGGAAACAGAAACACACATCTATTTTATTCCCAAAATGGCGAAATCCTTTGATTTATTGGGCTTTTCTCGACAGAAGGCAGACTGTTTCCACATGCACCCCCTGCGGAAACATATCCACCGGCTGCACCTCCCTCACTTCATAGCCTCTCCCACACAAATACTTCAAATCCCTGGCCAGCGTAGCCGGGTCACAGCTCACATACACCACCCGTTCCGGCTGCATTTTTACGATAATCTCCAGGCACTTCTCATCACAGCCCTTCCGCGGCGGATCTACCACTATCACATCTGGATGCCGCATTCCATATTCCTTCCCGCTTTCCAGAGCAATCATTCCTTCCGGCTTCCCTCCTCTTGTCTCTGAGAACCCTTTCTCATAGAATTCCGGCAGTACTTCTTCCGCCTTTCCCACAAAGAATTCCACATTTTCAATCCCGTTTATTCTGGCATTATTTCTGGCATCCCAGATGGCAGGCTCCACAACCTCCACTCCATACACCTGCTTCGCTTTCTGCGCTAAGAACAATGAAATAGTCCCGATTCCGCAGTACAGATCCCATACAGTTTCGGTACCGGTAAGTCCTGCATACTCCAGAGCCGTTTCATATAATCTACGGGTCTGAATAGGATTAACCTGATAAAAAGAAAGGGGAGAAATCTGGTATTTCACATTTCCGATGTAATCAGTAATATAATTTTGTCCCCATAGAGTAATAATTTCATCCCCCAGAATCACATTCGTATCTTTCTCATTAACATTAAATGTAATGCTTGTCATGCCTGAAAGATTTCGTAGTTTATCTACCAGCTTCCCGGCAAAGGGCAATTCTCTTCCATTGAGCACCAGGCAAACCATGATTTCCCCTGTCACAAAGCCGCAGCGAATCAGCACATGCCGCACCAGTCCTATACCTGCTGCTTCCTGATAAGGCAAAATCCCATTTTCTTCCATAAATGAAATCACGATATTAAGTATTTTTTCATTAATTTCTGCGCCAAGATAACATTTTCGATTTGGAATAATGGTATGGCTGCGGGCCGCGTAAAATCCTGTGACAATGTTTCCATTTTTATCGGTTCCAATGGGAAACTGTGCTTTATTCCTGTAATGATAGGGTTCTTCCATACCAATAATGGGATGCAGCACTGGAATGTCCTGCTCTTCCACTGAAACTGCATCCTCCTTTTTCCTTTTTGCTTCCTGGGAAAAACCCGCCTCCATTCTTAAACCGTCAAACTGTTCCCGGTTATTTTTCTGAGAGAAACCTTCCTTCCTCCGAGAATCTTCAGTCCGTCTCAGATTGTTCTCTGGTTTATTTTCCTGAAAAAGATCCTCCGCCATTCGAAACCCGCCAATTCGTTTCAGATTATTCTTCACTTTATTTTCCTTAAATTCCAACTGCTTCCGATAATCCAAAGCTTGAATCTGGCAGCCTCCGCACTGACGGTAATAGGGACACCGGGGTTCTGTCCGAAAAGGAGAATGCTTCAATACCTGAATCAGCCGGGCATATCCGTAATTTTTCTTCATTTTCATAACTTTTGCCAGAACCAGATCGCCCAACACTGCATCCTTTACAAAAAATGCTACACCGTCTTTTTTTCCGATTCCTTCTCCTGCTGTTCCCATATCTTCTATCAGAAGTTCCAGTTCCATATCTTTTTGAAAGAGGAATTGCTCTTCCTGCCTGGAAAAATTCTGTTTCCCGTTTTTTTTCTGTTTATTTTTCATATGCTGATTCCTTACTGCGATTATTCTAAAACTTCCTTAAGCTACTGGTTAAAATGATAGTGTATTAGCCAGAACGCAATTAAAAAACAATTATTTATCAAAAACACCCATGCAGCCATTTTTGTGCATGGGCATTTTCCCTATTCTCCGCTGGTTTTTCGTATATTTGATTCAAAAAGCCGGTTGTACCCAAGCCAGCCGTTATTTTCACCGGCCGAAGCAAGAGCTTCCTTCATTGTCTGCATTTTTGCATCCGTATTATCTGCAAAGCTGAGAGCCACCGCTTCCACAATAGCAGGCTTTTTGGGCGAACCGTATTCCAGTTCTCCGTGGTGCGCCAGTATACAGTGCTTTAATTCATTGGCCAGCTTCACCGGAAATCCCGGAATAGTGCGAATTCGCTCTCCCACCCATTCTTCTCCAATAATGATATGCCCCAGAAGCTGTCCGGCGTCCGTATAGTCATTTTCTGGAAAGGAAGACAGCTCCTTAAGTTTTCCGATATCATGAAACATGGCCGCTGCCAACAGCAAATCCTTATTCAAAACAGGATAAGCCTGGGTATAATAATGACATAACTTTGTCACGCTTAAGGTATGCTCCAGCAGACCGCCTACATAGCCATGGTGGACATTTTTTGCAGCGCTGTGAAATTTAAAATCTTTTTCAAATTGTTTATCTTCCAGAAAAAAAACACCACATAATTTTTTCAGATAAGGATTCTTCATCTCCTGGATAAATCCCACAAGCTCCTGATACATTTCATCAATATTCTTCTCACTGACAGGCAGATATTCCTTTGGATCATATTCTCCTTCCCGTGCTTTGCGGACGCGCTTAATATTTAACTGCAGCGCCCCCTGAAAACTTGTGACATCCCCCACCACATCAATATAATCCAATGCCTCAAATTCATCAATTCCCTGAGAATTGGGGTCCCATATTTTGGCATCCAGGGTTCCTGATTTATCCTGCAGAATCAGTGACTCGTAAGGTTTTCCCGCCTTTGTCAGCGCTGTCTGCTTTACTTTGCACAGGTAGATGCTTCCGACGCGCTCTCCTTCTCTCAATTCCTCTATATATTTCATAACTTTACTCCTTCTTCCCTTTCAATATTAGCTGTTTATTACCCTGACTATTTCAGCACACCGACCACTACTGCACATTCCAGATCTGCATATTCTTCTCCATTCTGTCTCTTGACAGTCACAGTCACCGTATCCTCCGGATTCAGCGCATAGATTTTCTGATTATACTGCTCTACTGTGGCAACCTCTTCCCCATTGATTCTGACAATCACATCCGCTTCTTGCAGACCTGCCGCCATTGCCGGAGAATCCAGTTCCACGGATTTGATATAAACGCCTTTGGGTATACTGTATTCTCCTGCGATATCATCTGTCACAGTACTTAAACGCAGCCCCACATAAGGAACATCTCTGTTATTGGACAAATCCTCTATAATCTGCTTCAGTTCTGAAATGGATAATGCTGTGATGGTATTCCGGTCACTCTGACTGCTGTAGCCCTGCAGCACCAGCCCCACAATTTCCCCTTTCAGGTTAATCAGCACACCGCTTCCATTTGCACTCCCTACGATATCCGTAGTAAATATTGTGTAATTTTTATCTATAGTGGAAACCTCATTCTGAAAGGAGGTAATGGTTCCGCATAGAATAGAATAATTTGCTCCCAGAGGACTTCCAATGGCAAGCACCGTTGTTCCCTGCTGAATCATGTAAGAATTTCCCAGAGAAGCCACTGCAATATGCTCCATGGTTTCCTTTGGTATTTCTGTCAGCGGAACATTGATAATGGCAATTCCTGTATTCCCGTCATATTTTCTCAGAAAAGCGGAAACAACTGTTTCATCAATAAATGTTATGCTGATTGCCTGAGCATCTTTAATTACCTTAATTTCTGTGAGAATTAACAATTCCTGGCCATTATTTCCAATCACGATTCCCGCTGCCCGGTTCTCATTTTCATAAGGCGTATTAAACCAGTCCATGCCGCTTGTTACGCCTGTGACAGTCACGATGGATTTATTAGCCTCTTTTCCAATTTCATACAGCTTATTCTGCAGTTCCTGATAATCTTCAATTTCCAATTCCGCCTGCACTACAACGGGTTCCGTTTCCGGTTCTGCCGGAACGGGGCTGGGAGTCGCCTCCGCTTCCTGCTCTTGGCTCTCCCCATCCTGAGGTATATCATCCTTCGGAATACTGATAGTAGATTTCTCCTCCGGGTACAGCCATCCTTCCAAATAAGGCTTCAGCAGCACAATAACAAAACAGGCCACAATCCCGAAAATCACAGCACAGAGAAGGTTATATCCTGCACGAACCAGCAGCCGCCGCCTGTTGATCGGTTTATCTTTTATTTTCTCTTTAATAAAATCAAATTCCTGCTCCTTCTTCTCCTGTTGCTTCATGGCACGCCCTCCTATAAATTACAGTTCCGTCCACGCCTTTCCCCTTCATAAAACCTAACTATGACTATTATACGTTTTTCCCCGCCTTGTTGCAAGATTTTTATTTATAAGGTATAATTTACCCTAAGGCTTACCCTGAGAAGGGACCCAGCCTTTACCCTGAGGAGGGACCCAGCATTTACCCTGAGGAGGGACCCAGCATTTACCCTGAGGAGGGACCCAGCCTTTACCCTGAGGAGGGACCCAGCATTTACCCTGAGGAGGGACCCAGCATTTACCC
>NZ_SRYA01000002.1 GCF_004793545.1 Petralouisia muris | reverse complement strand
AAGATAATCATTCACATCTAACTGCTCATTGCTGAAGAAATACACATCTTTGCTGTCCTGTAGCATATTATTTCGATTTCTAATATTGCACAGTGTCGCTACTGCTTTCAGATACTTGCCCTCTGTATCAACATTTACTGCATATCGCACAAGTGCATCTGATAAAACCTTTGCTGATGCTCTCGCACTCAACCCCTCAATATCATCAATCCACCGTTTGCCGTCATACCTCATAAAATCTTTTCGTGACGGGTTATATCTGTGCCTGTCCTTAAAAACATCTGCAAATAGCCGCCCGAAGCCTTTATCACTTGTTTCATACCGTTCAGCATGTAAATCCTTTAATACTTGTTCTAAGCGGCTATCCTGCTGCCTCTGTGCCTTTATAGGGGTGTCGTGTTTCGCTACTCCCTCCCTTACGGCTTCTTTAACGGTACTCTGTTCCTGCTGTAGCATCTTCTCAAACTCCTGCTTGCTGTGTCCGGCATTGAAATAATCCGTTATATCCGCTTTAGGTATATCTGGCATGGGTACAATGATTTTACTGCTCTTTGCAACCGTTTTAATGTCGTTCTGGATAGTTTCAGCAACACGCTTTCCTGCTTCGTCATTGTCCGCAAGAATATAGACATCTGCCCTCTGCACCAATGTAGCAAAATCCGATTGCCAGTCATTTACGCCGCCATAAGTAAAAGCTGTGTAACCCTGTTTTATCAGAGTATCAGCGTCTTTCTCTCCCTCTGGTACAAATACAGGCTTGTTCTCTGCAATCGCCTTATTTATGGCTTGTAGGCTTCCATATATAGCTTTATAACTCTTTCTTGGTGTATCTCTTGGCAATCCATATATAAAGCGGTCATTCTCCATTCTGCCATACAAGATTTTCTTGCCCTCACATCGAATTTTTGTAAAGGCATAAGCACCGTTAATGGAAACGTAATTGTAAACTGCTTCAATCCGGCGTTTCTCCCTAGCTTCAACATAGGCTTTCCAGTTTGGGCTTCTCGGCTCTACATCATAAAAGGTATCTTTCTTTTCAAGCCCTGCTGCATTTAGTACATCATCAACAGTACATCCTGCATGGCAGTAGAACAAAGTACATTTTCTTCCTTTTGTGATTGTCAATGAAGCGTGTTTGTCATCATGCGCCGGGCATCGGCATTGTACCTTATCTCCATAGCGTTTCATTATTTTAAAGAACAGCAGATTATTTTCAAAAATTTCTGTACTTGTCATTTCTTCCACCGCCCTTCTAAAATCTCCCGAAGATGTTCCGCTTGTTCGTCAAGGGCATCCATTTCTTTTTGCATATAGTGGTAGAAATACTCGTTCTCGCTATGTTCCGTCTGCAAATACTCATATACCGCACGCTTTTGCATTAACGCTTTTTGTTGCTTCTTCAATCGGTATTTTTTCAAAATATTCATTCTGATGTACCTCCTTTATAAAGGAAGCCTGTTTCTTCGTAAAACTTCTTAGGATAAATCAGATAAGAATATTGTCGGCTCTTTGGTGTTCTATGATATGCACATCCCCAATTTACAGCCTCACTTTGTAGGAGTAATCGCACTGTTTGAGCATCTACCTTTAAGGCTTTAGCGGCAACAGCTACAGGAATGTTTGCACATTCAAAAATAAGTTCGCTCATATCATCACCGCCTTACTGCTCTGCTGCCAAATTGTCTATAATTGCTTTAATTTCTGTTTTCTTATCTACTGGTAACTCATGCCTTAAAACTCTGGAAAACGCTGTTTCATGGGCATATCCTAAACGCTCCGATACTTCCCAAAGATTTACTTTGTGTTCTTTTGCATAATTTCTTATATCAACATTCTTCATGTCATACCTCCAAAAAAGATAACAATATCAACAGTTTCTACTTGACGTGCGCTCGTCTTATGGTTATAATAACAATAACGAATGAGAAATGCTATTCTCAAATATTTCGCAAAATCGAGGTTTTTTATTAAAAATGAGAAATTTATTTCCCACAAAATCAAAAAAATTCGGTGATCGCTTAAATGCACTAATGACACGCGAAAACCTTAGCAGTTTAGATTTAGCAGCAAAACTACTCGGATATTCTGAAAAGCCCAAAAGCAATGCAAGAGAATATGAGGAATGCAGGAAGAAAGAACGAACGATAAAAAACCACTTAAAATTAAATGCTTTAGATAATTTAAATAGCAGTGAAAGTTTATCTACAATATATTTAATTGAATATTGTAATTTTTTTCATTGTTCGGCAGATTATCTATTAGGATTTATTGATTTTCCTACTAACAAAAATCAAAGTGTATATGAAATTACTGGCTTAAGTGATATTGCTACAAATACTCTTTCATCATGGTATGAATATCAAAAGAATATGAAAAGAGATTATCAGGAACAAATATATTTTCCTATAGAAATACTAAATATTTTATTATCTGATAGCAATACGGAATGGTTATTGCGTGGTATTCAAGATTTATTAAAGTCAAATTATAAAATCCCTGCATATCACAATGGAGAATGGGAGGTTGCAAATATCAATGAAAAATACAGCAAATGTTCAACTCCTAAATATATTGTTCCAGATAGTGATTACGATGTTATTAAAGGACATGACGGATTTAGGGATTTATACTTACTAACACTTGTTCAAGACAAAACAAAAACTTGGGATAATACACAAATTGCACTAGATGATGATTTTTTTGAAGCTGTTGCCATGAAAACAATAGAAAAATATTTAAGAAAAATTCGAGATAACTATTTGGAAGAAAAGGAGAGTGATTCAAGTGAAACTACCTAATGGCTTTGGCTCTGTCTACAGAAAGGAAGTGATCTCATGGCATTATTGAAATGTCCGGAGTGCAAACATGATGTATCTGACAAGGCTACTGCCTGCCCTCATTGCGGTTATCCTATGAATAGCCCTACCAGTACAAAACCACGTATCAGAAATGGCAAACCAACAAAATTACCCAATGGATACGGAACAATCTACAAACTGCCTGGAAAGCGTTCAAAACCATTTAGGGCTGTCAAAACTGATAAATGGGTGCTGGATGCCGATACAGGTAAAAGCAAGCAAATACGCTTCACTATCGGCTATTATGCCACTCGTGAAGAAGCTATGATTGCTCTCGCTGAATATAATGAAAATCCGTATGATATTAAAGCGGATAGCATTACATTTTCAGAAGTCTATGAAAAATGGAATGAGGGATATTTCCCTACTCTCTCCAATTCGTCCAGTATCAGAACCATCACAGCGGCATACGCTTATTGTAACGGTCTTTATGATATGCGGATGAAAGATATAAGGGTATCTCATTTAGAGGGTACTATCTTAAATGCAGATGTCGGAGACAGCACAAAGGGCAGAATCAAAAGCCTGTTCAATATGATGTATAAGTATGCTGTAGCGCATGATATTGTAGATAAGGATTATGCTTCTGTAATGTTTGCAAACGGCAACCCAATTAAAAGAGAGCGCACAAAAGAACCTGTACCGTTTACAGATGAAGAAGTACGGCAGTTGTGGGATAACAAAGACTTGATACCTTTTGCTGATATGGTATTGATAGGAATATATAGCGGATGGCGGCCGCAAGAATTATCTATACTGCAAATTGCAGATATTGACCTTAAAGCAGAAACCATGAAAGGCGGCTTGAAAACGGATGCCGGTAAAAATAGAATAGTTCCTATTCATCCAATAATAAAGCCGTTAATTGAAAACCGCATGAAAGAAGCTGACACTCTGCAATCTGAATATCTCTTTAATGATGTAAACGGGCAGCAGGGTACATATATGACATACGACAAATACCGCAAGAGATTCCAGAAAGTCATGGACAGATTAAAAATGACACACCGCCCTCACGAAACCCGGCACACATTCATTACAAAGGCAAAAGCGTGTAATGTTGATGAATATATTTTAAAGCTGATTGTAGGACACGCCATAGAGGATATTACCGAAAAGGTATATACCCATAGAACAATGGAGCAACTAAAATCCGAAATGGAGAAAATCACAAAATAGGAAGGAGTTGATACAGATTGATTGCAGCAATTAAAAAGGCTCTACAGTACCGCAAATACCATAGCGCCGCTACCCAGTAATAAGCTACCACGCAAATTAAAGGGAGTATGTTCATTGTAGCATACTTCCCAACCAAAAGAAAGGAAGATTTTACAATGAAGAAGATTAAGAACTTGACCGCCGCCGAAGCAAAGGAAGCCTTTACCAAATGGGAAGTAAAGCATCCCCGGCATGATGATTTTGATTTTAATTCCGCACAGATCGGAAATTACAAAGAACTTTTCAGACTGGCAGACAGAGAAAGCATTATTGATTTGATTTATGACCTTTTCAATTATGGCTTTATGGCAGGGTACAAGCAGGCAGAAGCAGAGCAGAAAGCAAAGATTGATAAGCGTATGTACAATGATATGCACCGCCGACTTTTGGAACTTGTCTATTATTTGCCTTTTGGATATCGTGCAGAATATTTCTATTGTATGATGTCCCATTTATTGCCGGAAGATTGTTTTTATCTTATGCCAAAGAGAATAACAAAGCCAATGCTTGAAATCCGGGCAAAGATCGAAGAAAAGAAAGCAAGGGAAAAGGCAGAACGTGAGGAACGCCAAAAAGTCATTGATGAAGCCTTGAAGCAGTATGAACAGCAGAAAGGCGGTGAATCTGCATGATAGTACACAAAGGACTTTTGAGCAAGGAAGCCGCCGAGGAAATTTTTAATATTGAATCGGTATATCTTGACCGTGGAAACGTGATACCATGTTACCGAGTAGCGGAAATGTTTGGGGATTGGATAAAGGAATATGCAAGAACAAGATTAAAGGATGGCAATGATTGTAATGCATGGGGCGATTGCCACGAAAGACCTATGATTTATTATCTTAGTAAATCCGGCTTTATGAAAGTAGTGGCAGAAAGAAATTATTTGCTTATGGCTAATGAAATCAAAGAAAAGGGCATAAGTGGAGGATTAGTTAAATAGAATAACCGTTACATAAAACCGTATTGGATTTTAGGGCTATTCTTAATCGGGTAGCCCTTGAAAGAAGTACAGCATTGAACACTATCGAACTAGATGAATGTTACGAATGGTGGAATTTCCGTCCAGATAACGTATTACAAGTATGTGAAAAGATAAAAGAATATGAGGCTTATTTTACAGATATGAGTTTGAATAAGAATGGGCTTCTTAAAAATTATATTGCAAGCCCTCTTGAACATCCCTTAGACGAATTACTTTTGTATAATCCATCTTCCTGCTTCAAAGTTTGTGTCAATGACTTAACAGACTATGGTTACGCTGGATGTGTTAATAAACAAAATAGAATTTTAGCTATAGACAATCTTTCGGCAAACAAAAAAGAAGTAATTTTACATGAAATGATACATGCCCATGAAATTTTATTAGAAGAAAAAAGCATACTTCTTCGAGATGCACTATTACTTGAATTATACAACAAACTAAAACCCATATATCCTACTTTAGACCAGATAATAAAGCATCATGCCAATTTTTACAGATATAAACAAACTGTAGCTGATAATGGCGAACATGATATTTTGTTTTTGCTCAAAAGCCTGGAACTTGATGATGTTTTGAAAGTCAAGCCCGGTACTGTATTTGGATATGACATGGATATATCAACGATATAACATCATCCCTATATAGGCATAAAATTAGACCACTATCCTCTTACTTTGGGTAACGGTCTTTTTTATGCTTTAAATTTGTGTGCTACCTCATGTGTGCTACCTGTGTGTTACTTGTGTGCTACGTGGCAAAATTAAGGGCTTCCGCTGACAATCTATATCAACGGAAACCCTTGAAAATACACTATTTCTTAGAACTTTCCGGCTTTAGCTGCTTCCTCAATGGAAACTGCAACTGCAACAGTAGCTCCAACCATCGGGTTATTTCCCATTCCGATCAATCCCATCATTTCTACATGGGCCGGTACGGAAGAGGAACCTGCGAACTGTGCATCAGAATGCATACGCCCCATAGTATCTGTCATACCATAAGAAGCCGGTCCTGCCGCCATGTTATCCGGATGAAGGGTACGTCCTGTACCGCCGCCGGATGCAACAGAGAAGTATTTCTTGCCCTGCTCATTGCATTCTTTCTTATATGTACCTGCTACCGGATGCTGGAAACGGGTAGGATTGGTGGAATTACCGGTAATGGAAACGCCAACATTTTCATGATGCATAATTGCAACGCCTTCCTGCACATCATCTGCACCGTAGCATTTTACAGTTGCGCGAAGCCCGTCAGAATATGGTTTTTCATAAACTACATTCAATTTTGCTTCTTTATAGTCATATTTTGTCTCAACAAATGTGAAGCCGTTGATACGGGAAATAATCTGTGCTGCGTCTTTTCCAAGGCCGTTTAAGATAACGCGCAGAGGTTTCTGACGTACCTTGTTTGCTTTCTCAGCGATACCGATAGCGCCTTCTGCTGCCGCAAAGGATTCATGGCCTGCCAGGAAACAGAAACATTCTGTCTCTTCTTCCAGTAACATTTTGCCCAGATTTCCATGTCCAAGACCTACTTTTCTGTGATCTGCAACGGAACCAGGAATACAGAATGCCTGAAGCCCCTCTCCAATTGCTGCTGCTGCATCTGCTGCTCTTTTCGCTCCCTTTTTGATTGCGATTGCCGCGCCTACGGTGTATGCCCAGCAAGCATTCTCAAAACAAATTGGCTGGATCTTCTTTACCTGTTCATAAACATCAAGTCCAGCATCCTTTGTGATTTTCTCAGCTTCTTCCACGGAGCTGATTCCGTAATTATTTAAAACAGAATTGATTTGATCAATTCTTCTTTCATATGATTCAAATAAAGCCATTTGAAATGTCCTCCTATCTTCTTGACAACGGTACTTCTTCCTTACAGTCATTAGCATGTAAGCCGACTTGCCTGCTTTTCTAAAAGGCTGCTTCCTGGGACTACTCTGCCCTCGGATCGATAATTTTAGCAGCGTCTGCCACGCGGCCATACTGGCCTTTTGCTTTCTCCCATGCGGTGTTAGGATCATCACCTTTTTTGATAAAGTCAGTCATTTTGCCAAGGCTTACAAACTGATACCCAATTACTTCATTGTCAGCATCCAAAGCAATGCCGGTTACGTAACCTTCTGCCATTTCAAGATAACGAACACCCTTTTCCTTTGTTGCATACATCGTACCAACCTGGGAACGAAGTCCTTTTCCTAAATCTTCCAGACCAGCGCCTACTGCCAGTCCGTCATCAGAGAATGCACTCTGGGTACGTCCATATACAATCTGTAAAAACAGCTCTCTCATAGCTGTGTTAATTGCATCACAGACAAGGTCTGTATTCAATGCTTCCAGGATTGTTTTTCCCTGCAGAATCTCTGCTGCCATAGCTGCAGAATGAGTCATGCCGGAGCATCCGATGGTCTCTACCAAAGCTTCTTCAATCACGCCATCTTTTACATTCAATGAGAGCTTACATGCGCCCTGCTGGGGAGCACACCAGCCAATACCATGCGTAAAACCGGAAATGTCCTCAATTTTCTTGGAATGTACCCATTTTCCTTCTTCCGGAATGGGAGCTGGTTCATGTTTTGCGCCCTTGGCTACCGGACACATGTTTTCGACTTCCTTCGTGTAAATCATTTTAAGACTCCTTTCAATGTATACATTATTTGATGACCATGCGGCCCGCCTTACGGCAGACGAAACATAGCGCATGCTTCACATGTTAAAACATTGTTATGCATTTAACATTCTTACCCATATTTAACCATATTTTGACGAATTAGTCCAGTGTTTTCCACAGAATTTTTGTCCAAATCTCAGGTTTGCCGCAACGCTTCCAATGGCTCGCCTGTTACACGGAACCATACCCGCCTGTTTTTGCGAGAACAAAAGCTTTACTCCAAAACCTCCATTTTTGTAAAAGAAACAGAAGCTGCCGCTGCTCCGGCAAAGGTAAGAAGCCCCATCACTACAATCATGGCGAAGAATCCTGCCTCCACGGAAATCAGGATTCCTGCCACGACTGCCGCAATAATGCCAATAAATATGGCAAGACCCTGGAACAGAATCTTTACAAGGTTGCGCCCGGTATTTCCCAAGGTATTTCCCACCAAAGCGTCTGCCAGCATTCCATAATAAAGACGGTTTGCCTGAAGACATACATACAAAAGAATCGTAAGCACAGTAAGGGCCGGGCCAATTCCCAGTGTCACCGCCCCCGGCAGGGTAATTAAAATTCCATCCGCAATTGCCCGGAAATGTTCGATTTTCGTGGCATACCATAATTTTTTCAAGGGCGTATCCGGAATCAGATAAGTGTAAGGGTTCTCCAGTTCCTTGGACCATTTGGTGGCGTAACCGCTGAAAATGAATATTACATAGCTGGCCACTCCGGGAACAATGAAGATTTTGGCAGGCCCGAATTCATTGACTGCATCATTGAAATAACCTACGGCTCCAATAAGGATTCCAATTCCCAGGCACAGCAAGGTATTCCATCCAAAAATAAAAGTCGGATTTTTCTTATATTCCAACATCTGCCTAAAATAAATCGCTTTGGCGTAAGAACCTTTGTATTCCACTGACGCCTGCTTGAATTTCCGATGTTTTTCTAACCAGGGAATGGAAGCAACGCCTTTTTTCTGCTTCTCTCTTCTTGCCTGGTATTCATCTGCAAATTTCATGGCGTCTTCGTAATACGCCCCTGTGCATTCCATCCGCCAGGCTGTCAGGAACATCAGCACCGTAGAAACCAGAAACAATCCCATGCCGATGATATTTACCGTATCTGCCCCCAGGAAAATCAACCGGGTTACCGCAACGTTCCATCCTACCACCGGAACCATCTGTATCACCGGCAAGGCAAAAAACTCCTGCAAAAGCCCAAAAGAGGGCTCCCTGGTAATCATAAGATATGCAGCAATCGCCACAATCACGCCCATAAACAAATACATTGCCACAACAAGGCCCTTGAAAAATTTCTCAGAAAACCTTTCATTGCCATAGCAGAATATTATGGCTGACGCTTCCAAAATGCTTTCAAAAACCACAAAAAACAGAAAATACGCCAATCCCTGCCAAATGCCTGCCCCAAACCACATCACTCCGGCTGCAACAATGACAATTCCGATGATAATATTTATTGCAAAAGATTTTACTCCAGCAAACATCAGCACCATTTTAGGGCTGACCGGAGAAGAAAATACAAAATGCACTTCACTGGGACGAAACAGCAGCCCCCGCCGTCTTGCATAACTTATCAGGTTGGCCGGAATCAGCCAGAATATAACCATGGACAGAATCGTCACCAGATTTTCTGTGGATCCAAAATTTTCCTCCTGTATCATCATGTGAAAACTGTTATAAATCATTACAATATATAACAAAAGAAAGATTCCCATGATATATGTAACCGGACGTTTCAGGGCTTTTTTTATTCGATTAATAATAGTTCTCTGATACAAATAGAGCAAACCTTTCATTCTGACTCACCGCCTCCTGTAATCCGGAAAAACAGTTCCTCGATATCTGTATCCTTTGCCTGCTCCCTGGTAAATGTCCCTACAATTTTTCCCTGTTCCATAATAAACATCACGTCCCACAATTCTTTCACCATTTCCAGCATATGAGTACTGATTAATACCGTAACTCCCTGGGCTTTCAATTCCAGCACCACTTCCTTCAGTTCCTTGATGGCCGCCGGATCCAGCCCCACCATAGGCTCATCCAGAAGAATTACCTTAGGGCAAATGGCAAGGGCACAGCAAATGCTTACCTTCTGCATCATTCCTTTGGAAAGTTCATTTCCTAATTTGTTCTGCTTATCTTCCAATTCAAAACGAATCAAAAGCTGTTCCACCTCTTCGTCGGTAATAGGGGAATTATAGGCCCGCCGCACATATTCAATATGCTCCCGTACCGTCAACGCATCAAACATGGCCGGCATTTCCGGCACATAGGCGAAGATCCGTTTGGCTTCCAATGTTCTGGCCGGCATTTGTTCAATGCCCACGCCGCCTTCATAACGCAAAAGTCCGGCAATGCTTTTGATAATGGTGGACTTTCCAGCTCCGTTAGGCCCCAGCAGAATCCCAACCTGTCCGCCGGGAACCGTAAAACTTACATGGTCCACCGCCAGATAGTGCCCGTATTTTTTCGTCAAATTCTGAATTTCTAACATAACCCTCTCTCCTTTCCAAAGGCTATTTCATGCTTTTTCCACAATATCGTTTTTTTTCTTATAAATAGAATTGGCGGGAACCACGCCTCTTACCATGGAAAGGGGGTAAATATTGCTGGATGTTCCAATTACCGTTCCTGGATTCAAAACGCTGTTGCAGCCCACTTCCACTTCATCTCCCAGCATTGCCCCGAATTTTTTCAGGCCTGTGGCAATTTCTTCTTCCCCTTTTACTGCCACGAGAGTTTTGTCTGATTTCACATTCGACGTAATGGAACCTGCTCCCATATGAGCTTTAAAGCCGAGAATGGAATCTCCCACGTAATTGTAATGGGGCACCTGAACCTTATTGAATAACACTACATTCTTCAATTCCGTAGAATTGCCCACAACTGCGCCTTTGCCTACAATGGCGTTTCCCCGGATAAAGGCGCAATGGCGCACTTCTGCTTCTTCATCAATAATCACAGGGCCGTTGATGCTGGCAGTTGGAGCAACCTTTGCTGATTTGGCAATCCAGATATGCTCTCCCTTTTCTTCATATTTCTCCGGGTCCAGCGTTTTGCCAAGCGCAACAATAAATTCGCTGATTTTCGGCAGCGCTTCCCAGGGATAGGTCAAACCCTGAAATAAATCTGCTGCAATCGTTTCTGATAAGGTATATAAGTTACTGATTCTGCATGTTTCCATTTTGTTTTCCTCTTTTCTTAAAATTATGATAATACTCTTTTGCATGCTGCCAGATATCCTGTCCCATTGTCTTCTGAGCAGATCAGGTTCTTTGCAGTTACAGAGTTTTAGCGGGCTGAGTTTTGTTCTTTCCTTTGGAACCTTTTTCTTTCGCCTTTTCCTTATTTTCTTTATAATATGAAGATGCATGTTGGAAATATCCCCGAAGCGCATACTGGTTATTCAGGCCCAGTACGCCGCTGGTGCGGCTTCTTACAAAATGCTCCAGCTTAGCCATGTATTCCTGAGGAGTAATGCTCCCTTCTGCCACATAGGTAAGCCCTTTTTCCCAGCTTGCAGTTAATTCAGGATTTAACAAAGATCGAATCGAAGCATTTACCACGTCATATATCATCTCTCCCAGCAAGGTAGGGGTAATGACCTGTGTCTTCTTATTCAGAGCAAGGTATTTGTTATTCACCAGCTTTTTCAAAATCTCCGCTCTGGTTGCGCTGGTGCCGATTCCGCTTCCTTTGATTTGCGCGCGAAGTTCTTCATCTTCAATCAGCTGGCCGGCATTTTCCATGGCAAGAATCATGGAGCCGGAATTGTAACGTTTTGGCGGAGAAGTTTCCCCTTCCTTGATATTTAATTCTTTAACCGGAAGCTGCATTCCCTTTTTCAGAGCAGACAGCGCTTCCATTAAATTTCTGTCACAGGAAGTCTCTCCGGAACCAGAAGTATTGGACGCGGGCTCCTTTCCCTCGGGCTGTTCTCCTTTTTTTTTCTTCTGAAAGGAATAGTTCATTACTTTCAGGTAGCCGGGATTTTCTAACACTTTAAAAGAAGCAAAAAATTTCTCCTCTTTTTGAGAGTCTTCGAAAGCCCCTTCTTTTAAGTCTTTGACAGCCTTTTCTTCCAACCTTGCTGATTTCATACTGGTTATCAGATTGATTTTCCGGTAAACCGCGGGTGGAAAAAAGATTCCCAGAAACCTTCTCACAATGGTCTCGTACACATGCAATGCTGTTCCATTCAAACCAGGAATTGCGGAAAATCCCTGGCCGGTAGGGATAATTGCATAGTGATCCGTAATCTGCTTATCGTTCACATAGCGGGTCTTTGCAATCTTTTTGTGGTTTCCGTTTTCCAGAATTTCCTCGGCAAAGCTCTTAACGGAAGGGATATTCTTCATTCCTCCGATATTCTTATGAATCTCCTTTGCCACTGCCGAGGACAGAACTCTGGCGTCTGTTCTCGGATAAGTTACCAGCTTCTTCTCATACAATTCCTGTACAATCTGCAGTGTCTGATCCGGACTGATCTTAAATAACCTGGAACAGTCATTCTGCAGCTCTGCCAGATTATATAACAGCGGCGGATTCTTATTTTCTTTTTTCTTCTCTATGGAACAAACTGACGCTGTTAGTTCTTCCGATTCTTTTTGATAGGTTAAGTTCTGAATTAATTTTTCTGCATCTTTTCGTTCCTTAAACCCATTGTCTTTGTACAATTTGGGAGACTGAAAATATTGGGACCCCTCTACCGCGCGCCATTCACCTTCTACCGGACTTCCCTGAAGCTCCACCGTGTTCATCACGCGGTAAAAGGGCGTTTTTACAAATTCCCGGATTTCACGTTCCCGGCGTACCACCATTCCCTGGACGCAGGTCATCACACGTCCCACGCTGACTACCGTATATTTGGTTCTTAAGAAATTCGAAATGGCGTTTCCGTATTTCAGGGTAAGCAGGCGGGAAAAATTAATTCCCATAAGATAATCCTCTTTTGCCCGCAGATAGGCGGATTCACAGAGGTTATCATATTCCGACAAATCCTTTGCCTCCCGGATTCCCCGCAAAATCTCCTCTTCTGTCTGAGAATCAATCCATACCCTGCGCCGCATTTTCCCACTGACCCTGGCCTGGCGCTCCACCAGCCGGTAAATGTATTCTCCCTCTCTTCCAGAGTCAGTGCATACATAAATGGTATCCACATCCTTCCGGTTCAAAAGCCCAGCTACAATCTTATATTGCTTCTTTACTCCCGGTATCACTTCATACTTAAATTCCTCCGGAAGAAAGGGCAGCGTCGCAAGACTCCACTTCTTATATTTCTCATCATAAACCTCTGGATAGCTCATGGTTACCAAATGCCCCACACACCAGGTAATCACAGCTTCCCCGGATTCCATATATCCATCATAACTTTTTAAATCCAATTTTAATGCTTTGGCAAATTCCCGCGCCACGCTTGGTTTCTCTGCTATGTATAAAGCCTTCGCCATAAGTTCTTATCCTGCTTTCTATTTCTGTCCTGCCTTTTTATCCATTTCCTGTTTCCGTGCGGCGCTGTTTTACATTCTGTTCATATCCACCAACAAAATACGTTCATCCCCTTCTACCACCTTCACCAGATTTTCATCAAAGCCTCCGGCGCTGAATAAATAATAGTAATTTGCCGTAATTTTCGCCTGCTCCATACTTTGAAAAAGCTGTTGGCACATATCAAAGGTCATAGGTCCTTCTGCCCAGCTGCAGAGACAAATGATATTTTCCCGTACACTGTTCTGGGCTATAATATCAATATGCCCTTTCTTTCCGATCCATGTGCCCATTTTATGAATCTTTAAGGGCAGCCTGCCTACCATGTCCTGCAATTTCAGATATTCCATACAAACCTTGACAAAATAGCGTTTCAGATAACCTTCCAGTTCTCCTGCAATATGCTTATCGTAAAATTCTTCCGGCTCCATCTGGTGAAAATCTGACGAATAGGGATAAACAAATTTAAACCAGAAATTAAGAAAAGTATCTTTTATCTGATACAAGCCTTTCTGAGCATTCTGCCAGCCTCCTGTTTCAAAGGAATAGACTTTTTCCACTACATCAAATTCCATAAGATTTTTCAGATAAACACTGATTTTGGCCCTGGAAAACCCCGTAGCCTGGTAAATATCGTTCAATTTATGCTTCCCGGAGGCCAGAACCTCCAGAATGGTATGGTACACAGACAACTCCCGCAGCTGGCTGCGGATAATTTCTTCCGCTTTTCCATGCAGAAATCCCCGTTCTGAAAGAATATGGGTGCAGATATTGCGGCGGATATCCTGCTGATCCTCCCATCCCTTCATATATTCCGGCACGCCTCCGATGACGCCGTACGCCTCCACGCTTTCCCGCACGCTGTAATTTGGAAACTTCCGCACCAGATCCAGAAATCCCAATTCCTGAATCTTGGTAATCCCGTCTATTTTCTTCATAGAATTCCCCATAATCTTGGGCAGCTCCTGCTCTGCCCAGGAAATGGAAGAGCTGCACAAAAGAATCATTACTGGCCCAGGATATAATTTCTTTCCCTTTAATTTCAGAATGCTTTCGATAAACTGCGGTTCTTTTTTCTGAATCCGGTGGAACTCCTCAATGACCACCACCAGCTTACTGCCGTCTCCGCTTTTGATCCGCTTAAAAAAAGTGTCATAGGAATCCTCAGAAACCGCCACCTGATACTGATCTGTAATTTCCTTTCGCATCCTCTGCTTCTGAAACTGGGGAGAAATGTCAGGCGCATAATAATAAAAACGCTTTTTATTTCTGCAAAACTCCTGCACCAGCTTACTGCCGCCGTTTTCTTTCCTTCCATACAGTACCAAAAGCTGGTTGCCGCTCTTTTGATACATCTGCTCTAAATATTGTAATTCCTGCTTCCTTCCTGCCATAACGAACCCCCGTATTTTTTCGATTATGCCTTAGTAATTTCCCTTCTGTATCATATCACGATTTAATTTCTTTTACAATAGGGTTCTTTTTATTCTCATAACCATATCACTATCCGGTTCCAGACATGCCAAAAGGGCTGTCAGAAAATGAAATTCAGGCACACTATATGGCTTTGGTTTTCAAGAACTCGCACCATATATTGTGTACAAATTTCATTTTCCGACAGCCTCCTGTCTTTTTATTCCCTCACGGGTTTCATGCACCGTATGCTTGCAGCGGGCCGGTTCATTCCTGCATCCATTCTTTTACATGCTTCAGAATCCAGTCTGCCAGTTCTGGAATTCCCTCTCCTGTTTTGGCTGAGAGAAAGATAATGTCAATCTCAGGATTCCTCATCCTGGCATTTTCGATGACTTTTTCTTTATCAAAATCGAAGTAATCTATCACATCCATTTTATTGATCACCAGAAGATCACAGATTTGATACATCAATGGGTATTTCAGGGGCTTATCATCGCCTTCCGGCACAGACAGAATTGTCATATTTTTAACTGCCCCTGTATCAAATTCCGCCGGACAGACCAGGTTTCCCACATTTTCCAGAATCACCAGATCCAGATCCTTCCTTCCAAATTCCCGAAGCCCCTGTCTCGTCATATCTGCATCCAGATGGCACATTCCTCCGGTATGGATCTGGATGGATGCAATTCCTGCTTCCTTCATGGCCTGAGCGTCTACTGCGGAATCAATATCCGCTTCCATCACTCCCATGCTCACCTTGCCTTTTAACTCCTCTGCAAGAGCCAGAAGGGTTGTAGTCTTGCCGGAACCTGGGGACGACATCAGATTCAGGAGAAATGTTTTTTCCTGTTTTAACTGTTCCCGCAGCCTCCCGGCGTCTTTGTCGTTGTCTTCGAAGATACTCTGCTTTACTTCTATCACTTTCAATCCATCCATAATTATGCTCCTTTTCTCTGTTTCCTTACCTAAGCATATTCCAACCGTATCTGCCGCTCCAGAGGAATGCAGGCCCTGCTTCCTTTATGCCTTTGAGGGCATATCCCATCCTGAATGATCCGTATGCAAAAGCTCATGAGCCCTATGGGACAACGGCTTCTCCAGATATTGGGCGTAAAGGGCGCGGACAGAAGGATTCTCATGAGAAAATCGCAGGGGATTTTTCTTATCCAGCGTATAGAGCTTGCTTCCCCTCTCTCCTGCCATTTCACGACCTTCGGTAATAGGCTGTCCGCCGCCACCCGCACAGCCGCCCGGACATGCCATAACTTCTACAAAATCATATTCTGCTTCCCCGGCAATCACCCGTTCAATCAGCTTTCTGGTATTGCCGAGCCCATGCACAACAGCCGCCCGGATGGGGATTCCTGCAATTTCCGCCGTCACCTCTTTGATTTCGTCCAGTCCCCGGACCATTTTAAATGCATCCGGCTTGGGATTTTCTTTTTTCAATGCGTAGTAAGCAGTTCGAAGAGCCGCTTCCATTACGCCGCCCGTAGCTCCGAAAATTACGGCTGCGCCGGAGCCAGTGCCCAAAGGAGAATCAAATTCTTCCTCTTCCAGATTTGCCGGGCAGATCAGTTCGGATCTTAACATCCTGTCAAATTCCCTTGTGGTAAGCACCACATCCACATCCTTGTCTGCACCGGCGTCATTGATATTGGGCAGGGCGCACTCTGCCTTCTTGGCGGTACAGGGCATAATAGACACACAGAAAATCCTGCTTGGGTCTGTATCCAGTACTTTTTCTGCAAAATAAGTCTTTGCCACCGCCCCAAACATCTGCTGGGGAGATTTCGCCGTGGACAGCTGCTCTGTCATGTCCGGATACTGGGATTTTAAGAACCGCACCCAGCCGGGACAGCAGGAAGTGTACATGGGCCACTGATATTTTTCTCGGTGGGTCATTCGCTCCAGAAATTCATTTGCTTCTTCCATAATTGTTAAATCAGCGCTGAAGTTTGTATCAAAGACATAATCCATACCAAGTGCGCGGACTGCTGCCGCCATGCGCTTCTCTGTGGCCATTTTTTCCGGCAGGCCAAGGCCTTCGCCCCAGGCAGAGCGAACCGCCGGAGCAATCTGCACCACAACAATTTTGTCCGGATCGTTCACAGCGTCCATAACCTTACGCACATCATCCCTCTCCCGAAGGGCTCCGGTGGGACAATGGGTAATGCATTGCCCGCACAGCGCGCAATCTGCTTCTGTAATGGTACGCATTTTGGACACTCCCACGCCGGTACGCTTTCCTGTATTTACAATGTCCCAGATTCCCAGGGACTGTACCTTATCGCAAATCTGTACGCAGCGCATGCACTTAATGCATTTGCTGTCGTCTCGGATCAGCGGAAAACTTAAATCCCACTCTTTTTTCTCATAGGACTGTCCAAAGGGCACATCATTGATGTTCATGTCCGCGCAGATTTTCTGCAAAGCGCAGCTTCCGTTCCGCTGGCAGGCCGCACAGCGGAAATCATGCTGGGACAAAATGATCTGAAGATTCATCCTGCGGGCGTAATGGGCTTTCAGGCTGCTGGTATACACCACCATACCCTCTTCCGCCGCAGTGTTGCAGGCTGCCACAAGAGTGTCCTTGCCCTCAATTTCCACGCAGCAGATGCGGCAGGCCCCGATTTCATTTAAATCTTTCAGAAAACAGAGGGTGGGAATCTCAATTCCTGCAGCGGCGGCAGCCTTTAAAATCGTAGTGCCCTCCGGCACCTGTATGTTCTTGTGATCAATCGTTAAATTTACCATTTGTCCTGTCTGCCTCCTCTCAATACGCCGCATCCATGGCGATCGCACCGCAGGCAGCGGCTTGCTTCCTGATACGCCTCTTCGTCGCTCATGGTATATTCAATACCTTCAAAATTATCTTTCCGAGCCCAGGATTCTTTCTCTCCCAGATTTACCCTTCCGCATGGAACCTTATCGTTTAACAGCGGCTCAGGAATCTCCACATCCACCGAAATCTCATGATGGCATCCCAGAAATTCATCAATATTTGCCGCTGCAACTTTTCCGGCCGCAATGGCCTTAATTACCGTTGCCGGCCCGGATACGCAATCGCCGCCTGCATACATGCCCACACGGTTCAAAGCGCCGGAAACGTCTGCCAGAAGCTTTCCTCTCTTTGTGGCAATTCCTGCCTGTTCAAAAGGTTCTGTGACAATATCCTGTCCCACAGCCATAAGAATTACGTCGCATTCCAGCCGTTCCTCCGCCTTATCTGCTTTCCGGGGAGAAGGACGGCCTCCTCTTACCTGTCCGATAATCTGGGGCTGCACCCACAATGCGCTGGCGTTGCCATTGTCATCTTTTTCAATCCGAAGAGGCGCTTTTAACGTAAGAAGCTCAATTCCTTCTGCAATGGCTCCTTCCACCTCCGCCGGCAGGGCAGTCATATCTTCCTTACGCCTGCGGTATACAATGCTGACTGTCTTTGCATTGGAGCGGATTGCCGTTCTTGCACAGTCCATCGCCACATTGCCGCCGCCCACTACAATGACCCGTTTTCCTGTGAAATCCGGATACCTGTCGTCTCCAATCTCACGGAGCATATCCACAGCTGAAACCACGTTGCCGCTGTCCTCCCCTTCAAGATTCAGACGCTTTTCCGCATGGGCGCCGATTGCGATATATATCGCATCATATGTATCATTAATTGCCTTTAATTCTTCTGTTCCAACGACCGCATTCAGCTTCACTTCCACCCCGGTGGAAAGAATGGCGTCAATATCCTCCTTCAGCCTTTCTCTTGGGAAACGGTAATTGGGGATTCCATAGCGCAGCATACCGCCAAGCTGTGCCTTTTCTTCATATATGGTGGTCTGATGCCCCATCAGCTGCAGAAAATACGCTGCTGTAAGGCCGGAGGGGCCTCCGCCGATAATTGCCACCTTCCTTCCGGTAGACTCTGCGCAGGCGGGAACCGGAACTTCTTTTGCATTGGCCTTATCCATCACATAATGCTTGATTCCGCGGATATTGATGGAATCATCAATCATATTCCTGCGGCACCGCTTCTCACAGGGATGCTCACAAATCAGCGCGCATGCTGTGGGGAAAGGATTGTCCTTACGGATCAGCCGCACGGCGTCCTCGCATCGGTCGGCTCCTGCCAGTGCAATATACCCTGGAATGTCCACATTTGCCGGACATAATGTCACACATGGAATAGGCTGTTCAAAGGTACCTGTGCATTGGTGCTCTTTCACATGTGAAATATAATCTTCTTTAAACCCTTCCAGCCCCGCCAGCACCATAC
The DNA here is from genome assembly GCF_004793545.1 of Petralouisia muris. Taxonomy (GTDB): domain Bacteria; phylum Bacillota; class Clostridia; order Lachnospirales; family Lachnospiraceae; genus Petralouisia; species Petralouisia muris. Next base: position 149,944 of record NZ_SRYA01000002.1, on the reverse strand, counting down.
GGGCAGACTCAAAGCCGATGGCGCAGTCTGCGGAATTCTTGATATTGGTAGCTGCATGTTCAATTAAGTTAAGCGTCTCCATGGTTGCCGTATTATCCAGAACACTTTCCAAAAGTTCTTCCAGAATGCCAAGTCCGACGCGGCAGGGAACACATTTCCCGCAGGTCTGGGCGTGACATACTTTTAAAAACGCAAGCTGCATGTCAACCGGACAGACCCCAGGCGGGTTTGCGATAATACGCTGTGTAAATTCCTTCATCAATGTTTCTGTGGTGGAATTTACCTTGTCCGTAGAAATTACTGATAATCTGCTCATATTCCTTCTCCCTGGTTATTTTTTATGCAGACTGACGAAAATCCTCCCTTTTCCATCAATCTATGTTCCATTCTAACTGGAAATTTCCAAGAATGCAAGAATCGTTAATTCTTTCACAGCAAACGCAGATTAACTATTGATTAATAAACAATAGTATTATATAATAGTTTCAGAGGATATCCTGACAGAAGGGAATCTCTGTACTTCCCAATCACAGCATACTCAAAATAATTCCAAAAGTAATTTCACCTGCGCTTGAAAGGAGGCGTCTCTTATGAAAACAAAACGTGATTTTCTTTTACAGCTGCGTTATTACATGACTTTCCGCTGCAGCTTCCGGGAAATCCGGGATACTTTGGAGGATTTCAACGGCTTTTTTGAAACAGGACTTTCCGAAGGGAAAACAGAAGAAGAACTCTGCCATTCCTTTGGACGCCCCAAAGAAATCGTCAGACAACTGACTTGCTCCGCCAAAGCAGGCAGGCAGAAATTCTCCCTGCATATGATTTTTCAGCTTTCCCTTGCTTTTTGCACCTTCCTTTTTGCCTTCTGGGTATCGGTAAATTCTTACCGGTTCGCCTCACTGCCAGTTTTACCTGCCTGCGCTGCAGTGCTGGCTTCTGCCGCTATTTTACTTTCCGAAAGCAGAACCTTTCCGGCAAACCTGGGCCTTTCCGCTCTCTGGTCAGGCACTTTTCCGATCCAACAGATTTTTTCCTGCGCTCTGGCCGGATTCCTGACTTTTTTCCTCTGGAAAAGCATTGATCGGCTCTCTGAACTCTTGCCTTCGCCCGCTCTTGGAACCGTTGCTCGGAATATCTGCCTGCTGTTTATGATTTCAGGGTTGGCCCTGTTTCTTTGGAGCGGTTACGCTTTTTTTCACGGAGCCTCTCTTTCCCTTGGACCAGCTCTGCAGGGCGTCGGCCTGCTGGCTTCCTCCTGGCTCTGCCTGGATTTTCTGCACAGGCTGGATATGAGACTTATGCCTCCTTATCTCTGGCTTCTTCCTCTGGGACTGAGCTTTTTGATCTCTATTTTTTACTATCTGGCTGTGAAATTCTCTGATTTTCACCAAAACAAATCAAAGAAACTCCCACGTCACTGACTGCCGGCAATGCAGCTTTCAGAAAGGAGAACCATCCCAATGGATGCCCAGATGAAAAAAGGCGTATTGGAAATGTGCCTGCTCTATCAGCTTTCCCAACATGATTATTACGGCTACCACCTGATGCAGATCTTAAAACAGCATTTCCCGGAAGTAAATGACAGCTCCTTCTATGTCATCTTGCGCCGCCTGCACAAAGAGGGCCTGACAGAATTGTATTATGGAGATGATTCAGGCGGGCCTAAAAGGAAATATTACCGAATCACGGAAAAAGGGAAAGTTTATCTGAATCAGTCTGTTTCCGACTGGAAAGAAATAAAATCAAGAGTTAAAAATCTTGGAATAAACTGAATAATTAACATTTTTAAGTTGTACAGATAAGGGGCTGTCGGGAAATAACAGATTTTCCACAAGATCTATTGTGAGTCTTTCCATGTCACAACCATCTATTATGTATAAAATCTGTTTCCCGACAGCCCCTTCAGATAGCACATTATTTTGCACTGATATACCCCTGTGCTTTCAGCAGCTCTGCACAGAGTACGGCTCCTCCTGCTGCGCCTCTGACTGTGTTATGAGAAAGCCCCACAAACTTCCAATCATATACCGTATCTTCTCTGAGACGTCCAACGCTGATTCCCATGCCATTCTCATAGTCCACATCTTCTGTTACCTGTGGACGGTTGTCTTCTTCCAGATATTGGATGAAATGCTCTGGCGCGCTGGGCAGCTTCAGTTCCTGAGGCTCTCCCCGGTAATTCCTCAGTTTCTCAATCAGCTGTTCCTTCGTGGGCTTCTTTTTAAATTTCACAAATACTGCCGCCGTATGGCCGTTTAACACCGGAACACGGATACACCGACAGGTAATCAGGGGACTTTCTGCCGGAACAATCACGCCGTCCTTGATTTCGCCCCAGATACGGAGCGGTTCCCGCTCTGATTTTTCTTCCTCGCCGCCGATAAACGGAATAATATTTCCCTCCATTTCCGGCCAGTCCTGAAAGGTCTTTCCGGCGCCGGAAATCGCCTGATAAGTGGTCGCCACCACCTCATAAGGCTCAAATTCTTTCCATGCAGTCAGCACTGGAGCATAGGACTGGATGGAGCAATTGGGTTTTACTGCAACAAATCCCCGCTCTGTCCCCAGACGTTTCTTCTGGAAATCAATGACCTTCATATGCTCCGGATTGATTTCCGGCACCACCATAGGCACATCTGGCGTCCATCTGTGGGCGCTGTTGTTGGAAACCACCGGCGTTTCTGTTTTGGCATAAGCTTCCTCAATGGCCTTGATTTCCTCCTTGGACATATCTACTGCACTGAACACAAAATCTACTTTGGACGCCACTGCCTCTACTTCATTCACATTCATTACCACAAGATCCTTTACCGCTTCCGGCATGGGAGTGTCCATTTTCCAGCGTCCTCCCACTGCATCCTCATACCGCTTTCCTGCGGAACGGGGGCTGGCTGCAATGGTTGTCACTTCAAACCAGGGATGATTTTCCAGCAAAGCAATAAAACGCTGCCCCACCATTCCAGTTCCTCCGAGAATTCCTGCTTTTAATTTCTGACTCATTTCATAATCTCCTCGCTTTTTCTTATTGTCCGTTTTGCGCGTACAATTGTCGCTCTGCTAAATATCCTAATACATTTGATAGAAAAAAGCAATCCTGCATATTACACAAAATTGCAGAAGTAAATTCCGGACTTTCGTGTATTCTTCCTAATTTTCCGGCATATGCCCAGTATCTTTTGAAACAACGCCCCTCCAAAACAGCCATTATAATTGCAGCAATTCCTGTTCCCAGTCTTTCAGCTCCTTCTTCCAGTCTCTGCTGAGATATTTTTTCTCTATGGCAATCACTTTCTTCATGGCTTCCTGTCCCGGCGCGCCAATGGTGAGACGTTTTTCCACACAGGTTTTCATGGAAACCGCATCAAAAATATCCTCTTCAAACACAGGACTGATGGCTTTTAACTCTTCTAGGGACATATCGTCAATGGCAATCTTTTTTTCAATGCAATACAGCACAATCTGTCCTACAATTCCATGGGCGTCCCGAAAGGGCACTCCATGATTGACCAGATAATCCGCTGCGTCTGTGGCGTTGGTAAATCCATGCTTTGCACTGGCCTCCATCCGTTCCTTTTGGAACTTCATGGTGGAGAGCATTCCCGTAAAAAGCCCAAGGCACCCTTTTACGGTATCCATAGCGTCAAAGGTCAGCTCCTTGTCCTCCTGCATGTCTTTATTATAGGCCAGCGGAATTCCTTTCATTGTGGTAAGCAGGGACAGCAACGCTCCATACACACGTCCGGTTTTTCCCCGGACAAGCTCGGCAATATCCGGATTCTTCTTCTGGGGCATAATGCTGCTGCCGGTACTGTAGGCGTCATCAATCTCCACAAACTGATATTCATTGCTGTTCCAGATAATCACTTCCTCTGAAAAACGGCTCAAATGCATCATAATCGTAGATAAAGCAGATAAAAATTCAATCAGATAATCCCGATCGGACACTCCGTCCATACTATTTAACATAGGTCCCTCAAACCCCATCTGCTCTGCCGTATCATACCGGTCCAAATCGTAAGTTGTTCCTGCCAGAGCGCCGGAGCCTAAAGGACAATAATTCATTCTGCGGTAAATATCCTCCATGCGCTGCCGATCCCTTTTAAACATTTCAAAGTAGGCCCCCAGATGGTGCGCCAGGGTTACCGGCTGAGCTTTCTGCAAATGAGTAAAGCCGGGCATATAGGTATCTGTATTATGTTCCATAATTGTTAAAATTACATGTAATAATTTTTCCAGCAATTGATCTGTTTCCAGCACTTCCTGCCTGGTAAACAGCCGCATGTCAAGCGCCACCTGATCATTCCTGCTTCTTCCGGTATGTAATTTCTTGCCAGTATCTCCCAGACGCTCGATAAGCGTAGCCTCCACAAAGCTGTGGATATCTTCGTATTCGTGGGAAATCTCCAGGGTTCCCGCCTCCACCTCCTGCAGAATGTCCTGAATTGCCGCTGCAATCTCCTTTGCTTCTGTTTCTGTGAGAATCCCCTGTTTTCCCAGCATTTTCACATGGGCAATGCTGCCTTCCATGTCCTGTCTATAGAACTTTTTGTCAAACGATATGGACGCATTGAAATTATAAACCAGCTGATCCGTTTCTTTTGTAAAGCGTCCGCCCCATAACTGTGCCATATTCTCTTACCTCTTTCTTTTTTCTATCTACTGCCGTTCCTCCAGGGAAACATGCAGCTTCCCGTCATTCTTTATTTTCTTTGTTCTTCTGCCGCTCCTCCATGGAAAAGACGCAGCCGCAATAATCCTGCCGGTACATATTGTACTCTCTGGAAAGCTCTGCAGAACGTTTATAGCCATCCCGCTTCTTGAAATCAGAAACCAGATAAGAAACCCCGTATTCCTCCGCCAGCATTTCTCCGATTTCATTGAGTTTTTCCGCATTCTTTAAAGGACTGATGGATAAGGTTGTGGTAAAATAATCCATTCCCAGTTCCCTTGCATATTTGGCCGCCTCCCTTAAACGCAGCTCATAACATCGAAAACATCTGTCTCCTCCTTCCGGCAGCTGTTCCATGCCCTGGACCATCTGGTAAAACCTGTCTGTCTCATATTTTCCTTCCAGAAATTCAATCTTAAAATAACTTTTCTGATCCGCTGCTCCAGATACATTCTGCCAGAACTGATGGATAAAATGCTTCTGTTCTTCCACCCGTTTGAAATATTCCTCCTCCGGATAAATATTCGGATTATAATAAAGCACGGTAATCTGAAAATACCGAGACAAATATTCCAGCACATAGCTGCTGCAGGGAGCGCAGCAGCTGTGCAGCAGCAGACGGGGCGCCTGATCCTGATTTCCCAGATGTTCGATCATCTTATCCAGCTCTTTCTGATAATTCCGTTTCATCCTCTCTCCTCTTCCTGTCCCATATTAGCACATTGCCCTTCTGAGCACAATGCCTTTTTATCCCCGCAAATCCTAAACTTCCAGATTTCTCCTTCTTTCACAGCAAAAATTCACTCAGAATATAATTACTGACAAAAATCCCTTCTTCTGTCAGGCTAATTCTTCCCTCTTTCTGCTCCAACATCCCCTGGCTGCAAAGCTTCTGCAGCACAGTCCCATAGACCCCTTCCAACTCCGCCCCGAATCTCTCTTTGAATTCCTTTCTGGATACTCCCTCCGTCATGCGAAGACCCAGAAACATAAATTCCTCCATCCGCTGTTTTTTGTCCAATGCAATCACCTGTTCTGCATTAAGAAGTTCTGGCGCATTCTGAAGAATTCCGGCCAAGGACTGCTCCCCTAAAAACTCTCCGGCGCTTTGACTGCCAAAACATAATGTTCCCTTTCCAAGCCCCCGGCAATGTTCCAGATATTCCTCCATACTGCCAATGTTAGAAAATCTCAGACGCTCCATCAAAGAAGCGCTCCCAATCCCCAGCCCCAGATAAGAAATTCCCCGCCAGTAACCGATATTATGGCGGCACTCCCTGCCTGGCCTGGCATAGTTGGAAATTTCATAACGGCGGTATCCTTTCTCATTCATCATCTGCCCGGCCAGGCGGTACATTTCCTGTTCCGTTTCCTCTTCCGGCAGATAACATGGATGTCCCCCTTGTTCCCTGCACCGTTCATCCCGCCCATACTGTTCATAAAAGGGCGTTCCCTCCTCCACCATCAGGCTGTAGGCAGAAATATGTTCCGGCCGCAATTCCAGTACCTTTCTTAAAGTATATTCCCAATCCTCTGTTTTTTGCCCGGGAAGCGCTGATATCAAATCCACATTTATATTTTCAAATCCCATTTTCCGGGCCAGATCGTAGTTTTCCAGAAACTGCCCATAGGTATGGATACGTCCCAGAAGCTGAAGCTCCCTGTCCAATGCCGACTGCAGCCCGATACTTAAGCGGTTGACGCCGGCATTCTTATAAAACAACAGCTTCTGCCTGTCCAAGGTTCCCGGATTGCATTCTATGGTAATTTCCGCATCTGAAGCCACCGAAAAGGAATTCCCAATCGCTTCCATCAACTCTGCAATCTGAACCCCTGCCAGAAGGGAGGGAGTTCCGCCGCCGAAAAACACAGTGGATACCTGATATTCCCTGCACAGCCCGCCTTTCTGCCTGATTTCTTCCAGCAGGCAATTCACATAATGCCTGCGGACTTCTTCCTCCGCAGGCATTGACAGAAAATCGCAATAATTACATTTTCGGACACAAAACGGGATATGAAGATACAATTCCAGTTCCTTCCGGAACTTATGCTTACTTTCCATTCTAATCGTTGCAGCTCCTTATCTTCCTGATGTTCGTTAGGAACTGTTCAAAAATAACTTTTAAATCGTTCCTTGGCAAAACCCCTGCCCTTACAAGAGTACAGTAATTCTCAACGCTTCGAACATTAAGGAATCCCTGTATCAGAATTTACTTGTCATCCAGCTTCAGCACACTCATAAATGCTTTCTGAGGTATCTCTACATTTCCAATCTGGCGCATCCGCTTCTTTCCCTCCTTCTGCTTCTCCAACAGCTTACGTTTTCTGGTAATATCGCCGCCGTAACACTTTGCCAGCACGTCCTTGCGCATAGCCTTCACGGTTTCCCGGGCGATGACCTTGCTGCCGATGGCTGCCTGAATCGGGATCTCGAACAGATGTCTGGGAATCTCTTCTTTCAGCTTCTCACACATTTTCCTGCCCCGTTCATAAGCCGTCCCGCTGTGAACAATAAAGGACAGCGCGTCCACTTCTTCTTTATTGATCAAAATATCCAGCTTCACCAATTCGGAACGGGCATAACCTTTCATTTCATAGTCAAAGGAAGCATACCCTCTGGAACGAGACTTTAACGCATCAAAAAAGTCATAGATAATTTCATTTAAAGGAAGCTCGTATCTCAGCAGCGCCCGGGTTTCTTCCATATACTCCATACTAATATAAGTTCCCCGCCGTTCCTGGCACAAATCCATAATGGCGCCTATGTACTCGCTGGTCACCATAACCTCCGCACTGACTACCGGCTCTTCCATATATTCAATTTCTGCAGGATCCGGCAGGTTGGAGGGATTAGTCAATTCAATCACTTCTCCGTTCGTCTTATGCACCTTGTAAATAACTCCCGGGGCTGTGGTTACCAGATCCAGATTATATTCCCGCTCCAGCCGCTCCTGGATGATTTCCAGATGCAGCAATCCCAAAAATCCGCAGCGGAAGCCAAACCCCAGCGCAATGGAGGTCTCCGGCTCAAACTGCAGCGCCGCATCATTTAGCTGCAATTTTTCCAGCGCATCCCGAAGATCCGGATATTTCGCCCCGTCTGCCGGGTACATTCCGCAGTAAACCATGGAATTTACCTTCTTATAGCCTGGCAGCGGCTCTTTACAGGGCCTGCCTGCATCGGTGACAGTATCTCCCACCTGGGTATCCCGGACATTTTTCAGGCTGGCGGTGATATACCCTACCATACCGGCGCTTAACTCTTCACAGGGAATAAACTGCCCTGCGCCGAAATACCCCACTTCCACCACATCAGCCATTGCCCCTGTGGCCATCATCCGAATGGTTGTCCCCGGCTTTACTCTTCCTTCCTTCAAACGGCAGAATACAATTACGCCCTTATAAGAATCATATACAGAATCAAAAATCAGTGCCTGCAGGGGATTGTCCGCATTTCCTCCAGGCGCAGGAATTTTCTCCACAATCTGCTCTAACACTTCTTCAATATTCAACCCCGTTTTGGCAGAAATCTGAGGGGCGTCCTGGGCCTCTAATCCGATGACATCCTCAATCTCATCAATGACACGGTCCGGCTGGGCGCTGGGCAAATCTATTTTATTGATCACCGGAAGCACGTCCAAATCATGATCCAAGGCAAGGTACACATTGGCCAGCGTCTGGGCCTCAATTCCCTGAGCCGCATCCACCACAAGAATTGCGCCGTCACAGGCTGCAAGGCTTCTGGATACTTCATAGTTGAAATCCACATGGCCCGGCGTATCAATCAGATTGAAAATATATTCCTCTCCGTCTTTGGCCTGATACACAATGCGGACCGTCTGGGCTTTGATGGTAATTCCCCGCTCCCGCTCCAGTTCCATATTGTCAAGGACCTGCGCCTGCATTTCCCGGCTGGTCAGAAGCCCTGTCTTTTCAATTATCCGATCTGCCAGTGTTGATTTTCCATGATCTATATGTGCAATAATGCAAAAATTTCTGATTTTACTTTGATCAATCGCTGCCATAATCTTATCCACATCCTCCTGTTTTCCGATAATTCATATTTCCTATAACAGTATATACTTTCTGGGATCTATACGCAATCTTTTTTTACGGCAGTTTTCCTTGTTCCGGCTCTCCAGGCGCTGTTTCAGCCGTAAGCCGCATCCCAAGTCCGCAGGACTGCTTTTCAAAACAGCTTTTTCTTTTTAAAGAACCAGATGCACGCCAGTATTACCAATATGCTTAAGCCCCCGGCAAAAGCATACCCATATTTCCAGCCAAGCTCTGGCATTCCTGTAAAATTCATCCCATACCAGCCGGCAATTAAAGACAAGGGCATAAAAATCGTAGTCACTGTGGTAAACACCTTCATAATCCTGTTCTGCTCATAGGACAGAGCTGCGTCCAGCGCCTCCCGGATATGCACCAGCTCTTCGTAAAGAAACTGAGTCTCTTCTGTCAGCCGCTTCAGCTTATTCTCATAGACGCGGAAAAAACAGGCAGATTCCTCTGTCAAAACCTGCCCCTTCCCTTCATTCTTTTTCTGTTCCAGTCCATTAATCCCCTCTACGACGTTTAAAAACCGTCCGTAATCATTTTTCCAAACAGTTAGTGTCCGCTTGCATTCAAAAATATTTTGGTTACGGTTACGGCTGATTCTCCCGCTGACAATCTCATGTTCCATCTCTATCAGATATTGTTCCATCTTCTCTGTTTTCTGCTGTCCCCGTTCCAGCAGCCGCTCAAACAGTTTTTCCAGCGTGTCTTCCATGGCAGTGCCTCCTGCATCATGATTCTCCATGCCAGACAGTTCCTTCCTGGGGAAGATTCCTCCTTCATCCTCTAAAACTGCCAGGATAAACCCTTCTTTCCCCAGCAAAAATGCAGCAATGCTGGCCCTGCCATCCGGATTCTGCCCTTCATGAAAGCTGAATGCGCCATAGAGACAGTCCTCCGCCATCCTCACCCCGGACCAATATACCGGCTCCAGCTTTCGGATGGACTGAAACAGCAGTTCCTCCCGGCTGTTTCTCTTTTTTTCTGCCAGATGTTCCAAGCTTATAAACTGTACCTTTCCTGATTTATCCTCTTGCATGTTCCTCATCCTTTTTCTTATATAATAAGCCTTACTCTGATAAAACTTTATGTAAAAGAAATGCCAGAGGTTCCATGGCATTTCTGGCCTCTTCAAAGGTATTAGTCTGGGCCCCTACTTCAATCAGCAGGCTTTTCGGCCGGTAATGCAGGTTGTAACGGTAGCCTTTCAGATAATTGGCCCTTGTAAATCCCGGATAATACTCCTCTGCCGCCAGCTTCATCTGGAAGGAAAAAGCCAGGTTATCTTCAAGATAGGGATTTGCCAGATAGGAGATATCCCCGTTTGCTGTAGTCCTGCTCAAACCATTGAAAAACATAATCTGGGCCGTCTGCTTCCCATTTACTTCCGTTACCAGATGTGTGGTTTCTGCCACTCCGTCTCTGTGCAGATCAATTACCACTTCTATGGAAGGATTTTCTGCCAGAATCTGCTCTAACGCAGGGCCGGCGTAAGAATAGGCGTTATCCCTGTCCTTCACATCATACTCGCCGGTATGATGCATTACATTGAATCCATACTCCTCCCGCAAAAGCTGCGCCAGATATTCTGCCGCTCCTACCACTCCGGCGCTGGTATCCCCCGGCGGGGTATCCGCATACCCTTCTTGGGAATGGGTGTGATAAATGAGAATCTGCACATTCTCAGCTCCGGTTTCCAGCTTCATGCTCTTTCCAAGAAGGACGTCTGTATTCAGCTGGCTGCTGTCTATGGTGGTCGTGCGGTCAATCTGATAAAAATTCTGCACCAGATAATCAAAATCTTTCAGCTTCTCTCTGGAAATTTCCTGCACTTTTCCGGAAGCGTCGCTGGCCGCTGTCTGTGTCTCTTCCTTCTTTTTCTTCTTGCTTTTTTTCTTCGTCTCCTTTTTGGTTTCTTCGGATTTTTCTGTCTCTTCCCCCTTCTCTTTTGTTCCCTTTGCCTCCTCTCCGTTCCCGGCTTTCTGCCCATTCTCTGCCAGAAGTTCCTTGGTAAAATCACTTTCGATCTCTGTATCATATTCTGTTAAGGTTTCACTGAATCCATATATGGGATAAAATTTCTCCAGTTTTTCCAATATATAATTCCCCAAAGAAGGCTCTTCTTCCTTTTCATCCGTTACCATAACCATCATACAATTTTTCCAGGCGCCTACGGCTATTTCTTCCCTGATATAATTCCCTATCTGTTCTAACGCCGGCGCCCGGCCTGTTTCTGCCATATTCTGATAGCACACAAATACAAACAGGAGACTGAAACAGCACAGAAAAAAACATATGGCTTTTCCTGTTTTTTTTCTTCTCCTGCCTGCCACTTTTACATCTGGGTAAAAGTATCTGCGTTTCATCCACTTTTTTCTCATTTTCCTATTCCCGTCAAGCTGTTTCCCTATTGCATCATTTACGAATAGTTAAGTATATGCCTGTACGAAAAATTTTATGCAAAAGCAATGTTTAATCCCTCGGAAATGGTAAAACTTAACCGCTTGACAGATTCATCTATATCCTTGGGGGTTACGAACATGGTATTGAGCTGGGGCGATAACAGTTCCCGGATCAGCTCATATTTTTCCATTTCATTTAATGCATTCAGCCCGGTGCTTAAGGTCTGCAAATGGCTGTTTTCCTCCATGGCCTGAATCAGCGTATGCATAGTGTCATTTACAATGGTGGCTGCATCCACCACCGTAGGCACGCCAATGGCAATGACCGGAACGCCTACCGTCTCTTCTGACAGTCCATGTCTGTGATTTCCCACGCCAGAGCCAGGATTAATTCCCGTGTCTGTAATCTGTATGGTGCGGCTGAGCCTGCGGGTGCTTCTGGCTGCCAGCGCGTCTATGGCAATCATCACATCCGGCTTGGTCTCTTCCACTACGCCCCGTATAATTTCCTGGCTTTCCATTCCGGTCTGGGCCATCACGCCGGGAACGATCCCGCTGACTGCATTTACTTCCTCCTCCCCAAAAGCGTATTTGCCAAATTCCTTCAGCACATGCCTGGTTATCATCATATTATCCACCACCCTTGGCCCTAAGGCGTCCGGCGTCACTTCACGGTTTCCAAGCCCTGCCACAAGCACTGACAAGATATGTTTTTCCTCTGGCAGCAGTCTCCGAATCAGCCTTGCCAGCTCCACAGAAACCTCTCTGTGATAGTCCTCATCCTGGCTGTCCAAATTAGCCGCTTCCAATGTAATATAGGTCCCTTTTGGTTTTCCCATGGCTTTCGCCCCATTTTCCGTCTCAATTACCATTGTGGTAATCTTTATTTCCGATTCTTCTCTGCATTCCTCTTCCACCCGCACTCCTTTAATTTCCACATGATCCTCTTCAAATTTCTCGCGGGTCTCCAATGCCAAATCTGTACGCACCTGAAACTGACTCATAATATTCCCTCCAAAACTATGTTTTCAGTCACAATCTCATCTTCTGAAACTTGCATAGTTATTTTTTACAAAAAAATGCAGAAATATGTATTGACAGGCTGAAAATTAGGGGATAAAATATATGAGTATGTTTACATTAGAACGTCCGTGTCCGGATTTAATGAAACAACTGTAAGCAGTGCAATCCTTTTTCCGCATAAACAGTCAATTGGATTGTCATCAGAATCATTTAAAAAATGGAGGTGAATGGATTGGCTAACATCAAATCAGCAAAGAAAAGAATTTTAGTAACTGAGATTAGAACAGCCCGCAACAAAGCGATCAAATCTGCTGTGAAGACTGCCGTGAAGAAAGTAGAGGCTGCTGTTACAGCAAATGACAAAGAAGCTGCACAGAAGGCGTTATCAGCCGCTATTTCTCAGATCAGCAAGGCTGCTTCCAAGGGTGTATATCATAAAAACACCGCAGCCAGAAAGGTTTCACGCTTAACCAAAGCTGTGAACAATATTGCTTAATTAATTTTAGAATGAATTCCCGCCATTCAGGCGGAAAAAAGGAGCCGATACCGTCAGTCGGCTCCTTTTTCATATGCCTTTCGTACTCTCCACAATCAGCAGCTCCACTGCCATCCGATCATTCAGGTTCCCTCTCTTAACATCTTCCTCCGCCTGCACACAGCGCAAAACAGCCTGCTTTAACTGCTCTGGAGTAAACCTGCCTGCCTGTGACAGATTTCTTCTTACTGTAAATTCCGGAATTCCCGCTTTGGATGAAATAAACTTATGATCATATCCCTGCGCTCCAAGCTCTTTCACCTGCAGCAAAATCTGAAACTGCCTTGCAATGAGAAACAAAATCCGCATGGGCGGCTCCTTCAGGGCAAGCAAATCATAGTACAATTCCAACGCCTGCCTCCGCTTTCCCTCTGCAATACAATTTACCATCTCAAAAATTCTTCCAGTGGCCTGCCCCGTGCAGACGGCTTCCACATCTTCTGCTGAAATAACTTCCTTTTCCAGCGTATAACAGAAGAGCTTTTCTAACTCCCTGTCAATATTTTCCATATCATTTCCGGTTTTCTCCAGAAAGAGATGCATGACCGGCTGGGTGATCTTTTTATTTTCCCGCTTTAACCGTGTGAGAATCCACTGTATCAGCAATCCTTCTTTCTGCCTGGCAAATTCCACCGCCCGGCCTGCGCCCTTTACTGCCTTATACAGCTTGCTCCGCTTATCCACTTCCTCTTCCACAAACACAAACACAGTGGTCTCGGCAACATGCTTCATATACTCCGCCAGTTCCTCGCAGGCCCCTTTGAAGCAGCCGCTGTTTTCTATCAGAATCAACCGATAATCCGCCAGAAAAGGAAGCGTCTCCGCCAGATCAATAATCTCTCCGAGATTACAGCCTTTTCCTTCATAATAAGCGACGTTCATGGTATCTCCCGATGGAGATAATGCCTGCTGCAGCTTCTGCTTATACTGCCGCTTCAGATAGCTTTCATCACCATACAGAAGATAGGCTGGCTGAAAACTGCCCTTCTTAATGTCTTCGTCAATGCTTTTCATAAATACCTGCCGACAAGGTTCTATTTATAGGTTCGCAAAACCTGATAAATCTCATCCATGTTTTTGCTTCCCATCAGAACCTCTTTCTCATTAATCACTGTCATGGGAATCCGCTCAATCTTGTATTTCTCCACCATCTCCGGATACAGCCTTGCATCAATCATCCTGGCTTCCAGCGCCTCACATTCCGCAGCCATTTTCTGGCAGGTAATCACCTGCTGGGCGCAGTGGTGGCAGGAAAGAGAAACAAATATCTTGATTTCACTTTTATGGGTAAGCTTATCTAATTTCTTCTTCATCCGCTTGTCCATTTCCTGTCCGGGGCCTGCCGCATTATAAATGGCAAAAATCAGGGAATTCAGTTCCTTCCCTCCGGTTACCCCGTGAAAAGAAATTCCAGTATATTTTCCCTGCCTGCGCAAAACAGTTGCAGGCAAAAGAGAGACATCCGCTTCCGGCAGTTTTTCCTTTGCTTCTTCCCGATCGTAAAGCTGACAGGACAGCTTGTCTGTAAGATCCGAAATATGGCGCACCAGTTCCGCCATTTCCACAGACGCTGCGGCCTCAGGGTCAATGACGCAAACAAGCTCAACTTCACCTTCCAGCTTTGCGAATACGCCCTTCATCTGTTCTTCCAGCTCTGGAGTGATCAGGCTGCTTTTGGAAGCAATTTTATCTATACCCATGCATCTTCCTCCTATAACATTCCCACCAGATCCAAACTGGGGCTTAAGGTCTCCTCGCCAGGCTGCCATTTTGCCGGGCATACCTGATCTCCGTGCTCTTCCACGAACTTTGCTGCCTGAACTTTCCTTAAAAGCTCTGCAGCGTTCCTTCCGATTCCCATATCGTGAATCTCATAAGCTTTCACTACGCCTTCCGGATTCAGGATGAAAGTTCCCCGCAAAGCCTGTCCTTCTTTTTCCACCAGCACGCCAAACTGTCTCGCCAGCTCTCCTGCCGGATCTGCCAGCATCACATACTGGATTTTCTTAATCGTCTCAGATGCGTCTGCCCATGCTTTATGAACAAAATGGGTGTCCTCAGACACAGAATAAATTTCACAGCCCTCTTTTTTAAATTCCTCATAATGTTCTGCCAGATCGCCTAATTCGGTTGGGCATACAAAGGTAAAATCTGCCGGATAAAAAAACAGCACCGACCAGTGTCCCATCAAATCCTCCTGACTTACTTCAATGAAATCTCCCTTTGCATAAGCAGATACATGAAACTCCTCTACTTTTCGGTTAATCATATGCTCCATCGCTCTGTTCCTCCTTTTATTCTTTGCTATAAATTATAAAGTTCTTTTGGCAAAAAAGCAACTTTAATTTTACCTTGTACACATTATCGCAAGTGTCAAAAACCTTTCTTTTCCACTTGTAACCCAAAAGAAATCAGGATATAATAAATCTATCATATGCATTCGGGAATATTTTATCCTGATAACAGGAGGAGGAAAAACATGGAGAACAAAAATTTAGATATTACTAACATGAACGGAATGACCAACGAAGACGACAAGACCTGCGGATTAAATGACATGAACTGTCTGGGGGACGACGCAGAGAAAGACAGCACCTGCAGCATCACAAACATGAACTGCAATACCGAAGATGATGATACAACCTGCAGCATTACAGATATGAACTGCACAGGCGACAAATAGTATATTGTGGAACATCAGCGACGCCGCAGCAGGCTTGGCATCTGCCATCCTGCTGGGGCGTGTTTGATTTTCCTCCACGGGTTTTATCCTCCGCTGTCGGAATTATCCATTTCTCTCCAATACCTATCCCAATTCAGTAAAAGACATAGATTACAGAAAGGGCCGAATCAAAATCTGCCCTCTCTCCATGGTACTCACCACCCGGCTTCCCGCTTCTTTCATCCTCTGTACTGCCTCTGCTCCCGGATGCCCGTAAGAATTCCCTTTTCCGCAGGAAACCACGATAATCTCAGGAGACAGTAATTCTAGAAATTCCAGGCTGTTAGAGCCGTCAGAACCATGATGGGCGGCCTTATAAAAAGTAATCCCTCTGATTCCTTTTTGTTCCATCCATCCTTTTATCCTCCCTGCCTCCACCATCTGCCGCTCCTGGCTGACGCCGATATCCCCGGTAAAAAAGCCGGTAAAATCCCGGTACTCCAAAGAGAGAACCAGGGAATTCCCATTCCGATCCTCTTTGTCCTCTGTCCCTTCCGCCTGAGGATGCCAGACTGTAAAAACTGCTTCCCCGCTTCCGAATCGCATTCCGGGTGAAACAAAAAGAATCCTGCATCCTGCGTCCTCTGCCAGCATCAGCAATTCCTCCCCTGCTTCGTCTCTGACCATTCCCTCTGCCACTATCAAAGTTTCAACGGGATATCCCTCTTCCAGCAATTCCTTTAAGCCGCTAATATGATCCTGGTCTGCATGGCTTACCGCCCAGCCCTGGATGGAAGTGATACCTCTTGATTTAAGAAAAGGCAGAATCCGGTAAGTTCCGGCTTTTGAAACGTCACTGCTTCCGCCATCCACAAAAAAATGCTCCCCGGCTTCTGTCTGAATAAAAATGCCGTCCCCCTGACCCACATCCAGCACATCAATTTCAAATTGAAGGGGCTTACGCAGAAATAAAATCAGGAAAACTGCCGCTCCAAGAACCCCCAGCCATTTCTTCCGTCCCTTTTTTCGGTACAGGTACAGCGCTGCCGCCAAACTCACATAATAGCACACCGCCAGAGCTATTCCCGGCCTTCCAACGGTCAATACCGCACCGGGCAGTTTTAACGATTTCCTGCAAATCCATTCACTTTTTGCCAGCATCCATTCTGCCGGCTGCAGAATGATTTTCCCTGCCGGCAGAAATATACTTCCTGCAGACGCCCCCAACACTCCAAGGGATAACAGCAGCCCCAGAAAAGGCAGAATGCACCCATTCACCAGAATGCCGTAACAGGGAATTTCATAATAAAAATACAGAGAAAGGGGCAATGTTGCAAGCTGAATGCAGAAACTGATAGAAAGAGAATCCCAAAAACGTCCCGCCCATTTTTTCCATACAGAGTTACATTCCTTTGATTTTCTTTCTATATCCTTGTTCTCCCTGCTGCTTCGTTTCTGAAAAACCCTCCCCAATAAAACCTTCCGGAAACCCTCCTTATCTGCATCCTTTTCCTCTTTTCCTCCAGGTTCTTTCAGAGCCGCTGCAATCACTGCTGCTCCCAATACCGCTCCATAAGAAAACAGGAAGCCGGCATAATTCAGTACAAAGGGATTCTCCCACATCTGAATCCAGGCGCTTAATCCCAGCGCTGTTAACGTATCGTAACTGCGCCCTAAAAGATAAGCCGCCATATTCACGGCAAACATCAGCAATGCCCGCACGGTGGAGATTTCCATACCGGAAAGCTGTCCGAAGGCAACGGCAATTCCCACAGCCGCAAGACTGCTGACCTTCCCGGGACAGCCCAATCTGCAAAGCAAACGAAACATACCCATACCGAACAACGACACATGCAGGCCGGAAATGGCCAGAATATGCGAAATCCCAGCGCTCCGGTATAAATCTTTCACCTCCTGCTGCAGCAGGCTCTTATCCCCCAGCGTCATATCTGCCAGTAATCCAGCGTTTTTTTCAGACATACACCGGAGATATACCCTGCAAAATTTTTGCCTAAGATTCTCCAGAAACGCCGCTGTTTTGCATTCCTTGTCTGAAATCAGCGTTTCCTCTTCTGCGTAGAGACGAAATTCTATTTTTTTACTCTGGTAATATTGTTTTTCATCGAAATTCCCTTCATTGCGGGATATTTGAAATGGCGCATAGCTGCCGGTAACCTTCAGAATATTTCCCGGCCGGATATGCCGATTAGAACTGTAGACAAGAATCCCATAACAAGGGAAAAGGCTTCCCTCTGCCGCCACTTGGGTATCTGTCAGATAATATAAATACTGCTCTTCCTTCTCTTCTTTCTTTTGAACCTCTCCCCAAAGGGTTATTTGATCTCCTTCTTCCAGTACCGCTTCCAGACTGTCCCGCACCTGCTGCTGCGCCTGAATCTGAGAAGAACCGGCACAGAATGCCAACAGGCAAAACAGGCTGCGAAACACAATTGTCCCGTAAAGTCCCCGCTTCCAGTATACGGCTGACCGAAACTCCTGCCGGCCGGCAGATTCCCCGGGACTGCCGGTATCTTCTACTGTGCAGCAGGCAGCCTTCCTAAGACTGCCGGTATCTTCTGCTGTACAGCAGGCAGCCTTCCTAAGACTGCCGGTATCTTCTGCTGAAAGGCTGCGTTTTTCCCATGCTTTCTTCCTGTCTCTGCCTGCTGCAATGCCCAGAACAAGGATAAATAACAGAAAACATGCCGCAAACAGGAGATTTTCTTCCTTTCCAAAGAGAATTCCCATCAGAAGAGAAATTGCCAGGCAGCAAATCATACGATTAGTCACCTGTTTCCTCCTCTATCACTACTTTTTCCGCTCCTTCTTCTATCTGGGCTTCCTGGGAGCGGGCGCTTTCATCCAGATAATCCAAATTTCTTTCATACATGGTGTTTAAGTCCATTTTCTCCCGGTAAGTCAGATTAGTGTCTCCGTTGACAGAAATCTGCACTTTATTAATATTTGGCAGCTCCGCCAGGGAATTTACAATGGAATAGATCACCAAAGGCTCCGCAATCTCATAATTCTGACTGAGAAACCCTTCATTTAGATTTACAAATCCTACCCCGTCCAGCACCGATACGTTTACCAACTTGGTTCCCTCAGGAACGGCAGACCGCATTTGGCTGCCCTCAGGCCCTTTTAAAAGCTGCTCCATTACCAGTTTTTCCATAGAAATATTACTGCTGTAATGTACCTCCTGTACTTCCGGAATCAGCCCTGTTCCCGCTTCATTCGAAAAGTAAAGGGTAATGCTGGCCGTCTGGATGGTATTGATCTGTTCTCCGGGATTCTCAATAAAGGTTTCCGCCGTCATAAGGCCAATCAGACTCCCGCTGGAATCCATCAGCGGAGAATCCTCTACATAAAACGACACGCAATCCACCCCTTTTACCTGGGTCAGCGTCCTTACAATGGCAGCGCGGCACAACACTTCGCTTACATTGTCCATTTCCATATAACTGCTGCCAAAATACAGATAAAGCTGGGCGTTTTCCAGCTTCCAGGATTTCAGTTTCACATCCTTGGGCACCGCCTGCCGGTAATCCTCCTGCTGTTCCTCTCCCACAAGCCTGCCCAAAAACTCCTGAATCATTCCCCTGTCATCTTTCGCCATAGGCTCATAGCCTTTTGCAACTGTTTTTGTATTCTCTTTATTTACATAGAAAATCTTGTATTCCGAAGAATCCTCCTGACCCCTTTCACACCCTGCAAGCCCTGCAATGGAAAGAACCAGAAGCAACAGATACAGACTTTGTTTTTTTCTTCTCATTCCATCCTCCTATACAATATACATCAGAGGGATGCGGACAGTGAATATGGTCCCTTCTCCCTCCTTGCTGTGGGCTTTGATGGCGCCCCGGTGCATCAAAACGGCGCCTCTTGTAATGGCCAGGCCAAGGCCGGTTCCTCCGATTTCTCTGGAATGGGACTTATCGGCCCGGTAAAAACGCTCATAAATATGCTCCAGCGATTCTTCCGGTATTCCAATTCCGGAATCTTCCACCCGCACAAAGAAATATTTGTGGTCTGCATTTAAGGATACATGTACCCATCCCTCCGGCTTATTGTATTTGATGGCGTTTTCCACCAGATTGGAAAGGGCGAGGGAAAGCTTCACTTCATCCACCTCCGCACTGACAGGACGGAAACTCTCTAACACCAGTTCAATATTCTGCCGCTCTGCAATCGGTCTTAGCCGCTTCATAATCATTTCCAGAAGCTCATTGACATTTACCACAGAAACATTCAAGGTTCCGGCAGATTTATCCATTTTCACCAGCGACAGAAGATCATTGATAATCTTATTTTCCCGTTCAATCTCCTCTGCTATATCTCCCATAAATTCTTTGTACAGTTCCGCCGGGACATCCCCCTGAGCCAGCAGGGAGTCTGCCAGAACCTTCATGGAAGTAAGGGGCGTTTTCAATTCGTGGGACACATTGGATACAAATTCCTGCCTGGAATCATCAATCACACGCATTTTGCCCCAAATCTCATTAAAAGCTTCCGAAATAGCCTCTGTTTCCGTATAATCAGAAATCATCAGCTGCTCCTCATCTTCCGCCTGAACCTCCTCTAAATATTTGGTCAGCTTTCCCAAAGGACGAACCAGCCGGTTGGCCCAGAATAAGGCAAATCCCAACACTACTGCCAGAATAGCCAGTTCCACAATCAGGGCGTTGTCTTTCAGATACTCGTAATTCAGCATAATGCTGTCCGTGGAAACGCTGACCAGCATAACTCCCTGGTTCTGGTCTGAGTCTGCTTTCCGCAATGGAATGGCCAGTTCAATATAACGGTTCCTGGAATCATATTTGGTGATTTCCTCTCCCTGAAAGCTTTTCACTACCTCTTCAGAAATAATAGTCTTCCCGGTATCCAACCCATAGGTATCCTTCACAATCTGAAAGCTGCTGTTGATAATCATAATCCTGCCGTCGTAAATATTGGACAGCATCTCCAGTTGAACATTGATCATTTCCTCAGAGGGGTCCTGGATGTAATTGTATGTAATCACCTGATTCCCCAACATCTTTGCCTGCCCTGCAATGTCAATGCTCCGGTTAGATACCGCCCGGCTCTCATAACTGGCAAGAATTCCCACCCGCAGCACAACATTCGGCAGGATTCCAATTAACGCCATCAACAAAAACAGCCGGAATTTCAGGCTGTGTAAAAATTTCAACTTTTTCATTTCCGTCCCTTACGCCTATCCCTGATAATAGTAGCCGACGCCCCATTTTGTGTGCACATATTTAGGCTCGCTGGGATTGGCTTCAATTTTCTCCCGCAAACGCCGCACATGGACATCCACGGTACGCACATCCCCCGGATATTCATGTCCCCACACCAGATTCAGCAGGTTTTCACGGCTGTATACCTTATTGGGATTCAATACCAGAAGCTCCAGCAAATCAAATTCCCTGGCAGTTACATTGATTTCCCTTCCCAGAATAAACAAGCGACGGCTTTCCTGATCCAGCTTCAAATCTCCATTTTCCACCACTTTGGACTTCTCTTTTTTCGGCTGTTTCGGCGAAGTTCTGCGCATAATAGCCTTAATCCTCGCTTTCACCTCCAGGATATTAAAGGGCTTGGTTATGTAATCATCCGCCCCATATTCCAGTCCCAGAATCTTATCCATATCATCCCCCTTAGCCGTAAGCATCACAATAGGCACGGAAGAAAATTCCCGTATATGCTGACATACTTCAAAACCGTCCATTTTGGGAAGCATAAGATCCAACAGTATCATATCATACGTATTCTCCGTTGCAAGCTGTAACGCCTCTTCTCCGTCATAAGCGCAGTCCACCTCCATGCCGTCCTGCTCCAGACTGAAACGGATTCCCTTTACGATTAATTTTTCATCATCCACTACAAGAACTTTCTTTGCCATAATCTGCACCTCAATCAACCTTAACGCTGTCCTTTATTTTTGAAAATACACCGTCTTTGATTCCTTCTACCTTCATCAAATCTTCTACCTGGGAAAAACCGCCGTTGGCTTCCCGAAATCCCAGAATGCTTCCTGCCCTGGACGCTCCAATTCCCGGAAGCGTCATAAGCTCTGCTTCTGTGGCAGTGTTCAGATTAATTCTGCCATCCTCCTGCTGTACTCCACCCGGGGAAGGTCCTTCCTCCCCATAAGCCGGAATATAAATCATCTGGCCGTCCTGCACGACTTCTGCCTGATTGATCCTTCCTGGGTCTGCGTCTTCCAAAACGCCGCCTGCAAGCTCCACTGCCTGAAAGATCCGGCTGCCCTCAGCCAGCTCATACACACCGGGCTCTGCCACCGAACCGCTCACCTGAACATAGATCGTGCGGCTTTCTTGCCCCTCAGACTGCTCCTGATCTTCCTCTGGCAAATCTGGCGCCCGATCCAAAAACTCCTGCGCCGGTTCCTCCAGCAGAATATTGTCTGGTTCATTCGTTCCGCAGCCTCCTGCAAGCAGCAGCGCCGCCATCATAAAAAAGATGATTTTCTTTGTCATACTTTTCTCCCTTCTCACTGTATGCCTTTGCATCTCTTGCAATCTGTATCTCACAAAACCAATCCCGCAAGAAGAGAAAAATCTTATTCACGAATCTTTTCTATTGTAACGAACTTCCCGAAATATTACAAGAGTATTTCAAAAATATTGAGAATTTTTTATCGGGACTCCCATTTAAAAAGGATAATCCCTCCAATGCAGATTGCCATTCCCAATACCTTACGCCATTCAAAGGGCTGCTTCTCCATACCGAACAAACCGAACATCTCAATCAGATACGCCACAATTAACTGGGCAATCACAATCAGCATCACTGCCTGGGCCGGCCCCAGGGCATCCATACTTTTGATTACCGTATAAGTGATAAACGCGCCAATCACGCCTCCCAACAGCATATATTTGGGCTGTATCTGAAGAATGCCTGCAAAACTTGTCCGGTCAGTAAAAAACCATCCCACCAGGCAAATCACCAGTGCGGAAAACTGCACCCAGCTATTGCTGACCCACATACTGGTTCCTTTAGTTACCTCTGTATTAAACACTCCCTGAACACTCATCAGCGCCCCTGATAAAAGGGCAATAAAAATCCCAATCATGATAATCCTCCTGACTGCTTTGTTTTTATGTAGGATATACCATAATTGGAATTTTTATACCGGACAGACAGGAAAACCTGCTGCCCTTTTCTGCCGTTTGCTTACCTGCTTTTCTTTTTAAAATAATCGTCAATCTCTTTTCTGATTTTCTCAGGAGGCAGCGATTTTAACAGATATCCTGCCGGCTTTAAGGATATAACCTTCGAAACGCTCTCTTTATCTACTCTGCCTGTCAAAAACATTACCGGAATATCGGCAAGCTCCTTCTCAGAACGGATCATCTCCAATACCTGCCTGCCGTCGCAAACCGGCATTTCATAATCCAGAAGAACCAAATCCGGTCGGTTTAAAGTAATGCAGCGAATTGCGCCTAACCCCGAATTGGTCTCTGAAATCTCATAATCCTCTCCCAGAAGTTCTCGCATTGCCTGCAGCATCAATTCAGAATCATCCACCACAAGCAATTTCTTCTTTCTGCTGATCTGCCTCTGCTTTTCACTGTTCCTGTCCAGGTACTTTTCCACCTCAGACATTGCATTCCCTGCATGGATAGACGCCACATTCGTCAAAGACGCTCCCATCCCATCCTGAATTAAATGGGGCGCAATGGCACAGAAAGCAAAATATCCTTTCCCTGTGTCAAACAGCAGACTGAACTGAGGCTTCTCCCTCATAAACCGTTTCTCAAACTGCTCGTGACTGAGGAGATTCTCTTCTTTTATCTCGTACAAATCAGAGGGCAGAAACTGCTCCCGAATCCGTTCTATAAACTGACGTGCAGTATACCTGGCAGCATTCATCACCAAAACGCTCATTTCCTCAGATTCTGCCCCCAACATGCTCCCTATGGTCTGAATCAGCAGTTTTTCTTCAAAAACCAGCATAATCTCCCATTGTTCCTCTTTGCTTGCACCATAAACAAGACGATAGTAAATCCCTTTTCCAAACTGTTCTCCGCCGTAACACTCACTGACTAACCGGGCCTTTAGCTGGAACATATCCTCCAGAAGCTGAAGAATCATTCTCCGCATCTCTGCCTGCTCTTCTTCCGGAAGCAACTCCCTCCACCGGCTCTCAACTCGCCCTGTAATCGCACGATCCTCTGTCAGGGTGTGTCCAATCAGCCAACCGGCACAGACGCCCAGAAAATGGTCGATGGCTTCCTCTGAATAATTGGACTGATTCAACTCCTTCTCCAAAGAGGGAAGGGTATTCTTTCGGAAATTGTCATGAACCAGTCTGTGGGTTTCAAAACCGGAATAACTGATAGACGCCATATAGACCTCTTCCTCTGCGAAATGCTTCATGGCATGCTCTCTGAAATATTTAATTCCTTCCTGACAGGCCCATCTGCTCTTCTCATCCTGCCGTTTGCTTGCAAAGAGCTTATTCAGAATACTGAAAAGCTTCTTATGTTCTTTGTCAATTACATCTACTCCTATATTAAATCGATCCTGCCACACTAATTGATTTCCCATGATATCCTCCTTGTGCAATGATACAATATTATAATATAAGATTTTTTTCGATTTGTCATTATCTTTTTCTCATTTTTTTGGCAATTTCTCCTACAATTTTTCTCATAATGCTTCTTTTGCGTCAAAAAATCAGGATATTTCACAAAGATGAAACCGCGCATCCAGGAGAAGCTTCTACGGCTGACATTCCTGCAGCACATTCCGCAGGATTGCAGTCATTTCATCCACATGCTCCCGCTCAATGATAAGAGGGGGAAGAAACCGCAGTACATTATGTCCTGCAGTAATCAGAATAAGCCCCTGCTCCAATGCCTTTGCGCTTACCTCTCCTGCAGGCACGGCGGATTCCAGTTCCAGCCCCTGCATGAGCCCCCGGCCCCGTCTTGCCGTAAGGAAGGAGTATTCTGTCTTCAATTCTTCCAGCCGCTCCTTCAGATACACGGAAACTTCCTGCACATGCTCCAGAATCTTCTTCTCCTCAAAAATATCCAGCACCTTGCTGACCGCTGCGCCAACAAAAGGATTTCCCCCGTAAGTAGTTCCATGGTCACCGGGCTTTAAGGAAGATTCCGCCACATGTTCTGTCAGCGCAAAAGCCCCCACTGGAACGCCGCAGCCAAGGGCTTTGGCGCATGCCATGATATCCGGCTTTATCCCGTATTCCTGCCATGCAAACATGGTTCCCGTCCTTCCCATGCCGCATTGTATTTCATCCAGAATCAGAAGAATATCATGCTCCCGGCAAATCTTTTTTATCCCCATAAGAAATTCTTTTTTTGCAGGATAAATGCCGCCTTCTCCCTGAATGGTTTCCAGCAGAATGGCACAGGTTTTTTCATTCACCAGAGAAGCAACGCTATCCAGATGATTGTATTCTGCAAATTTCACGATTCCTGGCAGCGGCTCAAAGGGTTCCCGGTAATGAGGGTTTCCTGTTACAGCCAAGGCCCCCAGGCTCCTTCCATGGAAGGAATGCTCCATGGCGATTATTTCATGATCTGTGGTTCCATCTTTGGCATATGCATATTTTTTCGCAGCTTTTATCGCCCCTTCTATGGCTTCCGTACCACTGTTAGTAAAAAATGCCCGATCCAGGCCGGAAGCTCTGCAGAGTTTTTCCGCCGCTTCTATGGTGGGCTGATTATAATACAGGTTGGAGGTGTGAAGCAGCTTGTCTATCTGAGTTTTTAAAGCATCGTTATATTCCTTGTTCCCATATCCCAGCGCCTGCACGCCGATTCCCGCTGCAAAGTCCAGATAGTTTTTTCCTTGCATATCATAGAGGTATACGCCCTCTCCATGATCCAGTACAATCGGAAAACGGTTGTATGTATGTAAAATATTCTCCTCTGCCTGTTCCATCCATTTCTTTGTTTCCATATACAATTCTCCTTTATCTCCTATTGCAGGAAGCCTTTTCCCGCAGGCTTCCTGCCAGTTCAGTTCTGGCTTTTACAATTTCCCGCAGGCTTCCTGCCAGTTCAGTTCTGGCTTTTACAATAAAACCGTTCCTCGCCGTCTCCTAAAATAGCAGTTCCGATTCCCCGATTGGTAAAGATTTCCAGCAGCAGGCAATGAGGAATCCGACCATCCAAAATATGCACTCTCGACACTCCATTTTCGATGGCGTCAATGCAGTTGTTCAGCTTCGGCAGCATCCCGCCGCCGATAAATCCGTCGCCGATAAGCTCATGGGCTTCCGAAACAGACAATTCCGAAATCAATGTGGATTTGTCTGACGGGTCCTTGTACACGCCCTCAATATCTGTGAGAAATGCCAGCTTTTCCGCATTGACTGCCCTTGCAATGGCGCATGCCGCATCATCGGCATTGATATTGTATGCGTCAAATTCATCTCCCAGGCCGATGGGACACACAATCGGCAGAAAATCCTTCTCCAGCAAATCAAATAGAACCTTGGGATTGACTTCTTTCACATCCCCTACAAATCCAATGTCCTGACCGTCAGAATATTTCTTATCCACCTTCAAAAGTCCCCCGTCCTTGCCGCTGATTCCAATGGCGTTCACCCCAAGCTCCTGTACCATCTGTACCAGGGATTTGTTTACTTTTCCAAGAACCATCTCCGCAATTTCCATGGTTGCCGCATCTGTTTTCCGAAGTCCGTTGACAAATTCCGGCTTCATACCAGATTTCTCCACCCATTTACTGATTTCCTTGCCGCCGCCATGAACAATAATGGGCTTAAATCCCACCAGCTTTAGCAACGTCACGTCCTGAATCACGCTTTTTTTCAGTTCCTCATCCACCATGGCGCTTCCGCCGTACTTTACCACGATAATTTTGCGGTTAAACCGCTGAATATAAGGCAGGGCCTCGATCAATACTTCTGCTTTCTGCAGGATTTCCTGCATATTTTTCTCTTCCATTTTTCTTCCTCTTTTCTGTTTTATGTATCGTCACTCATCCGTGTCACATTCTGCAAGCTCCATCCCAAGGCGTATTTTACCCGCCCAGCGCTGCAGCGTCCTCATAACATCGGCGAACATCTTCTGCCAGTCTCTTCCAGGATTCATATTCCAGCTTTTCTTCCAGTTTCTCCCAGCCGCCTTCTGCCTCAAGGGGAATGTTCCGGCTGCCCAGCTCCCGGCCAAGCCACCGGGCATAATCATACACATCCTCAGGGAACTTACGCTCAAATCCGTCGCTGAAATATTCTGTGCACCACAGCCATCCTCCATTAAAAGAACGTTTTGCGCCGTCCTCCATCTTAAATTCAAACATCAGAACGCCCTGAAAATCTGCCCTCAAAGTAAAACATTCCACATCCTGCCAAGCATATCCTTTTTGATAGAAAAAACAGCGGTAATCCACTCCGTCCAATGTAAACCGCTGACGCCAGCACATGCTCCCAAAAATTCCCACTACGGTAAGAAAAAGAGACACTAGCCCAACCGCGCATTTTTTCTTTCTGGAGAAACCAGCCCTGATTCCCTCTCCATTTTCTTCCTCAAAATAGCCTTTCAGACCATCCTTGCTAAACAGCCAGAGAACTGCCATAAATAATCCCAGGGACAATAAAATGGGAATCCCTGTTCCAGTAATCAAATAAATGCTGCCGACTCCGTAATACCGCTGATACCCTTCTTCCACCATTGGAAGTACGATAAAAAAAATAATTAGAATGCACAAAACTGCCCCCAGCAGGCGGAAGATGACGCTTCGTATCTTCATGCCGGCTCCCTCAAGAACGGTAATCCGCATTGATTTTCACATAATCATAAGTTAAATCACAGCCCCAGGCTACTGCCTTTGCATCCCCCATCTTCATATCCACCAAAACGGTCACTTCCGGTTCCGAGAGAATCCTGGTAGCTTCTTCTTCGCTGTAATCTGTGGCTGTTCCATCCTTATAAATCTGAATCCTGCCGGATTTACTCTGGAAAAACAACTCAATGGCCTCCGGGTCAAATTTCACGCCGGAGTAGCCAAGGGCACAGAGAATTCTTCCCCAATTGGCGTCATGTCCGAAGATTGCCGCCTTGGTCAAAGAAGAACAAATCACGGATTTCGCCAGAGTCCTTGCATGTTCCTTGGAATCTGCATGAATCACCCTGGTCTCAAACAGAGCCGTAGCGCCTTCTCCATCCCCCGCCATCATTTTTGCCAAAGCGGTATTGACATAATGTAAGGCCTCCGTAAATTTCCGGTAGTTCTCGTCTTTTTGGATAATCTCAGGATTCCCAGCCATTCCGTTGGCAAGGAGCAGCACGGTATCATTGGTGGAGGTGTCCCCGTCCACGGAAACCATGTTATAGGTATCTATGATATCCTCCCGCAGCGCTTCCTGCAGCAATTCCTTGGAAATGGCAAGATCCGTTGTAAGAAATCCCAGCATCGTGCACATATTGGGATGAATCATACCGGAGCCCTTGCACATGCCGCCTACGGTCACTGTTTTACCCTCTACCTGAAAAGTAACAGCCGCTTCCTTGGCCTTCGTATCTGTAGTCATAATGGCACACGCCGCCTGATGCCCGCTTTCCAGAGAATCTTCTAATTGCGGGGCCATAGCCTCAATTCCTAAAGTCAGCTTTTCCATGGGAAGCTGCATGCCGATTACTCCGGTGGAAGCTACCAATACCTGATTTGCGGGAATCTTAAGGGTATGCTCCACTGCTTCTGCCGTCTTTTGGCAGTACTCCATTCCTTCTGCCCCAGTACATGCATTTGCAATTCCGGCATTCACCACAACCGCCCTTGCATGGCTTTCTTCTGTTACCAGTTTCCTGTCCCATTTCACCGGAGCCGCCTGCACCACATTGGTGGTAAAGGTTCCTGCTGACGCCGCCGGAACCTGGCTTACAATCATAGCCATGTCCATCCTGTTCTGATATTTAATCCCGGCCGCTGTTGCTGCCGCCTGAAATCCTTTTGCTGCGGTTATTCCGCCTGTAATAATCTCCATCGCTTTTCCTCCTGCCCTGTCCTTGCTTCCTGTATCTTCTCCGGTATGATTGCAATTGCTGCCTGATGCTTTCACCATAAAATGCAAAAATGGCTATTGCAGCTTTTGGCAGAATCACTTTGCAGCCTGCCGGACCTTAGATTCAGGGGTTTTACTGAAATGTGGTAATATTCTCATCATTCAGCACAAAATCATAATAATTCAAATCCTCCCGGAAGGTCCATCCCACGCTTTTCCAGAAAGAATTCCCCACCTCATTTTTCTTAAAGGCAATCAGACATACCTTATTGATATGTTCCTCCTGCAGGGCTTTCATGGCAAATACCGCCATACTTTTCCCAATGCCCCGCTGCCGGAAATCCTCATGGACGCACACATGGTAAAAACAGCCCCGCCTGCCGTCATGGCCGCAGAGAATCGCGCCTACGATCCGGCCTTTTGCTTCCGCCACCACGCTGATACCGGGATTGCGGCGGATAAACCGGAGCACGCCTTCCCGGGAATCATCCATGCTGCGGATTCCGAAGCCTTTGATGGTTTTCCATAACTCGAATACTTTTTCATAATCCGCCTCTTCCATTGGGCGAATACTTATTTCCTGACTGTAATTTTCCATTTCTGATTTTCCTATTCTGTAATGATTCTCATGCCAACTCTCATTCCGCCTGAAACAAGGCAAAGGTTCCCTCCCAATGCAAGAACAGCATTTTGCAAACGCGCCTTAAGGGAACACAGGCGCAAGGGCAAGACCTTCCTGCTCTTTAAATCCAAACATCAGGTTCATATTCTGCACTGCCTGCCCCGCTGCGCCTTTCACAAGATTGTCAATAGCCCCCATCATAATAATCCTGCCAGTGCGTTTGTCAATCTGAAATCCGATATCCACAAAATTGCTTCCTTCCACCCATTTCGTCTCAGGGCAGCCGCCCGGCCCTAACAGGCGAATAAAATATTCCTTTCCATAATATTTCTCATACACAGCCTGCACCTGTTCTTCTGTGGGGATTGCCAGCGTTCCGTCCGGCTGCTTTACTTTCTGTAAAGACGCATATTCTGTGGCCAGAATCCCCCGGTTCATAGGCACTAAATGAGGGGTAAAATTAATGGTCACCTGCCGCCCGGCCCCATAGCCTAACTGTTCTTCAATTTCCGGCGTATGACGGTGGACGGACACCCCATAAGCCTTTATATTTTCATTAACCTCGCAAAACAGGTTGGGAAGTTTCGCCCCCCGCCCGGCGCCTGAGGTTCCCGACTTGGCGTCTACAATCAGAGTATCTGGATCAATCAGCCCTTCTTTTACCAGGGGGAAAGCCGTCAGAATCGAGCATGTGGTGTAGCAGCCCGGATTCGCCACCAGCCTTGCATGCCTGACTTGCTCTCTGTTTACCTCGCACAGGCCATACACCGCTTCTTCAAGAAACTGAGGGCTTTTATGTTCTATTTTATACCAATCTTCATAGACTTTTACATCTTTCAAACGGTAATCCGCACTCAAATCTATAACCTTTGTATTCTTTAAAATATCCTCGGTCAGCACTCCCGCCAGAAATCCCTGGGGCGTGGCTGTAAAAATCACATCCGCTTCCCTGGCCAGTTCCTCTATCCTGTCATCCCGGCAGACATCCTCCACAAGCCGGAACATGTTGCCGTAAACCTTCGCATACTTCTCATCAATATAGCTTCTGGAACCGTACCATACGATTTCCGCTTCCCTATGCCCCAGCAGAATCCGCACCAATTCCGCTCCTGCATATCCGGTAGCTCCAATAATTCCCGCTTTTATCATAATCTTCCTCGCTTTCTTATTCAGATAATTACATTCCTAAACATATTAATACATCTCTTCTGTTTCGTAAAGTCTTTTTTTATTCATTTTCGATTGAATAATTATACATTATTTTTAATTTTTATTCAAGCCTGGATTTTGTTTTTCCTGGAATCTCATGTTCTGTTTAGCGTTTTTGTATGTATATTTGCATTTTTATTACTTTATTATGTATATTTTTTCACTTGTCTTTTTCGGCACAGTAGGCTATAATGATGTGAGCATTGAAAAACACTGTAAAACAACGGAGGAAATGTAATGAAAGAAAAAGTCATCTTAGCCTATTCCGGCGGTCTGGACACCACCGCCATCATTCCATGGTTAAAGGAAAATTATGATTATGAAGTTATTTGCTGCTGCATCGACTGCGGACAGGAAGAAGAACTGGACGGACTTGAGGAACGTGCCAAATTATCCGGCGCTTCCAAATTATATATTGAAGACATCACCGATGAATTTGCAGAAGAATACATCATTCCCTGTGTGCAGGCCGGCGCTGTCTATGAGAACAAATACCTTCTGGGAACTTCTATGGCCCGCCCCGGCATTGCCAAACGCCTGGTGGAAATTGCAAGAAAGGAAGGGGCTTCCGCTATCTGCCATGGAGCAACCGGCAAAGGAAACGACCAGATCCGTTTCGAACTGGGCATCAAGGCTCTGGCCCCTGATTTAAAAATTATTGCTGCCTGGAGAAGCGATAAGTGGAATATGCAGTCCAGGGAAGAAGAAATTGCATACTGCAAAGAACATGGCATCGACCTCCCGTTCTCTGCGGACAGCAGCTACAGCCGCGACCGGAACCTGTGGCATATCAGCCATGAAGGACTGGAACTGGAAGATCCTGCTTTAGAGCCAAATTATGATCACCTTCTGGTTCTCGGGGTATCTCCGGAACAAGCTCCGGATGAAGGGGAATATGTTACCATGACCTTTGAAGCCGGCATTCCCAAAACCCTCAACGGCAAATCCATGAAGGTTGCCGATATTATCCGCGAATTAAATCGTTTGGGCGGAAAACACGGCATCGGCATTATTGACATTGTAGAAAACCGTGTGGTAGGCATGAAGTCCCGCGGGGTTTATGAAACTCCCGGCGGAACCATTCTGATGGAGGCCCAGCAGCAGTTGGAAGAGCTGGTTCTGGATCGGGCTACCATGGAAGTGAAAAAGGACCTGGGCAATCGGATGGCTCAGATTGTCTATGAAGGAAAATGGTTCACCCCGCTGCGGGAAGCAGTGCAGGCTTTTGTAACCTCCACCCAGAAATATGTAACCGGAGAAGTCAAATTCAAGCTTTACAAAGGCAATATCATCAAAGCCGGAACCACTTCTCCTTATTCTCTGTACAGTGAATCTCTGGCAAGCTTTACCACCGGCGATTTGTATGACCACCATGATGCAGAAGGCTTTATCACTTTATTCGGGCTTCCGCTGAAGGTGCGCGCTATGAAGATGGCAGAACTTGAACAAGAACAGAACTAATCGGCATACAAGAAGGACTGGGGCTGTTGGAAAATGAACTTTTTGACAATATATGACATGAAGCTTCTAAAAGCAAAACCATATATTGTGCCTGAATTTCATTTTCCAACAGCCCCAGTCCTTGTATCATCTTTTCCTGTATTACAGAATCATAAATCCAGACAAAGCAAGCACCATCAACGGCAAATCTTTTACACTAAATTTGCCCGCTGCAAGGCATTGTAAATCTGCGGTCCTATGACTGCGCCCAGAACCATCTTAATCAAATCTCCCAGAAGAAAAGGAATTACCCCTGCCGCCAGGGCAGCACGAAAATCCATATGAGCGGAAAACGCAAGCCATGCCGTGCCAAAGCCATAACATACAACCGTGCCGAGAATCATGCCAGTCAGGCTTAACGCCACTTTCCGCCCGGATGTTTCAATGAACAGCCCCGCAATCACTGCCATAGGAATAAATCCAATCAAATATCCGCCAGTGGGACCCAGAAGCTTCTGGGGTCCTGCTGTAAACGCAGAAAACACCGGAACTCCCACCAGTCCGATGAGAAGATAAACACAATAACTAATGGTTCCCTTTTTCCATCCCAAAATATAAAGCCCGAAATAAATCACCAGATTTGTCAGAGATATAGGCACAGGGCCAATGGGAATGGAAAAAGGAGCCAAAACACAGGTCACCGCAGTGATAACTCCTATGGTTGCAATTGTCTGAATGGATAAACTTTTTGTTTCTGTCATTTCTTCTCCTCCTTCTTGTCCTTCTTTTGGACGCATCATAATATCCTTCGTTCAACAAGAGTATACAAACAAAACCCTCAATTGTCAACCACTAATTATTATTAGTTAACATTTATTTTGAAATTAACAATATCCCTCGGCAATCCTTACTTTTATGTTCCCTTTTGCTGCATGCAGCGCAGAAAAGACCGCCCCATTAAGAACATATCCTGCAGAATATCAGTCTTCCTTTTTCAGAAAACAGCATCTCCTGCATTCAAACTCTTAATGAAACGGCCCTTTTGTGATTAATCAATAAAAATGCTTCACGCCTCTGGTGGCGTCTTCAGCGTACACCATGGTGCAGCTTTTGATTTCCCCGGCCTCATTATAGAGAAATGCAATAGCAAGATGGGGCTCTGCGGGCACCACAAAATTGTTCTTTTCCAGCTCTTCGTCGGAAATCGTTACATATTTCCCCTTCTGCAGTTCATATTGTCCGGTGACTTCCGTCCCGTCCTCCAAGGAGTCCTTAATGTCGTAGGTTCCGTAAAACAAACCATTTTCC
This sequence comes from Petralouisia muris, assembly GCF_004793545.1. GTDB lineage: Bacteria > Bacillota > Clostridia > Lachnospirales > Lachnospiraceae > Petralouisia > Petralouisia muris. The sequence goes on along the minus strand of NZ_SRYA01000002.1, from coordinate 116,991 downwards.
ACATTGAAATCCTGATCCGTATCTACTGTATCTCCCAGAGCAATCACCTGATGCCCGGTTCCATTGGGAGCGTCCCCGCTCCAGGACCCCTGATAGACCTCCTTATAGAGACTTTTATCCTCCGTATGGCTGCTGACATAATACCAAATCCCGTTACCTTCCCTGCTGCCCTCCTGATAATCTCCATAGTACCATTGATCGCAGTCACAGTCGTTAAAGGTATAGAATCCGATTCCCTTTCCGCTGGTTCCTCCTTCCGGCATATAAATATAGCTTCCTGTTTCCTGCGCCGCCTTTACCAATGCCTTTCCTGCATCGCTTTCCTGCAAGGCGTCCAGCGCAGCGGCGTCATCCGCTTCTATGGCCTGCCTTGCCGCTTCCATCGTTGCATTGTAAGCATTGATTTCATCTATCCTCTGGTTTATCTTCTGATTCATTTCCTCAGACGCTGCCAGAAGCTCTTCATCCTCAGGAGTCTGTTCCAAAGCCTGTTTCATGGCCTCCTGGGCCTGTTCATACTTTTCCTCCTCCATATATGCTTCTGCTTCTTCCCGATACTGCCGGGCAGCTTCTCTTTCTTTCTCTGTCGTACAGCCTGTCAGAAAAATCATTGCAACTGCCATAATTACAATTCCTGCTTCTGCAACTCTTTGCGATCTCTTCATTTTTCTGCCTCCTTAACTACTGCACAATAATATTCCTGTTTCCATTTGCAACCAGACGGCGGTCTGCTTCCCTTACTCTGCCGGAAGCAGAAACTCCGGCGTTACCGTTTCATCTGGGCCACAATGTCCTGTTTCAAATCCAGCGCCATATCCTTCAGACGAGGGCTTGCAGTGGCGGACGTCAACACGCCTCCCAGAAATTTAGACGCCATTTCGTATTTTTTAAAATAAAAGGACATATAGGCCAAAAGATAATCCATGGTACTCTCATCCATTCCGTAAATCGGAAACATTTCCTGGGAAATGGCCTTGCTGAACCCTTCATACGCCTGCAGATAAAAGGTATCTTCTTCTTTCTTAAGTTTCTCCTTCACCGCCAGCTCTTCCTGCGTACTTCCCGGCAAAGTATCTGCCTTTCCTCTGATCAGCCATGAAATCTTCAGGCATATATACGCTTTCTCACTTTCTTTCCCCCTTTTTACTGCCGCATTCAGCAGAGCCAGCTTGTAGCGTTCAATGGCCTTATCGTAGGAATAACTATCTTCCTCCGGCTCTTTAGAAGGCTGAAATTTTGCAGAAATCTGCTCTTTAATCAATTTAATCTGCGTCGAGGTAACTTTGTCAAAATCCCTCGTCATCGCCGTATAACCGCAAAACGGGCAGGAAGCCACATCATATTTCAGGGTATCAATATACTGGAACCTTGGACGCAAATCACGATCCGGCTGCAGCCGTCTGGCTTTTCCGCTTTTTACAGTTTTGACCTTAAAATCCTGATCGCATGCCATGCAGTGCGTGGTTTTGGGCAGCAAAAAATCTTTTTCGGGAGGAATCGCCCTCTGTGTCTGGGCCGCCTGCTGCTTCTCCAACTCTTTTTGTTTTTCCATTATATTCTGATCCTCTTTCTCTTTCTGGGTATTTTCCAAGGTTTCCATAGTTTCTGCGGATTTCAAACCGGATTTATCCAATCCTGAAAACAAACTCATAAATTCTCCTCCTGTACGCTGCTATTTTTGCGTTGGCAGCTTATAAGAACTCTTTAACGATACAATTCGGTTGAAAACCAGCGCATCCGGCCTGGAATCCTTTGCGTCCGTACAGAAAAATCCCTGTCTTACAAACTGATAGCTGTCATATGGTTTCGTATCTGCCAAAGCAGGCTCTACATAACAATCCGTTAAAACGGTCAGCGATTCCGGATTCAGGTTCAGGCTTCCATCTTCTTTGTTATATACTCCTTTTTCTTCATCCACCAGATTCTCATATAATCTTATTTCGCATTTCTTAGCAAAAGGCGCCGGAGCCCAATGAATGGTTCCCTTTACTTTCCGGCCGGTAAAACCGCTTCCTGCCTTCGTCTCCGGGTCATAAGTGCAGTGCACCTCGGTAACATTTCCATTCTCATCCTTTACAAAACTTTCGCATTTTACAAAGTATGCATGCATCAGGCGCACTTCATTTCCCGGAAACAGCCGAAAATATTTCTTTGGAGGCTCTTCCATAAAATCCTCCCGCTCAATATACAGTTCCCGGCAGAAGGGAATCTTTCTTGTGCCTAATTCCTCATTTTCCAGATTGTTGGCTGCGTCCAGGTATTCCACCTGCCCCTGGGGATAGTTGTCAATCACCAGCTTAATGGGATGCAGCACGGCCATCATCCGGGAACGCTTCAGCTTCAGATCTTCTCGGATACAATACTCCAGCATCGCATAATCCACAGAACTGTTAGCTTTAGAAACTCCGCACAGCTCTACAAATTTCTGAATGGATTCCGGCGTAAATCCCCTTCTACGCAGCGCAGCAATAGACACCAGCCTGGGATCGTCCCAGCCGTCTACGATTCCCTCCTCCACCAGCTTCTTGATATATCGTTTTCCCGTCACCACGTTGGTTAAATACAGCTTGGCAAATTCAATCTGCCTGGGGGGATTGGGATATTCCAGTTCCCGCACTACCCAGTCATACAGGGGCCTATGATCCTCAAATTCCAGGGTGCAGATAGAATGGCTGATCCCCTCAATGGCATCCTCAATGGGATGGGCAAAATCATACATGGGATAAATGCACCACTTATCTCCGGTATTGTGATGGGTCATATGAGCCACCCGGTAAAGAATCGGATCCCGCATATTGATATTAGGGGAAGCCATATCAATCCTTGCCCGGAGCACCAATGCGCCGTCCTCGTATTTTCCATTCTTCATATCCGCAAACAGCTGAAGATTCTCCTCTACGCTTTTTGCTGCATTGGGATCTTCTTTCCCTGGCTCTGTCAGCGTTCCGCGATATTCCCGGATCTGCTCCGGATTCAGGTCAGACACATATGCCTTGCCCTTTTTGATCAGCTTCACCGCCGCCTCATACATCTGCTCAAAGTAATCAGAAGCAAAAAAGAGACGATCCTCCCAGTCCGCTCCAAGCCACTGGATGTCCGCTTTGATGGATTCCACGAATTCTGTCTTCTCCTTGGTAGGATTGGTGTCATCAAAACGCATATGAAATTTTCCGTTGTACTTCTGGGCCAGGCCGTAATTCAAAAGAATGGATTTGGCATGTCCTATATGAAGATAACCATTCGGTTCCGGTGGAAAACGTGTTCGAATCGTTTCGTAATGTCCCTCCTTTAAATCCTCTTCAATCTCCTGTTCAATAAAGTTCCTGGAAATCACTTCATTTTCCATCTGTGTTCCTCCTGAGTTTCGTATTTACAAATTAATTTCCCATAAGAGTAATGAAGCATATCGGAAGCTTCAGTACTTCTGATATGCCACATTATGGATATTATAAGTTCTTATCTTGCGTTTGTCAATGGATGGCTCCCATCTATTGACGTCTATCGGGCTTTTTCTGCCGTTTTCGCTGTCTGAAGCGGCCTTTAACTTTGCTTCATATGCTGATGGGTAAACAAATGATCCTGACAGTATTCATAGTTCCCGTCACATTTGGAACAGAACCTGAATTCCAGATCTGCCCCATCACGCTCTGTCCTGCCGCAGATGGCGCATTTATGCCTGGTCACGCTCTGGGCCTGACGCATCTGCTGCCGATAAACCTGCTTCCTGTGTATTTCCTTAGGAGAAACCCGATGGTAATTCCTTGTACTGAAAAAGAAAATAAGAAAATTCATCAAAGAAGCCAGAATCGCCGTCCGTCCTGCCGCATTGCTGGCAATCAGCATAAACGCCATCCATACCGCATCTACAATTCCCATCCATTTGGCCTTAATGGGAATCAGAAAATACAGCCGGAATTCCACATTGGGGTAAATCACCGCAAAAGCCATAAACAGCGACATGGTAATATATTGTGTGCTGAAATAGTATCCGATTCCTGTCACAGCCACTCCTCTGAAAAAATAATAAAATCCAAATAACAGAAAAGCTCCCAGAATGGAACACAGTATACCGCCGATTAAGTACACATTGTAACGGAAGGTTCCAATTGCCTGCTCAATGGAATTGCCAATAAAATAATAGCAGGATAAAAAGAAAATCAAAAACAGAAGATTCACTGGAGGCGGAACCAGAAGCCAGGAAACAATTCTCCACACCTGTCCCTGCAGAATTAACGCAGGCTCTAAAATCAGCATCCTTTGAACCTCCGGCATCGTATATTGTATAATAAAGCCCAAAACCCAGGCTCCAATCAACCAGAAAGTCAAATTTTGAATGGCGTACTTTCCAAGCTTACGCTCCATTTTATTCAGAAAATTCATAACATCCTCCTCTATAGACAAGCCGTCTTCAAGTATCCATTATAGATTTTCCTTTCTGGTTTGTCAACGAAAGCTGCACAGTTTCATAAAAAGTTTATAATTCCTCCGGCTGCATCAATTCTCCCTGCATCCTGTTTTCTGGAGTTCTGGGCTGAATGCTGATGGGAATGCAGAGTTCATCCCCGATCTGTAAATTGTATACATTTACAAAAGGATTTGCAAACATCAGCTGACCCACACTGACATGATACCGTTTTCCCAGCTGATACAGGGTATCTCCTTTCTCAACTACATGCACCATTCCCCGGCAGGACCCTTCATTGTAAATCGGCCCGATAGGAATCGGAATAATTCTTGCCATAAGTTTCCTCCATTTTGTTTCCGTTATCTCTCTACTATTATATTCCCGGAAAAGAAATGGGTTCTGCTTTCAGCTTTTATCTCTGTTCTGTATTTTTATTTTAGACATATATTGGGATAAAGCAATTACTTTTCTGCAAATATTACAAGTTCATCCATACATTTGCAGAGCGGAGAAATGAAATCTTAATAATCTATAAAATTGCTAAAAATAAAAAAAACTAATTGTTTTTTGTAAATTCCTGTCGTATAATAAGCGGTGTTCGATTTTTGAACCCTTATAATAAATAGGAAGAAACAGCAAAATTTACCATTTAGATTCTACAGGAAACTGGAGGAAATGATATGGAACAGCATACTTTACACAAGCTGGGCATTGACATTGGCTCAACTACCGTGAAAATTACAATATTAAACCACAAGAATGAGATACTCTTTGCAGATTATCAGAGACATTTCGCCAATATCCGGGAAACCCTCTCTGATCTTCTGGCAAGGGCGCAGGATGAACTGGGTAATCTTTTACTGTCGCCTGTGATTACCGGCTCCGGCGGACTGACCCTGGCCAGGCATCTTGGCATTCCTTTTGTGCAGGAAGTAATCGCAGTCGCCTCCGCACTGCAGGATTATGCGCCCCAGACCGATGTTGCCATTGAACTGGGAGGCGAGGACGCCAAAATCATATACTTTGAAGGAGGCAATGTAGAACAGCGCATGAACGGAATCTGCGCCGGCGGCACCGGTTCCTTTATTGATCAGATGGCTTCTCTCCTTCAGACAGACGCCACAGGACTGAATACCTACGCCAGGGATTACAAGGCAATTTATCCCATTGCCGCCCGCTGCGGCGTATTTGCCAAATCAGACATCCAGCCCCTGATCAATGAAGGAGCTTCCAAGGAGGATTTGTCCGCTTCTATTTTTCAGGCAGTGGTGAATCAGACCATTTCCGGTCTTGCCTGCGGCAAGCCTATCCGGGGACATGTTGCCTTTCTGGGCGGTCCCCTTCACTTTCTGCCGGAGCTGAAGGAGGCTTTTATCCGCACCCTGAAGCTGGATGAAGAACATATTATCGCTCCTGACCACTCCCATCTGTTTGCAGCTATGGGCTCTGCCTTAAATTGCAAGCCGGAAGTATCCATGGAGCTGAAAAGTATTTTAAAGAAGCTTTCCTCTGAAATTAAAATGGAATTTGAAGTGGAGCGGATGGAGCCTCTGTTTTCCACTGAAAAGGACTATGACAGATTTCAAAGGCGCCACAGCAGACATCACGTGGCAACAGGAGATCTGTCCACTTACCGGGGAAATTGCTATCTAGGCATAGACGCCGGTTCCACCACCACCAAAGTAGCCCTGGTAGGGAAAGACGGCTCTCTTCTGTACTCTTTTTACAGCAGCAACAACGGCAATCCTCTGGCTACCGCAACCCTGGCTATCCGGGAAATCTATTCCCTGCTGCCGGAGGATGCGCATATCGTACACTCCTGCTCCACCGGATATGGGGAAGCATTGTTAAAATCCGCATTTTTGCTGGATGAAGGGGAAGTGGAGACGGTTGCCCATTACTATGCGGCCGCATTTTTCAACCCCGAGGTGGACTGTATCCTGGATATCGGCGGCCAGGACATGAAATGCATCAAAATCAAGAACCAGACTGTGGACAGCGTACAGTTAAACGAAGCCTGCTCTTCCGGCTGCGGTTCCTTTATTGAAACCTTTGCAAAGTCTTTGAATTATTCTGTGGAAGATTTTGCACAGGCCGCCCTGTTTGCAGAACATCCCATTGACCTTGGCACACGCTGTACCGTGTTCATGAATTCCAAGGTAAAGCAGGCCCAGAAAGAAGGAGCGGAAGTGTCCGACATTTCTGCCGGGCTTGCTTACTCTGTCATCAAAAATGCACTCTTCAAGGTCATCAAGGTATCCGACGCCAAAGATCTTGGAAAACATATTGTAGTCCAGGGCGGAACCTTCTACAACGACGCCGTTCTGCGCAGCTTTGAAAAAATCTCCGGCTGTGAAGCTATAAGGCCGGACATTGCCGGTATTATGGGAGCTTTCGGAGCGGCACTGATTGCAAAGGAACGCTATGAAGATAATCCATGCACCACCATGCTCCCAATCGAAGAAATCGAGAACTTAAAGGTGGACACCAAACTGACCAGATGCCAGGGCTGCACCAACCACTGCCTGTTAACCATTAACCGTTTTTCCGGTAACCGTCAGTTCATCACTGGAAACCGCTGTGAAAAAGGCCTGGGAAAAGAAAAGAACAAAGAGCAGATTCCCAATCTCTTTGAGTATAAAAACACCCGCATGTTTGCTTATGAACCCCTTTCCGAGGCAGAGGCCCATCGGGGAACCGTTGGAATTCCCAGAGTGCTGAACATGTATGAAAATTATCCTTTCTGGGCGGTATTTTTTAAGACTTTAAACTTCCGCACGATGCTGTCCCCCCAGTCCACCAGAAAGATATACGAGCTGGGCATTGAATCTATTCCCAGCGAATCCGAATGCTATCCGGCAAAGCTGGCCCATGGACATGTATCCTGGCTGATACAGCATCAGGCGGACTTTATTTTCTACCCCTGTATCCCCTATGAACGGGATGAATTTCCGGATTCCAACAACCATTTTAACTGTCCCATTGTCACCTCCTATGCGGAAAATATCAAAAACAATGTGGACGAAATTACCTCCGGCAAGGTGCGTTTTCTCAATCCTTTTATGTCCTTTGCCTCCAAAGAAACTCTGGCTGAGCAGCTGCTGCCCCTGTTTGCCCGGGAATTTTCCATCTCCCCGGAAGAGACACAGGCTGCTGTGGACGCCGGATGGCAGGAACTTGGACGTATGAGAGAGGATATCCGCCACAAAGGAGAGGAAACCCTGGAATATATGGAGAAAAACGGCCGCCGGGGAATTGTTCTGGCAGGACGCCCGTACCATACGGATCCGGAGATCAACCACGGCATTCCAGAGCTGATTAATTCCTACGGCATTGCCGTATTAACGGAGGATTCTGTCTCCCATCTGAAAGAAGTGGAGCGGCCTCTGCTTGTAATGGATCAGTGGATGTACCATTCCAGGCTATACGCCGCTGCAAACTTTGTCCGAACAAGGGAAGACCTGGATTTGATCCAGCTGAATTCTTTCGGCTGCGGGCTGGACGCCGTCACCACGGATCAAGTCAATGATATACTGTCAAAAGCAGGGAAAATCTACACCTGCTTAAAGATAGATGAAGTAAATAACCTGGGCGCCGCCCGAATTCGCATCCGCTCCCTCCTTTCCGCCCTGCGGGTGAAGGAGAAGCAGAAAAGCTGCTGCACCGTCCTGCCAGCCGCTTACCAGCGTGTGGTATTTACAGAGGAAATGCGCAAAGATTACACCATCCTCTGCCCCCAGATGTCGCCCATCCACTTTGAACTGCTGCAGCCTGCCTTCCGGTCTGCCGGATACAATATGGTGGTATTGGACAATGACGGGAAATCTGCGGTGGACATGGGATTAAAATATGTAAACAACGACGCCTGCTACCCTTCCCTGATTGTAGTAGGACAGATTATGGACGCCATCTTATCCGGAAAGTATGATTTAACAAAAACCGCTGTGGTAATCACCCAGACCGGAGGCGGATGCCGGGCCTCCAACTATATCGGCTTCATCCGCCGGGCCCTGGAAAAAGCAGGCTGCCCGGATATCCCGGTGATCTCCCTGAACTTAAGCGGTTTGGAAGCCAACCCTGGCTTTAAGCTCACCCTGCCCCTGCTGCAAAAAGGGCTGTACGCTTTAATTTTCGGCGATATTTTCATGCGCTGCCTGTACCGCACCAGACCCTACGAGACAGTCCCCGGCGCAGCCAATGCGCTTCATCAGAAATGGAAGCGAAAATGCATGAAATTTGTCTCCGCCCCAAGAATGGTTTCCCACCGAACCTTCAAACGCTACTGCAGGGAAATTATTCAGGACTTTGACAACCTGCCAGTCACAGGGGAACGAAAGCCCCGGGTAGGCGTTGTAGGCGAAATTCTGGTAAAATTCCTGCCTGCAGCCAACAATTATCTGGTGGAATTATTAGAGGCGGAAGGTGCGGAAGCTGTAGTTCCTGATTTGACTGACTTCCTGCTCTACTGCTTCTACAATCAGAATTTCCGTGTAGAAAAGCTGGGACAGAAAAAATCCGCTGCAAGAATTGCCAATCTTGGCATTCAGCTTCTGGAGTGGCTGCGCGGCGCAGCAAGAAAAGAATTTGAAAGGAGCCGCCACTTTGATCCGCCTGCACAGATCCGTACGCTGGCAAGCTATGCCTCTCCCATTGTATCCCAGGGAAATCAGACTGGGGAAGGCTGGTTTCTGACCGGTGAAATGTTAGAGCTGATTCATTCCGGCACCAATAATATCGTATGCGCCCAGCCCTTCGGCTGCCTGCCCAACCATGTGGTGGGCAAAGGCGTAATTAAGAAAATACGGCATCGCTATCCTGCCGCCAATATTGTAGCCATTGACTACGATCCTGGAGCTTCTGAGGTAAACCAGCTAAACCGCATTAAACTGATGCTGTCCACAGCCCAGAAAAATCTGGCAGATGAAGCTTCCGGCAACCCCCAGAAAACAGAGCAGAAAGCTCGGAAATACACTGTCTCTAAAAGCCCTAAACAGAAAAGATTCCATAACAATCTGAAAAGAAGGGCGCAGGGAGAACCGCAATAACTGACAGAAGAGCACGCATAAGAAGAACCGCAATAACTGACAGAAAAGCAGTACGTAAGGAGAACCGCAATGACTATCAGAAAAGCAGACGTTCAGGATCTGGAACAAATCTTATCCATCTACTCCTATGCAAGAGAGCAAATGGCGTTAAGCGGCAACCCCAGCCAGTGGGGAACAGAGAAACCAGATCTCAAAACAATCCGGCAGGATATAGAACAAGGCAGACTGTTTGTGATGGAATCTGAACTGGAGAATGCGCTGGAAAAAACTGCTGATATCAAACTAGAGAATGCGCCGGAAGAAACTGCTGATATCAAACTAAAAGATGCGCCGGAAGAAACTGCTGATATCAAATTGCCGGATGCTTCCGGCAGACAGATCGCCGGAGTATTTGCATTTCAGATCGGAGAGGAGCCCACCTACCAGATCATTCAGGGCAGATGGCTCAATGATTTTCCCTATGGAGTCATACACCGCATTGCCAGCGCCGGCCGGCAAAAAGATATCCTGGCTGAATGCCTTACGTTCTGCAGCGCCTTCACCTGCAACCTCAGAATCGACACTCATGAAAACAATCTTATCATGCGGCATCTGTTAAAAAAGAACGGATTTCAGGAATGCGGGATTATTCATGTGGAAGACAAAAGTCCCCGCATTGCCTTTCAGCGCTGCATAGAATAAATCCAAATAATTCTTTCTGATCCTGAAGTCATCCTCCAGTCTGTATCGTTTTAATTAACAGAGAGAAGATACAGACTTAAGAAGGAGGATACGTTATGAAAAAATACAACAACTTGTTAGCCCTTGTCATCGGCGTCGCTGTCTTTGCCGGCATTCTGTGTTCCGGCATAATCATTGCTGATGGTATCCGAACTGGCTCCGCAGCTTCCGCACGCAGAGATTCGCCCCGCAGGGAAAAATATCCGGAGCCTCACACACTGGAGAAAACAACACTGGAAGAATTTTCAGAAATTTCCATTGATTTAGACTACGCCAATGTGTCCATACTGCCATCCGACGGCTTTTATCTGGAATACCAGCTGGACGGCAAAAGCAGCAAACCAGATTACGGCGTATCCAACGGAAAATTTCATTTTCAGGAAGGCCAGACGAAAAATCGCTACCTTATTTCCCTGAATTTGTTCGGAAATCCGGTCAATCAAAAACCCCTATACTTAAATCTCTATGTCCCCAAAGACCACTATTTTGATCTGCTGAGCATGTCCATAGAAAGCGGAAATTTGGAAATAGAACAGCTCAATGCCGAAAAAGCGGATCTTTCCCTGGAGTACGGCAACCTGACCCTTGGGGATTTTACCGGAAATACTCTGAACATTTCTTCCGAATCCGGCAATATTGATGTGAATGCCCTCACTTGTGAAAACTTAAACATTTCTGCTTCCTACGGAAACTTTACAGGCAGCTCCGTTTCAGCCTCCAGAGAAGGGAAATTCTGTTTGGAATCCGGCAACCTGGAAATTTCTTCCTTGACAGCAGACGCCTGCTCCATTGACGCCGATTATGGCAATTGCTCCATTGACCGTTTCCAGGCAGGAAACAGCACATTTTCTCTGGAATCCGGCTGTCTGAACCTTAAGAATGCAGTCCTGGAACGGACAAAAGTCAACGCAGAATACGGGGACGTGACACTGGAACTGACGGATAAAGTTACAGATTACAATTATGATCTGGAGGCAGAATACGGAACCGTTGAAATCAACGGAAAAAATATAGATGCAAAAGAAGACGGAACCGTCCATTACCAAAAACAAGACAGCAACATCAAACATGAAATTTCGGTCCGATGTGAAAGTGGAAACATCAAGATACGATAAATCCGTCATCATTCGTCTTGACGAAACGAACATGCCTTTGTGCATAAATATTCAAAAATGAATGGCAGGGCTGTCGGAAAATATCTGAGTTCCTGTAATAGATTATGTGTACATTTCAATTTCCGACAGCCCCATTTGCCAATTTTACTGCCAAATTATGCAGAATACAACATATTACGTTTCCGGCGCATAATGCACATGCAGAAGCTCATGCTCCCGGTTCTTCAGCAGATCATTGTACAATGTTTCCACCAGAGGATTTTCTTCACTGCGCTTAATCTGCATTGCCTTGTCATTCTTATACAGGCCTTCCGCGCGCATCCGCTTCTCTGTGGAACGGGCAAAGGGCTGGCCCGCTCCGGCCACACATCCTCCCGGACAGGCCATCACTTCCACGAAATCAAAATGCTCTTCCCCGCTTTCTATTTTCTGCAGCAGGTTATCTGCATTGCCAAGACCGCTGACAATGCCAATCCGTATCTGCCGCTCTCCAAAAGGAAGCTCACAGATTTTGACTCCGTCCATACCCCGGGCGCCGATAAATTCAATCTCTTTTAACGCCTTGGGACTCTTATCTTCCACCACCCGGCGCACGGCCGCTTCCGTCACTCCGCCAGTAGCTCCAAAAATCACTCCGGCTCCGGAAAAAATAGAAAAAGGCATGTCATAGGCTTCCGGCTCTAAACGGTCAAACCGGATACCGATTTCCTGCAGCATGGTAATCACTTCTTCGGAGGTCAGCACATAATCCACATCCGGCGCTCCTTTTCTCTTAAACTCTTCCCTGGACGCTTCGAATTTCTTGGCCGTACAGGGCATGATTGCCACGGATACTGTTTCTTTTCCTTCTTTTTTATCCTGTTTCCGGTAGTATTCCTTTACCACTGCGCCAAACATTTCCATGGGAGACTTGGAAGTGGACACATATTTCATCAGATGGGGATACTGCGTTTCCACAAAACGAATCCATCCGGGACAGCAGGAGGTAAACAGGGGATATTTCCTGTCTTCTTCCTCCAGGGCTTCCAGCAATTCCTCCGATTCTTCCATAATGGTAAGATCCGCTCCCACAGAGGTGTCAAAAATAGCGTCTATTCCCAATTTACGCAGGGAAGCCACTAATTTCCCAATGGTATTTTCTCCCGGCTCGTACCCGTAAGCCTCGCCGATTGCCACACGGACTGCCGGGGCAATCTGCACCACCACCCGCTTTTTCGGATTGTGAATTGCCTCCCACACATCATGGCTGTCACGCTTAATGGTAATGGCGCCTGTAGGACAGACTGCCGCGCACTGTCCGCAGCTTACACAGTTGGTATCTGCAATATCCCTTCCAAAGGCAGTGGAAATCTCCATTTTCGAACCCCGGTGGGCGAAATCAATGGCTCCTACATGCTGAATCTCACTGCACACCCGCACACAGTCCCCGCACAAAATGCATTTATTGGGATTGCGGACAATGGCCTTAGAGGAAGTGTCAGTGGGACGGATGGGATTGGTATTTTCAAACCTTACCCCAGGAATTCCGAATCTGGTAGCCAGCTCCTGCAATTTACACTTTCCATTTTTCTCACAGGTGGTGCAATCCCTGCAATGGGCCGCTAACAGCAGCTCCAGAATACGTTTTCTGTGATAGTAAAGCTGCGGCGTATTGGTGCGAATTTCCATTTCATGCTTCGGCGGCGTAGAACAGGAGGCAATAATCCCTCCCCACTGATCCTCCACTACGCACATACGGCAGGCGCCGTAAATGGACAGATCTGAATAATAACAAAAGGTCGGTAAAATGATTCCTGCTTTCCGAATGACTGCAAGAATGTTTTTTTCATCGGTAAACGATACACGTTCGCCGTCAATGATCATATATTTTTCCATGTCCAGGCCTCCTACACTTCTTTTACTGCGTGGAAATTACAGCCTTCTTTGCAGGCTTTGCACTTAATACATTTCGAGGTATCAATGGTAAACGGCTTCTTGACTTCACCGTAAATAGCTCCAACGGGACAAAGCTTCGCACATTTGCTGCAGCCCTTGCACTGCTCGGGATCAATTTGAAAGGATACCAACGCCTTGCACTGCCCGGCAGGACATTTTTTATCCACCACATGGGCCAGATACTCTTCCCGGAAATATTTCATGGTGCTTACCACAGGAAACGCCGCCGTCTTGCCTAGTCCGCAGAGAGCCGTTGCGGAAATGGTTTCTGCCAGTTCCTCTAACAGCGTGATATGCTTCATGGTTCCCCTGCCTTCGCAGATATCATTTAGCAGCTCTAACATCCGCTTGGTGCCTTCTCTGCAGGGAATGCACTTGCCGCAGGACTCATTCTGGGTAAAATTCATAAAAAACCTTGCCACTTCCACCATACAGCTCTTGTCGTTCATTACCACAAGGCCGCCGCTTCCAATCATCGCCCCCACTTTTTTCAGGGAATCAAAATCCAGATGAAGATCCAGATGGTCTTCTGTAGGATTGATGCAGAGACATCCTCCAGAGGGCCCTCCGATTTGCACAGCTTTGAATTCCCCGCCTTTGACTCCTCCTCCGATATCAAAAATAACTTCCCGAAGCGTAGTTCCCATAGGCACTTCGATCAAACCAGTATTCATAACATTTCCCGTTAAGGCAAAAGCCTTGGTTCCATGGTTTTTATCCGGTCCTATGGTTTTATACCATTCCGCCCCTTTCACAATAATTGGCGGCACATTACAATAAGTTTCCACGTTATTCAAAACTGTCGGCTTCTCAAACAGCCCCTTCTCCACCGTGCGGGGCGGTTTCACCCTGGGCATACCCCGGTTTCCTTCAATGGAGGCCGTCAATGCAGAGCCTTCTCCGCAGACAAACGCTCCGGCTCCCTGACTGATTTTCAAATCGAAATCAAAACCGGAATTCAGGATATTTTTACCCAGCAGCCCTTTTTCCTCTGCTTTGTTGATGGCTGTCTGCAGCCGCTCCACTGCCAGAGGGTATTCAGCCCGCACGTAAATATAGCCGTAATGAGCTCCTGTTGCAATTCCGGCAATCAGCATGCCTTCAATCACCCGATGGGGATCGCCCTCCATCATGCTCCGGTCCATAAAGGCTCCCGGGTCGCCTTCGTCGCCGTTGCAGACCACATATTTCACTTCTTCCTTCTGGGCCAGCACCTGTGCCCATTTCCGGCCGGTGGGAAATCCGCCGCCGCCCCGGCCCCTTAAGGACGCCTCTGACACTTCATCTACAAGCTGCTTGGGCGTCATGTCAAACAGCGCCTTCGCCACTGCACGGTAACCGCCTACCGCTATGTATTCCTTAATGGATTCTGCATTGATCCGCCCGCAGTCCTCCAATGCAACGCGGGTCTGCTGCTTATAAAATGGAATTTCTTCCTGCTTTTCATAGGATTTTCCTTCCTGATCATGGTACACCAGACGCTCAATTACACGATCATTTACAATACTCCCTTCAATGATTTCCCTGCAGTCTTCTGCTTTTACTTTAATATACAAAATACCTGCCGGCTCAATCCGAAGCAGAGGCCCCATTTCACAGAATCCATGACAGCCGGATTTCTTCAGTCCTATACTATCGCCGTGAGGCTCCTTTTCCAGCACCAGGGCGCATTTAATGCCCCGTTCCATCAGAATTTCCTGCATTCTTGCATAAATATTCAGAGAACCTCCTGCCACGCAGCCGGTTCCAGCGCAGATCAAAATCTGCTTTTTCTGAGTCTTCAGCGAAGCTGCATATTCTTTTCTTCTGGCTTCTAATTCTTCTCTCGTATTAATTCTCATTGCTGGCCTCCTCTCCGGCCTTTTCCATCCCTTCGATTAATTTTCATCGTTGGCCTCCTCTCCAGCCTCTGGGCTTTCTTTCAATTCCTGAATCAACGCCCTGGCCTTTTCCGGGGTCATGGCAGGATGCACCACATCATTCACCGTACAGACCGGCGCCAGCCCGCAGGCTCCCAGGCAGGAGACTGTCTCAACCGTAAACATCATATCCTCCGTGGTGGGCTTTGCCCCGGTCACTCCCAAAAACCCCCGAATTTCATCCAGAATCGCCGTGGACTGACGCACATGACAGGCCGTCCCGTCACAGATTTTAATGATATATTTTCCCTTGGGCTCTAAGGAAAAATTCTCATAAAACGTGGCTACCCCATATACTTTTGCTTCGCTTAAATGCAGTTTTTTTGCAATATAGCAAAGCATTTCCTCCGGCAGATAACGGTAAACCTTCTGGATATCCTGCATAATTCCGATAACTGCCGTCTGGTCATAGCTGTGAGATTCCAAAATCTCATCCAGTATCTTTTGATCCTTTGCTTCCAATCCTTCTCCTCCTTGTTTCACATATTCCGAACTCCTACTTGTTTCCTACTTCCACAGTATAACATTGTTAAATAATTAACTCAATCATTTTGTATTTTTTTCATGGAGATTAACAGCAATTTTCATACAAATGTTACCAATTGTACAGTTTTTAGAAAAGAATTACGGCACAAATGCATAAAACCGCCCATAAACCGAAGGGAAAGGAAAAGGTTTGCTTTCCCTCTTACCTGTGATATTCTGACTATACAAAGAACCAAGGGAACCATTGCGAATTGTTTCTTTCCCTAAATTAATTTGGAGGAAAACCATGTTTGCAGGCCGGCAGAAGGAAAGAAAAAAGTTAGAACTTATGTACCAGGAGGATTCGTTCCAATTTGCAGTAATTTACGGAAGGCGAAGGGTAGGGAAAACTACTCTGATTGCAGAATTTATCAAAAAAAATCAGCAATTTCCTATATCGCCATAGAGGAAACCATGAAAGAAAATCTCATGGGACTTTCTGGCGCCATGATGCAGGTAACGGAACAGAATGCCGTATATCAGGACTTTGAAGTTCTTCTGGAAGACATCGACCTGCTGTGCCAAAAAGAAAAATTATTTTTGCCACTGACGAATATCCCTATCTGGCTGCATCCTATCCGGCAATCTCATCCCTGTTACAGAAACACATTAACGCTTGCTGGAAAAACACCAATCTGTTCCTGATTTTATGCGGCTCTTCTATGAGCTTTATGGAACATCAGGTGCTTGGTTACAAAAGCCCCTTATACGGCAGAAGAACAGCACAGTTTAAACTCAAACCCTTCACCTTTTTTGAGTCCAGAGAATTATTAAATGGATTTGAACCCCAACTGGGAATTATAAAAAAGGAATGCCCTGTGACAGAGAAAGAGAACAGCAGAAAAACCATTTACCACTTGGAAGACAGCATGTTTCTGTTCTGGTATCGCTTTGTACGTCCAAATATTACAACCATTTCCATGAATGCCGGAACATTTCTCTATGAAAACTATATCAAGCCGCAGCTCAGCGATTTTATGGGCAGCATTTTTGAAGATATCTGCCGGCAATATCTCTATCGGCCGGACATCTATCCCACTCTTCCATTTCCTTTTGGAACGCTGGGCAGATGGTGGGGATCTAATCCAGCTCAAAAACGTCAGGAAGAAATTGACATTGCCGCCATTGGGGAAAACCGAATTCTTCTGGGAGAATGCAAATGGAAAAATGGGAAAGTCGGTGCAGATGTTTTAATGACTTTAGTAGAATGCGGAACGTTGTTTTCCTATCCTGAAAAATATTATTATGTATTTTCCAAATCCGGATTTGAAGAAACTACCAAGAAGCTGGCAGAGGAATTCGGCATTCGAAGAATTTCTTTTACGGAAATGCTGTAACCTGATACAACAGAAGCCCGCCCTCCTATCCGTCAGTTTATAAACTTTTAATAATTATCCAACCCCTTGATTTTACTGGCTTTTTCGTGTTTTGTTAGCACTCAGGTAAGAAGAGTGCTAAATATCTATTGACTTTTAAAAAAATGAGGCTTACAATCTTCTATAGAATGAAGCAACCAGATTAAATATAAAGGAGTGTAATCATTATGAGCAACAAGCATGGAAACCTTTCCATTAACAGCGACAATATTTTCCCCATTATAAAAAAATGGCTGTATTCCGACCATGACATTTTCTACCGTGAATTAATCTCCAACGGATGCGACGCCATTACCAAGTTAAAGAAGCTGGATTTGATGGGAGAATATGAACTGCCCCAGGACTTTGAGCCCAAGATTCAGATCCTGGTAAATCCGGAAGAAAAAACACTGAAATTCATTGACAACGGCCTGGGAATGACTGCAGAGGAAGTGGAAGAATACATCAACCAGATTGCATTTTCCGGCGCTACGGATTTTCTGGAAAAATATAAGGACAAGGCCAGCGAGGAACAAATCATCGGTCATTTCGGACTGGGCTTCTATTCTGCATTCATGGTGGCGGATGAAGTGCATATCGACTCTCTCTCCTACCAGAAAGACGCTGTTCCTGTCCATTGGGAATGTGACGGCGGCACCGAATTCGACATGACGGACGGTTCCAAAGCAACCGTGGGAACAGAAATCACATTATACCTGAATGAAGACTGTCTGGAATTTGCCAACGAATACCGGGCAAGGGAGGTCATTGAGAAATACTGCTCCTTCATGCCTACCCCAATTTTCCTGAACAAAGAAAATGCAGAAACTGAGTACGAGACAATTCCTGCAGAGGAAGTAACAGAGAAAGACACTGTTGTCGAAACCATCATTGAAGAAGCAAAATTTGAAGAAAAAGAAAAGGAAGACGGAACCAAGGAACAGGTAGAGGTATCTCCCAGAACGGAAAAAGCCAAAATCATCAAACGTCCGGTTGCCTTAAACGATACCCATCCCCTCTGGACCAAACATCCCAATGACTGTACCGACGAGGAGTACAAAACCTTTTACCGGAAAGTGTTCCAGGATTACAAGGAGCCCCTGTTCTGGATTCATCTGAACATGGATTATCCCTTTAACCTGAAAGGAATCCTGTACTTCCCCAAAATCAATACAGAATACGATTCCATAGAGGGAATTATCAAATTATACAACAATCAGGTATTTATCGCTGACAACATCAAGGAAGTAATCCCGGAATTTTTGATGCTGTTAAAAGGAGTCATTGACTGTCCGGATTTGCCGCTGAATGTATCCAGAAGCGCGCTGCAAAACGATGGTTTTGTCCAGAAAATCTCTGATTACATCACCAAAAAAGTGGCAGACAAATTAAGCGGCATGTGCAAAACCGACAAAGAAGCCTATGAAAAATACTGGGACGATATCAGCCCCTTTATCAAATTCGGCTGCTTAAAGGATGAGAAATTCTGCGACAAAATGAACGATTACATTCTGTTTAAAAACCTGGATGACAAATATCTCACGCTTCCGGAATGTCTGAAAACAGAAGAAGAAAAAAGCGGCAACGCTGCTGAGAATACAGATGCTTCTGAAAGCGCTGACGCTTCCCAACAGGAAGAAGCTTCCAACAGTGAAGATACCTCTGAAGAAGCTGCAGAAGAAAAAGACACCCGCAAACCAGTATACTATGTCACCGACGTTCAGCAGCAGGGACAGTATATCAATATGTTCAAAGAACAGGGCATGGACGCCGTTATTTTAGACCACAACATTGATACCTCTTTCATCACCCAGTTAGAGCGCAGAAATGAGAAAATTAAATTTGTCCGCATTGACGCTGATCTGACGGAATCACTGAAAGAAGAAGTTTCAGAAGAAGAATTGAAAGAAGCAAAAGACGCCTTGACAGAAACCTTCCGTAAAGCCCTGGGCAATGAGAACCTGAAGGTATCTGTAGAAAAATTAAAAAATGCAGATATTTCTTCTGTCATCACGCTCTCCGAAGAAGGGCGCCGGATGCAGGATATGATGAAAATGTACGGTATGGCAGGAATGGATCCTTCTATGTTCGGCGGAGATCAAACCCTCATCCTAAACGCCAACAATATCCTTGTGAAATACATTTTAGAGCATAAGGATTCCCAACATGTTCCGGTATTCTGTGAACAGCTGTATGACCTTGCCATGCTGAGCAATCACCCATTGCCTACCGACGCCATGAGTAAATTTGTGGCAAGAAGCAATAAGATTATGATGCTCCTTGCAGATATCCAATAGAAAACTGCTTCCCGCCCCTTAGGACTGTTCTTATTTTCCTGCAAAGAGGCGAAATAAACTGCCCCGCTGCCTGCATCCGGTTTCTTCCAGAACGCTTAGGCAGCGGGGCATTATCTTCTTATGACGTTACCAGGTACAATATTTCTCATATACATCAAAAAAACTGTCTGTTTTCACTTCCTTGTTGATTTCCACTTTTACTTTATCCCAGACCTCTTCATTAAACTCTGAGGAAAGGGTATCCAGAAATTCCGTATATACGTCATCAAAGGCTTCTTTCCTGCGGTTTTCCAAAATGACGGATTTATTGTCGTCTGTTTTCTCCTGATTGTAATGGTTGATGCACTTAAAGAAATAATAGCCCTTCTCCGTCTTGATTCTCTTGCTGACCTGATCATTTTCCAGTGCAAAGGCCACCTCTTCCACTTCCGGCGGCACATCATTTCTGCCGAAGGTTACCTCGATCTCAGGAGCCTCATTGTAAATATTGGCCACAGAGAGAAAATCTGCATCTTCCTTCAGCTGATTCTGGACATTCTTTGCCTTTTCCTTGTCTGTGACAAAAATCTGCTGGGCTTCCATAATCCGTGCTTCATCATCGCTGACCTCGTCATCCACCCCCTGGGTCAGATACGTGTACAGCTTATTTGCAAGGCCGTAGCGTTTATAGAGAATTTCAATGTCTCCCTGCTTGACATGCATATATTCCCGCTCAGTTTCATTCAGCGATTCATAATATTCCCTTGCCGCCTCTTTGATTTTCTCCTTCTCTTCCTTTGACAATTCAATATCATTTTCTGCCGCCAGAAAATCCATGGACATAATCTGAGCCAGTCTGGAAATCGTCAGATCCTTCACATATTCCTCCAGATCATGATTGCCAAATTCATGCTTCCACAATTCAATTCCGTACATCGTAGCGTACATATTCTGATAATTTGTCAAAACCACCCTGGCTTCCGGCAGAGTGCAGACTTCATCTTTGATTTTAAATACATCATTTTCACTGAATCCGGCGCTGACAGTCACCTGAGTCTTCCCCAGTTTACATCCCGCCAGACATAGAAAAAACAAACTGCATACTACCGCTGTCACTGTATATTTGATATATTTTTTCATTTGTATCTCACCTGTTAATTCATTTTCGTTAAAATACTGCGGGCTGCGCTTAACCCATTGGCCGACGCCTGCTGAAGCCCTCTGGTGACGGAAGCTCCGTCTCCAATAGCCCTCAGTCCTGCAATATTTGTCTCAAACTCTTTATTTACCACTACTTTATTGGAATAAAATTTCACTTCCACCCCATACAGCAGCGTTTCATCGCTGGCAATTCCCGGCGTCACTTTATCCAGAGCCAGAATCATCTCCTCAATATCCACCATAATCCGGTGGGGAAATACCAGGGATAAATCCCCCGGCACCGCATCCTTCAAGGTGGGAATCAAATTGTTCCTGCAAAGGCGCTCTTCCGTAGTGCGCCTTCCTCTCCGGAAATCACCGAAGGTCTGCACCAGAATCTTGCCGTCACAAAGCATATTCGAAAGCTGAGCAATTTGCTTGCCGTATTCGATAGGCGTCTTGAAAGGCTTGGTAAAATTCTTGGAAACCAGCAGGGCAAAATTGGTATTGCTGGTTTTCAATTCACTGGACTTATAGGCGTGTCCGTTGACTACTGCAAGGCCGTTGTCATAATATTCCGCCGCCACCTCGCCGGAAGGATTGGTGCAGAAAGTCCTTACCTTATCATCAAAAGTAGGCGTGTGATAAATCAATTTCGCCTCATAAAGATTCTGATTCAGAAATTCCATCACTTCATCCCGAACCTCTACGCGGACTCCGATATCCACAGTCCCTACCAAGGTTTCTATTCCCTGCTCCTTGCATACATGGCTGAACCAGTCAGCGCCTTCCCGTCCGATGGCGCAGACAATTTCATCTCCGTAAAATGTCTCGCCCTGATCTGTAATCACGCCTTTGGCCCTGCCGTCTTCCACAATGATATTTTCCACCATGGTTTTAAACTTCATCTCTATGCCCTGCTCCAGTAAATGCTCCTGAAGCCGCATATAAATCTTGTAGCCTTCCTCTGTGCCAAGATGCCGGATGGGACACTCTACTAATTTCAGATTGGCGTTGATGGCTTTTCTCCTAATTTCCCGGATTTCTTTCTCTTTTCCCAATCCATATACACTGTCGTCTGCACCGAATTTCAGATAAATCTCATCGGATTCCTGAATCAATTCCACCGCCTTTTCATAGCCTAAAATCTCCGGCAGATTCCCTCCCACATCCGGGGACAGAGACAGCTTTCCATCGGAAAAAGCGCCTGCTCCCGCAAATCCTGTGGTAATGGAGCAGGGCCTGCATCCCACACAGACTTTCGTTTTCCGCTTGGGACACTGACGTTCTTCAATTCTTCTTCCCTTCTCCAACATTAATACCCGAAGATCCGGATTTTTATGAATCAGCTCGTAGGCGCAGAATATCCCGGAAGGACCTGCTCCTACAATAATTACGTCATAGTTACTCATAGTTTTCTCCTGTCTTTGCTTCCATCACCAGAAACTCTCCGTGGCGTTTTCTCTTTCCTAGGCTTCTACCACCAGATATCTTCCGTCCGGCAGTGCAAATACTTCAGATGCATCTTCCAGATCTTCATCACTCATCTGGGCAATGTCAGCCCCTTCCTCTTCGAAATACTCCCGCACTTCACGGATATTCCCACATATCACCGCCATGCAGTCTTCCAGAAATTCCTCCGCTTCTTCAGGATTCCTGACTACTTTTTCATCAAATAACTGTAGTTGATGCTTTAAAAAATATTCCAGACAAATTTCATCATACTCATTCATATTATTCCCTCCTGCTGCTTCTATGATAGTATGAATCTCACAAAATTTCAATGCCTGATTTTTCCAATTTCTGAAAAATTGCCGCCACTGGAAGTCCTACCACGTTATTATAGTCTCCCACAATCTTTTCAATATAAACGGCGCATTTTCCCTGAATCCCGTAAGCTCCCGCTTTATCCATGGGTTCTCCCGTTTCTATGTAAGCTTGAATCTGCTTCTCTGTCATGGGATACATAAAAACTTTCGTTTCTTCATACAAAGAAATTATTTTTTCAGAACCAGAAGCTTTTACAACCATTGTCACTCCGGTAAATACGCTGTGTTCCCGGCCGCTAAGCATTCCCAGCATCCTTTTTGCATCTTCCGGATCTTTGGGTTTCCCCAGTATTTCTCCGTCAAAAGCCACAATTGTATCCGCTGCCAGTATCACAATATTTCCGGCTTCCTGATAAAACTTTCGGGCCACTTCTTCTGCTTTCTGGCGGGATAAATCCAGCACTGCCTGTTTTGGCTTTGCACTGACAATCACTTCTTCCCCCACTGCCGGAATTATTTCAAATTCTGCGCCAATCTGCGTCAGAAGCTCTTTCCGCCTGGGAGATGCGGAAGCAAGAATTAATCTGTATTTCAATGACACTCACCTGTTCCTTTCATTTTCTTAAAGCGATAACGGAAAGCTGTTTTTTCACAGCATCGCCTCTTTTTGACTGCCAAGCTCCGCCGCGCTGTTTAATATTTTCAAATACGGATATTCCTGAAAATCTTCTGCGACAGTGGTTCCTGTCAAAACTGCAATGAAATCTACGCCTGCTCCCTGAGCTGTTTTAGCGTCTACAAGGCTGTCTCCCACATACAGAATATCCTCCAAAGAAACCCCAAACTGCTCTTTGATGTTCCAGACTCCTTCCGGATCGGGTTTTGGTTTTTTTACATCCTCCACCCCGATAATAGAGTCAATCAAATGCTCCATCTGATGAGCTGCAAGAATCTGCTTAATTCGATAGTGGTACTTGGTTGTAACGATGGCAGTCTTACGCCCTTTGCTATGTACCTGCTCCAGCATTTCTTTTATCCCGCCGTAGAGTTTGGTATTATTTACCATCACTTCATCAGCTTTTTCCCGAAAATACTGTTTAAAGGTTTCCATTTCCCCACTGTCGCTCCTGCCGGTAAGAACTTCATAAATTTCTTCCAAAGACAGGCCGACAGTCTTCACAATGCGGTCCTCTGGCGCAGGTTTCAGGTTCATTTTTTCCAATGCAAAATTAATGCTTGCAATGATTCCTTTTGTGGAATCTCCTAATGTATAATCAAAATCAAAAATCATTACTTTTTTCACGTTTACCGCCTTTCTGTGGTCTATACGACTGCTTCAATAATCACTTTGCCTTTTGCAATAACTTCATGAACGCCTATTTGCTTTTTTTTATTAAAACAAAAGCTGAGCATATATCCCTGATCCAGCCCATAATCAGCCAAATATCCTGCCAACTGATTTTCGCCGCGGGTATTATATTCATTTCCTCTTATCCTGAAGAGACGCCTTATAGATTTCCAAAGAGTGTATCTCATCTTCCGAAAGAAAATGGTTATATAGCAAAGTATCAAAAATACGGTTTGCCGGCACAGCTTTTCCGCTCTCATTTTTTATAAAGCCAAACATACTTGCCAGATTAATTGCTGGATTGGTAGGACTATAAGTAATGCTCTTTCCCAAAAACAGAAGTTCTCTCAGCATTCGGTTTAATTCGGGATAGTCCGACAGCTTGCCAATCAAAGATTCAAACAACATGTTATTTTCGGAAAGCAGCATCCGCACAGCTTCCAAAAAACTATTTTTCGTCCACACATTCTGAGAATGCCCGGAAATCTCTGTTGAATATTTTTCTGCCACAGCCGCTGAAGCTTTGCCCCTGTCTGAAGACTGTTTCCAAATATCAGTGGAACATATCTTTTCATCCATCAATTTACACAATCTGGATACCAGATATGGATAACCGGAGGTATAATGATACAACAGCCCTGCCAATTCCTCTATATCCATTCCTGTATGGCATTCTTCCTCATATTCCCGAAGCATTCCTGCAATTCCCTGTTCCGACAGGCTCATCTCTACATCAAAATCTGCTGCAATGTTCCATGGGCTGGTTCTCTTATGTTCATCCTCAGAACGCAATTTCCTTTTCAGGTTTTTCACATCATATACTCCTGCAAGAATCACAGAATGAAAGGTCTTTGTTCCCTTCGTGTCCCGCTCCAGATAATAGCTCCGCAGCTGAGCAAGGAAATCTAAAAACACTTGATGAGTCGACGCGCTGTCTACTTCATCGATCATAAGCACAAGCGCTTTTTCAGAATCTCCACAAACTGACAAAAGATATTCAAACAGCGCCAGCAAGTCAAATCTTCCATCTCTTCTCTGAAATGCCTCCTGCATTTCTGCAATCAGCTCTTCCATACCAATTATTTTGTTTTCCTGCCTTTTCATTTCCCTCAGGAAAATTTTCAGGAATGCAAGAGAAAACGCATTCTCATTTTGAAACGCTGCACTTCCCTGAACCTGAAAATCAAGACTTACTACAAGGTAATCCTGATCCAGCGCTTTTGCCAATGCAGTCAATGTGGTTGTTTTTCCATACTGGCGGGCACAGTTTATGGTAAAATAATCTCCGGCATCCACCATTTTCCGAATCTGGCTGATTCGGTCCGTCAAATCCACCATATAATGTTTTTCCGATATACACAATCCTGTCACATTAAAACTTTTCTTCATTTACAGCAGCCTCCTGCTATTTTTCCGTCACTACAAGAATCACTGTACCAGCTTCTTCATCATCCAATCAGCATCCTCATAGGCGCCATCCTTATATTTCATATTATTCGGAAAGGTCCCATACTTTTGAAACCCAAGACTCTCATACAGCCGGATGGCACGCAGATTGCTAGCCGCCACCTCCAGCTCTGCCTGCTCGTAACCCATATTACGGGCTGCAAATAACGCTTCCTCCATCATTTTTCTGCCAATTCCGCTGCCGCAGTATTTCTGATACAGCGCAATGGCCACATCGCACCTGTGAGCATAGCGGGAAAAATTGCCAAGACCTGAGACAGAGCAGTTGCCAATATGCGCCCCATTTTCAAAGGCCAGCAGCAGCAGGTCCCGGGCTGACTCTTCCCTTTCCCTGATAAAATTCTTTTCCTGTTCCAGGGTAAGAGTAACTTCCCCCGGCTCACGGATCAGATACGGCGTTTCCCCATAAATGATTTTCATATAGGACAGCAGCGCTTCTGCGTCCTCTTCCCTGGCGCTGCGCAAAAGAATAGTCCTTTCGCCGATTTTCACTCGCTTATTATCATAAATCAAAATTATCCTTCCTTTCTCTTCCTTAATAGAAAATTTTACACAGGAACCACTTCTCCCAAGCAGAAGGAATACAGCAGCCGTTCCTTTACCTTCTTTCCAACAGAACGTTCAATGGCTTCCTGGTACAATCCCAGCTGGGCACGGTAAAGGCCCGCAAGCTCCCAGGCGGCTTTCACCTGGTCTGTTTTATAATCCAGCAGTACGATTCCGTCCGGTTCTTCAAAAAACACGTCAATAATTCCCTGAATTAATATCATTTCCTCACTGTCGCTGTCCTCTAACACTTCACTGGCAGGCTTCCCCATCACAAAAGGTTTCTCCCGATATAATTTCCCCTGCTTTGCCGCCTCCTGCATCCGTATTCCCAAATCTGTTCCCAGAAATTTTTCCAATGCAGGAATAGAAATGAGATCCAGAAGCTCCCGTTCCATCTGTTTTTGTTCTTCCATTTCCTGAAGCTGCCCCTGCAATGTTTCCAAGGGCCTGGTAAAATCATAGCATTCCAGAACACGGTGCATGGCAGTTCCCCGTTTTGCTCCAAGATTCTCTTCCTGCACGCCTTCCATAAATGCAGGAATATATCGCTGAAAATCCTCCTGCTGCATTCCTGTAATCGGAACTGACAACACAGTTTCTCCCTCAAGAAACCGCTCCATTGCCCGGTGCTTGATTTCCGATACCGACGCCTTCGTCTGCATCGTCACCTCATTTTCATATGGATATTCATAGGAGAAACGTTCCTCAATCCGTTTCTCCCATTCCGGCTGGGCCTCCTTTAATCCGGCAAGCAGCTGAATTCTGGTTAGCCCTTCCTGAACGGCCTCCTGAACTTCCAGCTCCTCAAGCTCCCTCTGCTTTATCAGCGTAACCGGCAGGTTATCCTTCATACTGCTTGCCGCCAGCAGTAAAAACTGCAGAAAGGTATTGCTGTTCAGGCGGCTTAAAAACGTAAGAAAACCGTCTTCTGTGGGAATGGCCTGCAAAGTTTCCAGCTTTTCTTCGGCCTTTTTCAGCACTCCCGTCAATACCAGTTTTTCTTTTGCCCTGGTTAACGCCACATAAAGCACACGCAGCTCTTCCCCAATGTTTTCCATGGTTACTTTTCTGGCTAAAAACTGTCTGGTAAGCCCCGGCGTCCGCAGGCGGCGTTCCAGATCCACCACATCCATGCCAATGCCAAGCCCCGGATGCAGCACTACTCGTTCCCTGATATCCTGGGCATTGAACATTTTTCCAAGACCTGACACAAATACCACTGGAAATTCCAGCCCCTTGCTTTTGTGGATACTCATAATCCGCACTGCATCTTCTGCTTCCTCTCCCTCTGCAAGGGGAAAATCCACATCATACTTCTGCAATTGTTCCATATAACGGATAAAATGAAACAGCCCCCGGTAACTGGTATTTTCATAAGCAATCGCTTTTTCTATCAGCATTTCCAGATTTGCCTGCCGGATTTCTCCTCCCGGCAGAGCAGATACATAAGCCTGATACCCGGTTTCTTCCAATGCCTGGCAGAGCAGTTCATGAATCGGTGTATAGCTGATCTTTTTCCGGAACTTTTCCACAAAGCACAAAAATTCTCTTAATTTTTTCTGCAGCTTGCTTTCCGATATTCCTTTTGTATACTGTTCCTCTCCGGCTCTGGTTTTGGCGTATTCCATAACCGCCTGGTAGAATTTGCCATCGGGACAGGAAGTCCGTATCACTGCCAACTCCTCTCCCTCAAGCCCCACAATGGGGGAAGCCAGCACAGAAGCCATAGGAATATCCTGTCTTGGATTATCCAGAATCCGCAGCAAGTTCAATGCCGTCTGCACTTCAACCGCCGAAAAATATCCTGTTCCGGCAGCAGCCCTTGCAGGAATTCCCATTTCGCCGAGAACTTTTACAAACGCATCTGCCCAGCCAGTCATAGAACGGAGAAGAATCACCATATCGGAATAACGAACCGGCCGAAGCGTTCCCGGATGATCCTTTTGGGGCATTTGCGCAGTAACCTGCTGTGTCTGCATCAGCTTTTGGATTTCAAGCCCTACGGCTTTTGCCTCCAGCTCCTGGACTTTCAGATCCTTATTCTCTTCCTCCGGCTCAATGACCAGAAGCTTCGGCTCAAACATTCCCGGTTCCCCTTCCGGAAACACTGCGCCCGGATAAAGAGCCGCTTCCTTATCATAAGTAATATTTCCAATATCCTCTTTCATAATCCGATAAAAAATATCATTCACTCTCTGCAGCACCTCTGGCCTGCTGCGGAAATTCATATGCAGATCAATTCTCTGACAGTTACTTTCCTCCCGGGTATAGGTATGGTATTTTTCCATAAAAAGCTCCGGCCTTGCCATTCGGAACCGGTAAATACTCTGTTTCACATCTCCTACCATAAAAATGTTGAAAATTTCCTCTGACTCCTTGGAAACAGCCTTTAAAATTGTCTCCTGCACATAGTTGGAATCCTGATATTCATCCACCATGATTTCCGCATAATTTTTTCTCAGCTCTAAAGCTGTTTTTGAGGGCTTTCCAGCCGTATCCTCCACCAGAATCTTCAAAGCGAAATGCTCTAAATCATTAAAATCCATCATATTTTTTTCCCGTTTCTTCTCTGCAAACTTCTGCATAAAAGAAAGGGTCACTTGGATGAGCATATCCACAGACGGCCGATTTTTTTTCATATCCCAAAGCATCTGCTCCGGGCTCTGGAAAAAGAACTGTTCTGTAATTTTTTTGACGGAATTTTTTACTTCATTCCGCAGCTTCTGCACCCGTTCCTTTTTGGCCGGATCTCCGTCAAATTTCCTGGCAGCCGGCAGCCGTCCAAAGGAAAATCCACGAATTTTCTCATAGTACTGGGAATAACTTCGGCACTTTGCAATGCTTTCCATGGCCTGGGCTTCTTTTGTCAAAAGCTCTTCATACATCAGAGGCCCGTCTTCTTCCCGGCTGAGATTTCTGCAGATTTTCATCTGCAAAGCCCACTGGCCGGCAATACTGTTGAAGTAAGACAGCAATTCTTCTGCCAAAGGAAGGCTTTCAAACTCTTCCATGTTTTTTGCCTGAAAAGGCCTTTTACAGTCCTCTAACCACTCCTCCACCCAGGGATAACTCATGGCAAACTCAAATAATTTCAGCACCGTTTCTTTCAGAGGAAGATCATTTTTTCCAGTGGCAATGGTTTCTGAAAGGGCAAGGAATTCCGGCTTTGCTTCTTTGTAATATTCCTCTAAAACCTGATCCAGCACATCGCTTTTCAGCAGTTTCAAT
The DNA here is from genome assembly GCF_004793545.1 of Petralouisia muris. Taxonomy (GTDB): domain Bacteria; phylum Bacillota; class Clostridia; order Lachnospirales; family Lachnospiraceae; genus Petralouisia; species Petralouisia muris. The sequence goes on along the minus strand of NZ_SRYA01000002.1, from coordinate 88,195 downwards.
TCCCCTTCCTCTGCCACCCGAAAATCAGGATCAAGCTCAATCCGGTGGAAAAAATTGCGTATCACATAGAGACAAAAACTATGTATGGTGGTAATCTGCGCATTATGCAGCAAAGTCTGCTGCTTCTGCAAATGGCTGTGTTCCGGCTGCCGCTCCAAAGCCTTTTCTATGGCAAGGCCGATACGTTCCCGCATTTCCGCAGCCGCCGCATTGGTAAAAGTCACAATCAAAAGCCTGTCAATATCCACCGGACGGCTGACATCCGTAATTTTCCGGATAATCCGCTCCACTAACACTGCGGTCTTTCCGCTTCCCGCCGCTGCAGACACCAGGAGATTCCTGTTCTCAAGTTCAATGACCTGCTGTTGTTCTTTGGTCCACTGCTTTTCCACGTCTCCTACAGCTCCTTTCGCATTTTTTCCAAAATCTCTGCTTCATCCCTGATATTCTCCAGCTTCCGGTAATTCCAGCCTGGGGAGGATGGATCAAATCCGCAGACGCCATGGTAGGGACAATAATCGCAGCCGGTATTGTCTCCCAGCTGATAAGGTTCTGCGCCGATTTCCCCATCAAAAATTTTCCTTCCGATATCACGGATTTTGTGGCTGACATAGCGGGAGAGAATCTGAAATTCCTCTGTCCCGGCTTTTTTTGATTTTTTGCTGACGCTTGAATCTTCCCCTTCCCCGGCAATTCCCTTCAGCTTCAGTTCCTCCAATATTTTTTCCTGGATTTCTGCATCCGTACTGGCGGAGTTTCCTTCCACCACCGGATCGTCCAGATGGTAATAATACATGCCGCCGGGAAGCACTTCTTTGTCCGGGTATTTCCGTTTCATAAGCTCCATGGCGGAATTCAGATAAACTACAAGCTGAAGCTGCAATCCGTGATACAACGACAACAACTGAAATTCCCGGTTTCCTGATTTATAATCAATCACCTTCACATAGACCTGATTTCCCTCTTTTCTGGCGTCTATCCGGTCAATTCTGCCTCTGAGGCGCATTCGTTCCTCTTCGCTTAACACAAAATTCACCGCTTCCAGATTCTCCACAAAAGAAAAGGAAATCTCATATCCCTCCGGCGTAAAATGGCTGGTCTGAATCTGCTCTGTGATGGCCTCAATGGTACGCCTTAAAATCCGCTTCATCCGTTCCAAAAGGTAGGCAGTTCTGGCCTCCTGAAACAGCATGCTGCCAAGGCCTGACCCCAGCGTTTCCTCCACTGCCTGCTGAATCAGCCTTTCTTTTACTTCCTCCGGCACATCAAACCAATGGTAGCCCTCTTCCTCCATGTGATTGGAATAACGCTCCAATGCCTCGTGAAACATATTCCCCATATCCACCGGCGCAAATTCTCCCAGACTCCGTTCCTCCAGCTTCAGCCCATACTGGAGAAAATGCCCGAAGGCGCAGGCGCTGAACTGCTCTAAGCGGGTCACACTGTTTTCCAGCACCTTACCGTACAAGGCGCGAACTACCTTGGCCCCCACAGGCGCCGCATGATACTGATAAAACGCCGCTTCCAAAAACCGGGACGCCTTCTCTTTCCACAGCTCCTCAGACAGATACCAGCGGCACAGCCCCTTCCACTCGGGATACATCATTCCTTTTTGGGCCGCTTTCAGGCCCTCCACCAAAAATTTCAGGCTGCTTTTGGGCGTTACAATCTGCTCCATGCCCAAAGCTTCTTCCACCCGCACCGGCAGAATATCCGGAAACATTTTAAACATGGCGCTGATTAAATAAGATTTCCTGGCTTCCTTTCCATCCTGGCTGACCCGAAACCAGGTTATATATAATTTTTCCGAAGGCTTGGTCAGATTCAGATACAGATAGAATTTCTGGATAAAACTCCGCTCTCTGTCCGTCGGCGCAAGCTCCATGCCGTGGGAAGCAAACCACTCCCGATCAGACTGAGAAATAATTCCCCCATGCTGGGACGCTTTGGGAATCAGCCCATCATTCACGCCCACAAAAAACAGAACTTTGACATCGGAAAGCCTGGTTCTTTCTATATCACCAAATACCACCCGATCATATCCCGGAGGTATAATCCCCACAGCAGCGGCCTCCAGGCCCGCTTCCAAAATCTCCCTGTATTCCCGAACGCCCATCCGCTCTTCTCCCAGAAGCTCTACCATCTTATCCAGCAAATCCATCACAATTTTATAAATCTGGGCATATTCTTTGGCCAGAGCGTTCTCTCCCTCCTGGCTGAACTGCTCTTCATATTCTTTTAACTGGCCTTCCACATTCAATTGATACATCAGAAGATAAAAAGCCCTGGATTCCTCCAGCACTGTATGATAACTCCCCTTCTCCTTCTGAAAACTTTCCCGCAGAGGCGCAAACTGTTCCGCAAACTGCTCCCGCAGCTCATTGATCCGATCCAGTTCTTCCTGAGACTGTACGCAGCCTCTTCGCACCCAAGGCTCCTGCCATTTCTTAAATCCCCGAATTCCTTCTGCCAGAAGGTAATTCTCCAGTAAATCCACCTGTTCCCTGTCCCATCCTGACAGGCCGCACCTAAGATAACCCAGCACTGTTTCATAGGAAAAATCCTGCTCCAGCAGCAGAAGGGACTGCCTGATAAATTCTGTCATGGGATGGAACACAATATTTTTTCTGGCGTCCAAAAACAAGGGAATCTGATAAGCGTCAAATATCTCATTTGCATAATTTCCATACAACTCCACATCTCCGCATACAATAGCAATGTCTTTGTAACGGTAATGCTCCTCCCGTACCAGCCGCTTGATTTCTCTGCCAATGAAATGAAGCTCCTGCCTGGGGTTTAACAGGGAAAAGAACCGGATATCCTGATGGTTTCCCGCCGTCTCAGCAGAAAGGCTGACTTTCTCTGCTTCCCTATGCTGGGCAGCAGGGGAAACCAAATAGGGCTTGGGCCGAAAGCGGAACAAATTCCGCTCCAGCCACAGCAGTGCAGGGGAAGCTGCAAACCGGCTGTTTTTTGTATGGCGCACCCAATATGGCTCCTTTACTTCAATATGATTGCGCTCCGCCAGACTCAGCAGCGTTCCAATGGTCTTTTTACTCATATAAAAAAGCTCCTGAATCCCCTGGCATTGATAGGGGTTTTCTCGTTCATCCAGCGTCACCGTCACCACAATCTCATCAGTAAGCCTTAAAAGCGTTTCCAAAAGATAATACTGCACTGGGGTAAATCCGGTAAATCCATCCAGCACAATGACAGAACCCTTCAGAATCTGGGAACGGTCCGCCGTCTGCGCCAGAACTTCTAAAAGATCCTCTGCCGTAATATATTTTCCTTCCAGATAATCCAAAAATCCCTGATACATCGTCTGAATATCCTGAATCTTATGGCGAAACAGCGGCGACTGCTCTTCATCCTGAATAAAGGCGTCCAGCTGCCCAGGCAGAATCCGGTACTGCGTCAGTTCAGAAATTACAGATTTTACCTCACTGATATATCCAGTTTTTTTCATACTGGCTTTCAAAAGCTTCAGATTCTCTTGCTGCTCCTCCGCCACCCGGCGCAGCAGAAGATTCTTACCTGTTTCCTCTAAGATGCTGAGCTTTCCCATACCCAGCTCGTCAAAAACCCGGTATGCAAGCCTGGGAAAGCTGACCACATCCACATTCATAATACTGTGGTTTTCCTGCCGCCTTACCAGCTCCCTCTGGGTCTGCATGGTAAACTGCTCCGGCACTAAGACAAAAAATGTCTTATCCTTTTCTATTTTTGACTGCTCCAACAGCCTCCGGTATACATAGTCTGATTTTCCGCTGCCGGAACCTCCAAAAATCAACTGCAATGACATTTATGTACCTCCTATGTCTGAGAAAGTTTTTCCGGCTTTCATACACAGAAACAGAACTTTCCATATCATTCCGCCTTCTTTTCCATCCGCCTCCATTAATTAAAAAAACATCCTGAATGGAATTTTCAAAATCTTATATACTTAGGAACTGTTCCGTTCCGAAATCCCATTAAAGATGTTTTTCAATTAAAATTCAACAGGCAATCTCCTTATTCTTCCACTGGCTGAAAACGTTTGGAAAATTTATCCTTCCCGCACACATGCCGCTCCATATCCTTCTCCACGATAATATAGTCGTCTTCCCGAAGAAACGTAAGTCCCCTGCGGTTCTGAACAAAGGGACAAACCACTACGCCGTCCTCACGGGTAATTTGAATAAGATTATCCGACTTAATCCAACCAGTAGTTATCACAGAAGTCCATGGCATAAATCCGTCTTCCAGGCCCTTGCCAAGTTCATATTTTACCGCTTCTACCTCCAGAGAACATCTCATATATTTCTTCATACGCGTCACCTGTCCTTTACTTGTCACTTATTGCTCCTCTTACTAATAATATACCTCATAACCGCTAAAAACTCAACTGGTTTCGGAAATTATCTTGATCCTGTGCAAAAATTTCCGCATATGAAGAAGGATTGTCCTATGCTTCTTCGCTGTTTTGCCCTCTTCCTTCCTCAATCATCTGATGCAGTTTCTTCATGGCTTCATCAATGCCTCCCACTTCATTGATAATCCCCTCAGACACTGCCTGGCTGCCTACCAAAATCGTACCCAGATCCTTCGTCAGCATACTGGTATTCATCATCATTTTTTCCAATTGCTCCTGGCTGGCAAAGCAATGGCTGGCAACAAATCCGGTTATCCGATCCTGCATCTGCTGAAAATAATCATAAGTCTGAGGCGCACCGATGACCAGTCCGTTTAGACGAACCGGATGGATCACCATTGTGCCTGTAGGAACAATATAAGAATAATCTGTGGAAACTGCCAAGGGCACCCCAATGGAATGGCTTCCCCCCAATACAAGGGAAACAGTGGGTTTGCTCAGGGATGAAAGCATTTCTGCAATAGCCAGACCGGATTCCACATCCCCGCCCACCGTATTGATAATTACCATAACGCCGTCTATACTGTCATCGTCTTCAATGGAAGCCAGTTTGGGCAATACGTGTTCATATTTGGTGGTCTTAGTATTGGGAGAAAGACTCTCGTGTCCCTCAATCTCTCCGATAATGGACAACAGATGGATCTTGTGGCGATCCTTTCCCTGCTCTAAGGTAAGCTGTCCCATTTCCTTGATTTCTTCATTTTCCCCCTGGTTCTTATCTTGCTGTTTTAAATTCTCTTCCATATTTTTCTCCATTCTATAGAATTTTCGCATAATTTCTTAATCATAGTATCGAAAATTCTATAAAAATTTATACAAAGCTGATATGGAAATTCCTGGTTTCTGCCGCCGCTGTTGAAATGCCGGTATTTTTCGTGAAGGGCTGGCCTTTGTTTCCTGCCGCCTGGCTACCGGAATCCTGGATCTGGCAATGATGGCGTTCTTCGTAGATCTGCTGCATCAAAATGATATGCTGATAAAAATTTTATCCAACGTACTGGTAATTATTCTGAACTACCTGGCAAGCAAGCTCTTTATTTTCCAGAAAAATGAATAGCCTGTTCCTGCGTCAAGGCTTTTCAGCTGCCAAATTTCCCTGCTCTGCAAAATGTAGAAGCCCTTTTGTGATATTGGCTTATCATTGCCATTCCCTCCATGTAAATAAATTATATCGTAATTTTTCTTCAAATCACTGTATTGGAACCCACTCATTTTGGGTACTGTTTTAAAAATTCCATCGGAAGAATAGGAAATGTGACAAAAAAAGACTGTCATTTTCCGACAGCCTCTTTTTCTATTCTCTTATTCTTCTTTCCCTAACGGCGGTGACTGGTATAATTTTCTTTCCACCTGTCTCTTTTTCTTTGCAATCATCTTTAACGTCTTTACTGCATTTTCTTCTTCTGCAATTTCTTCAATTTCTTCCAACAAAGAAAGCTGATCAAACAGATTGCAATTGATTTCTTTTTCATTCACAGGCATATTTTCCACCTCCTGGGCAATCAAAATCTCTTAACACTCGCCCATCAAATACTTATACAGTCCTTCATATCGGAACTTGGAAGCATTCCAGGAATAATCATTGGCCATAGCGCGGTCTATCATCTGGTTCCACTGACGCTTCTTATCAAAGAAAATCTGCTTGGAATAATTGATGATATTCAGCATTTCCTCTCCGTTATAATTGGTAAAGGAGAATCCGTCTCCTACATTATCATATTCATTGTAAGGCTGTACTGTATCCTTCAAACCGCCGGTTTCACGCACAATCGGAATGGTTCCATAGCGGAAAGAAATCATCTGGGTCAGGCCGCAGGGCTCAAATCTGGAGGGCATCAGGAATGCGTCTGCCGCCGCATACAGCTTATGGGCCAAATCATCAGAATAGCAGATATTTGCGGAAATTTTATCCGGATATTTCCATGCAAAGTGACGGAACATATTCTCATACTGAGGATCTCCGGTCCCGATTACAACCAACTGGGTATAATCATCAATAATCCGCTCAATCACATAATTGATCAAATCCAGACCCTTCTGATCCGTCAGACGGGAAATCAGTCCAATCATGTAACGCTTCTTGTCTACCGCAAGTCCCAGATCCTGCTGCAGCCTTTCTTTGTTTAAGGCTTTCTTCTTCCTGTGGCTTCCTGCATCATAGTTCACATAAATCTTGCTGTCCGCTGCCGGATTATATTCATTATAATCAATGCCGTTGACAATTCCCTGCATATCCATGTGTCTTGCCGCCAGCAGCCCGTTTAATCCTTCGCCATAATAATTGGTCTGAATCTCCTGTGCGTAGGTATCACTTACTGTGGTAATATAATCTGCATATACCAGACCGCCCTTCAGCATATTGGCGTCTTTCTTAAATTCCAGCTTATCCGGCACAAACAAATCTGTGGGGAAGCCTGTCAGGCCCTTCATGGTCTTTACATCCCAGATTCCCTGGAACTTCAGGTTATGAATGGTAATAATGGATTTCATGCCCCAGAAGAACATATCTCCCTGGAACTCTGTTTTCAGATACACTGGTATAAAACCTGTCTCCCAGTCATGACAATGAATAATCTGTGGCTGGAAATTAATCAGCGGAAGCATGGACAATACCGCCTTGTCAAAGAACACGAATTTCTCCACGTCGAATCTGATGTCTCCATACGGCAGAAAACAATCAAAATATTCCTGATTATCAATAAAATAATAAGTAATTCCATCCAGCTTATACTGTAAAACGCCCACATACTTATTTTGTATGTAACTTCCGCAGCTCATGTAAAAATGAGTGACATACTCAAACTGGTTCCGCCATTTTTCCGGAATACAAGTATAGTTCGGAAGCACAACTCTGATATCCCATTCGTTTTTATCAAATTCCTTGGGCAGAGCGCCGCATACATCGGCCAATCCGCCTGTCTTAATAAAAGGTACACACTCTGATGCTGCAAACAGAATTTTTCTCATATCTACTCCTCCAAAATTAATCATTGTCTACGCCTTCTAAAGCCTGCGCAAGATCCTCAAGAATATCCTGAACGTTTTCAATTCCAACGGACAAACGAATCAAATCCGGCGCCACGCCTGCTTCCACTAACTGTTCATCTGTCATCTGCCTGTGGGTGTGGCTGGCAGGATGCAGGACACAGGTACGGGCGTCTGCAACGTGAGTCACAATTGCAATCATGTTCAGCCTATCCATAAAATCTACGGAAACTTTTCTTCCTCCTTTTAACCCAAAGGAAATTACGCCGCAGGTGCCATTTGGCATATACTTCTTCGCCAAATCATAATACTTATTGTCTTTGAGACCTGCAAAATTTACCCATGCCACTTTCTCATGGCCGTTCAAAAATTCCGCAACCTCTCTGGCATTCTCACAATGCCTTGGCACTCGCAGATGCAGTGTCTCCAATCCTACATTCAGCAAAAACGCATTCTGGGGAGACTGGATGGAACCCAAATCTCTCATAATCTGCGCCGTTGCCTTGGTAATATATGCCCCTTTGCCGAATTTCTCCGTATAAACAATCCCATGATAGGTGGGATCCGGCTGAGTCAGCCCCGGATATTTCTCCGCATGCTGATTCCAGTCAAAATTCCCGCTATCCACAATACAGCCTCCCACGCACATTGCATGTCCATCCATATATTTGGTGGTGGAATGGGTGACGATATCTGCGCCCCATTCAAAAGGACGGCAATTAATAGGCGTTGGAAATGTATTGTCCACAATCAAGAGAACTCCATGATCATGGGCTGCCTTAGCAAATTTCTCAATATCCAGAACTACCAATGCCGGATTGGCAATGGATTCTGCAAACACTGCTTTTGTATTAGGCAAAAACGCCTGGGACAGCTCTTCCAGAGAAGCGTCAGGATCCACAAAAGTGCATGAAATCCCCTGTTTCTTCAGCGTTGCCCCAAACAGGTTAAAGGTGCCGCCATACACAGTGGAAGAACATATCATATGATCTCCCGCTTCACAAATATTGAATATTGCATAATAATTTGCAGCCTGTCCGGACGACGTAAGCATCGCAGCCACTCCGCCTTCCAGTTCACAGATCTTCTCTGCCACTGCATCGTTGGTGGGATTCTGCAGTCTGGTATAAAAATACCCGCTGTCCTCCAGATCAAACAGCCTGCCCATCTGTTCACTGGTGTCATATTTAAATGTAGTGCTCTGGTAAATGGGGAGAACTCTCGGTTCTCCCTTTCCAGGATGCCAGCCGGACTGAATACATTTTGTCTCTATCTGATAATTGCTCATGTGCCTTCTCCTCCTGCCGCACAGCCTTCCTGTTCGGAAAAACGGCGATTGCCTGATTGATTCCTATCTTCGTTCTTAATCCAGATTTATGTAATCGCCGGAGTGTCCGCCCTGATCATATCCCTGATCCGGAGTAGAAGCCAGGGCATATTCTGCACGGAGAATAAACTTTGCAACAAGCCGTTTCAGCATATCTGCCTGTTCGGAAAGCTCCTGACTGGCTGCTGCGCTCTCTTCGGAGGTGGCAGAGTTGGTCTGTACCACACTGGAAATCTGGTTGATCCCCAGAGTAACCTGTTCAATTGCGCCTGCCTGCTCTTCTGCCGCATCTGCAATCTTATCCACCTTGCCGGAAGCAGAACGAACTTCGTCCACTACTTTCACCAGGGACTGAGCCGTAGAATCTGCAATCTTGGTGCCTCGGGTCACTGCCTTGATGGAGCTTTCAATTAATTCTGCCGTATTCTGGGAAGCGGCAGAACTCTTGCTTGCAAGGTTGCGCACCTCGTCTGCAACCACTGCAAATCCTTTTCCTGCCGTACCTGCCCTGGAAGCCTCCACTGCCGCGTTCAATGCCAGAATATTGGTCTGGAACGCAATATCTTCAATGGTCTTAATAATCTTTCCAATTTCATCGGAAGTACGTGTAATTTCTTCCATTGCAGACATCATATCACGCATCTGTCTGTTGCATTCTTCCGCTTCGTCTCCCGCTGTGGTAGACTGTTCTTTTGCCTTCAGCGCATCTTCCGCCGTATCCTTCACCTGGGTGGAAATACCCGCAATTGTAGTAGCCAACTCTTCCACTGCAGCAGCCTGTTCCGTGGAACCCTGAGAAAGAGCCTGGGCGCCGATGGACACCTGATCGGAACCTGCTGCAACCTGATCGGCGCTTCGGTTAATCTGTCCCAGCGTTATGCTCAGATCACGGTTCAGCCTGCGTATGGAGGATAACAAGCCCTGGAATTCTCCCACATATTCTTCTTCCGCATGGGTGCGCACGTCAAAGTTGCCGTCTGCCATTTCGCTCAGAAGCCTGGAAGCGTCTGTAATAATATCCTCCAATGTGTCTGTCATCTTCTTAAACGCCTTTGCCAGTCTGCCCAACTCATCCTTTGACTCATAAGTTACTTTAATGTCAAAATTACCAGATACAATCTTCTCTGCAGAATCTTCCAGTTCCTTCAAAGGCTTGGTAATTGCCCTTGTCAGATAAAGAGAAAGAATCAATGTAATCAGCAGAGCCCCGCCTGCCATGCCGTACTGAATCAACTTCAGATTTTTCTGCATATTAACCGTAAGTTCATAATCTGACTCTGCATTTTTCTCTGCCACATCACTGACATTAATCAGGGAATTTACAGCTTTTTCAACCATGGGCTGATATTCTTCCAACAGCATTTTCTGGGCCCCCGGCCGATCCGTCTCAGCCAGCTTCATCACGGTTTTCTGCATTTCCACCGCCTCTGTGATATAGGCGGAAAATTCTTCCAGCAGCTTATTATCTCCTGTAAAATTCTGGAACAGCCAGTCGCCGTTTTCTGACAGAAGATCCAGCTCCTTCTCTAAATCTGCTTTGTAAACCTCGATCTGCTCTGCATCCTCTTCCATCGTCACAAAGGAAATATCTTTTACAATAATCTGCAGTCCGCGGCGCATGTTCATAACTTTATTGGTAATCTGATATCCCACATTGTAAAATTCTGAATACTTTTCGGCGCTTTCATCTAATCCGTTAATTGCAGTTACCACTGTCGCACAGAATAAAATGATGATAAGCATAAATGTTATTAATAATTTTGTACCTATTTTTAAGTTTTTCATTTTGGTCCCCCTGTACTTTTTTTCTAAAATTCGGTTTTGTAACTTCACATAAACTCAATACTTTATTCGTCCCAGTTGTGATACACAGCCTGTACATCATCATCTTCTTCTAAAAGATCCAACGTTTTCTGAAGATTTTTAATTGCAGTTTCATCCGTTAATTCCACCCAGTTCTGAGGAATCATGGTTACCTCCGCCGAAGCCATGGGTATTCCTTCATCTTCTAACTTCTGCCGGACTTCGCTGAAAGAGTCCGGATCTGTAATAACTTCATAGCTGTCTTCTTCTTCGGAAAAATCCTCTGCTCCTGCGTCCAGCGCAGTCATCATCAGATCATCCGGTTCCAGTTGGCATTCCTCCTTGTCAATGATAATCTGTCCTTTCTTGTCAAACATATAAGATACGCACCCGGGCGTCCCTACATTCCCATTTCCCTTGGTAAATGCGCTCCTTACATTTGCCGCTGTCCGGTTCTTATTGTCTGTCAAAGCATCCACAATAATCGCCGTCCCATTCGGCCCATAGCCCTCGTATGATACAAACTCATAATTGACAGCATTGGCGTCTCCCGCCGCTTTCTTAATTCCTCTGTCAATGGTATCATTGGGCATATTATTGGCCTTTGCCTTTGCGATTACATCTCTCAAACGGCTGTTATTCGCCGGATCTGCGCCGCCTTCTTTCACCGCAACTGCAATTTCGCGTCCAATAATCGTAAAAATTTTCCCTTTTGCCGCATCATTCTTTTCTTTCTTGTGTTTGATGTTGGCAAATTTAGAATGTCCTGACATATGTTTTCCTCTTTTCTGCTTCTCTTTCTCTCTATTCTGTATTCTATCATGTTCTGGCAAATATGACAAGATTTAGTATGCTATTTGATTTCAGCTTCTACATTCTGTTGTAGTTTCTCCTCCGGTTCCCGGAAAATCCTCTCGTGTTTTGTCACTTTTACCGTATGGATCATCTTGTCCCTGACGGAAAGCACATGAAAACGCCACCCCTCACAGTCCAGTTCAAACTGTTCCTGCTCCCCCGGTATCCTTCCAATCAGGGAAATCAGAAATCCGTTTAAAGTCTCATACTCCGCTTCCTCTAAAGCAAGCTCCAGAATTCCGCAGACTTCCTGAAAAGGCGCCAGTCCGCTCATCATAAAGCTTCCGTCCGGCTGACTTATGATGGTAGTTTCCTCTTCATCATATTCATCAAAAATATTTCCGACAATTTCTTCCAGAATATCTTCCATGGCCACAATGCCCGCTGTCTGTCCGTACTCGTCCACCACAATTACCATATGGTTTTTTTTCGACTGCATGCCTTTAAACAAGTCATTGATATTTCTTGTCTCCGGAATAAAAAACGCTTCCCGGACCAGTCCCGGGATATCCTGTACGGCCCAGTCCAGATGCTCCCCTCTCCGGCTCTCAATCATAACGTCCTTCATATGTATGATTCCGATAATATTGTCAATATCGTCCTTGTATACCGGGAACCTGGAATTATTTGCCTCCAGAATAAATTCCAAAGCATCCTTCAGCTGCGTCCTGCCTTCAATGGCCGCCACATGCTTGCGGTGGGTCATAATATCTTTGGCCTCCTTGTCATCAAAGGCAAAAATATTGTGAATCATTTCCGCTTCACTGGCCTGCAGAACTCCCTGCTCATGTCCTTCCTTTACCATGGAAATAATTTCTTCTTCCGTCACATCGTCAAAACTTGCATTTGGGTCCACACCCGCAAGCCTGACTACCAGATTGGAAATCTTCTCCGCCGGGTAAGTGTAAAATCTCAGCACAGACACCATACCGTGAAGAATCCCCGCCAGCGCAAAGAGCCATTGCTCCGGTTTCCTTGCCGCAATCTTCTGAGGCGCAATAATTCCGACTACCGCAAAAAAGAAAATTCCCGCCACCGTCGCCAGAACAAAGCATAAGCTTCGGATTCCCGGGTCTGCCCCCTCCTGCGATAAACTGTGGACCAGAAAATTTCCCAACATGCGTATCTGGTAAATTCCGAAGATACCGCTGACAAAAGTTACCATAATCTGAATTGCGTGCCTGGTTTTGTAAGGATCGTCCATCACTAAAAGAAGCCAGGCCGCATGCCTGCTGCCTTCTTCCGCCCGTTTCTGTACCTGGCTCTCCGTCACCTCTTCCAATGCCGTAAGAAAGCCGTACAATCCTCCGCTGACTGCCACCAAAACCAAAAATACTATAAGCCCTATGACCGGACTCCCGCCATCATCCATTTTTCATGCTCCTTTTGCATTTGTATTCTAAAACACTTGAAATATACCATTTTCATGCATATTAGTCAAGATTTATGTATACAATTCCAGGCTGATCTCAAGCGCTCTGTCTACTTTTTTCAGTATCTCACTGTCCAAGCGGCATACTTTATCCTTCAGCCGCTGTTTATCAATGGTGCGAAGCTGCTCTAACAGCACCACAGAATCTTTCATCAAATCATACCTTGACGCCTCCAGCTCTACATGAGTTGGAAGTTTCGCCTTGTTCATTTTTGAGGTAATGGCCGCACAAATTACCGTAGGGCTGTGCCGGTTTCCAACATCATTCTGTATAATCAGCACCGGACGCACCCCTCCCTGTTCAGACCCTACCACCGGCCGTAAATCCGCATAATAAATATCTCCTCGATGAATAATCACTTTTCTCACACTCCAAAACTTTATAGGTTATTTCCTATTCTTCCCAATTTTTTCGTGTGTATACAGTTTATTCTCCAAAATAATCTCTGGTTTCTGTCACTTTCCCTTCCCGTACATATACCCTTGGAATGCGTTTTCCCAGGTCACAGGCAAATTCATAGTTAAATCTGCCGGACAAATCTCCGATTTCTTCCATAGAAATCTCCCGAGAACCATCCCTGCCTATCAGGGTTACCGTATCCCCCTCAGCCGCCTCCGGGATATCTGTAACATCCGCCATAAACTGATCCATGCAGATGCGGCCGCAAATAGGCGCTGCTTTTCCATGTATCAGCACATAGCCTCGATTAGAAAGGCTTCTGGCATACCCATCTGCATATCCCACAGGAATTGTGGCAATCCTCTGAGTTTTTTTCGTCTCATAAGTGGCCCCGTAGCTGACAGTCCTCCCCGGTTTCAGTTCTTTCAGAAACACAATGCGGCTCTTTAAAGACAGCGCCGGCTGCAAATCAAGATGTTCTTTCCTGACTTCATCGGAAGGCCACAAGCCGTAAAGGCTTATTCCCGCCCGCACCAGGCTCATGTTGGTTTTTGGCATATCAATCATAGCCGCACTGTTGGCGCAATGGCTGACAGGAATGGAAATTCCCCGCTGCGCCAGCATTTCTTTCATCTTCAGAAACTGCCTGAACTGGTCTTTCGCCATGGTTTTATCCTGGGCGTCCGCCTTTGCAAAATGCGTAAATATCCCTTCCACTATCATATGTGGCATCTTAACAATCTGTGCCAGTTCATCTGCCGCTTCCTCCGTCACCTGAAATCCAAGGCGGCTTAAGCCCGTGTCTATTTTCAGGTGAATCCTCACTGACTGACCTTGTTCTTTTGCAAAATCCTCAAGCCCCTTGGCCTGTTTCATGGAATATACCGTAGCCCGGATCTCCTGTTTTGCCAAAATTCCATACTGCTCCGGAAAAACAGTGCCAAGAACCAATACAGGCTTCTTTAATTCATTTCTGCGCAGAATTGCCGCTTCCTCTGCAGTGGCAACTGCATACCCCCAGACAGATTCCAACCTTTCCAGTTCTTTTCCAATTGGAACAGCGCCGTGCCCGTATCCGTCCGCCTTGATTACTCCTATAATCTTCGTATCCTTCCCAATAGCTTTTTCCATCTGGGAAATATTATGAATGACTGCATCCAGATTTATTTCCGCATACGCCCTGCTGTATGATTTCATTGTGATATCCCTTCCTTTTCTTTCAGAACCATCTTGATTCCATCCAGAATATCCCGGGCCATCATTCCGTAGGTTCCAGTCTGCTGCACCTGTTTCTCCGCAGCCGCCCCATGGAGATATACCCCCGTAAAAGCCGCCTCCCAAGGCGCCATTCCCTGGGCAACCAGCCCCGCCAGAATTCCGGTCAGCACATCTCCGGAACCAGCCGTCGCCATCCCGTGATTTCCGCTGGTATTGATATAGGCCCTGCCGTCCGGCAATGCTGTGATAGTTCCTGCATCCTTTAAAATACATATTACCTGATATTCTTCTGCAAATTCCTGTGCAGCCTGCAATAAATTCTTTTGTATATCAGAAATGCTTTTCTTCGTCAGCCTTGCCATCTCTCCCAGGTGGGGCGTCACAATTACAGGAGCCGCCGCTTCCTTCAGCCATTTTAAATGGTCTGAGATGACATTCAATCCATCTGCATCCAGAATGACCGGAACCTTCGCTTTCTTTAAGATTAATTCTATTATTTTCCCAGCGTTTTTTTCTGTGCCGAGCCCCGGGCCAACTGCAATTACCGTTCCCCAGAAAAGAGCCTCTGACAGCGTTTCTTCCAAAACTTCCGTACCTTCCCAGGTGGTCAGAATAGCCTCCGGCAGCAGCTCCTGCAGAATCACCCGGTTCTGTTCTTCTGTAAATATCCTTACAAGCCCTGCCCCGGTAAGATAGGAGGCTTTTCCGCTTAAAAAAGCAGCTCCCGCCATATTCTTATGTCCTGCCGCCGTCAGGACTTTCCCGTAGCTTCCCTTGTTGGAATGATTTTTCCTTCGGGGAATCCGCATCAAATCCTCCGATTCGGCAGCAAACAGGTTCGGCTTCGCTTCCAGGAAACTGCAAGCATCAATTCCAATATCCTTTACCAGAACTTTCCCGGCATATTCCGCGCCTGGATACAGCAAAAGCCCAGGCTTGGCAAATGCAAAGGTTACTGTCACATCTGCCCGAAACCCAACGCCCATCACTTCCCCGGTATCTGCATGGATGCCGGAAGGAATATCTGCCGCCACTTTCAGTCCGGATTTTTCATTCATTTCTGTAATGTATTCCCGGTATGCTCCCTCCAGATTTCTGGTGAGCCCGATCCCGAACAGCGCGTCTATCACAACGTCAAATTCCCCCTCTGGCATGGAATCTGTTATCTCAAGTCCGTAATTGCATAATATCTCTTTCTGAATTTTTGTCTCTTCGGAAAGTTTTCCCGATTCCGACGGCATAACAATTGTAACCTCATATCCACGCTGCCAGAGCAAACGGCCGATGGCAAGTCCGTCTCCGCCGTTATTTCCAAATCCACAAACTGCAAGGACTGATAATTTCTTCCTGTGATTTTTGCAAAGCTGCCTGCCAGGTTCCTCCACTGTGGTTAAGGCCGTGCCCTGTTGCTGACTCACCTGGAAAAATCTGTCGGTTTTCTTCGCTGGGCTTAAAACTGTGCCCTGTCCCTGATTTACCTGGAAATATCTGTCAATTTCTTCCGCTGTGCTTAAGGCTGCCCGCTCCATCAGCACCAGAGAGGGCACGCCAAAACGCTCTATAGTATTCTTATCACACTGCTTCATCTGCCTGCTGTTTACCAGAATCTTCATCTCAACCTCCTGCCTGGATTCTCCGCAAAACCTCTGCAAAAAGACTGGATTTTTCCGGAAAAATCCATTGCAAATTCCGAAAAAAGACACCCCCGGCGTTTCTCTGCCAAGACTGCCTTTTATTTGTTTGCTTTTTTATATTCCTCTCCATATTTCAAATCAAACGCGCCAATCACCTGGGCGCCGAAAATATCATGAAGATACGCATAGATTGCCCTGCTTTGATCCTCAATGGCGTCCTTACGGATAATCTTTATCTTCAGCTCCGTCCGGGTCTTTGCAATCCACTGGGCCAGTTCTTCCTGTTCCTTCTCATTGCTGTTCATAATTCCATAGCAGTACTCCAAGGTCTCCGTCATCAGCTCCTCATTGTCCTTTTTCATCAATTCCTGCAGTTCGTCTAATTCCTGACGGCAGGAGTCCATCCGCTGATTAATCTCTGTAATCAGCCTTCTATCCTCCTGAAGCTTCCTGGTCTCCTGTCCTGTTTCCCCAATTTCATCCATGTTTGCAACTATATTTTTCATCAGTTTGTTTTTCAAAGATTTCAGTTCTTTGAGTTCCTGGGTCAAGTGGCCCTGACGGGACAAATGGCCGCTTACTTTCTGCTCCAGCTTCGCCACCTTTGCAGGCTTGCTGCCATCCAGAAACAGCTGGTGCCATTTCTGATCCAGCACCAGCGGCGGAAGCTCTCTTGTCTGTGCAATTTTGTCAAATCCGGGGCTTGTATTTTTCCTTTTACTCATATGCTCACTTCTTATCTTTTGATTTCTCTGTTCTCACAATATTATAGGATAACTGCATCAGGCTGTCTGAAAGATGCACGTTTTCCACCACCACATGCTCCGGCAGCTCCAGATCCAAATGTGCAAAATTCCAGATCGCCCGGATTCCAAGGTTCACCAGCCAGTTTGCAACTTCATCCGCCTTCTCCTTAGGCAGAGTAAGCGCTGCAATATCCACTTGGTTCTTCTTTAGAAACTCCTCCAGTTCATCCATCATACGCACTTCGATTCCCCTGACGGAAATCCCCTTCAACGCCGAATTCACATCAAATAATCCGATAATCACAAATCCCCATTTCTCGAATTTGACGTAATTGGCTAACGCCTGCCCTAGATTGCCGGCGCCCACAATGATGATATTGTGCCGCTGATTCATTCCCAGAATCTTGCCAATCTCATCATAAAGATACTTCACATTATAACCATAGCCCTGTTGTCCAAACCCACCAAAATTATTCAAATCCTGCCTGATCTGAGATGCAGTCACACGCATTCTTGTGCTCAATTCATTGGAGGAAATCCGTTCCACTCCGTCATCCAGAAGTTCCCCCAGGTATCTGTAATATCTTGGCATTCTTCGGATCACTGCCTGTGATATTTCTTTTTCCATTCTCTCTTCTCCTGTCTCACGGGCATCCGCTCGCCGCTTTTCTCACTTCATTTTATTATAATGAATCTGATAATATATGTCAATGTGTGAAACTTTCTATTTATTTCTTAACCGCAATCTTGGGTTACATCAATGTTTCCCAATGCTCATACAGCGCTTCCAGTTCTTTTTGCTTCTCCTCATATTCCTGATGCAGCTCTTGCAGCTTTGCTGAATTCGTTGCAATCTCACTGTCAGAAAATGCTTCCTCCAGTTCTCCTATCCGCTGCTCTGCTGCTTCAATCTTGTCTTCTGTCCGTTTCCTGTCATTTTCAAGCTTCCGCTGCCTTGCCTGTTCTTCTTTCTTCTGTTTCCAATCCGCCTTATTGCTGCTGACAGCTTCCGCTTTCTGAACGGTTTCTTTGCCCGATACATAAATATCGGTAAGTTCTTTGCATTTTTCCAGATAATAATCGTAATTTCCGATATAATTTACCAGCGTATTACCAGTTAAATCCAGAATCCTTGTGGCTGTCTTATTGATGAAATACCGGTCATGGCTTACAAAGAGAGCCGTTCCCGTATAACAATTCAACGCCTGCTCCAGAATTTCCTTAGAGGTAATATCAAGGTGGTTGGTGGGCTCGTCCAAAATCAGAAAATTCGCTTCTGAAAGCATCAGCTTTGCCAGGGACACACGGCCCCGCTCTCCGCCGCTTAATTCTGAAATCCGCTTAAATACCTCATCTCCCGTGAAGAGAAAAGCCGCCAGCACATTTCGGATCTCCGTATTGGTCAGATAAGGATATTCATCTGAAATTTCCTCCACCAGGGTTTTCTCCGAATGGAGCACCTGATGTTCCTGATCATAATACCCGATATGCACATTGGTTCCCAGTTTGACGGTACCCTGATCCGCTTTTACCATATCATTGATGATTTTCAGAATCGTGGTTTTGCCCGTTCCGTTATCCCCAATCAACGCAACGTGTTCCCCCCGCTTGATTTCAAAGGACAAATCCGCAAACAGCGGCTGACCTGGATAGGCTTTTGCCAGATTTTCCACAGAAATCACATCATTTCCGCTTACAATCCCCGGTTCCAGATGCAGATGAATATCTGTATTTACCTCTGTGGGCTTCTCCAAACGTTGAATTTTATTCAGCATTTTTTCTCGGCTTTCCGCCCGTTTGATGGACTTTTCCCGATTGAAGGATTTCAGTTTTGCAATCACTTCCTCCTGATGTTTAATTTCCTGCTGCTGGTTATAATACTGTTTTAACTGGGCCTCCCGCACCTGGGCTTTTTTCACGGCGTAATCGCTGTAATTGCCAGAAAACACCGATACCTTACAGCGATCCACTTCCACCACTTTCCGTACCACCCGATCCAGAAAATAGCGGTCATGACTTACAATCACCACCGCCCCTTTGTAATTCAGAAGAAATGTCTCCAGCCAGGTAATGGAACCGATATCCAGATGGTTGGTTGGCTCGTCCAGCAGAATGACGTCCGGCTTCGTCACCAGAAGCTTGCCGAGACACACCCGGGTACGCTGTCCGCCGCTCAATTCCTGCATATGCTTGGCAAATTCTTCTTCCTCAAATCCAAGCCCCTTAAGCACCCCTACAATTTCACTTTTATAAGATGGACCGCCCTTCTGTTCAAATTCCAGATTCCGGCGATTGTAGCTTTCCATCAGCCGTTCCAGCTCTTTCCCGGTGACACGGCTCATTTCCCGCTCCATGCCAATCAATTCTTCCTGCATGGCAACCAATTCTTCCCTAGCGGAAAGCACCTCTTCATAAATCGTCCGATTTCCTTCAATATCCGGATTCTGGGGCAGATATCCCAGGCTTCTTTTTTTTGCCAGAATCACATTTCCTTCGTCTGCCTCCAATTCTCCCACAATAATCCGGAGCAGGGTGGTTTTTCCTGCTCCGTTGATTCCTACAATCGCCGCCTTTTCATTTTCTTCAATATGAAAAGAAGCATGTTGTATGATTTCATCGGTGCCAAAGGCTTTGCTGATATTTTGGCAGGCTAAAATCATAATTCTCTCTCCTTAACAATAACTATCCTCATACTCTGCCATCCTTACTGGGAAAATTTAGGGGTTTCACAGTAATGTTTCCAATTTCTCCCGGATTGCTTTGATAAAGCCTTCGCTGTTTAATACCGTCACATCCTTCAATGTGGTAATCAGCGCAAGATCCTTTGTCATTTTGCCGGATTCAATGGTTGACAGGCAAGCCTCTTCCAGCTTGTCTGCAAATGCAGAAAGTTCCGGCAGCTTGTCCAGTTCTCCTCTCTTACGAAGGGCTCCCGTCCATGCAAAAATGGTGGCTACGGAATTGGTGGAAGTCTCCTCTCCCTTCAGATGCTTATAATAATGACGCTGTACGGTTCCGTGGGCTGCTTCATATTCATAATACCCTTCGGGAGATACCAATACGGAAGTCATCATGGCAAGGGATCCGAAGGCAGAACTTACCATGTCGCTCATGACATCTCCGTCATAATTCTTACATGCCCAAATAAATCCTCCCTCCGCTTTCATAATACGCGCTACTGCATCGTCAATCAGCGTGTAGAAATATTCGATTCCAGCTGCTTTAAATCGCTCATCATATTCCTTATCATAAATCTCCTGGAAAATGTCCTTGAAGGTATGGTCATATTTCTTAGAAATAGTATCCTTGGTTGCAAACCACAAATCCTGTCTGGTATCCAATGCATAATTGAAGCAGCTTCTTGCGAAGCTTTCTATGGAACCATTCAGATTATGCTGCCCCTGGATCACGCCTGCTCCGGTAAAATCATGAATCAGCTCCCGGGTCACAGTGCCGTCCTCTGCCGTGTAGACCAGTTCACATTTCCCTGCTCCCGGAATCTTCATCTCACTGGCCTTGTACACATCCCCATAAGCATGTCTTGCAATGGTAATGGGCTTCTTCCAGTTCTTCACACATGGCTCAATTCCCTTTACGGTAATGGGGGTGCGGAATACCGTTCCGTCCAAAATTGCGCGGATGGTTCCATTGGGACTTTTCCACATTTGCTTTAAATCATATTCCTCCATGCGGGCTGCATTGGGCGTAATAGTAGCGCATTTCACAGCAACGCCGTATTTCTTCGTGGCGTTGGCGGAATCAAAGGTTACCTGATCGTCCGTCTCATTCCGATATTCCAGTCCCAGATCATAATATTCCGTCTTTAAGTCCACAAACGGGCACAATAACTCGTCCTTAATCATTTTCCAGAGAATACGGGTCATTTCATCCCCATCCATCTCTACCAGCGGCGTTGTCATTTTAATTTTATCCATGCTCTCTTCCTCCTGATGTTTCCATATTTTGAATTGCTCTGCTGATGTGCAGATTGACTGCTTGTTCCACTTTTTTTGTATTCCTGTCTTTCACGGCCTCTAAAATCTTCCAGTGTTCCTGGTTAGACTGATGAGCCCTCTTTGAATCTGCCAGGCTGATTTTCCTTGCCCGGCTCAGATAATGGTGATAGTCTTTCAATGCATGCTCCAGCATCTTGCTTCCACCGGCTTCATAAAGTATTCCATGAAATTTATCATCCAGCCCCATCATCTGTTCCATATGCCCCTTATTAAGATGAAAATCTGCCAGATAAAGAATTTCTTCCATCATCTCTATCTGAATCTTATCGGCAGACAGGGCCGCCCTTTTGGCGCACAGCACTTCCAGGGCCAAACGCATCTCATAAATGTCCCGGATATCCTGACCGGAAAATCCTACTACAAAGGCTCCTTTGTTGGGAATAATCGTAATTAATCCTTCCAATTCCAACTGCCGCAGGGCCTCACGCACCGGCGTACGGCTCACGCCCAGTTCTTCTCCTATCGGCTTTTCTTTCAATTCTTTTCCTCTGGAATATGTTCCATTTAAAATATCTTCCCTGATTTTCTGAAAGACCTGCTGTCCCAGTGAATGACTTGCTCCATTCAAACCAGACCCTCCTTGCTGGAAAATAATTTCCATGGATTATTGTATACATTTATGCATTTTCTTGTCAAGAGAAATTTTTCTTGGAAAATCTGTATAGATTCCAAACCCTCTATTTCTTCAGCGCTCTCACCGATTTCTGATAAAATTCCTCCGCTGCCAGGAATTCCTCTTCCGTAATGCCCTGTTGGGAAAAGGCCGCTTTCTGCCAAATAGAAACTGCCCTCTCCCACTCCAACTCCGGCAGCTTTTGAGCCAAATATGCTCCATACTCCTGATCCCCCATACTTTTTTCACGCTCCAACCCCTTTGATTTCAGTAATGTTTCCAGGGCTTTTCCCATAGCCAGCGCACCTTTGCTGCGATTTTCCTGATAAAATTCCGCCTGCCGCTTCCTCTGCATATATTTCTTCCAACTCCAGAACATCCCGCAAATAAGCACAATTCCTGCCAGACTGACGCTGGCTGCTTTTACTGGCCCTGGAATGGCAGCGTCTCTGTTTTCATCCCTTTTGGCGCTGCTTTCCGTCTTTGCTGCTGCCGGTTCTTGATCCTCTGGCTGCTCCTCTTCTAATGCAGGAGGATGGGTATTCTCTTCCTCCTGCTGTTTTGACTCAGGAGTCGGCTCATTTAACGCTTCTTCCTCTCCTCCTTGTTCCCATTCTTGAAGCGCTTCCTCCACATCCTCTCCAGGCTCCAAATCCGCCAGAATTGTTAAGTAGGATGGCGGCGTCACTTCCAAAGGATAAAACCCTGTATCATTCTGAAAAACTTCTGTCCAGGCATGACCTCGCTGATCCTTTACCACAGCAGTAAAGGTACCGTCTTTGTTCTTATGAAAATCCTCCGGAAATACCACATATCCGCTGACATATCGTGCAGGAACTCCCAGCATTCTAAGCATCAGCGTCCCTGCCGTAGCATAATGAACGCAGAATCCTTTTTTCTGCTCCAGCAAAAAATACTCTGTGTAATCCTCTCCCTCCGGCACCGGTTCCAGATTCTGGCTGTACTCCGTATTAGACCAGAGAAGCATCTTTACCTGCATAATCCTGTATTCCGGAATTCTAAGTTCCTGACCTGGCTGAATCTCCTGACCTGGCTCCCCTTCTTCCCCAAAAGTTTCCTCTTCCTGGCTCCCTTCCTCAAAAACTCCCTCTTCCTGATTCTCTTCTTCAAAAACCCCCTCTTCCTGATTCTCTTCTTCAAAAGCTCCCTGGGAGTCCTCTTTTCCCTGCAGTTTGTCCAAATCCAGTTGATTGCCCCACAAATTTAATTGCGCATAAGGCTCTGCCAGTTCTTTCACCCGTTCCAACCCCTGCTTTGGCAGACGGGTATAGACCTGCTGCACATAAGAACAATAATTCTCCCAGATTCTCTCTTCTTCTGTTTGACCTGACAGGTCACGGACTGATACCTTCTGTTCCCAGGCGCTGACAGAGTGAAATCCTTCCCGCTGCCAGTCTTTCAGAAACAGAAAGCTGTTCCACATAAATTCTTTCTGCCCCTGGGGCGACAGCATTCCATCTCCCTCTGCAGGCTGATCCTCAGGAATTTCACTATAATAAGGAGACAGGGTATAACCTGAAACAGGATTCTTAAGTTCTATGGTTACATCCCGGGCCACATAGCCCTGATCTGTTTTTTCACGCTCTTTTAAGGTCTGGTAAGGGTAATTCTGCACCGCTTCCCTTCCTGCCTGATTGGAAATCCCCTGGTTCTGGGCCCAGTCAGAAAACTCCTGCTTCGATACTGCTTTCCAGCTTCCTCCCGCATAATCCCCGCCAATAAATCCCCGGATGTAAAACGTCTGTTCCGGCCGTTTATCCGTTGTAATTCGGAATAATTCTTTTCCAGTCTGATTTGGCTTGTCATTGCCAAGCATATACTCACTTTGTGCTTTATTACCCGAAAACAATTGAATACCGCTGACTTTATCCACAAGTTCCAGCAGCTGATCTTCCAACTGAAGCTGGTTCTGATACCAAGGAGTATGCCAGCGGGCCATCAGCTGCCGGGCCAGACCGCTTTCAGAAAAAATCGCCGCCAGCACAAGAATCACTGCAAGTCCCGTTCCTGGAATCCATGCTCCCTTCTCCTTCAGCTCCAGGTTCCATGCCAGAAATCCCGCCAATATCAGCAGCACCTCTGTCTCAGAAGGAGGAATTCCCACATAGCTTCCCAGCACAAAAATCAACGCCGGAACGATTAAAAAAGCAACACGCACCTTCCATTTCTTAAAATAAGATTTATTTTCTTCATAAGCCCGGCTGCTGACTGATACGACCAACAAGCTCTCTAAAAATCCCAGCAGAGCGCACAAAAGCATAAAACACCAGATTTTTTCTGAGCCCTCTGGCTTCACAAACCAGGTCAGGTATTCCGTCCGGTAATATCTGTTAATCAATTCCAGTACGCGGTTGGCAATTTCTTTCCCTCCCTCTGAAAAAATCGGCTGATTGAGACGCACTGCTGTTCCAAGAACCATTACAAACAACAGACTGACTATCACCCTCTGTTTTTTCCCCAGATACATGATTTCTGTCAGAATCAGGATCAGGCCTGCCAATAAAAGCAGGCCACGATTGGCCGTTCCAGACAGCAAAAGGTTTTCCATACACAGGAATATGCCGTAAATTGCCAAAAACAAAGAGATTCCGGCTTTTAACCGGTAAAAGAATGGTATCCTGCCATATTCAGTTGACGCTTTCTTATCATGTAGGTTTGCTGCCATTTCTATCTCCAATTTTCTTTTAATTACAGTTGTTTCCGATATGCTTGCTTTATAACCAATTCAACATTTTATTCTTCACTTTTGCATACCATTCATTTTCATCCTGCGCTAACTTTGCCTGTTCTATTGAATACTTAAAAATCCCTTTTATCTGTTCTGCATCTGGAACATATCCTGCCCTATATGACTGTTCAACCATATTAATAAATACATCTAATTCCACAGGCACTATTACAGACTGTCCACCATAATTTGCTTTTATCTCACCGCCATCAAGCATCGTCATCGCCCGCCATGTGTTCCATTCCAGCATCAACGGCGCATCATATAACGTATTATCCTTAATATCATTAAAAACTTCCATTATATCACTATACTCTTTATATTCTTTTAAATCCCTCACCTGCTGCTCAATAATTGCTGTTTTTCTATTTTGAATCACTTCCTCTAATTTATCTTTCAACTGTTATGTCATAATTTGAGTGAAATCAAGCGACGTTTCCATAAATTCAGAAACTTGCGTCAACAACCGTTCCCGATCATCAGAATACAATATTGACAGCGACGCATTAAATAGATAATCCTTATACTTTGCCTCATCATCTACAAAAATTGGTTTTCTATCAACATGATCTAAAAAGAATTCTACCTCTTGTTTTTTCTCATACATAATTGACAGCGAATTCCCTCTTTGGGATATTTCAACCATGCCTGTTGCACGCAAATATCTGTAACATGCATCTGTATAATCACGTAAATTACTTACTTTGGTTCTTACAAATTTATCCAATGAATTATCTTTCGATTCCCTTGTCTGAGTTTTTCCTGAATCAATTGTTCCTGAAAGATTTTTTCTACTTCTTTGCGCATATATTCACCGCTTATCATATTCTTCTACAATGTACTTACCATATAATTCTTGCGTTAACAGCGTTTTCCCAATAACCAACAATGCCTTTGCTGACAAATTTTTAAAATCACTGGCCAGTCTTTTATGTTCATCTTCCCCAAATCCATCTCTATAATTGTCATTTCCATAATCACTGAAAATACAATCATACGGTGGATCTAAGAAAATAAAAATATGCTGCCTGATTTTCTTCATATATTTTCTGTAGCCTATCTAATTGAATTCTGGCATCAGGATATTTTTCCTGCATTTCTTTATAAAAAGAATACAGCATAAAAATTAACATCATTTATAATCACCTTTTCTGGCTGAAGGTAAAAATATAAAGCCCCTCCTCCAAAAAAGGTTCTATGTACCTGGAATATTGTTTCGGCATATGATTGATAAAATGAGAAATCTCTTTTGATTTGCCGCCTCTGTACTTGATCATTGGATTCATAATATTCCTCCTTGTATGAAAAATCATACTGTCAATTCCAACTCCAACAACTGTTCCTTCACCCGCCCAGGTTCCGCTTTCACCAGAAACTCCCCATTACAATACAGTTCCAGTTCCTGATTCCACAAAATCCCGGTAACGTAGCTTTCTCCCCGAAATTCCTGTCCGTATTCCTTCTGAAAAGCACACCGCCCCATCCGGTATCTTAAAATCCCACTCCAGAAATCCGTCAAATCCTGAAACTCCCGAACCGCTTTACGCTGCAGTCTCTGTTCCCCTTCATTGTACCACACCAGATAATGAAAGCACTCCTGTATCAGCAATTCCTGAGAGACAGTGTTCAATACCTCCCAGTAAGCTCTGCGCATTTCCCGGTTTATCGTATTCGTACAGGCGTCTAAAAACAATGCCACATTGCAGCCGATAGGCATACTCATCTCAGCCACGATTAATTCCTCATTTCTGGCCGACAGCTTCCAATGAACCCTATTCAGCCGATCCCCCTTCTGATAGCCCCGCAGTTTCAAAACCTCCGCCGGATCATCCCCTTTGCTCTGTGGATGGTAAACTTCTCCATCCGCCAGAAACAACCTGGTACGAATGCCTGCCTTAACATTGGTCTCATAACATGCCGGAAAAATCATCACCTGTTTTTTCTGCTTCACTTTCTTTTTCCAGGCAAACAGCCCCAGACAGTCATAACAGGCCAAATAACGGCATTCTGCCTGCCACGCCCCGAATTCCAGACTTCCTGCGTTTCCCTCCAGCTTCACTTTTTTCCCGGCGCCAACTCTGCCCGCAATCTTTACGGTATACTTTTCCTTATTTTCCAGACGTTTCAGCACTACCTTTGCACGGACTTCCGCCAGATAAAAGGGACTGTTATTATTTACGAAAAGTCTCACTCGATACCTGCCATCTTCCTCCGGATAAGAGGAAAACAATAGCTCACAATCCATATGTTTTCTGCTGTACCACAACATGCATAGCAAAAAAGGCAGCAGTAATACCGCAGCCCCAAACAACATCAGAAACCCTTTACTGTTATAAATTATTGCCGCATAACCTGCGCCTGCCGCTGCAAGCGCATACAAAAGTATTTTTCTCATTTTCGTCCCTTTACGGCTTTCGGCATCGGCATGGCCCTTAACATTTCCTGCAGAATCTGCTCTGCATCCATATGGGCCACTCTTGCCTTGGCATTCAATACCATCCGATGTGCGCAGACAGAAAGAAACACATCCCTGACATCCTCTGGAATCACATACTCCCTCTGCCGCAAAAAAGCGAGGGCCTTGCCCATCTGCAAAATATTAATAGAACCCCTGGGGCTGATTCCCAGCTCCACCATAGGATGATTTCTGGTGGAGGTTACCAGAGTTCCAATATATTGATAGATTTCATCCTGGACAAACACCTGCTCTGTCATCTCCTGCATTTCCAGCAGTTCCTCTCTGGAAATCACTGCCTCTACCTCTTCCCGGATCTGCTTTCCTTTTAAAATATCAATTTCATCCTCTATCCTGGGGTATCCCAGCCGGAGACAGACCATAAAACGGTCAAGCTGAGCCTCCGGCAGCATCCAGGTGCCGGCGCTTCCCACCGGATTCTGGGTGGCAATCACAATAAACGGAGAGGGAACCTGCCGGCTGATACCGTCCACTGTTACCTTTTGCTCCTCCATTACCTCCAAAAGAGCCGACTGGGTCTTGGGAGAAGTTCTGTTGATCTCATCCGCCAGCAGCAGATTGCACATTACGCTTCCCGGCTGATAGACAAAGGCTCCGGATTCCTTCTGATAAATGGAAAATCCTGTCAAATCTGAGGGCAGCACGTCCGGGGTAAACTGCACTCTATTCTGCTGCAGGGACATAGACTTGGACAAGGCCATAGCGAGGGTGGTTTTGCCCACTCCCGGAATGTCGTTTAAAAGGATATGCCCTCTTGCCAGAATTGCCGCCACAGCCTTCACAATACAGTCGTCTTTTCCGATAATCGCTTTCTTCACTTCATTGATTACTTCAAATGCAGGCATCTGCTGCCTGTATGCTTCCATTCCTTCTGCTTTTTCCATACCGCTTTCATAACCTCTTCCAGTAAATCTCCTTCATTCCCAGTGCTTCTTCCTATTAACGGCTCTTCATCCGCTTAATGACTTTCAATCTGGTAAATTCTTCTCTTTCTTTTTCCTCCAGGGCACTCTGTATGCTCTTGGTCAGCGTCTCATATTTGGGAATTGTGATATTCTGCAGCGCATTGGCCCGTTTCTGAGTTTTCTTGATATTATAGGCAAGACGGTAGGCAGAGGTTTCCACCTGAGCCAGCCGTATGGTTAATTCCTTTACTTTCTGAAATTTCTCACAAGCTTCGTCCAGGGACATTTTCGTCCCATAAAAAGGATAAGAAGGCTGCAGCTTGCTTTCCTCATATTCCACCTTGGGAATTTCCGTTCCCATCACGCTTCTGCGCTTAATGGAAATGGAATTTTCCACCGGCACGCTGAGGCTTAACGCCTCCACCTCATGAATCCCCATCTGGATATTGGCTTTCTGCAATGCCTGATAAGCGCTGGTAAAGGTCACGTCAATCTCTTTTTGAATATCCGTTGCCTGCTCTATCAGATCCATCAGTTCCCGAATTAGGATATTCCGCTTCTTATCCATCAATTCATAGCCCTGCCTGGACAGCGCCAGGGAATTTTTCGCAAGCATTAAATTGCCTTTTGTTGGAAATGTATTCGGATCCATCTAGTCACCTCACCAGTGTTTTTCTAATATTTTTGTATCAATCCGGTCTAATTCCTCTTTGGGCAGGATATGCAGAAGCTTCCAGCCAATGTCCAATGTTTCTTCAATGGTACGGTTCTCACTGGCTCCCTGAGACACAAACTCCTGTTCAAATCCTATGCCGAATTCCAGATATTTCTTATCTGTTTCCGACAATTCATCTTCACCGATAACGCTTGCCAGATCTCTCGCCTCCCCCACACGAGCATAGGAAGAAAAGAGCTGGTTGGCTACATCCTGATGATCCTCCCTGGTATATTCCGCCCCAATGCCGTCCTTCATCAGACGGGACAGAGAAGGCAGCACATTGATGGGAGGATAGACATTCTTCTGATGCAGAGAACGCTCCAGTACAATCTGTCCTTCCGTAATATATCCGGTCAGGTCAGGAATGGGATGGGTAATATCATCATTGGGCATGGTGAGAATCGGAATCTGAGTTACGCTACCGCTTCTCCCCTGCACAATTCCGGCGCGCTCATACAAGGTTGCCAGCTCACTGTAGAGATATCCGGGATACCCCTTCCGGCTGGGAATTTCTCCTTTGGAAGAAGACACCTCCCTCATAGCCTCTGCAAATGAAGTCATGTCCGTAAGGATTACCAGAATATGCATGTTTTTCTCAAACGCCAGATATTCTGCTGCAGTCAGCGCTACCTTAGGCGTAATCAAACGCTCCGCCACCGGGTCATTAGACAGGTTCAGAAACATGGTTACATGGGAACTTACGCCGCTTTCCTCAAACCTCCGTCGGAAAAATTCTGCCACATCATATTTCACTCCCATAGCGGCAAACACAATGCCAAATTCTTCCTTGGAGCCTTCTCCCAGAGACGCCTGTTCTACAATCTGGGCGGCAAGCTGATCGTGGGGCAGTCCGTTTCCGGAAAAAATCGGAAGCTTCTGTCCCCGAATCAACGTCGTCAATGCGTCAATGGCAGAGATTCCTGTCTGGATATAGTTCCTGGGATATTCTCTGACACAGGGATTTAAAGGCAGTCCGTTCACATCCAGAGTCACCTCCGGATTGATTCTTCCCAGTCCGTCGATAGGCTCTCCCAACCCGTTAAAGGTTCTTCCCAGAATCTCTGGTGACAGGCCAATTTCCATGGGATGGCCGCTTAACCTGGTATGGGTGTTCTTCAAAGACATTTCATCGGTAGTGTCAAAGACCTGAATCACTGCCTTATCTTCATCCAGGGCAACAATTTTCCCTTTTTTGCGCTTGCCGCCCTCTACCACGAATTCCACCATTTCTTCAAAAAAGGCATGCTTCACGCCCTCCAATGCAATCAGGGGGCCATTGATTTCGCTTAATCCTAAATATTCAATTGACATATCCACCCTCCTATGCATTGGTTTCCAGCAGACTCCGGTAAAATTCATCGATCATCTGCCGGTATTCATCAAATTTATACAAATCTTTATTGGCCACATCATATTTAATGGCAATTATTTTCTCAAAAATACGGTTTTCCCGCAGCAGCGCCATAGGCATTCCCATCTCGATTAACTCTTTGCATTTATCATAAAGATACAGGATTACCTTCATCATCCGAAGCTGTTTTTCCAGAGGCACAAAGGTATCTTCCTCATGAAATGCATTCTGCTGCAGAAAGCCCAGCCGAATCACTCTTGCAATTTCCAGAATCAGCTTCTGGTCGTCCGGCAGCACATCGCTTCCGATTAACTTGACAATCTCATTCAAGCGACTCTCTGTGGTAAGAATATTCAGAAGTTCATTCCTGCAGGGAATAAAATCCGCCCCTGCATTGGCCCCATACCATCCTTCCAAATCATTCAGATATTCTGTATAGCTGGTAAGCCAGTTGATGGCAGGATAATGCCTTGCATAAGCCAGTGATTTATCCAGCGCCAAAAAACAGCGGACAAAACGCTTGGTATTCTGGGTTACCGGTTCAGAAAAATCACCGCCCTGGGGGGAAACCGCCCCAATAATCGTAACGCTTCCGTCTGTGCCATTTAAGTTCTCCACATACCCGGCCCGTTCATAAAAGGCAGAGAGACGGCTGGCCAGATAAGCCGGAAATCCTTCCTCCGCCGGCATTTCCTCCAGACGTCCCGAAAGCTCCCGCAGCGCTTCCGCCCAGCGGGAAGTGGAATCTGCCATAATCGCCACGTGATAGCCCATATCCCTGTAATATTCTGCCAGAGTTAGGCCGGTATAAATGCTTGCCTCACGCGCCGCCACCGGCATATTGGAGGTATTTGCAATCAACGTAGTCCGATCCATCAGAAGATTTCCTGTTTTGGGATCTACCAGCCTGGAAAATTCTTCCAGCACATTCGTCATCTCATTTCCACGCTCGCCGCATCCGATATAAATGATAATATCTGCATCCGACCACTTGGCAAGCTGATGCTGGGTCATGGTCTTTCCTGTTCCGAAACCTCCCGGAATTGCGGCAGTTCCGCCTTTTGCAATGGGAAAGAGGGTATCCAAAATCCGCTGGCCGGTCACCAGCAGACGATCAGCCGGATAACGCCTCTGAATGGGCCTTGGCACACGGATGGGCCATTTCTGGGTCATGGTAAGCTTTTGCTCCTCCCCGGCCCGGTTACGGATCACCGCCAGAGTCTCTTCAATGGTGTAGGAGCCGTCCTCAGAGACGCTTATTACCGTGCCTTCCATCCCCGGCGGCACCATCACCTTGTGAACAATGGCAGGCGTTTCCGGCACTTCCGCAATAATCATTCCGGCAGTCAGGATATCTCCTTTCTTCACAGTGATCTTTGTATCCCATTTCTTTTCCCGATCCAGCAAATCCACATTGACGCCCCGGGGAATGTAGGCGCCTGACTGCTGTCCGATCAACTGCAGGGGGCGCTCAATTCCATCAAAAATATTGGTAATGATACCCGGCGCCAGCGTCACGCAAAGGGCCCGTCCGGCGCCCTCCACCAACTCTCCGGGCCTCAGCCCTGTGGTTTCCTCAAATACCTGGATGGTTGTCTGCTCTTTGGTTAACCCAATGACTTCCCCCACCAGACGGTGCTCTCCCACATAGACCATCTCAGACATTTTAAACCCCAGATTGCCTAAAATGGTGATAATCGGCCCATTAATCCCATATATTTTACCTGTTACATTCATAGAAACGTCTCCTCCTGCTCTAACTTCGTCATAAAGGATTCATCAATCAAAATATTCCTGGAACGGATCACCGCCCGGATTCCTCCGCCGAATTCCATGGTACTGACTGTTACTTCCACGCCTGTTTTCTCTTCCAGCATCTCCTTCTTATCTACATCAGAAGGATTGATATACACAGTAACCTCTTCTTCCCCAGCCACTTCCTTCGCCATTGCGATTTTTGCAATCAAATACTTATTGTAATCTTCTGTCTGCTGATACTTCTTGAGCCGATCCTTCACTTTTTCAAACAGCTTCTCTTCCCACTCCCGTTTACATCTGTCCAAAAGCTGCTTCTGACGCACTACCTCTTCCGATACTTTCCGGTTAAGCTCCCGCCGGATTGCGGTTTCTTCCATCTGAAATTTATGTTCCATTTCTATCTGCCTGTTCTTTCGGAATTCTTCTGTCTCTCTTTCACAGGCCTCTTCGTATTCACGAATCAACGTATTGCTTTCACTGTTTGCCACATCAATGGTAAACTTCCGAAATACCTCCAGCTTTTCCTTTATCTGCATTCCTTTTCCTCCCGTCCGGACAGCTTCTAAAGTTTCAGTCCAATTGCCTCACTGACGTAATCTGTGATAAAATTCTCCTTTCGGCCGGTTCCATGGCGATCCGGAATCTCAATCAGCAGGGGCAGCCGCCGGTTTAACTTTACTTCATCAATCAAATCCGGAAACTCCCTGCCAAACTTCTCCGTCAGCAGTACAATTCCAATCTCCTTATCCTGAAGCACAGTATCCAGCGCTTCTTTCAGCTCCTGACGCTCATGCACCACAACGCCTTCCACTCCGGCTAACCGCATTCCCGTCCAGGTATCCCTGTTATCACTGATTAAATACATCTTCATAACCGATCTCCTTTATCCCAGAATTGAGAAGGAAATCAACAGACCATAAAGAGCAATCGACTCTGCCAGAGCCACGAAAATCAATGCTTTACCCATAATGCTGGAATCTTCGCTGAGCGCTCCCAAAGCCGCGCTGGCTGCACTTGCTACAGCGATACCCGCACCGATACAGGAAAGCCCTGTAGACAACGCTGCGGCAAGATAACGCCATCCTTCCACGCTGGCTTCTGCCGCCTCTCCCGCTGCCTGCACATTACCGCCAAACAATAAAATATCTGCTACTAACACAGTTCCGAAGAAGAAAAACAGATTGCTGGCCAACGCTGCTTTAAAACCTCCCTCTTTCCGCTTGCTGAGTAAGAATCCGCCCACCGGAATAATCATGCTGCAAAGTAAAATCACCACTAATATAATTTTCGTTACCATTTTCCTATCCTCCTGTTAAATATTGCATTACAAGTGTTACATTATTTTAGCTTTCTTCCTGCTTTCTGAATGGAATAAAGGGTTTTCCATCCCCGGTATAAAAACGGCTGAACATTTCGTAATATTCCAGACGGAGCACCTGGATTCCCACAACCAACCCCTCCAGGCCGGCCACAAGAGCATTTCCCAATATGATAATCATCCAGTTGGGATTTCCTTTTTCCAAGCCCGCAAGGGTCATTACCACGCCCATCATGCCTGCATGACTCAATGCAAAAGCTCCCACACGCACAAAAGAAATCGTGTTGGTGGCATAACTCAATACCACATCAAAGCCTTCCACCAGGGCTTCCACGAAAAACATCACCTTACTGCCCTCTGGAAAAATGCTGCCTTTTCTCTCAATCAAATGACTTAAAGGCTCTTTCAGTAAAATCGCAATCAGCGGGACTCCCACTGCCGTTCCAATCAGTATCGTTGCCGGAAGGCCGTACCCTGCAGCGAAAAGTAAAACGCACAGAAATACAAATCCATAACAAATCAGCCCTGCCAGGCCGCTCTGGTGAAACAGCAGCCTGCCGTATTCTTTCGCCCGAACTGCATTCACCATATTCAGCACCATAGCCACCAGAATCAATACTCCGCCGAAGCCAATGGCAAGCATCAGTGTTGTCATAATATTGTCCATAGGTTTCATCCACAGAGCCGGTATCACTTCTTCAAATCCAAAAAAACTTCCGTACAGAAATCCAAAAATCACAGACCAGACGCCAGCCACTCCTACAATCCCTGCAAGCCTTATGTTCTTAATCTTATAAAGCAGGATTCCCCCGGCCAAAAGACACGCTCCCTGTCCCACATCCCCGAACATCACGCCAAACATAAAGGTATAGGTCAATGCAATAAACAAGGTTGGATCCATCTCATTGTAACCGGGCAGCCCGTACATTTCCACAAACATTTCAAAGGGCTTTAAAATCTTCGGATTCTTCAGCCTGGTAGGAGGCCTGCTGCCCAAATCATCCCCTGGCTCTTCCTCCACGCAGTTGATATTCTCATCCATAGCGATTTCCCGCTGCAGCTTATCCGCATCCTGCCTGGCCATCCAGCCATACAAGATATAGTACTCAACGCCATCTTCCCTGGCACTGGTGCAGGCTGCGTATTTGCGGATTTCAAAATTATCGCAATAGCTTTCCAGACATTCACAGGCCGCCAGTATTTCCTGCTCTTTGCCCCTTGCCACCTCTATGGCCTGCATCTTTAAGCTTTCTAATTTCTGCTGGTGATTTTGCAAAAGTTTTCTTGCCTGTTCAAACGCCTGCCTGGGAGTATCCTCCAAATCATCCGGCACCTGAATCGCCTCAAAATGGAAAGAGTCGTATACAGCTTCAATTTCCACCAGATGGGTATGCGGCGCAAAATAAACGCCCCAGACATATTCGCTGTCGTTGTTGCACTCATAGAACAGCGTATAGGGATTATGGTATACATACTGCTCCAGCTTATGATAATACTCCACTTTAATCTTGCCAAACTGATAATCAATAAAATGAAAATCCCTCAGCTTGCAAAGTTCAAAATCCAGTCCGATAAACGGGGCAATCTCTACCATCCATTCCTTAAGCTCCCGCAGCTCTTTCTGTACACGTTCCTGCTGCCGCACCACATCCGCCAGCTGCTCATGGACTGCAAAAATAATTTCCTGCGCCTGCTGTGCCGTCACCTCCAGATCCGTTTTCCTGGAGACCTCAAGGTACTGCTTCAGCTCTTCTCCTTTCTGCGCTGCATCCTTGTACAGATTTGTTTCCACAAAAGGCCGTACATTCTTCAAATTGTTCAGACTTGTCATTGCATTCTCAAAATGAATGTCGTATTGATTCAAATACAGCTTCACTACCCGGTCAATGTCATTTTTCGGACCAGTAATATGCAACAACTTCATTTTCTCAATCAATGCTTCCTCCTCCAATCTTCCTATATTCTGAATTTTTACAGTAAACTTCCATCTGCCGTCTGGCAGGCTCCATGACCATCCAAACTATGAAAGTTCTCGCTTTCACAGTAAAATCAACTTCCGGATCTCCCTGGCTGGAACCTGGTAACGTATCCCTTCCAGCGCTGTGGTAAGATGTTCGATTTCCTGTTCCTTCTCATAAAAATAATAAAATACCGGCGCCATAGAAGCCGGATATTTCCGGCAAATCCTCTGATACATTTTCTTCATAACCTGATGGCAGGAAATCTCATCCTGCATCTTCACCAGCGCATCCTTTCCCTTAAAATACATGGTGCCTTCCAGAATACGGCAAAACTCCTCTGTCCCTTCCGTCTCTAAAAGCCTCTGTATTTCCGCCCTCTTTAATTTATAGTGCAAAGGAATCAGAATTTTTGCGGTTTCCTCCGGTTTCTGATGGAAAAATTCTTTGCCCCGGTACATCCACATAATATTCAGCCAGTCCACCTGAGTGCCAAAGATCTCCCGCAGCACCTTGCGCATCTGACTGCCGGAAAATTTGTCAATCTGCTTCCATACTTCCGTAAAATAAGAATTCTCAATTTTCGGAACCGATTCCCCAAATTGAAGCTGGGGCAGGTATAACTCCAGAGCCCTTCTCTGCTGTTCATTCCCAAACCTGTACAGCTTCTGATAATCTTCCATAATTGAATTGTGAATCAATTCCTCTACCTGTCCCCGGTGTCGGATATCCTCCCGGCCGCCGTATATCTTCCCATAGCTTTCCTGTTCCCGGAGAAATCCAATCGCTTCAGAAACCGTCTGCAATTCTGCAATCCGCTCAAAATCTTCTCTTTTCAGCAGCCGACTGTGCATGGCTCTCGTCTTGGCAATCAACCCGCTATACTGCAGCAATTCACCTGCCATAGCTACACCTCTGTTATCTTCTCTACAATTTTTTTGGCAATCTGATCCAGATTCTTCTCACATCTCGCATTCAACTGCTGGATCTGTTCCTGATTTTTTTTCACAACCGCTTCCAGCTCACTCTCTGTCTGAGCCTCCAATTGAGAACGCAAAATCGTCAGTCTGCCTTCCAGTTCTTTTTCCAGTTCTACCACAGAATCTTCTCTCTGCTTTCTGCTTTCCTCTGTCAATTCCTGTTTCCGAGCCTCGGCATTCTCCATAATCTTTCCTGCCTGCTCTTCGATCTCATAGAGCCCCATAATTATCGCATTCATTGCACCCATCTTCCTTCCTAAAATACAGCCTGACTGCAAACTTTTGTTCTTTTACGCCGCTTGCCATACGGAATGACAGGGCTTTTGCAATCTCTCGTATGAAGTTTATCATCAAATTCCGGACTCCTTCATCGGTAATCTTATAACTTTTTCTTCCGGAAGAATGCTGGCAAAACATTCTTAATACATACACCGCTCCCTCTTTTTCAACCAACATAAGGGTACGGTAAGAATAAAAGAGCATCTGGCACAAGTAACCGCCCAGAAATATTCCGTAAGCAATTTCCGGAAGAATCTCCCTGGGCGCCTCACTCCCTGTATTATTCTTAATCTGCAGAATGCATCCGTCTTCCGGATAACTGAACCGTACCTGCAGATACCTTACATGAAATTGCCAGTCACGCTCCTCAAACATATAGTATCGCATAAATTCCTGAAGCAATTCTTCACAGACTTCCGCAGCAAAACCGGCTTCCTGGGCATTCAGCCCTTTCATTTCAGAATTCAGATTCCCGCGGATAATGCCCGAAGCAACCTGATAGATTCCCTTATATCTGTTTTTCTTTTTCTCCAGCTTATCTGTCAGCTGCTGCCATAACTGGTCAAGGCGCAGCCTCTCCTGCTCCATTTTCTTAATCCGCAGTTCTTCCTGTTCCAATTCTTTATGATACTCCAGAGCCTGTTGAATTGGATTGATAAGATCCTCCGGCAAAAAAAACGGCTTTAAAATTAACTTAAATATTCTAATCTGGTTAAAGATCTCTAAAGTTTCGGCAACACTGTCCATCTGTGTCATGGCAATTCTCACTGTGGAAGGAGAAAGCATCTCTACCATATCAAAGACCTCTTTCCCTGACATTACAGGCATTGCCAGTTCACTGATTAACACCGCTGTCGGATGACTCTTTACATAATCCAGGGCTTTTTCAGGATATTGAAAAAACTCACAGTCTATCTGCTCTCTGGAAGCTTCCAGCATCCGCCGGTATCCTTCAATATTCTTGCTCTCATGATCCAGAATCACTACTGTATTCACAACCTGCCTCCCTTCGGGAAAATACGATTCTCCCCTGCTATTCTTCTGCCATCCATTTCCCGCCATTTTTTATTATATCAGAATACTATATAATTTTCAAAATTTTTTTCAAAACATTGAGAAACACATACAAGCAGCCCACATATGATACATTGTAATCAAAATATTGGAGGATTTGAACATGAGTGATTTAGCTGCTACAAACTGTGGATGTGGATGCGAAGGAAATAACAATGGAGGATGCTCTTCTCTTATCTGGTTAATCATTCTGCTTAGCTGCTGCGGCGGCGGATGCGGCAATGGTTTCTTCGGCGGCAACGATGGATGCGGATGCGGCGGCAACAACAGCTGCCTGTGGATTATCCTGCTTCTCTTCTGCTGCGGCGGAAACGGCAATGGATTCGGCGGCGGCTTCTGCTGCTAATCCTGACAGGAAAAATTTTTTCCTTCCAAAAAGCAGAGCCGGCGCATTGCGCCGGCTTTGTCCCTTTGCGGAATTTATTTTCTGCTTAAAACCGCTAAATTCCTGTCTTATTCTATTCTTCTGCCAATACAAACTTCCCTACAAGCTCATCCAGAATCTGTGCCTGCGCTGACAATTCTTCACTGGTAGCTGAAGCTTCCTCTGCCGTGGCCGCATTGCTCTGCACCACTTCGGAAATCTGATTGATTCCGATTTCTGCCTGACGCATGGCCTCACTCTGGTCTTCTACCATTCCCTTTAATCTTTTGGAAAAATCTGCAATCTGCTTAATTCCATCTACCACAGAGACAATGGCGTCAGAGGCGCGCTCCGCTGCCCGGTTTCCTTCTGTAACTTCCCGAATGGAGCCTTCGATTAATTCCCTGGTGTCAACGGCAGCCTGTGCGCTCTGATCTGCCAGCTCACGAATCTGATCTGCCACAACTGCAAAGCCCCGGCCTGACTCCCCGGCCCTTGCCGCTTCAATGGAAGCATTCAATGACAGCAGATTGGTCTGAGCTGCAATAGATTCAATCTCAGAGATAATATCTCCAATCCTTGTAGACGCATCATTAATCCGCTGCATGGCCGCCATCATAGTATCCATTTCTTCCCGGCTGTTATCTGCCTCATTGGCGTAATGCTGGGCTCTCATGTAAGATTCCCCTGCACTCTCTGCACTCTTTTCCATTGTTACTGCAATGTCAGAAATCGTTGCATGCAGCTCCTGCACCGCCTGGGCCTGCTCCGTTGCCCCTTCTGCCAGACTCTGGGACGCGGTTGCCAAGTCACCGGAGCCAATCGACACATGTTCAGAAGCTTCCCCGATGGACACCAATGTCTGTGTCATCTGCTCCCGTAAACTGTGCATAGATTCGTATAGCTTTCCAAAATCTCCGGTATATCTGTCCGAAGCGTTGGATGTAACTGCATAATTTCCGCTTGCCATTTGCCCCAGCACTTCATCAATGTCATGAATGATCACATTCAGATTGTCCGCCATCTCGGAAGCATCCTTCTCCATATATTCCACCTCATCCCCAGTCATAACCATGGGAAACGGAGACGTCAGGTCGCCGGTTGCAAAAGTTTTGAGACGGCTCCCCAATTTTCCAAGTGGTTCTGAAATCCTTGTCGCAATGCTCTTGCCAATCTTCGTGGAAAAGATAATGGCAATCACTGCAGCGGCGGCCATTGCAGCCGCCAGAATCCATCCTGTAACATTCAGGATTACTGACAAACGTTTTCCTTCCGTTACTTTCACATTCAGCAAATTCTCCAATTTGCTGTAGATACTGCTATAGCTGTCTGCCAGCTCGCCAAGGGCCAGCTCCTGGGCCTGCCGGCAAAGCTCCCTGTCCGTAGTTGCGCCGATATCCATAATTTTCTGATCCAATTCCCAATAGGTTTCCAGTTCGGCTTTGATCTCATCATAGGTTTTTCTGCCATCATCCGATACAATGGTATTCTCAATCAACGCAAAATTTTCTTCAAACGCCGCCTTACTTTTCCCATGCTGTTCCACCACTGCGGCAATGGCATCCGGATCATCATACCCAATGGCTGCCCGGAGGGACGACCTCACATCTGCAAACTCAAACATGGCCATGCCGATATCCCCCTGGGCAAAACCATAATTTTGCAATGCATAAGAATACCTGTTAGACACCATCAACACCGCAATCAAACCTAATAACGCTACCACCACTGTAATCGCTGACACCTTTGTAAAAGATTTGGTAAGCCTCTTTTCAATGCCTGCTTGCTGCACATCCATCACTCTATCCATCCTTTCTCCCTGTATCCCATACGTTTTCTTTTAACAATCTAAAATTTCAACTGCCAGTTATCAAATCTATTTTACCAAATATTATTATACCTGATTTATCCAAAAACACAATAGCAAAATATGATATATTTCCCCAAAAATCGACTTGGCTTTTTTGCAAAATCATGTCTATTTATTACAATTCCCTAAATCACTCATTTTTGAAACACATACCGCAAATACTTTTTGACTGCAATGCCAGGGCATCCGCCATGGAAACATTTTCACATTTTAAAAGGGACTGCCGGAAAATGAATTTTATAAGCTATCATTTCCTGACGGTCCCTATTCGCTGCCTGTCATTTCTTGCAAAGCTTTTTGTCAGCTCTTCCGTCTCAGCCCTTTCTCTTAGGCCTCCGGTTTGGATACTGCTCCCGGCTTTCCTGCCTGCTTTGCGGATACTTATTGGGATTCTCCTTTCTCCGCACACACTCTTCATCTATCTCATAAACACTGTTACCATCTATCACTAACTTTCCCACAAATCTCATCTCCTGAAATATATTCCTTACTATTATATTTGTGCCGGGAATGAGAAGTTCCTCTTTTGTCATATCACAGAGCATTCTCACATAGATTAAAATAAAAAAGGTGAATGCAATGGAAGCGATTGATACACTGATTCAGGATAGGCACCTTGAAATGATAAAAGCTGCCATTCCCTATTTAGATAATTCCCGGCAGAGAAATATGGCAATGCTGGTAAAATTTATGGAATTACAGCGAACCATGGCACTGTTTCAGAATTCCGGAAATGATCTGCAGATGTGCTCAGAGGAAGAGCGCAAGGATCCAGTGCAGATGCTGACTGCCATACGGGAATATTGTACGGACAGGGAAAAAGAAATGATAGACAACATCATCAGCTTTGTCCAGATGTTTTCCACCTATGAAACCCTGTTTACAACAACTTAACTACAGCCACAGAAAGGAATGCTATGAACCCACAGGACATATTAAACAACCCACAGCTTCAGAAAAATATTTCTCCTGATAAACTTAAGCTATTAATCGAACTTGCCAGCAATAATTCTGCCAACGCCTCCAATCCCCAGGCTATGGCAGAATCCCTGAAAAACGCCTCCGAAAGCGTGAAAAACCAGGGAGTTGATTTCTCCTCTGCGGAGCGGGATCTGATTATTGAGGTATTAAAACAGAGCATGCCGCCCCAGGAACAGAAAAGGGTGGATTTGCTGATGCAGATGATGAAAAACATGCGGAAATAGCCTTTGCCGACATATCTTAGGAGAAACACATTCACGTAAGAAAGTAAGAAATGGGGCTGTCGGGAAATGAATTTTATACACAATATTTATTGTGGAAAATCTGTCATTTCCTGACAGCCCAAATATTTCACTTATAAAAACAGCGCAGGCATTGTCTCCAATTCCTGCGTTGCTTTTCCTATTCAGCAAACATATTTTGCTATTTCATCACAACATTGATAATCCGCCCGGGAACATAAATCTCCTTCACCACATTTCCCGTCAGCTTATCCCCAAGGGCCTCTTTCCCCGCGGCAATGGCCGTATCCTTGTCTACATCTACAGGAAGGGTAACGGTGGCTCTGGTTTTTCCATTAATCTGAACTGCCAGTTCCACGGTGTTTTCCACGGTTTTCGCTTCCTCATATTCCGGCCAGACACACTGGTAAATCCTGCCTTCATAGCCGCAGGCTTCCCAGATTTCTTCTGTAATATGAGGCGCCACCGGATTCAGCAGAATCAAAAACGTCCGGAACTCTCCCCGGCTGATGCTGCCCGCCTTGGAAAAATCATTCAGCATGGACATCATCGCCGCAATGGCTGTATTGTATTTCAGATTCTCATAGTCAGAACTTACTTTCTTGATTAACTGGTGCATCCTGGTCTCAAATTCCGACCGATACCCCTGGCCGTCCACCAGAATGTCCTGCAGCTTCCACACACGCTCTAAGAATCTGCGGCAGCCCTTTACGCCGTTTTCCGACCAGGAAGCGCTTAAGTCAAAGGCTCCGATAAACATCTCATAAGTCCTGAGGGTGTCTGCCCCGTAATCCATTACAATGTCGTCAGGATTAACCACATTGCCCCGGGATTTGGACATTTTCTCCCCGTTTTCTCCAAGAATCATGCCGTGGGATGTCCGTTTCTGATAAGGTTCCGGCGTGGGCACAATGCCTTTGTCATAGAGGAACTTATGCCAGAACCTGGAATACAGAAGATGCAGGGTGGTATGCTCCATCCCTCCGTTGTACCAGTCTACCGGAAGCCAGTACTTTAACGCCTCTTCACTCGCCAGGGCCTCTTTGTTCCCAGGGTCTGTGTAACGCAGAAAATACCAGGAAGATCCTGCCCACTGAGGCATGGTGTCTGTCTCCCGCTTTGCCGGCCCGCCGCAGCAGGGACATGTAGTATTAACCCAATCTGTCATAGCCGCAAGGGGAGATTCCCCGTTATCCGTAGGCATATAGCTGTCCACTTCAGGAAGTTCCAGGGGAAGCTCACATTCCGGCAACGCCACGTAACCGCATTTCTCACAATTTACAATAGGAATCGGCTCTCCCCAGTAACGCTGACGGGAAAATACCCAGTCACGCAGCTTGAAATTGGTTTTCCCCTTTCCAATCTGTTTCTCTTCCAGAAATTCAATAATTTTCTTCTTAGCCTCTGCCACTTCCAGGCCGTCCAAAAATCCGGAGTTCACCAATTTACCTGTGGCAACGTCTGTGTATGCCTCCTTCTGAACATCCTCTCCCCCCGCCACTACTTCAATAATAGGAAGTCCGAACTTCTTAGCAAATTCCCAGTCGCGGGTATCATGGGCCGGAACTGCCATAATTGCACCCGTTCCATAGCTCATCAACACATAATCTGACACCCAGATTGGAATTTCTTTATCATTCACCGGATCAATGGCTCGCAAACCGTCTATTTCCACTCCGGTTTTCTCTTTTGCCAGCTCGGAACGTTCAAAGTCAGATTTTCTTGCCGCCTGCTCCTGGTATGCTGCAATTGCATCCCAGTTTTTAATTTCATTTTTATACTTTTCCAGAATGGGGTGTTCCGGTGACACTACCATATAGGTTGCCCCAAACAGCGTGTCCGGCCTGGTGGTGTATACGGTAAGCTTATCCTCTTTTCCTGCAATCCGAAAATCCACTTCCGCTCCCTGGCTCTTGCCAATCCAGTTCCTTTGAGAAACCTTGACCCGCTCAATATAATCCACATCATTTAAGCCTTCCAAAAGCTTTTCGGCATATTCGGTAATCTTCAGCATCCACTGGCTCTTGACCTTACGGACTACAGGCGCGCCGCATCGTTCGCAGACGCCGTTTACCACTTCCTCATTGGCAAGGCCCACCTTGCAGGAAGTGCACCAGTTGATGGGCATTTCTGTCTTATAGGCCAGGCCTTCTTGGAACAATTTCAAGAAAATCCACTGGGTCCAATGATAGTATTCGGGATCCGTAGTATTGACTTCCCTCTCCCAGTCAAAAGAATATCCCAGAGCGTGAAGCTGTCCCTTAAACCGTTCTACGTTGTTCTTTGTTACAATTTTCGGATGAATCTTATTCTTGATTGCATAGTTCTCCGTGGGAAGTCCGAATGCGTCCCACCCCATGGGATAAAGCACATTATAGCCCTGCATTCTGCGTTTTCTGGCTACAATATCAAGGGCCGTATAAGGACGGGGATGTCCCACATGAAGCCCCTGCCCAGAAGGGTATGGGAATTCTACCAATGCATAATATTTCGGCTTGGAATAATCCTCGGTAGCGGCAAAAGCCTTTTCCTCATCCCAAATCTTCTGCCATTTTTCTTCCAAAGCTCTGTGATTGTATGGTGCTGCCATTTGATATCCTCCTAAATTTCGTTTAAACATCTCTAATTCTTTTAAAATTTTATCACATCAAGGATATTTGTCAAGAATTCCCGGTTTCTAAATTTACAGAATCCTCAAACCTTCGGCACGTTTTTGGAGTCACAATCATATTATAATAAAATCATATCAACAAAATTTCAGGAGAGGATTATGAGAAATTATGAGATAGATCACATAGTTACAGAAGAGTCTTATGAGAATCCGGGAAGGTTTTATCTGGAGGTTGCCCTGACCCATATGCCCGACGCCTATGCAGAGCTTATGGGAAATCCGGGAACGGGCGAAATTATCGGCATGGTGAGGTTCTATTCCGTTGGTTCAGAGGTTTTAGTCAATGCGGAAATTTACGGCCTGCCCGTCAACACGAATCCCTGCGGTTCTGATATTTTTGGTTTTCACATCCACGAAGGCCATTCCTGCACCGGGACAGAAGCAGATCCTTACGCCAATGCCGGATCGCATTTTAACCCAACCCTCTGTCCGCATCCTGCCCACGAAGGGGATCTGCCGCCTCTGTTTGGAAATAACGGCACTGCCTGGATGATGTATTCCACGGATCGTTTTTCTATTTCTGATATTATTGGGAAAACCGTGATTATACACAGCGGCGTGGATGACTTCACCAGCCAGCCTGCTGGAAATTCCGGGACAAAAATAGCCTGCGGCGCCATTCAGGCTGTGTAACATGAAACAATTCGGGTCTTTCTTTCCCTTATCCTCAACAGAAAGAAAAACCCGAATTGCTGCTTATTGCTCTGCCAGCTTAAACATCTCAATCATATCATTTAATTCAATTGCCTGTGCCGACAATTCCTGACTGGTTGCAGAACTCTCCTCCGCTGCTGCAGAATTAGACTGCACCACCTCTGAAATTTGTTCAATGGCCTGGTTAATCTGCTGCATTGCGCCGTTCTGCTGGCTGGAATTATCCGCCACCTCTTCAACAGCTTTCACGATATCTGCAATTCCTTCGATCACTGCCTGCAAAGCTCGCGCCGTTTCCTCCGCAATCTGATTGCCACTTTCCACCTCGCTTACAGCAGCCTCTATCAGCCTTCTGGTATCTTCCACAGCATCTGAACTCTGACTTGCCAAATGTCCGATTTCTCCAGCAACCACGGCAAAACCGCGTCCTGCTTCTCCGGCTCTGGCTGCTTCAATGGACGCATTCAGTGAAAGCAGACTGGTCTGATCCGCAATGGCTTCAATGGTCTGGATGATATTTGCAATTTCCAGGGAAGCGTCATTAATTTTACTCATCGCCTGAGTCATCTCAACAATATGCTCATTGCCGG
Source organism: Petralouisia muris (assembly GCF_004793545.1). Taxonomy (GTDB): domain Bacteria; phylum Bacillota; class Clostridia; order Lachnospirales; family Lachnospiraceae; genus Petralouisia; species Petralouisia muris. The sequence goes on along the minus strand of NZ_SRYA01000002.1, from coordinate 43,814 downwards.
CCTGGGCCTGTTTCCCAATGTCATCTGCCTTCCTGCTGGTGGAAACAGCATTCCTGGTATTCCGTTCTACCTGCTCTGTCAGATCATTAACGGTAGCAAGCAATTCCTCTATGGAAGCCGCCTGATCGGTAGCGCCCTCTGCCAACGCCTGTCCGCTTTCCGCCATCTGGGTAGAGCCAAGGCCCACCTGATCGGCAGATTCTCTGATATGCCCCAGGGTACCGCTTAAAGAATGATTAATCTTATGGACTGCCACCAGGATTTCCTCAAAATCGCCCACATACGAATCCGTCGCCCTGGAATGGACGTCAAAGTTATTCACTGCCATCTCTCCCAGCAGGTATTTGATATCTGTAATCATCTCACCGATTTCTTCCACAATCACTCCGGTTGCTTCTGCCAGAACCTTGGTTTCATCCTCAGATGTAATGGCCGGAATCTCTGAATGCAGATCTCCTGCTGCCAGTTCTTTCAGACGTTCTGCACAAAGCCTGATAGGCGTTCCGATATTATCTGCCAGCTTCCTGACAATGTTCACTGCAATGGCAATAGAGATAATCACAATCACAATCGTAAGAATAATTCCTACGATTGTCTCAATGTTAAAATCCGAAAGAGGAGCTGTAATGGCAATACTCCAGCCATCGCTGTTTTCCACAGGAGCATAAGCCATGATCTTTTTCACGCCGCCATAACGGTAGGTTCCAACTCCAATTCCCCCTGCAATCATTTTCTTTTCCAGATTTGCCAAGGCCTTTAACCTGGGATTGGTCTCTGCATCTGTAATGGAATTATCATAATTTTTCACCAATTCCATATTTTCATGGGCAATCACGGTGCCTTCTTTGTCGAGCATATAGGCAGAGCCATTCTCGCTGACATTGATAGCCATCATAATATCATTCAAAAACGTTTCTTCCGGAACCAGATATACGACTCCTATCACCTGGCTTCCCCAAATTCCGCCTTCCCATATAGGAGCTGCAATAATCACGCTCATCTTTCCTGTAGTCTTGCTGATAATCGGCTCTGAAACACAGGATTGTCCTCCCATTGCCGTTTTAAAATATTCCCTGTCGCTGAAATCCTCTCCTGAGAAAATACTGACGCCGTTCTTGTCCAGAATATTCCCCCGTGTCAGCTCATTTACCTGAACACGTTCGTCTAAGATTTCCTGTTTTTCTTCCAGGGACACATCATCCCTGGCAAGACGGACCGTCATGCCCAAATCTTCTGCAAGATTCCGGTAAGAGGTCATCTCCCATTCCACACGTTCTGACGCCACCTTTGCCGTAGCAACCATATTACGCTCCAACGTGGAATTGGTGCTGTGGTTATTCAGTACACTGGTGATAATTCCAAGCAACGCCAGAGGAATAATTACCAGCGCCAGTACTGACGTGCTAATCTTCCCTTTGATCGTCTCACGATACAGACGCTTTATCTCCTGTATGCTGAAGCTTTTTGTTTTTTTTGCCGTATGCTCCTTCTTTCTCTTTTTCATACGGTCCTCAACCTTCTTTCATTCATTAATCTATTTATTCTTCGCCGTTTTCCAGCTTATTTGCTCTTGCTGCGATTTCTTTTTCCTGAATATCAGAAGGAGCCTGCTCATAACGTGCAAATTCATAGGAAAACAGTCCGCTTCCTCCTGTCATGGAACGCAGATCTGTCATATAACCGTAAATTTCCATATACGGAACGTCTGCTGCAATCTCTGTCTTGCCGGTTTCCGCCGGATTCATTCCCAGCACGCGGCCCCGGCGTTTATTCAAATCGCCCATAACGTCACCAGTAAATTTATCGGGAACTACCACTTTCATGGTTGCAATCGGCTCTAACAATACAGGAGAAGCCTCCATCATGCCTTTCTTGAAGGCCTGGATGGTAGCCATCTTAAACGCCATCTCGGAGGAATCCACCGGATGATAAGAGCCGTCATACAACACTGCTTTTACGCCCACAACCGGATAAGCTGCCATAGGCCCCTTCAATACAGATTCCTGCAGCCCCTTCTCTACGGCTGGGAAATAATTCTTAGGCACTGCACCGCCTACCACCTGCTGCTCAAAGGTATAGGTTGTCTCAAGATCTCCGCTCGGCTCAAAAGTCATCTTCACATGTCCGTACTGTCCGTGTCCGCCGGACTGTTTTTTATATTTGTACTCAACGTCAGATTTCTTGCGGATGGTCTCCCGGAATGCAATCTTCGGCCTGCTCAGTTCAATTTCCACTTTATAGCGTTCTGCCAGCTTGCTGACTACCACTTCCAGGTGCTGATCTCCGATACCGTAAATCAAAGTCTGTCCATTAGCGCTGTCATTTTCCGTCTTCAGAGTCAGATCCTCCTGCATTAATTTCTGCAGCGCCTGGGAAATCTTGTCCTCATCTCCCTTTTTCTTCGCTTTATAGCGCATATAAGTATAAGGAATGGAAATCTGAGTCTTTCCATAAATCACCGGCGCAGCCTTGGTGGACAACGTATCTCCGGTGGACACCTTCGTCAGCTTCGCCAGGGCGCCGATATCTCCGGCATGAAGCTCTTTCACCTCAATAGGCTTATTGGCGCGCATCACATAAATCTTGCCAATCTTATCATCCATATTCTTCTCAGAATTAAACAGCACGTCATCGGTCTTAAGAACGCCGGAATTCACCTTAATCAAAGAATATTTTCCAATAAACGGATCCGCGATAGTCTTAAATATGTATGCGCTCTTGGGCTTTGCAATATCGTAATCTCCGTCAAACGCTTCGTTGGTCTTCATATTAACGCCTTTGCAGGGACGCTTTTCCGGGCTTGGCAGATATTTGAGAATATCATCCAGAAGCGTATACACGCCTTGTACCAATGTGCTGGAGCCCATAGAAACTGGAACAATGCTTCCGTCTACCACATTGGTGCGCAAAGCAGAACGGATTTCAAATTCAGAAAATTCCTCCCCGGCAAAATAGCGATCCATAAATTCTTCGCTGGTCTCTGCCACTGCCTCCATCAATGTTTCCCGGCAAAGATCCAGATTGGCCTTGGAATAATCGGGAATCTCAGTTTCCACAACCTTACCCTTGTCATCCCAGCGGTTTCCGGTCTGAGCCACTACATTCACATATCCTACAAACTTCTCATTCTCACGGATGGGAAGATGGAAGGGGGCAATCCGCTTTCCGTACATTTCCTCTAAGTCTGACACTACCTGGCGAAAACTTGCATTGTCGTCATCCATCTCTGTCACAAATACCATTCTGGGAATCTTATATTTCTCACAGATGTCCCATGCCTTCTGGGTTCCCACTTCAATTCCATTCTTGCCGGACACCACAATAATTGCCGCATCTGCCACGCTGACTGCTTCCTCTACTTCTCCAACAAATCCAAAATAGCCGGGAGTATCCAGCACATTAATTTTGGTGTCTTCCCAGATAATCGGAACAACAGAAGTATTCACAGAAAAAAGCCGTTTGGTTTCCTCTTTATCATAATCGCTTAAGGTATTTCCATCACTGATTTTTCCCATGCGGGTTGTGATGCCGGACAAATACGCCATCGCTTCCACCAGGGTCGTCTTCCCGCTTCCGCCATGTCCCAGAAGTGCCACGTTTCTTATCTTGTCAGTTGTATAAACGTTCATATGAATTCCTCCAATACAAGTATATTTTATGATGTATATATTCTACTAAAATTTTTAGAATTTTACAACCATTTTATTCAACATTTACAATACAGTTTCAATTCTTGGAATTTTCAATATTTGCTTTTTCACTTCAACGCATCGAATTATTGACTTTTTTCCATGATTCCTTTATGATAAAATACAATTGAACGCCAAACGTCACTGTTCGGCTGACCTGAAAATTTTTGCAGTACAGTCAGGGAATACTTACAGTTTTACAGGAAAGGAATTGCTTCATTATGAAACCTGAAAAAATCGGTTTTATCGGCCTGGGCCTGATTGGCGGCTCCATTGCCAAAACCATTCACCGGATTCATCCGGATATTGCATTACTCGCATATGACGTGGACAAATCCTCTCTGGCGCTTGCGCTGGAGGAAGGCATCATTGCTGAAGCCTGCGAGGATTTGACGGAATCTTTCGCCGGCTGCCGTTATATTTTCCTCTGCGCCCCGGTACAGAAAAATATGGAATTTCTGGAAAAATTATCTGTTTTTGCAGGAAAGGACTGCATCATTACAGATGTAGGCAGCGTGAAATCAGCTATTCATCAGGAAATCGCCCATACGTCTCTGGCTCCTTACTTTATCGGCGGACATCCTATGGCCGGTTCTGAAAAGAGCGGTTATTCCCATGCGACTGCCTACCTGCTGGAAAATGTATATTATATCATTACCCCCTCTCGGGAAACAGCTTCCGATTCCGTACAGGAATTCCGAGAATTTGTCAAATCCCTTGGGGCGCTTCCCATTGTGCTGGACTATCAGGAGCATGATTTCATCACTGCGGCCGTCAGCCACCTGCCTCACATTCTGGCTTCCAGTCTGGTAAATCTGGTAAAAGATCTGGATAATGAAGAGGAGATCATGAAGCAGGTGGCCGCCGGAGGGTTTAAGGATATTACAAGAATCGCTTCCTCTTCTCCTGTCATGTGGCAGCAAATCTGCCTGACGAACCGACAGCAGATTCTAACTCTGGTGGATGCATTTGCCGCTTCTCTGGCACAAACCAGGGCAGCCATCGCTTCTTCTGAAGGGGATAATTTATTTGATTTTTTCCAGTCCGCAAAGGATTACCGGGATTCCCTGCCCCTTACAAGCTCCGGTTCCCTGCCCAAAATCTATGAACTTTATTGTGATATGGTGGACGAAGCAGGAGGCATCGCGGCCCTTGCCACAATCCTTGGAACCAACCAGATCAGCATTAAAAATATTGGAATTATACATAATCGGGAATTTCAGGACGGCGCGCTTCACATTGAATTCTATGAGAAGGAGGCTCTGGAAAAAGCCCTTGTACTGTTGAGAAAATACCGCTATACCTTATATGAAAGGTGAGCCTGAAATAAAAGGAAAGGAACAAATGACTATCATGGAAATTACAAAAAAACATTCTTTTCACGGAGAACTTACCGTTCCCGGTGATAAATCCATTTCCCACAGAGGAATTATGTTCGGCGCCATTTCCAATGGACTGACAGAGGTTACCAATTTTCTCCAGGGGGCGGACTGCCTTTCTACCATATCCTGTTTCCGGCAGCTTGGCATTGCCATTGAAAATGACGGCTCCAGAGTACTGGTGCATGGAAAAGGGCTTCGGGGCCTGAAAAAATCAGAGCTGGCACTGGATGTGGGCAACAGCGGAACCACGCTGCGGCTGATTTCCGGCATCCTTGCGGGACAGTCCTTTCAAAGTGTCTTAAATGGAGACGTCTCCATCCAAAAACGTCCCATGAAGCGGATTTTTACCCCTTTGTCAGAGATGGGCGCAAGATTTCAGTGCTGGGACGCCATGCATTTTCCAGAGCATCCAATAAAATCCAGTTCTGGCCGCGCCCCTTTCACCATACAGGGCGGCAACCTCAAACACATCCACTATCAGTCCCCCATTGCTTCCGCCCAGATAAAATCTTCTGTTCTTCTGGCAGGGCTTTATGGGGACGGCATTACCCGAGTAACGGAGCCTGTTCTGTCCAGGAACCACACAGAACTGATGCTGGCAGGCTTCGGCGCTAATATTCTCTCCACAGAAACCACCGCCGCCGTCTGGCCGGAGCCTGTCCTGGAGGGACAGTCCATCCATGTGCCGGGTGACATCTCTTCCGCTGCCTATTTTATCGCGCTGGGATTAATCAGCCCCAATTCCGAACTGCTGATTCAAAACGTAGGAGTTAATCCCACCCGAAGCGGTATTCTCAAGGCTGCTCTTGCCATGGGAGGAAACCTTACCCTGCTGAATGAACGCACGGTTTCCGGAGAACCTGCTGCAGATATTCTGGTAAAATCCAGCAGCCTTCACGGCACGGTGATTGAAGGAAGCATCATCCCCACATTGATTGACGAGCTTCCTGTCATTGCAGTAATGGCCTCTTTTGCAGAAGGCTCCACTGTCATCAAAGACGCTCAGGAACTGAAAGTAAAGGAATCTGACCGGATTGCCTCTGTGACCGAGAATTTAATGGCTATGGGAGCCGACATTACTCCCACTGAAGACGGAATGATTATCAACGGCGGCAGATCCCTTCACTGCGCCAGAATCCGCACGTATGGGGATCACCGGATCGCCATGTCCTTTGCCGTTGCAGGGCTGAATGCAGATGGGGAAACCAGCTTTGACGATGAGAACTGCGTGACGGTTTCTTATCCTTCTTTTTATCAGGATGTGGAAAGACTGCTGAAATAATCAGCAGTCTTCCTCGATCGGCTTCCACGCCTGCCCGAAATTCACATCCCGAAACAGCGCCGCAAGGCCGGTAATCTGTTTTAACCGCAGGATCTCATCCTTGCTCATTCCCATGTGCTTGGCAATCCAGGCGTCAGATCTTCCGATTTCATGAAGTTCCTTCACAATATTGCTCATCAAATCCACATCATGGCTTCCTCTTGCCCGATTATGCCTGATGGTGCTTGCCATCCGGTTAGACAGAGATTTCTCAATGACCGTCACCGGAAGCATCCCGTGCTCCCGCTCATAAATATCTTTATGCTCCTTCATCACACGGTAGCGGTGGAATCCGTCTACGATGACATAAACATCTTTCTCCTTAGAGTAATAACAGACAATCGGCATGGTATAGCCGTCCTCCTTGATGCTGTCATACAAAAGCCGCATTTCCGGCGGCGCCACCGCATTGGGGTTGTAATCATTGGGAATAATCTTTTCTATCGGGATCGGCGTTACTTTGTAAGCCGGGCTTTCGTATATTTTACCGCTCATTTACAAATCCTCCGTACTTTTTCTTAATGGCATTAATCTGCTCTTTTTCTCTGGCAGACAAGCCAAATCCCATATACCTGCAAATATGGTCATTTTTCAAAATGCAGTAACACATTCGCTTCCAGCTTGGAATATCTTTGGTAGATTTAATATCGTCTGTGTCATCCGGTATTTTTCCGGTAAAAATAATTCTGGAATTCTTATTCACGGTATAATTAGAGATACCGTTTCTCTGTATCTGATAGCCATGATCCAAAAGTTCCTGAATGGTTTCCTCGGAAAGCCCTCCTCCGGTGGTATGCCAGAATTTCATGGAAGTCCGAAACTTTTTCACATAATTATTCCGTATCCTGACTGGCAGCGTATCCAGCAGGAACTTGGTGTAGGATTCCCAGGTATGCCCCTGGGGAAGCTTAATATTCCGATAGCCCATGGCTTTTGATCTTGCATACACCGCACCGAAATCGGCTCCTCTCACCCTTCCCACCAGCCTGGCCCAGATTTCCGGATCAATCACCCGGTACAGGTTCAGACTGTCCTTGGCGTAATCGTTAAAAGGAGAAGCCACCCGCATCTGACTGGGCTTTAATCCCGCCATATAGTACAAATCATACAGCTTATTGTAATCATATTCAAATTGGAAATTGGCGGCCCACACATCACTGTTGGTCCAATCATAAAGAGGAGAAGCGCACCAAACGTCCTTAAATTGCTTGGAAATCCAGCATTCCCCTTTGTACCCATACTTCCGGTTTACAAATCCGCTGTAACGCTGCATGGACTCTTCCGCCCGTATTCCCAGAAGACAGACCGTGCTTCTTTTTCCATGCTGTTCCTTATAAAAACGCCCAAACTGTTTCGCAAGATTCTCCTGGGGCATCCGGTAACGATAATGATGAAAGGGCCGGCTCATATTAATCACATAAGGATGGCTGGGCATAGGCCTCACCCAGATCTCCTGTTTGGTATCATCCCAGGGATACCAGTACATTTCATAGCTGCTTACTGCCGTGCGGGTCGCCATGGGAAGACACACCCAATAAGGTTCCAGTTCCTTTTCCAGACGCTGAAATGTCCGTTCCACATATTCTGTGGTCACCGTATACTGGGCCTCAAAATCCTGATGGAACAGCCCTACCTTCCGATTGGGATAATACTTCCGCTTAAAATCCAGCAAAAGATTCAAAAGCACTCCGCTGTCCTTGCCTCCGCTGAAAGAAACATAAATATTCTCAAATTCCTCAAACAAAAAATGGAATCTCATCTGAAGCGCCTCATAAACATTTTCTCTTTGATATTCCCGTACTCTCATCCTGTCTCACTTATCCTCGCTTTTTCCAGAATTTTCCAGTTTCTCTACTATCATACTTCGAACAAAATATTTTTGCAACCTTTTTCCCAAGTTTCGTTGACAGGCTCCCAATCAAGGCATACAATAAGAGATAGCTTCAGAAAGCGCATTATAAAAAAGGAGGTTTTTTACATGGCAAACATTTTAATCAGCCCTGGAAAATACGTTCAGGGCGCAGGGGAAATGAAAAAACTGGGGGAATATGCTGAAAAATATGGAAAAAAAGCCCTGATTCTTATCACCTCATCCGGTTACAAAAGAATCGGGAATATTGTGGAAGACAGCTTTGCGGGGAAAGAAGTTTCCACGGTATTCGACTATTTCAACGGGGAATGCAGCAAAACAGAAATCAACCGTCTGCTGAAAGTTGTAGAGGACACAGGCTGCGACATGATCATCGGCATCGGGGGCGGTAAAATTCTGGACACTGCCAAAGCGGTAGCTTTCCATAAATCTGTTCCAGTGCTGATTTGTCCCACCATCGCTTCCACAGACGCTCCCTGCAGCGCATTATCGGTAATCTATACCGATGAAGGCGTGTTTGAAGAGTATCTGTTCCTTCCGGCCAATCCGAATCTTGTTCTGATGGACACGGAAATCATTACAAAATCCCCGGTTCGTCTGACCGTTTCCGGTATGGGAGACGCACTGGCTACATACTTTGAAGCGAGGGCCTGCAAAAACAGCGGAGCGGCTACCTGCGCCGGAGGACTTGCAACTTCTGCAGCAATGTCCCTGGCAGAGCTGTGCTTCAACACGCTTATGGAAGAAGGCGTTAAGGCAAAATTGGCGCTGGAGGCGGGCGCATGCACTCCTGCAGTGGAAAAAATAATTGAGGCAAACACCCTCTTAAGCGGCATTGGTTTTGAAAGCGGCGGCCTTGCAGGCGCTCATGCCATCCACAACGGCCTGACCGTTTTAGAAGAATGCCATCCTATGTATCACGGAGAAAAGGTTGCATTCGGAACCATTACCCAGCTTGTACTGGAGAACATTCCTGGCGAGGAACTGGAGGATATCATCACATGGTGCATTGAACTTGGGCTTCCTGTAACATTAAAGGAGCTGGGTGTGAAAGAGGTGACAGACGAAAAGATTATGGCTGTGGCCGCTGCCGCATGCGCTGACACTGATACCTTACATAATATGCCATTTGAAGTGAATCCGGAAACTGTAAGCGCCGCAATCAAAGCAGCCGATGCATACGGACATTATTATCTTGGAAAATAACAGATTCCGCTTTTCCTGCCTGTATCCCTTCTGTTGATGCAGGCAGGAAAATTATTTTACAGCAAATGATTATTTTCCTGCAAGGATCCCGAAAGCTGTGCCGTATTATAAGTAGAAACGTTGGTAAATTATGCTTTATTTGGAGGAATTGTATATGAAATTGTTGAAAAACTGGAAAAAAACTGCCGCTGCAGTGCTGGCAGCCTTTGTATGCATCGGAAGCTTTGCAACGCCTGTCATGGCCCATGGACACCATGGCGGCGGAGGACATCATGGCGGCGGAGGGTATTCCAATACTGGAACTTACTGCCCTTATCACCATTCCAATCATCAGAACCCGGAGAGCTGTCAGAACTATTGCCCTTATCATCATTCTATCCATCAGAATGTGACGGATTGTCAAAATTACTGCGGCTACCATCATACCATCCACTCAAACGTTAAGAACTGCAATCATTACTGCTCATACCATAAGACCATTCATACCAGTCTCAAGAGCTGTAAAAATTATTGCCCAAAGCACAAGACAATTCACAAGAATATCAAGAGCTGCAAGAATTACTGCTCCACACATAAGGTAATTCATAAGAACATTAAGAACTGCAAGAACTACTGCGCTTACCACAAGGTTATCCACAAGAACATTAAAAACTGCAGGAATTACTGTCCCGCACATAACAAAGTTCATATTAAAGGTCGGATTCATACTACGGTTTAAGAGATGTGAGTCTTCCATATGAATGACTGACTAATGAAAACCCCGGAGTTGTGGCTCCGGGGTTTTCTATTCCATTTGAATATGGTGGCTTATGCCATAGACTGATTACCGACTATTTATCGCTGTCCAACCATTTTCTATAAAATAAACATTGCATCCCCAAAACTGAAAAAGCGGTACCTCTCCTGCACCGCCGTTTCATAGGCATGCATCACCTGCTCTCTTCCGGCAAAGGCTGACACCAGCATCACCAGCGTGGATTCCGGCAAATGGAAATTGGTGATCAATGCATCCATCACCTGAAACTGATAGCCGGGATAAATAAAAATATCTGTCCAGCCGCTTCCTGCCTGAACTGCCTCCCCTGGCCGCTTCTCCTTCTGCAGACGCTGTGCAGCAGACTCAATGGTGCGGCAGCTTGTGGTTCCCACACAGATGACCCGGCCCCCTCTTTGCTTCGTCTCATTAATCAATTCCGCCGCTTTCTCATCTATCTGATAAAATTCTGAGTGCATATGGTGCTCTTCTACCTGATCCGCCTTTACCGGACGGAAAGTTCCAAGGCCCACATGAAGGGTTACTTCCGCAATGGAAACGCCTTTCTGCCTGATTTCTTCCAACAGCTCTGGCGTAAAATGCAGCCCGGCCGTGGGGGCCGCTGCAGAACCGTCATATTTTGCATATACCGTCTGATACCGGTTCTTGTCCTGAAGCTGATGGGTAATATAGGGCGGCAGAGGCATCTGTCCCAGCCGATCCAAAACCGCTTCAAAAACTCCCTCATAAGTAAACTGAATCAGCCGGTTGCCCTCTTCTGCAATTTCCAGCACTTCTCCCGTCAAAATCCCGCCGCCAAAAAGAATTTTAGTGCCAGGCCTTGCCTTTTTTCCAGGTTTTACCAGAGTTTCCCAAATATCATTCTCTCTTCGTTTCAGCAGCAGGATTTCCACTTTTCCTTTTGTGCCTTCCCGCTCTCCAAAGAGCCTCGCTGGGATTACCCTGGTATTATTGAGCACCAGGCAGTCCCCAGGTTTCAGATAATCCAAAATACTGCAAAACTTCCTGTGCTCCAGCTCCCCCGTCTCTTTGTGAAGCACGATAAGACGGGAACTGGAACGGTCCTCCAAAGGGTCCTGGGCAATTAGCTCCGGGGGCAATTCATAGTAAAAATCTTTTACATCCATAAATATTTACTTCCTCAATTCAACGCCCATGGCTTCTAACGCTTTCAGAATCTTATCCATGGCAGGCGCGTAATCTGCCTCCTCCAATGTCTTGTCCTTGGCCCGGAAGGTCAGAGAATATGCCACAGACTTGTATCCTGCCGTAATCTGCGCTCCCTCATAAAGGTCGAACAGTTCATAGCTTTCCAGATATTGACCGCCTTTGGCTTCGAATATTTTCTCCACTTCTCCCACCAAAATATTTTTCTTCATCACCATGCTGATGTCACGGGTAACTGCAGGGAATCTTGCAATTCCTTCATATTTCCGGTCAAAGCTTGCCCGTTCTACCACCTTTGGCATATCAATTACCGCCACATATACACGATCTCTGATAGAATAATTGTCTGCCACCTGAGGATGAATCTCTCCCAGATATCCCATTACCTGGCCGTCATAGATGACATTTGCCTGTCTGCCCGGGTGCAGAAAGGGCTTTCCTGCATTGGGATCGTAGGTTTCTTTTCCAGATAGTCCCACTTTATCGAAAAACTCTTCAATCACCCCTTTCATGGTATAGAAATCCCCTTCTCCATACATACCCAGAGTAAACTGCATGCGTTCCTCCGGAAGCTCTGTTACCGGCACCTGTTTGGGCAGATAAATGTTCCCCAGCTCATACAGACGCACATTTCTGTTTCTACGGTTGTAATTGGCAGACAGGGACGTAAGCATCCCATTCAGCGAAATGGTCCGCATAATACTGAAATCCTCCCCCAACGGATTGGAAATCACTACAGTTTTACGCAATTCACTGTCTGCGGGAAGCAGCAGCTTATCGAATACCTTAGGGCTTTCAAAAGAATAGGTCATCCCCTGACTGAAGCCACAGTATTCCGCAATATTTCTTGCCACTTCTTCCACCCTGAGCTTAAAGGACAGTTTTCCGGTGGTTGCTTCTCCGGTAGGCAATGTGGTGGGGATATTGTCATATCCATAGAACCTTGCCACTTCCTCCGCCAAGTCCGCCAGGCACTCCAAATCCTGTCTCCAGGAGGGCGCTATCACTTCCTGCGCCGCTTCATCATAATCCAGATCTATTTTCCGGAAATACTCCAGCATGGTCTCTTTCTTAATGTCCGTTCCCAGCAGACGGTTTATTTTCTCCGGATCAAAGGGAATCCTTCTTCCCTCTTTCCTTTTGCCGTATACATCCACCACGCCGCCGACCACTTCTCCTGCTCCCAGCTCTTCGATCAACTGGCAGGCGCGGTTAATGGCGTCTATCGCGTTGTTGGGGTCCAGCCCTTTTTCAAATTTGCCGGAAGCGTCTGTCCGAAGCCCTACTTTTTTGCTGGAAAGGCGGATATTGGTTCCGTCAAAGCATGCAGCTTCAAACAGCATGGTCTGTACATGATCTGTAATCATGGAATTTTCTCCTCCCATGATTCCAGCGATTCCCACTGCCTTTTCTCCATCGCAAATCATCAGCACAGAATCGTCCATCGTCCGCTCCTGGCCGTCCAAGGTCACAAATTTTTCATCCTTTAAAGCGCGCCTTACAATGATTTCATGTCCTGCAATGGTATCCAGGTCATAGGCGTGCATGGGCTGGCCGTACTCCTCCATCACATAGTTGGTAATATCCACAATGTTATTAATAGGGCGGATTCCCTGGGAAGCAAGACGCCGCTGCATCCATTTGGGGGAAGGGGCGATTTTAATATTTTTCACCACTCTGGCGCAATATCTGGGACAGAGCTCGGTATCATTTACCCTAACCTTAATGTAATCATTCACATCTTCCTCATTTCCGGTTGCCGTTACTGCCGGAGGCTGAAATTCCTTCTGGAAGGTAGCTGCCGCCTCCCTTGCTAAACCAAGCACGCCAAAACAGTCCACCCGATTGGAAGTGATTTCATATTCAAACACCACATCCTCCAGGCCAAGAGCTTTGACTGCGCTTTCGCCTACCACGGCGTCCTCTTCGAAAATATAGATGCCTTCCTCTGGGGCTTCCGGGTACATATCCCGGTTGGAGCCCAGCTCTTCAATGGAGCACATCATTCCGTTGGAAGGCACTCCCCTTAATTTTCCTTTTTTAATTTTGATGCCGCCGGGAGTTTTCTTTCCGTCGTGGCCTCCCGCCACCCGTCCGCCGTCTAAAACTACCGGAACCTTCTGGCCTTCCTTTACATTGGGAGCGCCAGTGACAATCTGAATCTCTTCCCTGGCGCCCACATCCACCTGGCATACCACCAGTTTATCAGCGTCTGGATGCTTTTCTATTTTTTTAATCTGACCGATGACAATTTTATCCAGATCTGCGTCCAATTCTTCGTACCCTTCCACCTTGGAACCGGAAAGTGTCATTGCGTCCATGTATTCCTGGGCCGTTACGTCCAGATCCGGCACATAAGCCTTAATCCATGATAATGATGTATTCATAACGATTGATTCCTTTCTGTTTTCCTATCTTTCTATGAACGTCTCTGTTCCCTCTTCTGATTTTCAGAATTGCTGCAAAAAGCGATCATCATTCTCATAAAGCAGGCGCATATCGTCAATCTCATATTTCAGCAATGCGATACGCTCCAGCCCCACGCCGAAGGCAAATCCGGAATACTCCTCCGGATCAATTCCGCTCATTTTTAAAACCCTTGGATGCACCATTCCACAGCCTAAAATTTCAATCCAGCCGGAGCCTTTACAGAATCGGCACCCTTTCCCGCCGCATTTGAAGCAGGTCACGTCTACTTCCGCACTTGGCTCTGTGAAGGGGAAATGATGGGGGCGAAATTTTACTTTGGTTCCTTCTCCGAATAATTGTCTGGCAAATTCTGCCAGCGTTCCTTTTAAGTCGGCAAAGGTAATATGCTTATCCACTACCAGTCCTTCGATCTGATGGAAGGAAGGGGAATGGGTGGCGTCCACTTCATCGGAACGGAACACACGACCCGGGGCAATCATGCGGATCGGCAGCTTTCCTTTTTCCATCTCCCGCACCTGTACCGGTGAGGTCTGGGTACGAAGCACAATCTTATCATTGATATAGAAAGTATCCTGCTCGTCTTTGGCCGGATGGTTTGCCGGAATGTTCAGCGCTTCGAAATTATAGTAATCGTATTCCACTTCCGGCCCTTCCACCACTTCATAGCCCATGCCTACGAAAATACGCTCCACCTCTTCTAATGCAATGGTATTGGGATGGCGGTGGCCCACACGGTTTTTCCTTGCGGGAAGCGTCACGTCAATCACTTCCTGCTGCAATTTCAATTCCCGCTCTGCCGCCTCTAACCTGGCCTTTGTCTCTTCAATCAGCCTTTCAATGCTTTCTCTGGTTTCATTCACCAACTGTCCCACAACGGGGCGCTCCTCAGGAAGCACGTCCTTCATGCCTTTTAATACGGCTGTCAGTTCTCCCTTTTTGCCCAGGAACGCAACTCTCACATCATTTAATTTCGTCAGCCCATCAGAATTCTGGATTTCACGGACTGCCTTTTTCTTAATCTGTTCCAGTTTTTCTTTCATTATCATTCTCCTTTGACAACAACCTTTTATTCTCGCATCCTGCCCGAAGGGCTTTTATCTTAATAGGAAAGTCATGAACTTTAACACTTCACAGTAACACAGTCCTTGCTATAAGATAAAAAAGCCCCTATGCCTAAGCATAGGGACGAAAAATTCCGCGGTACCACCCTGATTCTTAAGAATTCCCGCATTCTATCCGCAGCAATTCTCAAACACTTCTTCTGCGTAACGTGCAGGAAACGTCACATCTTACTCCAAAAAATTTCTGTTTCAGATATGCAGCTCCGGCGGGAAATTCGATTGCTGCCTTTTCTTAAGGGGGCTTACAGCCGACGGCCCTCTCTCTCTGGAAGCAGTGCAGTTCTCTACTGAACGCCTTCATCGCTTTTGACTGGAAACTATTCTAACATGGGCTTTCAAAAACTGCAAGAGTTTTTTTGCGTTTGATGCAATTTTCTTCTGTCAGCTGACAAAGCTGATGGAAACCACTTTATTATTTTTCACTTTAAAGATAACATCCAAGCCATTGGCGTTGCTGCACAACTCCTTTCCCTCTTTCTTGGAAATCCGGTATCTGCCATTTTCCGCAGAACCATAGAATTTAAAATTTTTATCCGGCAGAAAGGTTCTCTTTTTCTTTGGGCAGTACTTTGCCTTACTCCCACTGAAAAAATCAAGTGATCCGCCGCATTTCCCAAACTGCAAGAGATTCAAGGGCGTAAAAAATGAAAAATATACCACAATCCTCCGGTTTGTGCTAAAATAGCCTGGGAGCAATCCGTATGGTTTCGGAACGAAAATCTGACATTCTTCCGCCAAAGAAAGCATACGTGTCAAAAATTATGGAAAAAGATTTAACCTCAGGCAGCGTATTGAAAAACATTCTCTTTTTTTCTTTACCATATATGCTGTCCTTCTTTCTTCAGACTTTGTACGGCATGGCCGATTTGTTTATCATCGGCCAGTTTAACGCCACTGACAGCATTACCGCCGTATCCATCGGCAGCCAGGTTATGCACATGATCACTGTCATGATTGTAGGACTTGCCATGGGCGCAACCGTAACCATTGGACTTGCCGTAGGGGCAAAGGAAATAAAAAAAGCTTCCCGGCTGGTGGGAAATACCGTCACTTTGTTTGTAACCGGTTCTTTTGCCGTTACCGCACTGCTGCTTCTTTTGGCAAAACCAATTGTGGCCGCAATGTCTACGCCTTCGGAAGCAATTCCAGGCACCTTGGCTTATCTCAGGATTTGCTTTGCAGGCATTCCATTTATTACTGCTTACAATATTCTCAGTTCCATCTTCCGGGGCCTTGGAGACGCCAAAAGGCCCATGTATTTTGTCGCAGTAGCCTGCGTCTGCAATATTGTCCTTGACTATCTTTTTATCGGGACATTGGGAATGGGGGCTATAGGCGCCGCTCTTGGCACCACAGTCTCACAGACCATTTCTATTCTTACGGCTTTTCTGGTAATTTTGAAAAGAAAAACAGGACTGGTCCTGAAAAAAAGCGATTTCAGGCCTCAAAGAAATGTAATGGGAGGGATATTGAAGATTGGCCTGCCAGTAGCCCTGCAGGATGGATTTATTCAAATTGCCTTCCTTGTGATTACAATTATTGCCAACCGCCGGGGGCTCAATGACGCTGCCGCCGTAGGCATCGTGGAAAAGGTCATCGGCGTTTTGTTCCTGGTTCCATCCTCCATGCTGTCAGCAGTCTCTGCACTTGCCGCACAGAATATCGGCGCTAAAAAGCATGACAGGGCAAAGCAGACTTTGGGCTGCGCCCTTATCATTTCCATTGGCTTCGGGACTGTGGCGTCCATCCTTATAGAATTTATCGCTCCGCAGATCATTGGGCTGTTTGAGGAAAACGCCGATGTAATCCGTCTCGGCAGCCAATATCTGCGAAGCTATGTCTGGGACTGCGCACTTGCAGGAATACATTTCTGCTTTTCGGGGTATTTTTGCGCCCTGGGGAAATCCGGCGTTTCCTTTCTGCACAACTCCTTATCTATTGTGCTGATGCGTATTCCTGTTTCCTGGCTTACTTCACAAAGATATCCAAACAATTTGTTTCCTATGGGGCTTGCCGCGCCGCTGGGTTCGCTGTTGTCGTCTGTAATCTGTGTGATTGCGTATTTGATAATAACAAAAAAGCAAAAGCGAAGTGAAACTTGACAGAGCTTTTTGTATTTGGATACGAACGGCTCTTTTGGAAAGCGCTGAATAGAAAGCGTTTCCCAAAAGAGAGTAAGTCCATTATTTTTCAAAATGCTGGTAATCTTTAACCGAATTCCAGTATCCGCCCCAGGCAAAACCATGTTCAGAAAAAAGCTGCAGACACAAGTCGCCTTCTGTAATCTTATAGGAAAATTCCTGATTCCGATCTGCATATTCCCCGCCGTTTGCAGGGCTTACCAGAAGCCCGCCGTCCCCCGTATGCTTCACATAGGGATTATATCTTGGATTAATATCTATCGCTAATCCCAGGGCGTGCCTGGACAGCTTGGAAGATCCTGCAATTTCACGGTAATTAAAGGCAGATGTATTATTATCTGACATGGAGCTTTCATCATCTGCCCCGTATTCGTCTATCAAAAGCATTTTTTCGATAGGGTATTTTTGACGGTAAAGCTCGGACATAATCTCTAAGATATCCTCTGCAATGGACTGGTTGACCATTAATTCCCCAATGTGGGTTTCTCCGTCAAATCCCACATGAAGCACCCGCAGATAGCGGAGATCTGACAGAGAAACATAGTTATTTTCCTGATAGGAATTCCCCCAGATCCGCTGTCGGATTTCCTCTGATATTTCCTCGCTGAAGAAAAGACTGTCCAGAATGTCTTCTGAGAAAGCGGAAGTATCCAGAACCTCCCCGGCGGGCATTGCCAGGATATCGGACAGCTCCAATACCTGTGAGCTCTGCGCCTGCGCTGCAGGTTGTTTGCTGGAATCTTCCATACCCGCCTGCCGCCGGGAACTTTGGGCCTCTTCTTCACTGCTTTGCCCGCTATTTTCTGACGGCTCTTTGACGTCTTCCTGTTCAGAAGATGCGCCGGACAGATCTTGTATGTCTTCCTGGCCTGCGGACATGCCGCTCTGCTCTGTTCCATTTTCCTGTTCGGAAGATGCGCTGGATGGCTCTTTTCCATCCTCCCGCTCTTCAGCTGCAGCGGACTGCCCTGGTTTGGTTTCTCTGTTCTGCTTTCCTGGATTCCGCAAAAAAAAGAAAGCGCAAACCAGCAGACACAGGAGGCAGCATCCGCCTGCTATCGCGCCGCCTCTTCGGATTGCAGATAACTTTTTCTTCTTCATAATTCGGCTTCTTTCCGCAGCAATGCAATTTCCCGCTGATACCCGTCAAGGTCATTGGGCGTTTCCAAAAAGAACGGCAGATGGCGCAGCTTGGAATGGGTGACAATGGCGCAAAAGGCGGGAAGGCCGATATTGCCTTCTCCAATTTTCTCATGGCGGTCTTTGTGGCTTCCAAGCTTATTCATACTGTCATTTAGATGCATGGCTTTCAGCCGATTTAAGCCAATGATGCGGTCAAATTCTTCCATCACCTGTTCCAAATGCTCCACAATATCATATCCGCCGTCAAATACGTGACAGGTATCCATGCAAACTCCCAGGCGGCTGCTGTCTTCCACATGATCTATGATTTTCCGAAGTTCTTCAAAATTCCTGCCAATCTCCGTCCCTTTTCCCGCCATAGTCTCCAGAAGTATCACGGTCTGATATTCCTTCTCATTAATTCTGTTCAGCATATCGGAAATATACGCAATCCCTGTTTCCGTCCCCTGTTTCACATGGCTGCCGGGATGAAAATTATACATGGCGTCTGGAATATATTTCAGGCGGCTTAAGTCGTCGCACATGGTATCGAAGGCGAACTGCCGCAGCCCTTCATCTTTGGCGCATGGATTCAGGACATAGGGAGCATGGGCCAGAATCTGCGCCAGCCCATGCTCCTTTGCAAAGTCCAGATAGGCGGCAATGTCCTCCGGATCTAATGCTTTTGCCTTGCCGCCTCTTGGATTCCTGGTAAAAAACTGAAAGGTATTCGCTCCTATTTTCACCGCCTCCTTTCCCATGGCTAAAAAGCCTTTGGAAGAAGACAGGTGACATCCAATTCTCAACATATGAATCTCCCTGTGTTATGACAGTTCTTTTTTCATCACAGCGCCGGTTGCGCCAGAAGTTACCATCTGGGCGTAACGGGCCAAATAACCTTCCGTTACCTTCGGAGTCCTGGGTGTCCAGGCTGCTTTCCGTTCTGCAAGGGTTTCCTTTGGCACATCCAGTTCCAGCTTCATTTCCGGAATATTAATTTTGATGGTATCTCCTTCTTCCACCAGCGCAATGGTTCCTCCCACGGCTGCTTCTGGAGAAACATGCCCGATGGAAGCCCCGCGGCTTGCTCCAGAGAATCTTCCGTCTGTAATCAACGCAACCGTAGATCCTAAGCCCATTCCTGCAATTGCTGAAGTTGGATTTAACATTTCACGCATGCCCGGCCCGCCTTTCGGCCCTTCATAGCGGATAACCACCACATCTCCGGCAACAATTTTCCCGCCTTTGATGGCTGCGATTGCATCCTCCTCACAGTCAAATACCCGCGCCGGCCCTTCATGCACCATCATTTCCGGCGCAACTGCGGAACGCTTTACCACGCTTCCTTCCTGAGCCAGATTGCCTTTTAACACCGCAAGGCCGCCTGTAGCGCTGTAGGGATGATCCAATGGACGGATAACCTCAGGATTCTTATTGACGCATCCTTTGATGTTTTCCCCTACGGTCTTTCCCGTCACAGTAATACAATCCATATTTAATAAATTCAGCTCTGCCAGTTCGTTCATAACCGCATAGACGCCGCCTGCTTCATTTAAGTCTTCCATATAGGTAGGCCCTGCCGGCGCCAGATGACAGAGGTTGGGGGTCTTTTCACTGATTTCATTGGCAAATCCGATATCAAAATCAAATCCTATCTCATGGGCAATCGCCGGAAGATGAAGCATGCTGTTGGTGGAGCATCCCAGTGCCATATCCACCGTCAATGCATTTAAAATGGCTTCTTTTGTCATAATATCCCTGGGACAGATATTTCTCTTATACATCTCCATGACTGCCATGCCTGCGTGCTTGGCAAGACGGAGACGATCCGAATATACCGCCGGAATGGTGCCGTTCCCTTTCAGTCCCATGCCCAGGGCTTCGGTCAGACAGTTCATGGAATTCGCAGTATACATACCGGAACAGGAACCGCAGGTAGGGCATGCCTTTTCCTCAAATTCACATACGTCTTCCTCTGTCATGGTTCCTGCCGCATAGGAGCCTACCGCCTCAAACATGGAGGAAAGGCTGGTTTTTTTCCCTTTCACACGGCCTGCCAGCATAGGGCCGCCTGATACAAAGACTGTGGGCACATTCACCCTTGCCGCCGCCATCAAAAGTCCCGGCACGTTCTTATCACAGTTAGGCACCATCACCAATGCGTCAAACTGATGGGCCAACGCCATACATTCTGTGGAATCCGCAATCAAATCACGGGTTACCAGGGAATATTTCATACCGGTATGGCCCATGGCAATTCCATCACAGACTGCAATCGCCGGGAAAACCACCGGCACGCCGCCTGCTTCCGCCACTCCAAGCTTTACTGCGTCGACAATCTTGTCCAGATTCATATGGCCCGGAACAATCTCATTGTAAGAACTTACAATCCCTACTAAGGGTTTGTCCATTTCCTCTCTGGTAAATCCCAGTGCATGGAACAGGGAACGGTGGGGCGCCTGCTGCATCCCTTTTTTCACATTATCGCTTCTCATTTCTCTTCCTCTCTTTCTTCATTTTTGTATGAGTTGAATATATTATACCCTTTTAGTTGTCTGCTGTCAATACTGTTGTTTGACAAATCTGCCACTTCTAAATTGACTTTTTTGCCAAATTATGCTATACTAATTCATATTTTAGTGTACGATAATCTGTTTATCAGGGGGACATATCATGAGTGAACCTACAACGAATCATAACCTGATCGAATATCTCCTGACTACTTCAAAACCCCAGGAAAACCAGACGATTCAGGAAATTATAGCTTTTATGGATGAGATGCCGGGCGGCTTTTTAATCTACCGCGCCGATGAATCAGAAGAAATTATCCATGCTAACAAAGCTCTGCTTCGGATCTTTCAGTGCGATACCATTGAAGAATTTCTGGAATTTACCGGTAAATCCTTCCGCGGCATCGTTCACCCGGAGGATCTGGAGGCAGTGGAACAGAGCATTCAGGAACAAATTGCCCACAGCCGACACGATTTGGATTATGTAGAATACCGGATTATCCGAAAAGATCAGGAAATCCGCTGGATTGAAGATTATGGACATTATCTGCATATCGACTCTGTGGGAAATATTTTCTATGTATTTATCATAGACGCCACGGAAAAAAAGAACCGTCATCTTTCCGAAAAAGAACGTTTGCTGGAAGAAAAAAAGCAAAAAGAACAGAAACTGAAATCATTGATTGAAGAATACGACAAAGAACGGAAGCTGATTAATCAGGAACACCTGCGCCGTCTGGAAGTCATCGAAGGCCTCAGCGTCAATTACGATTCCATCCTTTACGCCGATTTGGACGCCGACCGGATTCTGCCCTACCGTCTCAGCGATCGGACAGAGCTTCAATTCGGCAAAAAATTTCAGCCCCGGCAATTAAGCTGGTACGTGAAGGATTATGTAAACACCTGGGTCCATCCAGAAGACCGGGAACTAATCCTCAAGGTCTGCGATCCTGCATACATTCGTAAAAAGCTGGCAACCAGCAAAACATATTATACCAATTACCGTGTAATCAGCAACGGAGAACTGCAGTACCTGCAGTTTCGTATTGTAAATGTAGGCAACCAGGAACACATTTCCCAGGTTGTCATGGGCTACCGGAAGGTAGACGAGGAAGTCCGGCGGGAAATGGAACAAAAGCAGCTGTTTGAAGAAGCGCTGAACACTGCCAACCTGGCAATCAACGCCAAGAACACATTCCTATCCAATATGTCCCATGACATGCGGACGCCGCTGAACGCAATTTTTGGGTATACCACCCTTGCCAGAAATCATATAAACGACAGCCAGGCTGTTTCGGATTATCTTCGTAAGATTGACATTGCCAGCAGACAGCTTTTAGAACTGATAGAAAAAGTGCTGGAAATTTCCTGGTCTGAATCCAATGACACCCGCATTACGGAAACTGAGTGCAATTTGAGCGATATTATTCAGGACATCCACGAGAACCTGCTTCCTCAGGCGGAAGAGAAAAATATCACTTTTTCCGTAGATTCTTCCGGTATGACCCATTGCGATATTTTCGGGGATCAGGATAAGCTGCGCCAGCTATTGACAAATCTGGCCTCCAACGCTATCACTTATACGGAGAATGACGGAACCGTAGAGATTACCGCAGAAGAGCTGGAGAAATTCCCCAATAATTTCGCCGTTTACCAATTTGTTGTAAAGGACACCGGCATTGGCATCGGCAAAGACTTCCTGAAGCATATTTACGAACCCTTCGAACGTGAAAAAAATACCACATTCAGCGGTATCCACGGTTCAGGGCTGGGACTTACCATTGTCAAGAGCATTGTGGATATGATGGGCGGAACCATTCAGATCGACAGCGTTCCGGGGAAAGGCAGCACATTTACCGTTATTTTAAGGCTCCGGCTGCAGACCCATCCCCTCTCTTCCGCCAACCATACGGAAGACGCATTTTCCAGCCTGCTGAATAAGAAGATTCTTTTGGTGGACGACAATATGGCTAATCTGGAAATTGAAACGGAAATCCTTCAGGGTATGGGATTCATTGTGGAAACAGCCATAAACGGACAGGCTGCCGTAGAAAGAATAGAACTTGCTTCTCCGGAGGATTTCGACCTGATTCTGATGGATATTCAAATGCCTGTAATGCACGGCTGGGAAGCGGCCAGGGCAATCCGCAAACTGTCGCATCCGGTACTGTCCCATATCCCTATCATTGCGCTGTCAGCGGACGCTTTTGACAGTGACAAGCAAATGTCCAGGGAAAGCGGCATGGACGCCCATTTGACAAAGCCCATTGATATTCCCCTAATCCTGGAAACCATCGCCAAAATACTGCAGAGCCGCAAAAATTCCACTTAAAAAAAGAGGCTGTCCCACCCTGACAGCCTCTTTCTGATTCCCCGCTCCTGCTATTTCAGCACACGGGGATGGGGAAAATAACTAACCGCAGCTTTTCCGATAATATCCTGAAGCTCCACAAATTTATGTTCCCAATACCTGGAATCCCAAGAATCATTCCGGTTATCCCCCATCATAAAATAAGCTCCCTCCGGCACCGTATAAGGGCCGAAATCATCCTCGCTTACTTCTTCTGTATAATCCTGTTTTAACGGTTCTCCGTCAATATAGATTATGCCGTCTTTTCCCTCAATGGTTTCTCCTGGCAGCCCCATAATCCGTTTCAGATACAGAGTCTTGCCATCATCGGGATAGACAAAGGTCACAATATCTCCCCGTTTCGGTTCGCTGAACACATAGGAAAGCCGGTTTACAAGAATTCTGTCTCCCGCCATCACGGTAGTCTCCATAGAAGAAGTTGGCACTTGTGCATTGGCAATCATAAATTTATTTAAAAAGAACCCAAAGGCCAGCGCCAGCAAAATCAGAATTACATTTGTTAAAATTTCTTTTAATATCTTTCTTTCCATTGATTTCTCCTTTTCCCGAACTCTGGAATTCAATTTTAAGCTCTGCACTTTGGACCATCTTTGATATTTTCCCGCTGCACACTCCACATTCCGCCATCTGGATATTATTCCATGGGAAGCTGTTCCATAGCGTGCAAAATATGAATCCGCATGGCGTTGCACGCCCCCTCCCCATTCCGCGCTTTCAAAAAGTCCATCAGCATCTTATGATCTGCCAATGTGGCCTGCACCGCCTCTTCATGGGACTCTGACAATTTTACCCCTTTATTGATTCCTTCATATATTACCGGCATAAGCTGATTAATAAACTCATTGTGGGTGGCTTTTGCGATGGATTTGTGAAAAGACTGTTCCACCCGGGTGCGGTCCCTGCCCTGCCGAATCCGTTCTTCGATTTCTTCTCCCAAAGCCAGAATACGCTGAATTTCTTCCTCCGTAGCCCGGGCGGCCGCATAACGCGCAGCCTCCGGCTCAAAAATCAGACGCATTTCGTACAAATCTCTGACATTAACTGATGCTGGGGTAAGGCGGGAAAATTCTCGGAACCGGCCGACTTCAAAATCTTCCCTTACGAAAGTCCCTCTGCCCCGCCGGATTTCCAGGATTCCTCCTGTCACCAGAATCCGGATAGCTTCCCGCAGTGTGGTGCGGCTTACCTTTAATTCTTCCGATAATATGTTTTCATTCGGCAGCTTGCTGCCTGGCAGAAACCGCTGTTCCACCGTAATCATGGATAAGATGCTGTCTGCAATCCGATCTGATAATCTGCTTTCCTGTTCCATATAACCCATCCTGTTTTCAACTGAAATAAATCAGCTCATCTTCCGGTTTTTCTGCGGGTTTTACCTCCAAAGCATACAGCACCGGCCCTTTTCCCCTGTATTCCATAGCGAATTCATTTTTCATTTCAGCCGTAATGGTAATCCAGGATTTATGGGGAATGTCTGCAGCTTTGTTAAATTTACATTTAAATCCCACAAAAGTAATATCATCTGCGCAGCAGGTCATGGCAAACCTTCCCGGAATCAACACTCCCTTTTTCATTTTCTCCGGCCGGTACACCAATGCCAGAAACTGCACCTTTTTCCCCTCATACTTTTTCGGATCATCCAGTGCATCCATGTACCAGATACCGTAATCCATATCAGTAATCTCAATGACATCCTGATTCAAATCATAGGGCAGTTCTTCCATATCATTATCATCAATGGTTCCGTCTTCACGCTCGTAGGCAATCTGGGCTTTCCGGTTTAAAACCTTAATCGCCCGACGGAATTTGCCCTTGGGGGTATCATCGCTGCAGCGGTTAATAATCACCACATCCGCTGCAAACAACTGTTCCATAATCATGGCGCGCATATTAGCCAGATACATTTCAAAAGTGGAAGCGTCAACCGTTGCCAAAGACTGCACCAAAACCCAGTTTTGGGGAAGCTCCTTTTCCAGAAATGTGGACATCTGCCAGGTTCCGTTGTATTCAATAAACACCTGAGCCGGACGGTAAGCGCTGCCCAGTTCCTCTAACTTTTCGGTGGTAAATGCTTCCTCTTCTTCTATCATCGCCAGCTTCGTATTGGCTTTTTGCAATTCCTCTTCTTCAAATTCCACTTCCCCGTCTTCACAAAGAATCAGCAGCGTCCTGCCATTTTCACTGAAATCCCCTTCGATCAGCGTTTCACGTATCAGAGAGCTTTTCCCGCTGTCCATAAAGCCGGAAAATAAATATACCGGTATTTCCATTCTTTCACGACCTTTCTATCTTCCAACACAGCCTTTTGACTGCAAAGATTCCACTCCAGCTCGCAGCCTGCTATATACTATATTCCAAACAATTCCGCCAACTTTTCCTCCCGGATATCTGTTCCAATCACGCAGAGCCGCCCGGTATAATCTGCTTCTCCGGTTCTAAGCTCATATTCCCCGTCAACCATGTCAAAATAAATCCATGTGCCGTCTTCTGTTGGAACCATGCCTTTCGCCCGCAGAATTGTGCCGTAATCTTCTGTATCACAAAATACTTTCATGGCATGTTCAATCACTTCTTTGGTGAATACATGCGGAGTTTCTTTCCCCCAGCTTGTAAATATTTCATCTGCGTGGTGGTGATGATGGTGATCATGATCGTGACAGCCGCAAGTACAGTCCGGCCCATGATCATGGTGATGATGTTCATGGCAGTGTTCATGCTCTTCGTGATGATGACCATGCTCGTGGCAGTGTTCATGCTCTTCGTGATGATGACCATGCTCGTGGCAGTGCCCATGCTCCTCATGATGCTTTTTATGTTCTTCCATCAGCTCTTCTTCCAGTGATTTCTGCTGCTCGATCACTTTATAAATCTGTTTGCCGTCAATGTCATCCCAGGGGGTGGTAATCACAGCGGCGTCCGGATTTTTCTCCCGAATTGCTTTCACGACCAGTTCTGTCTGCTCCGGCTTCACATTCTGGGTACGGCTTAACACAACTACAGTGGCGTATTCAATCTGATTATTGAAAAATTCTCCAAACGCCTTCATCTGCTTGGTGGCTTTGGCAGTATTTACCACGGTAATCCGCCCGTTTAATTTCACTTCGTTTTCCTGTTCCACCTCCTGCACAGATTTCATCACATCAGAAAGCTTTCCTACGCCGGAAGGCTCAATGAGAATCCGGTCCGGATGAAACCGTTCCATCACCTCCCGCAGATTCTTTCCAAAATCCCCCACCAGGGAACAACAGATACAGCCGGAATTTAATTCGCTGATTTCAATGCCGGAATCCTTTAAAAAACCGCCGTCAATGCCGATTTCTCCAAATTCATTTTCAATTAAAACAATTTTTTCTCCCTGAAATACATCCTCTAACATTTTTTTGATAAAGGTGGTCTTCCCTGCTCCTAAAAATCCTGAAATAATA
Source organism: Petralouisia muris (assembly GCF_004793545.1). Classification (GTDB taxonomy): domain Bacteria; phylum Bacillota; class Clostridia; order Lachnospirales; family Lachnospiraceae; genus Petralouisia; species Petralouisia muris. The sequence continues at coordinate 17,284 of NZ_SRYA01000002.1, read as the reverse complement.
TCAATCTTTGTCATTGATTTTCCCTCCATTTTTCTTCTATCATGCCTGGGCTGCCGGTTTCCGTTATGATTCTTTTCCACAGGTCACCATGCCCTTTTCCACCAGAAATACCGGACGGTAAGACAATTTCGCTTTCCGAAGCCCTTCTGCCCCGGTATCCTCTTCCCGGTTCACATACTGATACTCCTGCGCTTCATGGGTCACAAACTGCTGGTTTATCATGGGATAAGCCCCCTGAACATGTGCAAAGGCTTTTTCAATATGCACCACAAAAGTATCCGGATTTAAAGGCTCTCCAATGGTAAATGCAACAATTTCTCCTTTGGGCTCTGTCCGAAGCAGTCCGCCCTTCAGTCTCAATTCTTCAAACAGGCGCAGCGCATTTAACGTCACGCACATCTCCGCCCGCTTTTCTTCGTCCTGGTCACATTCTGCTTCCGTCCGCCATTTTAAAGCCATTTGAAAGCATTCCTCCACATTTTCACCAGTGACAGGCTCATAAACCCATTCCGGATAATTCTCTTTGAATTTGTTGATATGGTTCCGCTTCCCATGAAGCTTTTTCCCGGCCAGAGTGGTAAGCTTTTCCGTCTCATAGACATAATCAGCAGAATCTCTGTCATACGCAATCTGGAATTTTCCCGGATACCACTGCTGCAGCAGTTCAAATTCCTGCTCCTGCACCAGATGCATGTGAAATTCTTTCTGCTCACTGTGAAACCATTCCAGCATCACATCCATAGATCTGCGGATCTGCGCCGGTTCCCCTGCCGGAAATGTAATGCTTGGCTCACCATTCTCCAAAGTTCCCCGAAATACTAAAGCGTCCTCCACAACGGCAAACTCTGTTGGATATTTCCGGCTCCAAAGGTAAATATTTGGGAAAATCAATTCACAGCTTCGGTATCTTTTCTGATTCAGATATCTGTCAATAAGCTCCCGGTCTTCCAGTCCGATTTTCTTAAATTCGATTTCCATAAATCTCCTATCCGGCTGACTGCACGCCAAAAGCCGCATTCTGCCTTCTTCTTTGTTTTTTCTATCCGGCAAACTGCATACTGTAAAGCTTTGCATAGATGCCCTCTTTTTCCAATAATTCCTTGTGGGACCCTTCCTCTTCGATTCCGCTGTCCGTCAGCACCAGAATCTTCTGGGCGTTCCGTATGGTGGACAGGCGGTGGGCAATCACAAAGGTGGTACGGTTTTTCGCCAATTTTTCCAAAGATTCCTGCACAACTTTTTCACTTTCGTTATCTAAAGCTGAAGTGGCCTCGTCAAAGATCAGTATGGGCGGATTTTTCAAAAATACCCGTGCAATGGACAATCTCTGCTTCTGCCCGCCGGAAAGCTTCACGCCCCGCTGCCCGATATCGGTGTCATATCCGTCTGGAAGCGCCATAATAAATTCATGGGCATTGGCGCGTTTGGCAGCCTCCACTGCTTCTTCCCGGGTGGCGCCTGGCCTGCCATAGCGAATATTATCCATCACAGTTCCCACAAACAAATACACGTCCTGCTGCACAATGCCAATTTGGCTGCGCAGGCTCTTTAACGTTACATCCCGGATGTCCTGCCCGTCAATTTTCACCGCGCCATCTGTCACATCATAAAACCGTGGAATCAGGCTGCAAAGAGTGCTTTTCCCTGCTCCGGAAGAACCTACCAGAGCCATATAGGAACCTGCTTCCACCTCCAGATTGATGTGATTTAACACTGTTTCCGCATTTTCTTCGTAATGGAAGGATACATTTTCAAAAGAGATATCCCCTTTGACATTTTTTAATTCCATCGCCTCCGGCTTGTCTGCAATATCCGGATTGATCGCCATCATCTCCATAAAACGCTCATACCCGGTATAGCCGTTCTGAAACTGTTCGGTAAAGTTAATCAGTTTTTTCACCGGTTCTGTAAAGGTGTTGATATACAGAAGAAACGTAATCAAATCCGTCACATTCACCTGTTCTCCAGTAATCAGTACGGCTCCTGCCACCAGCACCACAATAGTAATCAATGTGGTCAGCGCGCCGAGGCCTGAATGATATCCAGCCATATAAATATAGCTGTTCTTTTTGGCAGCCAGAAATCCCTGGTTACCCTCTTCGAATTTGTCCAGCTCCACCTCTTCATTGGCAAAGGATTTTACCACCCGAATGCCGGACAAATTATCCTCGATCTGGCTGTTGATTTCCGCTATTTTCACCCGGTTGCGCTTGAAGGCCCGCTTCATCCTGGTATTGAAGTACATCGCATACACCAGCATAATGGGCACAAAGGCAAAGGCTATTATGGTCAGCTTCACATCAATATTCAGCAAAATAATGAAGGAACCTACAATCTTAATGACAGAAATCACCAGATCCTCCGGTCCATGATGCAAAAGCTCGCTGATATCAAACAAATCACTGGTGATTCTGGACATCAGCTGCCCTACCTTTTGGTTATTAAAGAAAGAAAATGACAGCTTCTGGTAATGACCGAAAATCTCCGCCCGCATGTCATACTCAATCTTCGCTCCCATCACATGGCCATAGTTGGAAATAAAATAATTGCAGAAACACTCCACCGCAACCAGCGCCAGCATCAAAACTGCCAGCCCAGTAAGCTTATGGAGCGCCGCATCTGCTTCCATTGTAATTACATGATTTGTAATATAGCGCACAATCAAAGGAATTACTAATGTCACCCCTGCACCCAAAATCGCAAAAAACATGTCTGCAAGAAATAAGGGCAGGTAGGGCTTGTAATAGGAGACCAGCTTTTTTAATTTTTGTTCCATTAAAATCCCCTTTCCTGAAAATTTTTTACTGTTTTTCTGCGGATGAGTTCTGACACATATTTTCATCCACAGGGCATATTATAACACAATTGGTATTTTTTTCAAATCTTTTGGAAAAGCCACTCAATCCTTCCTATGTTCCTTATTATAGTCTTTTGCCAACATATTCTCAAGATAATTTCCACAATAAAATTGACGCACAGAATCTGATATTTTATAATAGGAAAGAATACAGCCACTCCTTACATAATAACATCGGTATAAGAAATATGACAACTTTATCTACGAAAGGAGCAAATTTATGACACCTGCAGAAACCTATTACGAAAATCTAGCAAAAGTTACCATGAAAAATCTGGAACGGCGGCATTTTGAATGCCATTACTGTAAAACTGCCCAAGAAGCCGTAACACTTGCCTCCAAACTGGTGCCTGCCGGCAGCACTGTATCCTTCGGCGGCTCTATGACATTTACAGACTCCGGGATGGCTGATGCCCTGAAACAGCGCAGCGACATCACACTGTTAGATCGGAGCAAAGCAGGCTCACCGGAAGAGATAAAAGAAATTTACCACAAATCATTACATGCAGACTACTACTTTATGAGCAGCAACGCCATCACAGCAGACGGGGAACTGGTGAACATCGACGGCACAGGAAACCGTTTGGCAGCTTTGATTTACGGACCAGAACATGTGATTATCCTGGCCGGCATGAACAAAGTAAGTCCCACACTGGAGGAAGCGGTTTCCCGGGTGAAAAATGTGGCTTCTCCGCTGAACGCCAACCGCCTGAACCGGAACACGCCCTGCGCCGCTACCGGATTATGTTCTGACTGCCTAAGTCCGGACTGCATCTGTTCCCATACGGTCATTACCAGAAGAAGCACACCCCAAAATCGAATTAAGGTTATTTTAATCGGGGAAGCTCTGGGGTATTAAATTTTAATTATGAAAAAGCCGTTGCGTGGTCATTTAACCATGTAACGGCTTTTTAAAGGATATGCTCTCTCTGTGATATTGAATATCAAGATGAAAAGTCAGACATCTAATTTCAGATGCATTTCTTCTTCTGCCTGCTGTTTAAACTCTTCCAACTGCTCCTGGTTCAGTACCGGGAGTTCTTCAATGGACTGAACCCCGAAGCTCCTTAAGAAATCTTCTGTAGTTCCAAACAACAAAGGCCTGCCCGGGGCGTCCAGTCTTCCCAATTCACAGACTAAGTTATATTCCACCAGCTTATTAATGGCATGGGCACAGCTTACCCCTCTGATTTTTTCCACCTCCAGCCTGGTGATTGGCTGTTTATAGGCAATAATGGATAAGGTTTCCAAAAGCACGTCTGTCAGCACATGACGCTTGGGCTGTTTTGCAATCTTAATCAGATATTCATACATTTCTTTCTTAGTACACATCTGAACCGCATCTTCAATTTCCATAATTTCAATTCCCCGGTTCTTTGACTGATACCGTTTCCTCATATTTTGTAAAATATCCCTGACTTCTTCCTGCGTTATTTCCAAAACCTCTGCCAGCCTTGAAATCTCTACGGACTCTCCCATAGCAAACAGAATTCCTTCTATTATTGCCTCACATTTTTCCCTTTTCATACTGACCTGACTCCTTACGCCGGCACCTGGCTGTTTTCCTGATTGGAATAAATCATTATATCATCAAAAATATGTTCCTGTAAAATATGTATTTTTCCTGTTTTCATCAGTTCCAGAACCGATAAAAACGTCACAATCACTTCCATTTTGCTGCTCTGTGCCTCTAAAAGCCCCCGAAAGCTGAACTGTCTGTGGTTCAGCGCATACTCTTCTAAATATGACATCCGCTCCTCTAATGACACTTCTTCTTTTTCGATTTTGCCGAATCTGGAACGAATGGGGTCAATCTTGTCTTCCTGTTTTCTCATTATGGAACGAAAAATGGCATTAAGTTTTTTCAATGTAACATCTGACATTAATTCCTGCAAATCCACCGGCTCTTCATATTTCCTGACCTCTTCCGGTATGGTTGGCATCTTAAAGAGGACTTTTTCTGCATCCACCTGCCTGTCCTTTAATTCATAAGACATGCATTTGTACATCTTATATTCTAGCAACTTCTGTACCAGCTCCGCCCTGGGATCTTCCTCTTCTTCCTCCGTTTCTTCCTTGGGAAGCAGCATCCTGGACTTAATGTCAAGAAGCGTAGCCGCCATTACCAGAAATTCACTGACCACATTCAAATCCTGCCGCTGCATTTCGTTGATATAGTCCATATACTGATTGGTAATCTCCACGATGGGAATATCATAAATATTCACTTTATTCTTTTCCAGCAAATGCAATAGCAAATCCAAAGGCCCTTCAAAAACCTGAAGTTTCACAGTTAAATCCATACTATTTTTCCCTCCCACCAGCAGGTTTTGTTCGCCCATTGTTTTTATGAGCCAAAATCCCTGAAACGGTATCCGACTATTTAAACAGCACTGTTACCTATTCTACCTGTATCCTCTGTTTTTTTCAAGGGAAATTTTGTCAGCAGCTGATTAATTTGCAGAAAAATCCCATTGTTCCAAGCTTCGGCTTTATCCAAAGGGCATTTGTATCGGAAATATTACTATATGGATGAAAAATAGTTCTCACTTCTTATTTTCCGGTAAAAACGTTACCGCCAACAGCTCCGCCCGGTTAAAAATCCGTATATGAAAGGTATGGGTTCCCATTCCCCGGCTGACAATCACATGTCTGCCCTCCTGTTCATAATCTCCCGCATCGTACTTGGGAAACCAGGTAAACTGCGGGGATATCACGCTCCCAATTCCGGGAATCCGAACCAACCCTCCATGATTATGGCCGCAGAATGTTACATCTGCTCCCCATTGAATATATTCCTGGGCATAAGCCGGATTATGGGCAAGAAGAATCTGAAACATTCCTTCCTGTTTAGTAGGAAGATGTTTATCCAGATAATCTGATTCCAAGGGAACAGCCCTGCCCTTTTCGTAATAATCTAACTCTAACTCCAGGGCAGAAAGCTGCACCGGATTCTCCCCCAGGGAAATTTCCCTGCTTTCAGTCCGCATCACAATGACTCCAGCTTCCTTTACCTTGGCGAGATATTTCAGAAATAAGGGGTGGTTGATTCTCTCTGGATCATTCAGCCTGCTCTCGTGGTTTCCGTAACTGTAATACACCGGAGCAAGCTTCGCCAAATCCTGCAGCGTTTTCAAGGCGGTCTCATAGGTATCGCTGTATTTTGACACCAGCATATCTCCCGGTATTAAAATTATATCAGGATTTATTTTCTTTACTTTTTGCAATAACTTCTCATTTTCTTTTCCATATGAAAATCCATGCAAATCTGAAATCACTGCCGTGGAGGCCCTTTTCTTTATCTTAGGTGAGAAAATTCTGTATTCTGTTATCTCAAACTTCGTCAATTCCCACTTTTGCCACAAAATATAGCAAAGAACGATTATCAATATAAAAAATATAATTTTCATTAATTTTTACCTTTCTGATTCTGTCTGGTTTCCTTCCTGATATTTCCTGCCGCCCGGACTTGAGAAACTTCATAAAAACCGGGCATATCATACAAGCATTCCGCTTAAACTGTTATATAACATATGGAGGTTCTGATATGCATTGTATACTGTCTATTTTCTTATCTGCGTGTTTGCTGATTTCCTCCCTGCTTCCTACTTCAGAAGCGCCCGCGGAGCAGCCTCCCGCAGAAGAAGTCACAGTTTCCGCTCCTTCTGTGGCATTAATGGAAGCCTCTACCGGCCAGATTATTTATGAAAAGGATGCACATACTTCACTTCACCCTGCCAGCATTACGAAAATCATGACTATGATTCTGATTTTTGACGCTTTGGAAGAAGGAAAAATATCTTTGGAAGATACCGTCACCGTATCAGAATATGCTGCCAGCATGGGCGGGTCCCAGGTTTTCTTAGAACCTGGAGAAACCCAGACGGTGGAAACCATGCTGAAATGCATTTCCGTTGCAAGCGCCAATGACGCCTGTGTAGCATTTATATATAGTAGACACTAATCATATGGATTTTGAAATTTATAATAGATTATAATAGACCCGTCTCTATTTACTTCTATTCTGTCAATCAGTTCTAAAACCATATCTCTTGTTAGTTTTCTAATATTGATATAATTTTTAAATGCTTCCACCCATTCATCATATTGGGTATTTAACTCCTGCTGTAAATCCGATTTCCCAACAAGCACATCTTTCTGCTTCTGCAATTCTTTAATTTCATCATCATACTCAGCAATATATGTAAGATACTCTTCTTTTGAAATTAAATCTTCCATAAAATTGTCATATGTTTTTCTTTTGAATTTCTCTATTTTATCAAGTCTTTTCTGAATGCTTTCCAACTGCATTTCATAACATTCCCTGCTATCATTATAAACCTCCATCTTTTTTAGTTCATCTATATCTTCCTCTTTCAGAATCTTTTTTGCTTCATTTTTTATAGAAAATAACACTGCTTCCTCTAAATCCTCTATGTTTACGGTGTGACTATCACAAAATACCTTTCCCTGTGTCTTATATGTTTTGCAAATATAACCTATAAACCCCTTGCTTCCACGTCTTGCATACTTTCTTGACATTGCATGTTTACAATCTGCACAATAAATTAGACCAGAAAAAATTCCATTCTTTTCCATGGAACCAACGCTTCTAGTACGCGTCTTCTGTAATTTCTTTACCATTTCAAAAACTTCTGAATCTATAATCGGCTCATGGGTATTTTCTACAATAATCCATTTTTCTTTTGGAAGCATTTTCTTCTTTTTATCCTTATAGGATAAAGTATTTACTTTATTCTGAATTAAATTTCCTATATATGTCTCATTATTTAGTATAGTATGGATTGTTTGATACGACCAATTCTTCGTTGTTTCCAACGCTCTGGAATTATGATAATTCTCGCCCAATACCTCTCTTTTATACAAAGTTGGTATCAATACCCCTTCCGAAGATAATATAGAACCTATTTTTGCTTTGCCATATCCAGATAAATATAATTTATAAATTCTTCTTACAATTTTTGCTGCATATTCATCTATAACCAAATGATTATGGTTTTGTGGATCTTTTTTATACCCATATGGACAAGAAGAACCTAAAAACTGCCCATTCTTCATTTTTGCCTTAAAAGAACTACGGATGTTTTTAGACAAGTCTTCACAATACCATTCATTTACAAGTCCATTAATCTGTCTGCTTTTCTTGTTTTCTTCATTATCTGTATCAACACCATCTACAACACCAATAAATCTGATTCCCAGATTCGGTAAATCATGGTGTAGATATCTTTCAATATGTTCCATGTTCCTGGAAAATCTTGATTGGGTTTTTGCAATGATAATGTCAAACTCATTCAGCTTTGCATCAATCATCATTTTTTCAAAATCTGGACGGTCATCATATAGCCCGCTTTCATCATCATCCGAATACACTTTAACAATCTTAAAATTATGTGTCAAAGCATAATCCGTTAATAAAAGCCTTTGATTTTTAATGCTTGCGCTATCATCTCCCTTACTGATTTTATCAGCGTCTTCTTTGCTTAGCCTTAGATATAATACTGCACGATTTCCTTTCATATTGTTCTCTCCAATCGTATTTATTATATCCTCGTATCATGTACACTAAAACTATTATACATGATACAAGATCTATTTTCTATTGTTTTGTGCGTTTAATAATTACATTTTTCATACAATCAATTAATTTTTTATCTCCATAGACTACAGTTACTTTTATATTTTTGTTACTTTTTTCCAAATTGCATCCTCACTAATTATTATTAATATCATTTTATTCTTTTCACAGCTTGTCCAATTCACAATTCCATAAAATTAAATGCATCCTAAACTATTGATTTGTTTCTATTTAGTCTCGCAATTTTTTCAGCATACAAAAGACGGTAAGTTTCATATTTACCGCCTTTTACTTGAATTTCACTTACATTTCCGTTTCATTTTTTCTTTCATTTCTGCCATTTCCTTAATTAATTCCACGTATTCCTGTTTCATTTCGTTCAGTTCTTCAATCAGTCCCGTGTATTCCCGGTATGCCTGCCCGGCGAGGGTTTCCTTGCTTTCCATGTTTCCAGGGCAGCGCGCTTCCAACTGTTGCCTCAATATTTCATTTTCCTCTTCCAGGCGGTTTATGATGTTCTGCTGGATCTGGATTTTTCTGTCTTTACGGTTTAATTTCATGCTCGTTTCCTCCTATGGCTGGCTGTATTGATTCTTCCCTGTCCTCACAAAGTATTTTGTAAAGAACGTTGCGCATAGTGCAAAGTGCGCTTGTCTGCGCGGTCATAATGCATGAAATTAGCTGGGCTGCAAAATCCCTGTCCCTGCCTTTCCCTATCCCGTCTTTTTCCAACGCTGATTTGACGATGGTGATGTTGTCCAAAAACTTTGAAAGCGTGTTGTCTCCCGTTTCCTGGAAACTGCCTAAAATAATCCTGTCAATTTCTTCTCTTTTCATTTTTTTCATTTTTGTATTTTCCTTTCCGGATGCAGGGACGCATATCCGTGCAGTTGGATGCGTCCCTTATCCAATTCATTTAAGAAATAAATTTATTATCTCACATACCTCATTACGTCCATTGGTCGGTAGTTTTTCCCCAATGCGCAGACGGTGTTGTGCTGCATAATCTTTATGGTGTCTCTGTTTGTGGCAAGGGCGTTGTTCAATTCCCTTACAAATTCTTTTTTGTCATTCACCCCGTTCATTACGATTCCACCCATGTTGATGTTCACGTCCCCGCCATTGTACTGGTTGTTCTCCGTAATGGACGGAGGAAGCGGCGCAAGGGCGGCGGTCTGCGGCTGGACGCTGGGAATCCCGAATTTTTCACGGATAAACTCTGGCGGCATCTGTGAGATTTCCCATAAACGCTTGCTCATTTCGTCCGTGAACACCATGTCCCCCTGGCCAACTTTTGTAAGCGTGCCTTCGTCCTTTTTGAAATGAAGCTCGTCGCCCTTTTCGCCAAGGAACGCAAGCTGCTCATAGGGGATGTTTTTGGAGCCAACGCGGAACCCTTTCACCCCGATGGATTTCAGCTTCTTGTAAAGGCTTCCGGAGGTTTTCTGGTTGTCGTATTCCACCCCGAGTTTCTTTGCAAGCTCTTTCATCTGGGCGGTGGTCAGGATTTTCTTGCCGTGCTTGTCATAGAGTTTCTTATTAATGTCGGTAAGCTCGCTCCGCTTTGCCTTTGTGCTTTTCAAGTGCTTGTCCAGGTAGTCGTTCGCCGTCATTAGATCTTTGAAGTCCTGCGTCCGTTTGGAAATCCCCGTTTCCTCCAGAATGTCGGTCTTGCCGTCCTGCCCGTCCTTCCCCTTGATGGTTTCGTCGCCTGAAATCTGGACGGCTGCGGGAGCCTGCGCGCCTCCTTTTGGAACTCCGCCCGTCCCCTGGGTGGCCGCGTTTATGATTGCCTGGTCTGCTCCTGACGCATTGTTTGCGCCTGTTCCAGAGTTTCCGCTGTCAGCGGCTGCGTCCGCGTTTGCGGAAGAGGCGATCTTGTCCGCGTAGGCCGTCATTTTCGCATGGAAGTCTTTCAGTTCCGTAAGCACTGCGTTGACGGAAGCCGCAATCCCAGTCCCTTCCAGGAGTTTTCCGAATTCCTCGGTGGGGGCGTAGCCGATTCCCGTCATAAGGGACATGATGGACTTCCCAGTCTCTGCGGCCGTGGCTTCCATGTCCTCCGTCAGCTTCCCGAAGTTTTCCGCCAGGGAATCCACGATAAGCTGGATGGCTTCGTCAAAGCTGTCCTGCAGGTCAGAAAGCATTTCCTTCGTGTCTGAGATGTATTTGTCGTACTGCGTCTCCTGCAAATCCTTTTCCGCTTCCTCTAAAGAAACCTTTAACGTCTGGATTTTCGCCCTCGTCTCTTCCGACATGTCGCCCGCGTAGGCTTCCAGCCGCTTGCGGATTCCCGCGATTTCCTTCGCCTTGTCCGCGATGTTTTTCTGGTAGTCGAACGCGTCTTTTTCTTTGTCCAAAAGATCCTCATAGTCGCTGATCAGGTTTTTCAGCTTGCCGGAGAGGGCTTCATACCCCTGCGTGTAAAGGTCTATGACCGCGTATTTTTCCTCCTGCGCCGCCTGGATGCATTCCCGGTAGGACTGGAGCAGCTCGTCTTTCCGGTCAACCAGCTCCTTGTTATAAGGGTCTTTCTCCAATTCGCTGTTGATTCTGCGGATTTCAGACGCATAGTCCTCCGCCTGTTTCCGGTAGTTTTCATAGTTCCCTGCGTGCAGGAACGCGGCGGCTTTCCCCCGGCCTGTCATCCATCCAACGTCCTCATTTGCAAGGCTTTCCCGGGACAGCTCACCAATCAGGAAATCCGTTTCAGAGACAGTGTTTTTAATCCTGCTTTCCAGGTAGTCAAAATTGTCCCAGTCAATCTGGCGCATTTGTTTTTTGAATTCGGCCAGGGAAACGGCGGATTCCTCGATTGCGTTCGTCACGTCGTCAATCCTGCCGCAGGCTTCGTACCATTCGTCTGAGAATTTCGTGACCGCGCCTGTGCTGACGGACTGGTTTAAGGAATCCGTGAGGTCTTTCCGTTTCCTCGCCAATGTTTCGTTGGTTTTCTCCTCATTCTCCGTCAGCCGCTCATAATATTTTTTGCTTGCCTGGTATCCTTTGGCCTGGGCAATGTCCATGGAATTGTCAATTCTGGAAGCCCTCTGCTCAAAGACGCTTATTTTGTGCCCGTAATCCTTGTCGATGTTTTCCATCTTTTCCAGGGCGAGTGCGGCCTTTTCTGTCTTTGCGGTCTGTTCATACAGGTCTGCGGCCGCTTTGGCTGCGTTCATGGCTTCCAGGGCTTCATTGTAGTTAGAGCAGGCAAGCCCGAAGCTGTTGGAGACTGCATATGCTTTTTCCAGATAGTCAGCGGGAATCAGGATGTTCTTGCTTACATATTTTGACTTAATTTCGTTTATGACAGCGTTCCCAGAGGACTTGTTAATTGCGCTCTTTGCATTGCTGTAATCTGTCACAGACGTATTGTATGCCGATTTATATGTGGATGCGTTCTGGGAAATGTTTGAAATCTGCCTGTCCACATATTGGTTCTTCGCTTCTGCTGAGGTCTGGTTTTTGCTGGTTGCAGCGTGCAATTCGTTTTCTTCATCCCTGCCGGACACTGTGTTTGCAGCTTTTTCCCGCTTTGCCTGCAATGCGGACGCATATGCCTGGGCTTTGGCAAGGGTTTCCGCTTCTTTTGCGCTTAACTCATTTTCCACCGCTTCATTGTAGGCTTCACAGTTATAGTAGTAGGTTAAGTTGCCCTTTAAATGTTTCTGGCAGTACTCCTTGACCGCTTTCAGGGAGTCGGAGTCAATCTTTTTCCCCGCTTTGATTGCCGCAACCGCTTTCTGCAGACGCTTTTTCAGCTTTTTGTCTTTCAGCTTTTTATAGGATTTCTCTTTTGCGAAGGACGCTTTCCCTGCCGCCGTTTCCCGGTCTTTTACAGCGTTCTTTGCGGCCTGTTCCTGCGCGTTTGCGTTTGCATTGCTTAAGCGCGTCTGGGTGTCTATGTTCTGGTTTTTGGCCGCTGTTGTTTCAGCGTTTGAAAGCGTGGCCCTGTCCGCTTTGGACTGGTTCGCGTCCAAAGAATTGTTTAACTGCTCCTGCCTGAAAGACTTCTTCTCTTCCTGCGCGGTGAGCGCATACATTTCCAGGTTTAATTTGTTTTCCTCTTCCGCATTCTTGTTCGCATTGTAAGAAATGCAGTGGGAGAGGAGCGCATTTAATTCTTTGTATTCTTTTCCCTTTGCGGATTTCAGCGCGTTCACAATCCCGTTTATGGTGGACGCGGAAACTAATTTGCCCGCTTTGACTTTTGCGATCGCCTGGGCGAACAGTTTTTTGTTCTTTTTGGAAACGTCCTTCTTATTGGCCTTTAAGATTTTGTTTCCATAGGAAACCCTGCTTTTGGCCGTCTTATTGTACGCGGTCTGTAAGTTCTTCTGCCTTGCGTCAATGTTCTTCGCTTTGTTGTTTAGCAGGCTGTTCTTCCTGGACGCAGTGGATGCAGTGGACAGTTTTGCGTCCGTTCTGCTGTCAGCCGTGTCCTTTGCGCTGTTTTTGGCTTCCGCGTTCTGTCCGGCGAGATTGGCGGACGCAATCGCGTTCTCGGCCATGGACTGGGTCAGCTCCTGGATGGATTCATTGTTGGAATTGATCCGTTCATTGTATTCACGCCACGCTTCGGAGCCTTTTGTCACCGTCTTTTGCAGCTCTTTCAGCTTTTTGTTCTGGTTTATGAGGTTTTTGATCTGGGACTTTGCGTTTTTATTGAGCTTTGTGTAATCCTTTGCGCTTGCGGAGAATCCCCAGGTTTCTTTGAAGTCCATGTTATTCTGGATGCGTTTGCTTGTGGATTCCAGCTTCCCAAGGAGTTTTTCATATTTGGTGATTAAGAGTTCAATCTTTTCCCGGGCAAGCTCTTTCTGGGTCTTTTTAAGCTCCTCTAATTTCTCCTGGCATTCCAGGGCTTTTTCATACCACTCTTTGTAATTTTTAATCCGTTCCTTTAATCCGTCGTCTGAAACGTCCGCTATGTTGACGCTTCCGTCCCTGACCTGCCTTGCCCAGGATTCTTCTAATCCAATGCTGTTCGCCTTTGCAATGTAAGCGTCATAGCCCTTTCTCTGGATGTCAATTTCCTTTGCAATCTCAGAAATGGCTTTCTTGTATTCCCGTCCTCTTTTGGTGAAGCTGCGGAACGTCTCTTCCGCTTTTGTTTTCAGCCGTTCAATGGCCGCTTCCACCCGTTTGACGGCGGTTTCAATGAAGTCGAAAGTTTCGATGGACTCCTCTTTTGCGGAGGAGCCGGATTTGCCTGACTTGCCGGAGCCTGATCCGCCAGTTCCCCCTGACTTTGCGTAAAACTGTGAGGAATCAAGCTGTGCGCCTTCCAGCTGCGCGCTGAGTTCCTGTTTCAGCTTTTCCTCCGTGGATTTCACCATGATGTTCCTGGCGGAATCCCCCACCTTCCCAAACATGGTGCCAGTGTCAAACTCCATGGACTTAAAATGCAGCAGCGCGTTTGCAAGGTTCTGGATGTAGGAGGTGGAGGCTCCCGCCGCGTTCGCAATCGCAATGATCTGGTCTACGTCGTCCTGGGTGTTGATTTTTACGCTGTTCACGTCCATCTTTGAGATGGCTAACGCTGTAAGATAATCTGAGGTCGTGTCGGAGGCTTCCCCTTCGCTTAACAATGCGCCGATCTCTTCCCATGTGATGTCAGAAAGTTTCTTCCCTGCAAGTGCCGCGTTGTCTTTGGCCAGGGCAAGGCACTCTTCCTGCATGGCGAGCCTTGCGTTCACTAACTCGGAAGCGTTCACAACCCCGTTCTCTTCTAACATTGCAATGGTGGCTTCCTTTGTTTCAGCGGTTAAATCGTCCCAGATCCCGCTGCCGTCAATGACGGAAGTCGCAAGGCTGTCAAAGGCTTTCTGACATGCGCCAATGTCATCTGAATTTTGGGTGACGGTTTGAATGAAATCGTCATAGGCTTTTCCTGCGCTTTCGAAAGCGGACGCAAAATCGTCATTGTTTAAAATGGAAGACCAATTAAATTCCTCCCCGTCCTGCACATCGTCATAAACTTCCATAAGCGTATGGAGTTTGTCTGTGACGGACTGCACTCCGTCCAGGGAATCTTTGTAGGATGGAGTTGAAATTTCTCCTGTGTCCTGGTTCTGGATCTCACTGTTCCATCGCTCATACCATTCTGAAAACTGTTCAGCCGCAGCCATAAAATCATTGACTGCTGTTTCTAAATTTTCTTTTGACAATGCGCCATCGGCCAGTATTTTCCCAATGCTTTCATCATTTTTCATTTCATCAAGCATCTTCTGCCGGTATTCTTCAAAAGACTTCACGGAATCAACCGATATCTTTGAAAGCTCCTTGCTTGAAGCTGAAAGGCTTTGGATAGTTGCTTCCACAAGGTTGTTTGCCGCTTCCGCTTCACTATCCTGCTGTTCCCCGTAGCTGCTGATTGCATTAGCCACACCTTGGTACATACCCGTATTCCTGAACCCATTTTCATCGAGGAATTCTTTGAACTCTTTCAGCCGTTCCACCTTTTCTTCTAACCCGTCAATCCCTGTGGTGTCAACGACAAGCCTCATGTTGAAGATATTTTCATCCTTGTTCTTTCGGAAAATATCGCCAAACCCACTGTTCGTAATAAATTTTACAAATTCATCATATTTTGCCTGTTCAAATCCTTTTACTTTGTGTATCTGTGTGGATTCTGTGCCGTTCCATTTCAAGGACACATCGTTTCCATAATCATCCGCATTCCCTGTCATGACATCTGACTGGTAGATTGCGTTGTCATATGCATCCTTTGCATCCTCCGCATTCTGCCTTGCCTTTTCAGATGATATCTCTTTCAGTCTGCTTAACTGCTCTTCCAGCCCGCCATTCACAAGGTCAAGCGTTTTCGCTTCGGAACCGACCAGCCCAACAATGTCATTCTGGATTTCCTTTATCTGTTCCCTGGCATCGGAATCTATGACAGATGCAGATTTTAATTCCTGGTATTTCTGAATCAATTCCTCTAAAGATTCCGCTTCTTCCTTATTGGAGCTTACCTTTTCTTTGGATTTCTCAAATAACTCTGCTGCCGCATCGCTTTCCTTCTTCTCCGCTTTTTCCAGGTTATTAATGACAGCAATGACACCGCCTATGGAAGCAATTGCAGCAGCAGCCCATCCAGCCGGTGTTGTTGCCAGCCATTTAGCCGTTGCCTTTATCTGTCCCAAAACCGCTTTTGTGCCAGCTTTCACCGTAGCAATCCATTTCGGCATTTCGCTTGCTGTCTGCGCCTCCATGGAAAGCATCACCCCTGTACGCATTGCAAGCTCTTTCGCCTGTGCTTCTGTCAGGGCATTTGTAGCGACTGCTTCTTCCAGTTTCCTTGCAGTGAGCTTCAGCGTCTGGTGTCCCTGCCCTTCCATTGCTGCGGACAGTCCGAGTGAAGCCATTGCTGCGGATGTGTCCGCCTCTGCCCCCAATACTGTCTGTAAATTCTCCTGCACCTGTGCAACGGTAAGTTTCTGCTTACGCGCTAATAATCCTGCATCTGCCATGGCCTGATAGTTTTTAGCTGCATTTGATTCATTTACCGCTAATGTTTCAGCTATTTGTGCATTGGTTAGCCCCTGTGTGGACAGCAGTAATGCCGCCTGTTTCGCCTCCAAACCTTCAATGGCTTTCGCATACTCTGCCACTGGTGTTGATGCATATAACCCATTGGATGATGCTTTAATCGCTTGAAGCTGGGTTATGTAATTTTGAATCTGAGCACCATCTAAGCCTTTAAATACTTGCAATTGAACACCTGATAAATTAGAAAACACATAATTTACCTTATCAAGTTCAACCATTACATTTTTAATATCACTAACTACTGTTTTTAAATCTTTGATTTTCTTTTTATGAGATTGAATGAATTAAATTTCTTTGTTATAATTGCTATATTAAATCAAAAAGGAGTACCACATATGGCAACTATAAATATCGTATTAGAAGGTAAAAATAAGGGTACAAAAATTACTGGTGGTACAATGCTTTATGCAAATGGTTGGTTATCTAAAAACAACATTTCCTCATACACTGTAATAGATGAATCCAACAAAGACCAATATTCCTTCTGGAAAGGTGCATTAGGTGTTGCACTTTTCGGAAGTATTGGTGCTGTTGCCGGAATCAGTGGCAAGAATAAGAAAGAATATCTTATCGCTATCGAATGGAAGGATGGCGATAAGTCCCTGATCCTTATCAATGACGAATATTACAAGGTATTTGTAAAAAGCATGTTTTAACCGTTTCATATTTACCTTTACAATTTAATATTGTTTCAATCCCATTCCATACTGCTTCCTGGAGTTCCCTCCTTGCTGGTCTGGTTACCAGCGAGCATGGACTACTATATGTTACATTTATATAGTAGAAACTGGACTGGATTTCTGAATCTTGCATATACAAGACCCTGTGCCTTACAGTCTCTTGACCTTCACCCTGTATCCAGGAGGGCAGTGTTCCCAATGCTGCCCCAAGGGGATTCCCCCTTAGCTTGGTTTCGGACGGCTCTGTATTATCAGGCTATTCTCCATCATAGACTGATCTACTGTATAACATTATTGGTTAGTTATATAGTCCCATATATCATATATATGGGTTAGAGTTCCCCGGTGTATTACTCTGCTTCCACATTTCATACTTTGGCACGTTTTAAAACTTGCTGCAAGGTGTCACCACCCTACAGGGCAAAATCGTTTGATCTACCTTTGTTTATAAAAGCAAAAGCACCTAATCCAATAGTGCCTATGCTTCCAAGTTTGGATGTTAATTTATTCAACACATCCAATAATGAATTAGTTCCATTACTGAACCACTACCGGCTAAAGCCGGTAGGTTCGCTCTGCTGCTAAAGCAGCCTA
>NZ_SRYA01000029.1 GCF_004793545.1 Petralouisia muris | reverse complement strand
AGCATATTTTCAATAAAAATCCCATATCCTTTGGAAGCGTCCTGGACAAACACATGGGTCACTGCACCGATGACTTTTCCATTCTGGATAATGGGGCTTCCGCTCACGAGTGTGTCAAGTAAAGGACAACAAATTCTGACAGATTATTTTAATTTGTAATAACTTCCCTTCAATTTACCCTCTTTTTTCAATACTCCTGCCTCAACCAGTTCCTTTAAAATTTTTAATGCACGAGAATCCTTCACCTTTAGCAAATTCTGAACTTCTTTATTTGTTATTGCTCCCTTTTCCTCTGCATACTGAATAATCTTTTTATGATTGTCATTCAATTTATCCGTATTTTTCCGTACTTTATCCGTACTTTTCCGTATTTTATCCGTACTCATCATCACTTTATCCGTACTTTTCCCAATTCTCGTTTTATCCGAAAACCGAAATAAGTTAATACGAAAACTACCTGCAATTTCCATTAACTCCGGCTCTTCTAATCCAAGTTCTTTGCACCGTCTGATAATTCTCGGAATCCCGCTTCCCCAATGTTCCATAATATTCATATAAGTAAATGCATACACCAATGCCCGATTCCTCGGTATGGAAATCCCCTCCTTAATATCTTTCAATCTCAAACTTCCAAACAGCATTCCCGGAGAAGTCACTTCCACACGATCATCATACACCGCTACCTGTATACTTGAGGGATGTAAATAGCTGCGATGAACCACGGCATTACAAATCATCTCCCTGATGCAGTCAGTCGGAAGTTCGTATATGTCAGTTCGATATAATCCATTGATTTCCGAACTCATATGAATGTTGCGCAGGACATACTCATATGCCGCATCCAGCTGTGTTATAATATCCCCATCGTATTCTCTCCGGTCAATAAATACCTCCCTGTCCCTTCCCTTGAATACGGCACATTGAATTGTTGCTTGCGGAAGTAAATTGCGTGTCATAAGCAGAAAGGCATTCGTAGGGTAATAATCATCTCCCCGTTTTACCAAAAAGCCCCAACTTAACAAATTTTGTCTTGTCAGGCGATGAATCCTCTCTGCCGCTTCTCCATCTCTGCAATGCTCCACCGCATATTGGTACATCTTATTGCACAAGGAGTTAATCTCATCCTCCGTAACACTTGCTTCTGGTGCCGCATAGTTTTGATCAAAACACCGATTAACACCCTCAAATTCCAATTCTCTCAGCACAAACGAATCTGCCGGTCGGGTAGTTCCTGACACTCTGATATAAGTTCCGTTTTCTTTTCCTTTCGCCGTAAGATAATATGGACGCTGACTGCCTGGCATTATATTTACAACAATCACAACCTTTTCCTCAACAGAAGCCAGTGTCACAATTGGCGTAATCATAGGTGTACAACTGTCACAGATTGCCGAAGTAATTCCATCCATTATGGAAAAAGCATCTTCCTGATTAATTCCAACTACCTTAAATGTACTATCCTCCACACCGAACACAATTTTTCCTCCACTGCCGTTTGCAAATGCAACTACCGTTTTCATATATACTTCACTTTTTTTCGGAACTTCCTGTTTGAACTCAAGATACTCTGATTCGCCAGATATGATATCGTTTACTGTCATAAAACGTCACCTTCTTCCGTTTAAAATATGCCAACTACATATTATCATATAAGTCATTTTTTCGCAGTGCAGAATCTAATATTCGGCTTTTTTCACTTAATAACGATAAACCTCTTTCTGCATCTACCTGCTCTTGACAATAGTCCAAAACATCCTCTTTATAATTTGTAAAATTACTAATTATATAAGCTGGTATTCCTTCTCTCAGTAATTGAATAATGGCATATTTAGCTACTCCTCCTGCCTGCATATTACCCATCACTTTTTTTAGAACGAGAAACATTTTAGTATTATCTATTTCTTTATCTACATCATAATCATCAAAAAATAATCGTTCACTTTCAATCTCATATTTTTCTAAAAATTTTTTCCGAACTTCCTTGTACTTTTTCATTTGCATTGCAAGTCCATCGGGCAAGTGCACTCTACAATTGTTAATTATCAAATCATTTAGTTGATCATTATAATCCTTAATTTTTAATTTTCTAATAGCCTCATTTTTCAGTCCATAAAGCAAAACTAACTTAACTATTAGAGATGAGATATAATTTGAATACACTCCTTTCTCTTTCCTCAATATTTTTTCGCTATCTATACCATCAATTATCTTATTACACTCTTCCAAAACTTTCTTCGCCATTTCTCTCCCTATTGGCTCTTGCGTATCAGAATCTCGTAAACGTAATTCTTTTATTTTTCTCTCAAATGCTTCTTTAAATTCTTCTTTTTTTATACTATCCTGAAAATAATCATTTGTTTTTCCATATTTATTTGAAAGGAATTTATAAAAATTTCCTAATACAGAAAAGTAAATATCTACTGCAGCCCTGCTTTTAAGATTACCAGCTTTCACATAATATTCAACACTCTGTAATAATTTATCCTTATCCATCACATTTAAAAAACAGATATAAGTGACATCTGCCTCTCTCAGTTCCAAAGAGACAAATTCATAAAAAGCATATATTTTGCTCCTATATGTATTTGCAGTTTCTTCTCCATTCTCTTTCTTTTGCACATCCAAAAATTCTTTTATCTCATCAATAAAGTCCATACTATTTTACTTTCATATGCTTTGTGTGCTTATTTATTTATTTTCATTGTATTATGTCATAGGTAATTTTGCAATACAAAAACTTTTCTTCTATCATTTTTTAATGATCAGACTTCATCGGGCAACAGCTCTATTTCACTTCATTCCGTATAACTGTCTGGTTTTCTCTTTCCTGGCTGCGCCGTGCCACCCAACAGGCTTTGCCTGTTAGGCGAGGGCTTTCGCCCTATAAGAATAAAAACACAGACAATTTTAGAAGCAATCTTCCAAATTGTCTGTATTTTCATTCTTGCACGACTCAATGCTCAAGCATATTTTCAATAAAAATCCCATATCCTTTGGAAGCGTCCTGGACAAACACATGGGTCACTGCACCGATGACTTTTCCATTCTGGATAATGGGACTTCCGCTCATCCCCTGCACAATTCCGCCGGTCAGATTCAAAAGTTCTGAATCTGTCACCTGAAACAAAATCCCCTTATTTTCACTGTTATAATCCAAATCCGTAACAACAATGGAATATTCCTTCCGCTCCCCGGAAACCGTGGATATAATCGTGGCCTCCCCTTCCTCAATTTCCTGCTTTAAACCAACCGGGTAATAACTTTCCTGACCCACCTTGTCCGGTGTTTTTTCCAGATTCCCATATATTCCAACGTTGGTATTTTCTTCCACCGTCCCCAGACGATACTGATCCAGATAAGTAATCACCCCTGCGATTTCTCCAGGATTTCCTTTTTCCCCTTTTGTAATTCCTGCAATCTCCGCATCATAAAGCGTACCCTCTCCCATACTTACCTTCGTTCCAGTATCCAAATCGCTGACAGGATGTCCCAATGCCCCGTATTTTCCTTCTTCATCATAAAAGGTTAAAGTTCCTACGCCTGCCAAATCATCTCGGACCCAAATTCCAAGCTTATACTCTTCCTGAGAAGTCTGTACCGGCTGCAGCTTTATCTGAATATATTCTTCTTCACGCAAAATCCCCAGTACCACAGGTTCCCCCTGACACTGGTTTATTTTCTCTATCAGTTCTTCTTTATTTCCAATCACCTGATCATTGATTGTTTTGACATAATCTCCGCTTTTCACCAGATTTTCTGCAGGCTCGTAATTCATGCCATCGCTTCCGGTCACCGTTCCTGTCCCGATAATCAGAATTCCGTCCGTTTTAACATAAATTCCCACCGGAATTCCGCAGGGTACTACCTGGGCCTGCTCTACCACCTCCACATTGACTTCCTTTATGTGAAACAGACCGAACAGCCTGCAGGTCATGGAATAGCTTCCCTGTTCCTGGGATTTTAAAGAAAAACTCTCATTCAAATCCAGTTTGATTTTATCCTTCTCAACCATGGGAGACTGGTTGCCAAAAACTTCCAGTCCCGCCTGTTCCATTTCTCCGGTTACAGGCAGATGGAAGTCAAAGCTTTCTTCTTTTCCTCTTTCGATCCAGATTTTATCCGGTATGGATTCTTCCATATAAGAAAAAGAAAAAAAGATTCCCCAGCAAAAGCCTGCAATCAAACTCCCCCTCGCTATCCATTTCTGAAATCTTACCAGCCTTTTATCTTTCATCATTTCACACATCCTTTAAGCAAAATCAATCCACTTTAGTATGTGAAATATTCCCTGATTTAACTCTGGGATTTTTTGACTGTTATTGCCGGTTCTTTTCCTATTTTTAACTTTGGGACTTTTTGGCTGTTATTGCAAGCTCTTTCATTTCCCGTGCGCTTTCCATTACAGTATCTGTAATTTTCACGCCGCCTAACATTCGTCCCAACTCGGTAATGCTTTCTTTTTCTTCCAACAGGCAGATACTGGAAACGGTCACATTATTTACCACATTTTTGCTGATTAAAAAATGATAGTCCGCCATGGCTGCAATCTGGGGAAGATGGGTAATACAGAGCACTTGATGGCTTCTTCCTATGACATTCATTTTCTCTGCCACCATCTGGGCCGTTCTTCCGCTGATTCCGGCATCTATTTCATCAAAAATCAAAGTTTCAATCTGATCGCTCTCTGCTAAAATCGTTTTGATGGCAAGCATAATCCGGCTAAGTTCTCCACCGGAAGCAACTTTTCCCAGCGGCTTTAAAGGCTCTCCTGGATTGGTGGATATCAGAAATTCCGCCTCATCCTTTCCATTGGCCGTATATCCTTTGGTTTCCTGAAATTCCATGGTAAAATTCACATCCAGAAAATTCAAATCCACCAGTGCGCCTTGCACCTGTTTTGTCAGTTTTTTTGCATATTTTTTCCGAATTTTGGAAACATCATCTGATATTTTCTGCATAGCCCTTTCCGATTTTGACAGACGTTTTTCCAACTGTTCCAGATATTCCTCATAATCT
Source organism: Petralouisia muris (assembly GCF_004793545.1). Classification (GTDB taxonomy): domain Bacteria; phylum Bacillota; class Clostridia; order Lachnospirales; family Lachnospiraceae; genus Petralouisia; species Petralouisia muris. The sequence goes on along the minus strand of NZ_SRYA01000029.1, from coordinate 55,485 downwards.
TTCAGCCTGCTGTATTTTTTCTGCTTTTCTTCTTTGGCGTTCAGCACTGCTTCCACACTTCCTCCGAATTTGTCTTTCAGACGATTAATTTCATCCAGTCGTCTCTCTACCTCAGCAAAAGCTTCCCCGTCAAATTCCTCCTCGGAAATATATCCTGACAGTTCCCGGTTAAAATCATTTAAAAGACTGTCCACTTCCTCCAGCTGGCTGCAGAATCCTTCCAGCTTCTCATCATAATCCGCCACTGTCTGAAGCTCCCGCAAGGCTCGTCCAAGCTGTTCTGTGGCGCTGCTGCTGCCGCCAGTCATTTCATAGGCCATCCCTGCCGCTTCCATGATCTTCCGGTTATTTGCCATTTTCCGATAAGCAACCTCCAGCTCTTCATCCTCCCCCATAATTAAATTGGTGTCCTCAATCTCCTGTATCTCATATTCCAGAAAAGCCAACTCCCGTTCCCGTCCTTCTCCTTCCAAAAGCGCCCGCTGCTTTTCTTCCAAAATCTCCTGATACTCTTGAAATCTCTGCTTCAGGGTTTTCTTTTTTCCTTCCAGCTGCTCTTTTCCATATTCATCCAGAATTTCCAAATGCTTTCTCTTATGCAGTAATGACTGGTGCTCATGCTGTCCATGAATATCAATCAAATAAGAAGCTGCCTTCTTCATACAGGAAGCCGATACTGTTTCGGAATTGATTTTCCCTACGCTGCGGGAAGAAGTAATTTTCCGGGACATGATAATCTCATCATTTTCCGGAAAAATATCCATTTCCGCCAACAATTTCCTCTGCTCCTCATTATCCACTCTGAAAATCAGTTCCACCAACGCATATTCCGCATGTTCCCGCAGCATTTCCTTCGGCGCTTTTTCTCCCAAAGCAAGATTAATCGAACCGATAATAATGGATTTTCCGGCTCCGGTCTCCCCGGACAAAATATTCAGCCCGCTGCCAAATTCCACCTCCGCTTCTTCCATCAACGCCAGATTTTTTACATGCAGACTTACCAACATATATCTTTCTCCTCTCGCCTGCGGCGATTTTATTTTGCAGCTTTCTGCGTTACTCAAAGGCTTTGCTTCCCGCAGCAGCTTTCTGCAATACTCAAAGGCTTTGCTTCTCGCAGCAGCCTTAAGGTTCTGTCATCTTCCGCAGTCTTTCCATTAAAATTTCTGTGTCCTCCACTGTGCGCACTGCACACATAATGGTATCATCTCCTGCAATACTCCCCACAATCTCATGGCAGTCCATGGTGTCCAAAGCCGCCGCAACTGCCATTGCCATTCCGGAAACCGTACGGATCACCAGAATATTCTGCGCCATATCCATGGAAACAAATCCATCCCGGAATACCCGGATATATTTCTCACTCATATCCGGCGGATTCTCATTCAATGAAATATATTTCTGGCGTCCCAAACCGCCTGGCACCTTTGTTAATTTCAATTCCCGAATATCTCTGGAAACCGTAGCCTGAGCCACATGAAATCCTTCCTGCTCCAAACGCTCTGAAAGTTCCTCCTGTGTCTCAATGCTGTATTTCGAGATAATTTCCAAAATTTTTGCATGACGCTTTGATTTCATCTTTCCCTCCTGGGGCGATTTTCTGCCAGAGCCCTGCCAGTTGTTTTCCTTATTCTTCTCAGCCATATCCCTGTAGTTTTTTCCGCAGCCGTTCCAAAAAACTCAATTGGCTAAGCTTTAGAATTCTGGTGCAGATATGGGCTTTTTTCACGGTGATTTTCTCTCCGGCCCTGAGCATTCCCACGTGATCCCCGTCAAAGCTGACCTCTAATTCCTCTTCCTGTTCCGTACTGCGCTTCGCCACTTCGATGGTGATTTCATCCTCTGCATCCAACACAATGCTTTTTGCATTCAGGGTATGAGGACTGATGGGCGTAATCAGTAAAAGGCTGGCCTTGGGATCTACAATGGGCCCTCCGCAAGACATGCTGTAGCCGGTGGAACCAGTAGGAGTTGCGAGAATGATACCATCTGCCCGATAAGTATTTAAATATTCTCCATTTACGGAAATGATTAAATCCACTACCTGCAGCCTGCCGCAGCGGTGAATCACGATATCATTTAAGGCGGTCCGCTCCTGCTCCCTTCCTGCTCTTGTGATACAGCATCCGGATAGCTGCATCCGCCGCTCAATGGTGTAGCCTTTTTCTGCCAGAAGATGTTCTACTCCGGCAATTGCCGTGTCTGCTTCCAACTCACAGAGATATCCCAGATGGCCGGTATTGATTCCAATTAACGGTACATTGCGTTCTGCAATATTCCTTGCCGCTCTCAGAAGGGTGCCGTCGCCTCCCACCACCAGAATGCATTCCGTATCTTCAGGAATCTGTTTCCGGTCAAAAGGAATGCCTTCCAGTTCCCGATTTGCCTGATATCCGCAGGTTCCGCCCTTTGCTGTGACAAATTTCTGAATTTTTCCAGTGAGTTCTAACTGAGTGTCCCTTGCGGGATTTGCGATAATATAAAAATGTTTCATTTTCCTATGTCAGTGTCCCATGGGCCTGTGCTACCACAGCCGCCACATCCACCAGTTCCTCCTGACTTTCCATTCCTTTTTGCATATGTACCAGATACTCGATATTCCCCTCAGGGCCTTTGATGGGAGAGAACTCCAGGCCACGGACAGCAAAGCCTGATTCTTCTGCAAAATCAAGAATTTTCTCAATGACCTCCTGATGCACTTTGGGGTCTCTGACCACGCCTTTTTTTCCAACCTTTTCTTTTCCTGCCTCAAACTGAGGCTTAATCAGGCATACCATCTCTCCTGTCTCCCCAAGAAGCTCTTTTGCCGCCGGAAGCACCTTGGTAAGGGAAATAAAAGAAACATCCACGGAAGCAAAATCCAGCACATCCTCAATATCCTCAGGGGTTACGTAACGGATGTTTGTTTTTTCCATACAGACTACCCGCCCATCCTGTCTCAGTTTCCAGGCAAACTGGCCGTACCCCACATCTACCGCATAGACTTTCGCCGCTCCGTTTTGGAGCATACAGTCAGTAAAGCCTCCCGTAGATGCTCCGATATCCATGCAGATTTTATCAGTCAGGCTGATGTCAAAATTCTTCATTGCTTTCTCCAACTTCAGCCCGCCCCGGCTAACATATTTCAAGGTATTTCCCCGCACCTCTATCGGAGCTTTCGTATCAAAGGAAGTTCCTGCCTTATCCTCCCGCTGTCCTGCCACAAATACATTTCCTTCCATAATCATGGCCTTTGCTTTTTCCCGGGAGGGAGCGAGACCCCGCTGCACCAGCAGCACATCCAATCTTTCTTTCATGTTGCGCCTTTCTTTTTATCAATTTGTCTCCAATGCTCTCACTGCTTCCCGAATCCTTTCAGCCACAGATTCACTGTCAATTCCAAGCTCTTTTCGAAGAACTTCCACATTTCCATGCTCTACATAAACATCCGGAATTGCAATATTCAGTATCCTTGCCTGTCTGGGCTTTTCTTTTCCGGAGCCATTTTCCCAGCCCTTTGGCTTACTTTGGCAGCCTTCAGCGTTCTGGCAGCGAAGATTTTCCAAATATCTGACCGCATGTTCTCCAAATCCGCCGCTTAATACATTTTCTTCCATCGTCACCAGCAGATCATGGGTCTCGGCAAGATTATCCAATAATTCTGTATCCATAGGCTTTACAAATCGCACATTCACCAACGTGCATGGGTACTCTTCCTTCAGCTGCTGCCAGACTTCCTCTGCCGTCTTCACCATGCTGCCCACGGCCAGAAGCGCAAGCTTCACTTTTCCGCCCTTTGAGCCCAATGAAAGCTCACCGGACGGCCCTCCGCCTTGGACCGCAGGAATGTCCATCATACCCTGCAAAATCTGATTGTTCCAGCAAATCACTTCACTTTTTCCGTAAATAATTTTCGCCCTGTGTTCTTTTAACCCGTCGTAGGCTTGTCCCCTGGGATAGCGTATGGCAATGGGATGCCCGAAATTTACTGCAAACTTCACCATATCGGAAAGCTCCCATTTATTTTTCGGCGCCATAATAGTCATATTTGGAATGGAAGAAAGGTAAGACAAATCAAAGATACCCTGATGCGTTTCCCCGTCACTGCCCACAAGCCCTGCCCGATCCACAGCAAAGGTCACCGGAAGATCCTGAATGCACACATCATGCAGCATCTGATCATAAGCCCTTTGAAGAAAAGAAGAATACACCGCCAACACCGGTTTCAGTCCCGCCGCTGCCAGCCCTGCCGCAAAGGTTACCGCATGCCCCTCTGCAATTCCCACATCAAAAAAACGCTCCGGGAACATATTGTGAAAACGCTTTAATCCAGTTCCGTCTTCCATCGCAGCGGTAATGGCAGCCACCTTTGTATCCCTTTCCCCCAGTTTACGCATCACCGTGGAAAAAACATCTGTGTAATTGGCTGTGGTGCGTCTCTTTTTCGGCAGCCCCGTCTCGATTTCAAAGGCGTCTGTGCCGTGAAACCTGGCCGGATGCCGTTCTGCCGGAAGATATCCTCTTCCCTTTTGGGTCATCACATGAACCAGTACCGCTCCGTTTACTTTGGCAGCTTCCCGGAAGATCCTTAACATGGCATTGATATCATGTCCATCCACCGGCCCCAAATAGGTAATTCCCATATTTTCAAACAGCATTCCGGGAATCAGAAGCTGCTTGATGCCGCTTTTTGTCCGGCGAATCCGCTCCACCATCCTTTCCCCGTATACTGGTATTTTATTCAGGGAATTGGTTACCCCTGTTTTTAATCCCTGATACGCCTCTGCGGTGCGCAGATTGCCCAAATGACTGGAAAGTCCCCCTACATTTTCTGAAATAGACATATTATTGTCATTCAGCACAATAATAAAATTCGTTTCCAAAAGGGCTGCATTATTTAGCGCTTCGTAAGCCATGCCTCCAGTCAATGCTCCGTCTCCGATGACGGAAACCACCCGATAGCTGTCTCCGGTAAGCTCTCTTGCCGCTGCATATCCAAGACCTGCAGAAATAGAAGTGGAGCTGTGCCCTGTATCAAAGCTGTCACAGTCGCTCTCTTTCCGTTTGGGAAATCCGCTCATCCCCCCGAACTGCCGCAGGGTTTCAAATCCTTCTTTCCGTCCCGTCAGCAGCTTATGGGTATATGACTGATGCCCTACATCCCAGATAATTTTATCCTCCGGCAGCTGAAAATAAAGATGCATTGCCATGGTAAGCTCCACTACCCCAAGATTGGAGGCCAGATGGCCGCCATGCTCTGACACCCGGCGAATTAAAAATTCCCGAATTTCCTCCGCCAATACCGACAGCTCTGCTTCTTCTATTTGTTTGATATCATTGGGCTTTTCTATCTTTTCCAACGCCATATAGAACATCCCCTTTCTTCTCCTGTTTTTCCTTCCAGAACTCTGCCCGTTATTTTTCCCTCTGAATCAGCTCCACCAACAGGGATGTTAAAAATTCATTTTTCACCACAAGCTCTTCCAACAATTTTACACTGTGTCTGGATAGACGCTCTGCCTCCTGCCTTGCGCCTTCAATTCCATACAAGGTCACCCAGGTGCTTTTGTGATTTTTTTCATCGCTGCCTGCAGGCTTCCCCAAAACCTCTGTAATGCCGGTAACATCCAGAATGTCGTCCTGTATCTGAAAGGCAAGCCCCAGTTCTCCTGCCGCCTGTTCCACCTGTCTCTGTTCCCCTTTGGTAGCTCCTGCCAGGACAGCTCCGATCAGCATGGAACTTTCCAACAGTGCGCCTGTTTTCAGCTGATAGATAAACCTTAGCACCTCCTCTGTTACCAGTTTTCCTTCCGCCTCTACATCCACGCACTGCCCTCCCAGCATTCCGTGTATTCCGGCTTTCCCCGCAAGTATCTGCAGCGCCTTGCCGATATTGGCGTTGCCCGGTTCTATTTCAAAGGCTTTTATTGCTGTCTCAAAGGCATAATTCAAAAGACCATCTCCGGCCAGAATCCCCATTGCCTCTCCATATTGGGCATGGGTTGTTTTCTTGCCCCGGCGGTATTCATCGTTATCCATGGCCGGCAGATCATCATGCACCAGAGAGTAGGTGTGGATCATCTCAATTGCTGCCATAAAAGGCTCGATCACTTTGGATCTTCCCCCAAACATCCGGTAGGTTTCCCACATCAGCATGGGCCTTAGTCTTTTGCCGCCTGCCTGTACACTGTAATTCATCGCTGATATTACGGTTCGCTGGTAACCCTCCTCTTTCGGCAGATAATCGGCAATCACAGCTTCTATCTGCCTGGTTCTGGATGCAATCTCTGCTTTTATATCCATAACTGCCCGTCCTTTCTTCTGCGCTGTTTTTCTTCCTGATTCTTCTATTCCGTCTCCAGTTCTCCTAAAGGCTCCAATTCTCCCTGCTCGTTCAAAAGAAGCATTTTCTTTTCCACTTTATCTATCTTCTGATTACAGAATTTCAACTTCCGGATTCCCTGTTCATACAGCGCAAAAGTCTCTTCCAAAGTCACTTCCCGCTGCTGCATTTTCTCTATCATTTCTTCCAATTCCTGAAAAGCTTCTTCCAAAGATTGTTCTTTTTCATTCTCCTGCTGTTTTTTCTGGCTCATAAGACCTCCTGTTCCACTTCTTCCACCTTTGCAGTCACTTTTCCGTTCAGCATGTGGATCTTCAGCGTATCTCCTGTTTGGACCTTCTCTGCATCACAGATTCCCTGCCCGTTTTTGTCCGTTACAAAGGCATAGCCCTGACTTAACTTCTTCAGCGGCGACAGCGATTCTAACCGCTCCGCCAGCAGTTCCAATTCATGCCTGCGCTGCATCACCTGCTGTTCCATCCTCATACGCAGTTTTTCTTCCAAATCCGCTGCCGTCTGCCTTTTCTCATTCAGCTGATTCACAGGGCTTAACAGCTTTAACCTGTTTGCATACTGGCGAACGCGTTCTTCTGCCCTTTCCAGTCTGTCCGTAATGTTCCGGTTCAGCTCTAACTGCAGAGACAGCAGCGTCCCCTCCAGTTCCCGGATATCATATACTGCCAGCTCTGCCGCCGCCGAGGGAGTGGGTGCCCGCATATCAGCAGTATAATCCGCAATGGTAGTGTCTGTCTCATGTCCCACTGCAGAAATAATCGGAATGGAACATTCAAAAATAGCCCTTGCCACAATCTCTTCATTAAACGCCCACAAATCTTCCATGGAACCGCCGCCCCGGCCCACAATCATCACGTCCACGCCCAACTGCTCCAAGGCATGGATGCCGTTTACAATACTAACTGCCGCTCCCTCTCCCTGCACCAGCGCAGGGTAGAGGATTGTCTGCACATACGGATTTCGGCGACTGCTGATATTCTGGATATCGCGGATTGCCGCTCCCGTCGGCGCAGTAACAATGCCAAGGATATGGATATATTTCGGAATCGGCTGTTTATATTCCGGTGCGAACATCCCCATCTCCTCCAGATCCCGTTTCAGACGTTCAAATCTCTGGTACAGCAGACCTTCTCCGTCCAGCAAAATCTCTCTGGCATAAAGCTGATATTTGCCGTCCCGTTCGTAAACGGAAATGGAGCCCAAAACAATCACATTGTCCCCGTTTTTCATGGAAAAAGCAAGACCTTTACGGTTTCCTGCAAAAAGAACTGCCTGCAATGCGCCCGTCTCATCCTTCAGGGTAAAATAAATATGGCCGGTGGTATGGTATTTGCAATTGGATACCTCTCCCTTGACATAAATGCGGTTCATCATAAAATCTTGGGTGAACATATTCTTGATGTAGGAATTCACCTGCCCTACCGTATACACATTCTTCGTCATGCCAGTTTTGCCAGAATCCCGTTTACAAAGGAAGCGGAATCATCGGTGCCATAGCTTTTGGCAAGCTCTACGGCTTCATTGATTGCCACTCCTGTGGGAACCTCTTCCTCAAATTTCATTTCATAAACAGCCAGCCGAATCAGGGTCAGATCTACCTTTCCCATCCGGGTAGTCTTCCATCCCTGGGCTATCTCATTCACCATTTTGTCAATCTCTGACATATGTGATAAGATCTGCTCAAACTTTTCCTGTATATATGCAGTATCTTTCTCTTCTTTCTTATCCAGTTCCTCAAAAAACAACTGCAGCTGCTCCGGCAGCTCCGCTTCTTCGTAAAATTCCGCCCGAAACAGCAGCTTAAATATCTGTTCTCTTATTTCTCTTCGGCTCATATGCTTCCTTTCAAAATGGTTATACTCACAAAAAGGCTGTCAAATGACAGCCTTATGATCTTTCCATATAATTCCTCATTTTCATACAGGAAAAAACCTGCCGCACCTGATTTTATTTCTGCTTCTCCATCTCCACACTTGCAATGCGCACGTTGACACTGCTTACTTCCAGTCCGGTCATGTTCTCAATGGCAGATTTCACTCTCTCCTGCACCTTGGTAGACACTTCGGGAATCGCATATCCAAAACGGATGTTCAATGCTACATCCACTCTGACTACGTTCTCCTTAATCTCTATCTTGATTCCCTTGGACAGATTTTTCATGCCAAGCTTGCTTACCAGCTCATTGGTAATATTCCCTGCCATAGAACTGACGCCTTCTGCTTCGGTAGCCGCCAGTCCTGCGATAATCGCAATTACCTCATCTGCAATACGCACCTCACCCAAATTGTCATCTTTTATCATATATGCTTTTCTGTCTTCAGCCATTTTACGCCTCCTAAAACTTATTCGTTTTTTATTATAGCAGAATTGCCGGCATTTGCAAAGCGATTCTTCCGGTTTTATCCAATTATTTAAATCTCAACGGGAACTTCCCTCCCGCATGGCCTGCCTGACTGCAGACCCCGGCACCGAAGTATACTCATAAGGCGTAGCCTGATAAACATAGTAGTTGAGCCAGTTTGTATACAGCGTATTGGCATGGGCCCGCCACTGGAGGTTCGGGCGGATGGTACAGTCATCATCCTGATAGTAATTCCTGGGAACCTGAATATCCAGCCCTTTCTCTTTATCCCGTATGTATTCTGTATGGAGGGTAATCCTGTCATACTCCGGATGGCCCATAACAAAAATCTTCTTGCCGGTGGTATCCATAATCAGATAAGCCCCGGCCTCCTCTGATTCTGCCAGTATCGTAAGTTCCGGCACTTTTTCTATTTCCTCCACTCTTACCTGTGTGTGCCTGGAATGAGGCGCTAAAAAATAATCGTCAAACCCTCTCACCAGGGGAATCTTCCGGTTTCTGACTTTATGCTGAAACAAGCCGAACATTTTGTGATCCAGCATTTCCTTTGGGATTCCATAGTGATAATACAAGCCCGCCTGGGCTCCCCAGCACAAATGCATGGTAGAAGTCACATTACTTTTCGTCCACTCACAGATTTCTTCAAATTCTTTCCAGTAATCTACTTCCTCGTATTCTATTTTCTCCACCGGCGCTCCGGTAATGATAAACCCGTCAAATTTACGTTCTTTAATTTCCTGAAACGTATGGTAAAATTTATTTAAATGGCTGCTGGAAGTATTGCGGGACTCATGGCTGCCTGTCACCACAAAGGTGACATCCACCTGCAGGGGCGTATTGGAAAGCTCTCTGAGGATCTGCAGCTCTGTATCCTCTTTTAAGGGCATCAGGTTCAAAATTCCCACTTCGATGGGACGGATATCCTGATGAACCGCTCTGTTTTCATCCATGGTAAACACATTTTCACGCTCTAATGTTTCCTTTGCCGGCAAATCACTCTGCACTTTGATGGGCATAACCTAACCTTCTTTCTCTGTTAAACTCTATATTTTCTGAAACCTCGCTGTCGGCGCGCCTGAAAATATTGTTCAAAGATATGCATCGCATTCCCGGAAACACTTCTTCAGGCACGCTCCAGCATGGCAAGCAGCTCCTCTTCTGAAATAACCGGAATCCCCAGCTCCTGCGCCTTCGTCAGCTTGCTTCCGGCATTCTCCCCCGCCAATACCATACTGGTTTTCTTAGAGACAGAACCAGATACCTTACCGCCCTGCTTCTCAATCAAAGCTGCCGCCTCCTTACGTTCCAGAGTAGGCAGCGTCCCGGTTACCACAAAGGTCATTCCCTCCAACCTGCTGCCCAATGGCTGTTCCTTTGATTCCATATTTACGCCGTACTTTTCCATGCGTTCCACCATCCTGCAGTTCTCTTTATCCGCAAAAAAATCCAGAATGCAATTGGCGCTGACCTGGCCGATATCATTTACATTTACCAGAGATTCTGCATCTGCTTCCCGCAGATTCCCGATACTTTTAAATTCTCTTAAAATAGACTTAGCCGCTGCTTTTCCCACATTAGGAATCCCAAATCCGGTCAGAAGCTGGGCTGCGTCATTCTCCTTGGATTTCTCAATGGCGTCCAGCAATTTGTCCGTATTTTTCTCCTTCCCAATGATCCCCTGTTCAATCAGCTCTTCTCTGTAATCCTTCAGTGCATAAATATCTGCGATATCTTTTAAGTACCCAAGCCGCACCAGTTCTTCCACGTAAACATTCCCGAATCCTTTGATATCCATAGCATCTCTGCCCACAAAATTGATAATGCGCCGCTCTAACTGAGCCGGACAGGTGGGTGAAGTACAGCGGAGATCTGCTGTATCTTTCTCTTTCCGTGTCTCAGAGCCGCAGACCGGACAAACCTCCGGCAGACGATAGGGTTCTGTGTGCCCTGTACGTTTTTCCTTTAAAACTTTCCGAACCTTCGGAATAATTTCACCTGATTTATACACCAGAATCCGGTCGCCAATCCGGATATCCAGCTGGTCAATAAAGTCCTGATTATGAAGGGTTGCACGGGATACGGTGGTGCCGCAGAGCCGCACCGGCTCAAAAATTGCGGTGGGGGTAATTCTTCCAGTACGCCCCACAGACAATTCCACATCCAAAAGGGTTGTCTCTTTTTCCTCCGGCGGATATTTGTAGGCCACTGCCCAGCGGGGAACTTTTGAAGTAGCCCCCAATGTTACCCGATCTGCAAGAGAATTAATCTTTACCACTGCGCCGTCAATATCGTATCCCAGACTGCCCCGGTTTTCCCCAATGGCGCAAATGGCTTCCCAGACTTCTTCCTTGCTTCGGCAGACTCTGTAATCGTCAATCACAGGAATGTTGTTCTTTTTTAAATATTCATATCCCTGGGTATGGGTTTCAAACTCCATCCCACGGATCTGCTGGATATTGAATACAAACATGGACAATCCCCGCTCTTTGGTAATTTTGCTGTCCAACTGCCTGAGAGTTCCCGCCGCACAATTTCTGGGATTGGCAAAGGGTTTTCTGCCTTTTAACTCCTGCATGGCGTTTACATGTTCAAAATTCTCATTCTTCATATAAACTTCCCCGCGGATTTCCAGATATTCCACAGGAACCTTTAATTTCTTTTTCACATCGGAAATCACTTTCGCATTTACCGTAACGTCTTCCCCGAAATTAATGCCGTCTCCCCGGGTCACTGCTGTTTTCAGCGCCCCATCCTCATACCGGAGCGCCATAGAAAGCCCGTCAATTTTATATTCCACTACAAATTCAGGATCTTCTAACTGCTCCTGCATCTCTTCCACAAAAGCTTCCACTTCCTCCCTGGAAAACACATCCTGCAGGCTCAGCATAGGGACATTATGCCGAACCAGAACGCCGGCCTCCCGTTTTGCGGCTCCTCCTACCCTTTGGGTGGGAGAATCTGCCGTTACCAAATCCGGAAATTCTTTTTCCAGTGATTTTAATTCCTGCATCATGGTATCATATTCATAATCACTGATTTCAGGGCTGTCCAGATTATAATAACGATTAATGTGATATTCCAACTGACTGCGCAGCTCTGTGATCCTTGCCTCTGCCTGATTTCGTTCCATTGCTTCTTATCCTTTCAACTGTTCCTGCAATTCTTCCCACTCCTGACCGGTAATTTTCCGGTATGTACCCTCTTTCAAATCTCCCAGACGAATATTCAGAATCCTTATCCGTTTCAAATCTATGACCCGATAATGAAAAGCTTCACACATCCTGCGTATCTGACGGTTCAGCCCCTGAGTTAAAATAATACGAAAGGCTCGCCTTCCCACCTTTTCCGTTATACAAGACCTGGTTACCGTCTTTAACTCTTCCAGATACACTCCCTGAGACATCTTCTGAAGAAATTCCTCTGTCACATCCCGGTTCACTTTTACAATATATTCCTTCTCGTGAAAATTCCGGCTGCGCATAATTTCATTGGCAATTTCCCCTTGATTTGTCATCAGAATCAGCCCATGGGAATTCTTATCCAGCCTTCCAATGGGATATACCCGTTTGGGATAATTCACATAATCTACAATATTATCCTTTTCCCTCTTTTCGGAAGTGCATACAATTCCGGCAGGCTTATTCACTGCAAGAATTACCGCTTCCTCCTCCATAGAGACCTTTTTCTTCCCGTACATTACAATATCTCCAGGGCCGACTTTATCTCCCATCACTGCCGCCTTGCCGTTGATGGTAACCGTTCCGCGTTCAATCTGCCGATCTGCTTCTCTCCGGGAACAGATTCCCGCCTCACTGAGATATTTGTTGATTCTGACTGATTCTGACATTGCAAATCACACCTTTACAATACTTTAAAAACTCTTCTTTTTCTTTATAAAAATCTTTTTAATCTCTCAATATTTTCTTCTTGAAAATCCATCAGTTCTTCCGCCAGCTCATTGGCAAAACTTCCGGTATTTTTATTGTTGTGCTTTGCTTTCAAAAGCTCCGTAATGCCTCTGGTATTTCCCTGAATCATCATATCTGCCACATGGGGCGTACTGATATTCAGCATGGTATTGGCTTGGATTGCACCCCAAAGCATGGCTTTACCAAGGCCGGATTCCCGGGGTAAAACTCCATGCTCCCACAGCCCGGCGTCCGCCTTCCGCTCAAAATTCTTAAACCGGTTTCTCTGGGCTGTCAGCTCATAAGCAAATTCCTGGTTATACACCTTTCCCATCAGTGCATCAATGGCCTTCACCGCCATAGCCGCATTTCTTCTCGTTTCTTTTAATACATTAATTTCCTGATAATTACGCATTGCTTCCTCCTGATTGTGTTTCCTATTAGGGTGAAACATTTTGCGTATTTTATACCAGTTTTATTTTCAATTCTTTTTATTAAAATTTCAAACCGTACCTGGCAGTTTTTCCATTGCTGAAATTTCAAACCGTGCCAGCCGGTTTTTCCTCGTTGCTAAAAAGAGAACTGCCCATCCAGGCAATTCTCCTTCTTCAAACCTCTTTGTCCTGTCATATATTGTGAAAGCCAGAACTTCCACAGTATGAATGCTGCAGCCTGCAAAACTGCAGGCTGTACAGACTGAAATTTAATTATTCAACAGCAAATCCGTACGAATGTATCCGGTCAGACCGTTCCATTCTACCTTCGTCCAACCTTCTGCGTAACTTAAGACTACCGTAATACTGTCGCCTTCTGCTGTGGTTCCCACTAATTCTGCCGTCTCGCTCATAGACTTACGCACATTATAGCTGCTGTTTGCGGTAAGCACTTTGCCTTCCGGCACATAATTAATCTCCGGCGTGCTATCCTCCTGAGGCGCCTCTTCTTCTGTATTCTCTGCCGGCTCCTGGGAGGCCTGTTCCTGATTCTCAGCAGGTTCCTCCGGCTGCGCCTCTGTATTCTCTGCCGGGGCTTCTGCATTCTCCGTCGGCTGTTCCCCTTCCTGAGGTGCATCAGGGCTATAAGATGCTCTCCACTGACGAATCGCCTCTGATACGGTGTCCGCCATATTCTTCAGATTCTCATCTGCCACTACCGCCTGTTCATATTTATTCTGATATTCCTCACGAAGCTTCTGTACATCTTCTCCGCCTTCAAATTCTGCAATCAAGCTGTCAACTTCTGCTTCCGTCTCCTGCTCCTGAAGCAAACGGTTAAAAGAACTGTAACGGTTATCAATATACACCTTACCGTCCTCACTTGTCCTGAGATAGAAGAAATCCATACCTGGAAGTCCGCCTTCCATGCCGCTGAAATGCATGTTAAAGGTAGCTGACACCAAATAGGAGCCATCTTCCAGCCCTTCCTTCGTGTAGCACGTCACATCACTGTAGCTTTCCACATGCTCATTCATCATTTGAATATAGCTTTTCTCCATATCAGAAAGAAACTGGGTGATAGAAACCAGCTTATCAATGTCACCTGCCGCATAGGAGTTATAATATGTAGACACCAACTCCTTCACTTCCGGATGGGCATCCACTTCATATTCATCCTTCTCTGCCTGGGGCTGCTCTGCATTGTCTGCAGATATCGGTTGCTCGGTCTCCGTCTGAGATTCTGCAGGTTCATTGCTTTCACTCTTCTCATTGCATCCTGTCAGCATAAGAACAGACGCCAACGCAAAAACCATTGCAGTTCTGGATACATATCTCACATTTTTCTTCAAAAAATCCGTAATTTTATCTATAATAATCCTATATTCGGATACTGACTCAAAGTTATCATTCTTTCTATCTGTAAATCTCATATTTGCTCCTTACTTAATCTATGATGATAGCCGCACCCGGCTTGTCCTGTCGGAATACAGTAGTTAATAAGTTTCACCAATTACCGAAAACGCTGTTAGCATCTGCAGTAATTCTAAAATGCACCCAGAGGGAATCGAACCCCCAGCCCCAGAACCGGAATCTGGTATTTTATCCGTTAAACTATGGGTGCTTTTTCTACTATTTTTTACAACGCAAATATTGTACCATACTTTTTTTGAAAAATCAAAAGAATTTTGATGTTTTTGAAATTTTGTGCAAATTGCACCTGAAATACATGTTTCAGGTGCAATTTATATACATTTTCGCTTCCTATATCGCATCTTCCCTGTCCAGACGCCGAAAAATTTTTCATTCCGTATATGCTTTTACAATTTCCTTGTCCACGACCTTTTCAATTTCCTGATAGACACTTTCCGAAGCTTCCTTCATTTTCTTTCTCAATTCTTCCTCCAGTACAACAATCTCTGTACCGCTGGCTTCTATCTCCCTCTTTTTGTCTGCAATGCGCTCATCCGACGCTTTTCTTGCCTCTTCGCCTGCATATGCCGCCGCTTTTCTCAGAATTTCCTGTTTTTCCAAAGACAGCTCTTGAAAAAAGCTGTCGCTGACAATCAGAGATATCAAATGGGGCAGATGATTGGTCTCCACCACGTAATCCTGCTGCTCATACAGCCGGTTAGATACAATCACCTCATAGGGATTTTCCTGGGCGTCTATGGTTCCCTGCTGAAGCCCGATATACACCTCGCTAAAGGTCATAGGGGTGGGAGCTGCAGACAATGCCTTCCAGAAATCCATATGGTAGGAATTTTCCATGGTTCTGATTTTCTGCCCTTTATAATCCCCAAAGTCAGTAATATTCTGGTTTGTGGACATAACCCGGAAGCCCTGGTCTGCATATCCCAGCAGCCGGTATCCGCTGTCCTGGTACACCTGCTCCACCAGCCCGTAAAATTTCTCATCATCCACTTTCTCTCTGACTTCCTCAATAGTGTCAAACAAACAAGGCATATCAAAAACCGCCAAATCCTCCATAAAGGACACCTGGGGAGCCGTGTTCTGGATCACGAAGGGGATATCTCCGTCCCGGCAGGTTTCCAGAAGCTCTCTGTCACCGCCCAGGGTGCTGTTGGGATATACCTGAATCTTCATTTTCCCGCCGCTTAACCTGCCTACTTCTTCGGCGAATTTCTCCGCATAAATCTGGGTGACCGTATCCTCCGGGCTTGCCGTCCCAAGTGGCCAGGCATATCTTTGCACTTCCTCTTCCCCCGCATCTGCCTTGCCGCAGCCCGAGACGCCGAAAAGGAACGCCAAAGCTAAGGGAAAAAGCGCAAAATGCAGTCTCCGCCATTTTTGAATTCCTGAAGCTTTTGCTTTGTCACTGTTCGCAAAAGCCGCCCTCAGAGGACTGCGGCATAGATATTTTCTCTTCATACAGGCACCTCCTAAATAAACGCCATGCTGATTGCCGGCACAAAGGTCAAAAGAAGCAGCGCAGCCAAAAAGTACAAAATCATAGGCATTGCCTTTCCTGCAATCTCCATTACTGGAATATCCGTCAGTGAGCTTGCCACAAACAAATTCACCCCGATAGGCGGCGTAACAAACCCAATCGCCAGGTTTACCACCATCATAATGCCGAAATGAACCGAATGCATACCCACCGCTTCCACAATCGGAAGCAGAATAGGCGTCAGAATCAAAATCGCCGGCGTGGTATCCATCACCATTCCCACAATCAGAAGGAACAGATTAATCACCAGAAGCAAGGCGATCTTATTGGTGAAATGTGCAAGAATCCATCCGCTGACTGCCTGAGGCACCTGCATCAAGGTGAGAACTCTGGAAAAAGCTACGGAAGTAGCCAGAATAAACATAATGGGCGCATAGGTCCGGACAGATTCCGTCATAATCCCCCAGATATCCCTGAGACGGATGGACTTATAAATAAACAGGCTGACCAACAGCGCATAAAATACCGAAATCACCGCTGCTTCCGTGGGGGAAGCAATTCCTGAATAGATACATCCCAAAATAATTACCGGGCTAAGCAGCGCAAAAAAACTGTCTTTTAATACGGCAAAAAGCCCTTTCTCATGGAGTTCGCCTACTACTGCGTTTATTTTTTCCTTATCCTCCCCATGCTTTCTGCAATAGTAAACTGCATACAACATCAGCAATGCGCTGATTAAAAGCCCTGGGATAATTCCAGACAGAAACAGATCGCTGACGGAAGCTCCGGAAGCCATGCCATACATAATAAAAGGAATGCTTGGCGGGATAATCACTCCAAGCCCACCGGACACCGCCACCACCGCAGTAGAAAACGATTTGTCATATCCAAGCTTTGCCAGAATGGGAATTGTCATGCTGCCTACCGCAGCTACTGTGGCAGGCGCCGACCCGGAAATTGCCCCGTAAAACAGACAGGTAACAATCACCGCACAGGGAACTCCTGCCGTCCGTCTGCCCAGAAAAAAGGCAAACACATCAAACAGCTTTTTGGAAATCCCTCCTTTTGCCATCACAATGCCGGAAAGCACAAACATGGGAACTGCAAGCAGGGGAAAACTGTCAATGCCGCCTAACATGGAACGTATCACAAACTGTCCGGAAGCAGTAAAGGAAGAATCAAAGGCTCCCGGGAGTACGGATACAATTCCGAGGGAAATGGATACCGGAATCGCAATTACCAGACAAATTACAAAAATAATAAAAACAACCAGTGCTGACATGTTCAATCCACCTCCCTTTTCCCGGTTTTCTCTTCTGCAGCCCTTTTTCCCGGTTCCTCCTGCCCCGTCCGGATCACCTGCAGTTCAATATACCACCGCTGCATAATTCGCAGCGCCACCAGAAGAAAGCTGACCAGCGGAGCCGCCTGAACATAATACATGGGAATCCGGCAGGCCGGGCTGACCTGTCCGCTCTCCACTGCGGACATCAGGTATTTGACGGCAAAAGGCATCAGATAGAAAAAGAAAATCAATTCAAAGGTATGGTTTACCAGCTTAAAAACTGCTTTTCCCCGTCTGGGAAACATGGCAACAAACTGTTCGATTTTGATAGAAATGCATTTCTTTGTGCAGTAGCTGACGCTTAAAAAGCCCGCCCACACAAAAATATATCTTGTAAGCTCTTCCGACCAGGAAAGAGATGCACCCAGCACGTACCTGGAAAACACCTGTATCCCCATAATGACCGTCATCAGGATCAGGCTGATAACCATCAGGAATTCTTCCAGACTGTCATTGAGCCAAGAGAGTACTTGCTTCATAGGCTTCCTCCTTACAATAAAGGACCTGGCGAATTCATATCGTCAGGCCCTTTTTCATTACCTATTTTATTACAGACTCTTATGCAGCAGGGAAAGTACCTGTGCCAGATCTTCTACTCCCATCTGCCCTGGCGCGGAAGCTTTCTTTGCCGCCCCAAAGGTCAATGCTGAGCCAAACACTTCGCCGCAAAGCCGGCTGATGACTCCTGTGCCCGCCATAGACATGGTAATAATCGGACGGTCTGCATGCTTTCTGTTCATCTCTTCTGTAGCTGCCAGCAAAGTCAGGACATCCGCCTTACTCTGAGGCATCACGGCAATCTTAGGAATATCCGCACCAAACTCCTGCATTTTGCAGAGTCTTCCTACAATATCATCTTTCTCCGGGGTTTTGTCAAAATCATGGTTGGAGGCAACCACCTTTACCCCATGCTGATGCACTGCTTCAATAATTTCCTTTACCACTTCATCCCCTGTAAATGCTTCCACATCCACCAGATCCACATAACCGCTCTCTGCCGCTGCAATATTCAGCTTTGCATAAGCTTCTGGCTCAATGGCTTTTTCGCCGCCTTCCTTGGAGGTGCGGAAGGTAAAGAGAATGGGAATGTCGTTCAATGCCTCACGCAGCTCTGCCAGTGTCTCTTTCACCTTTTCGATCTCAAATACATGTTCAAACCAGTCCACGCGCCATTCCACAACATCCACCGGAATTGCATCAAAGGTCTTTGCTTCTTTGATGATATCTTCCTTGGTCACTCCTACAATCGGCACACAGATTTTTGGAATTCCTTCCCCTATTTTTATATTTCTTACCACTACCGGATTCATTTTTCTACCTCCTGCTTCTTTCTATTTTACAATAACAGTTCAGATATCATCCCTGATTACGATTTCTGGGAATTCTCCACTAACGTTCCATATCTTACATTTACAAATACTGCAAGAATAACTCCTACAATTGTAATAATTAAGTTCATAATAATTACGTTGGTGGCTGTCATCTTAGAGGCCGCACTCAGGATCGTATAGTTGCACAAACTGGACGCAATCATAACCAGACTTGTGATAGTTCCCTTAATTTTGGGAAACAGGTCGTTGACTGTTGCAGTAGCCATCTGGAGAACGCCCCCTGCTGCCGCATATCCAATCACAAAGGCTCCCACGTAACAAATCATCGGCGTTTTCATCAGATATACAAGCACCAGCATAACTGCTGAAATTGCCGGATAAATCACAAGGAACCTGACCTGCTTGAATTTTGTAATCAGAATACTCGTCACAACAAGCGCAACCATCGTTCCAGCTGAATAATAGGTCTGCATCATGGATACTGTTTCTGACGGGATGCCTGCGATCTCTTTTCCAAAGGTCTGGGCACAATTGAGCCAAAGCTGGAAGGTTGCCGTACTTGTAAATCCGATCAATATCAAAGCAACGCTTTCCAGTGAGAAATGTGCATTTTTCAGGTTGTCAATGAATGATTCTGATTTGCCGCTGGCAGATTCCTGGGGCAGAGGCGCGAAAATCGCCAGCACTCCAAGAACCGCTATTACAATGCCGGCCACCAAAGGCAGCGTCAGATATGACATCTTCGTCCCTGCAAAAACGCCCAGGAAGAAAGGCATCATCAATTGGGCAATGGAAATAAAGAATTTAATCCCCATGGTCGCAATTCCTGTGTAAGCGTAAATAATTTCCGCTACTGCAGGATAAGTCGCCGTATCCAGGAAAGAGTTTGCAATGCCGCCAAGGACTGCCGCCACGTAAGCGATCTGCATATTAGGTGAAAAAGCAATTCCTACGAAAAAGATTACATAAGAAGCCACGCCAATCAAAACAGATATCCTGCGTCCCAGCTTATCCGATAAAGGCCCGGCAAAGGGCAGTGAAATTAATCTTCCCAATCCAAGGGCTGCTGCAATTGCCGTTACCTGCATTACATCATCAATCCCCCATTGCGTAATCAGCGTCTCCTTTACCACCTGCTGGCTTAAAATGGAGCAGCCGATCCCATGGATAAAATAATTCAAATACAGAATCAGTGCACTAAACAAATATTTCTTCTTCATTTTCTCCTCCACTGGTGCAAAAGCGCAGCCAGTGCGCCATGCACCGTCCACTATTATTCATATTATTCAATTGTCAATCTGCAAATATATTTCTGCGGAAAACAAGCCAGACAGCCCCACTCAACGGCCTGCTGACCCTTTCCCTTCTTTAGTCATATTTAATGTCAAGAACTTCTTTCATATGCTCAATGGGCATTTCTTTGCCGGTCCACATCTCAAAAGCTGCCGCACCCTGGAACAGCATCATTCCCATACCGTTCATGGTCTTGCAGCCCACTTCTTTTGCCATCTTAAGCATAGCTGTCTCACGTGGAGAATAAACAACGTCTGTTACAATCAAATCCGGGCGGAAGAAAGATTTGTCAGGAATATAAGTCTGTCCCTCCAAAGGTTTCATTCCCATGCCTGTTGCATTCGCAAAGAGATAAGAATCTGCAATCTCTTCTTTTAATTTAGCCAGATCTGCCAGGTCGTACAACGCCACCTTGCAGTTGGTTCTTTCGCTGATTTTATTGACCGTTTCCTGTGCATTGTCCCAGAACTTGTCTTTGATATTAAAGATGGACATTTCTGCTACGCCGTCAAGAGCTGCCTGCACCTCAATAGCCGTAGCTGCGCCGCCGGAACCTACAATGGTCATTTTCTTTCCGATCACGTCAATATTGTTGTCTTTCAGAGATTTCATATAGCCGATACCGTCTGTAATGTGGCCGGTCAGTACGCCGTTTTCATTTACAATGGTATTAACTGCGCCGCACAGTTCTGCTGCCGGTGACAATTTATCCAGATATTTATGTACTACGGTCTTGTTGGGCATTGATACATTCGAGCCTACCATCTTAAGTGCGCGGAGCCCCTTAACGGCATCCTCCAATGTGTCATTGTCTACCTCAAAAGCAAGATACGCATAGTCCAGACCAAGATACGCAAATGCCTCATTGTGCATTGCCGGTGAACTTGAATGTCTGATTGGATAAGCCATTAACCCAATAAGTTCTGTATGTCCTGTAATTCTCTCTGCCATGTTATTTCCTTCTTTCATTCTTATTTTGTCGTTATCCTTATGTCTTTCCTTGCTGTCTCTTGCCCGTTTGTTAAATCCCTAACAACCTCTTGGCAACCATTATATACCACCTTTTTCATTTTTTCAACTGTAGATTTTGCACATATTTCAAAAATTTTTTTAAAACCGGCGGCTGATACTGGCCTTTTATCTGCGCCATATAGATGTAGCGTTCTATGACAGGGTCCGTAATATTCAAAGTTTTCACATCCAGATATTTTAGCACCGGAACCTCCGGCATCACTGCGATTCCAAAATTTCCTGCTACAAGTCCCGCCATCGCGCCGTCCTCTTCAATCTCATAGGCAATCCTTGGCGCAATTCCCGCCATATCAAACATTTTCACAACGGTAGGACGCAGCCCGCTGGATCTGGTAAAAAATATCTGGGGATAGGGTTCTGTCTCCTTCAGTGAAATCTCATTTTTCGCAGAAAGAGGATGGTTTTTTGATACGACCACCACCAACTTTTCCTCTGCCACCGGCTCAAAGGCCAGCTGCTTCTCTTCTTCTTTTCTGGAGCAGAAGGCCACATCATATTTTTCCTCCTTCAGACCCCGGATAATCTCCACGGTATTTCCCACAGTAAACCGAAACTGCACATCCAACTGGGGATGCTCTTTCATAAACTGCCGGACCAGCTTTGGAACAAACTCCAGCCCCAGGGTATAGATATATGCAAGATCTATGACGCCGGAATTTCTTCCTGTCAGCGCTTTGGTCTTTTTCACCCCGATTTCCAGAGTCTGCAAAGATTCCCTGGCATGCTCCAAAAATACTTTTCCATACTTTGTCAATACAACATTGCGCCCCTTTTTTTCAAAAAGCTCTGTCTCCAGCTCCTCTTCCAGCTTCGCAATGGCATGACTTAAGCTGGGCTGGGTAATGGACAGAATTTCAGCTGCCCTGGAATAATGCTCGGTCTCTGCCAATGTTACAAAATAATAAAGCTGACTTAAATTCATTTTCTGCACATATCCTTTCCCAAAATAACATCTGTTTGTTTTATCATAACAAAATCCATGCACATTTTCTATAGATTTTAACAAAAATATCAATTTGTTTTCTGATTCTTTATCTATTATACTGATTGCAACGAATATATCGGGGCTGCCCGTACCCTGATATATGCTATATCAACAACCTCTCAAACCCATATTTTTGTCATCCCTGCACAATTACTGCAGCAGGGAAACAATCTGACACTAAAAAAACCTGGGGGTAAATATCCATGAAAAATGAGTACAAACATATTTTTGAACCCTTTACCGTAAAGCGCATGACCATGAAAAACAGAATTGTCATGACGCCTATGGGAACAAATTACGGCGAGCAGAACGGCGAAATGAGTTTTCTGCACATCAACTATTATGAGCAGCGCGCCAAAGGCGGCACAGGGCTGATTATTGTGGAAAATGCCAGCGTATTTTCTCCGCAGGGCTCCAATGGGACGACTCAGCTCCGCATTGACCATGACAGCTACATTCCCAGATTATACAAACTGTGCGAGACCGTACATAAACACGGCGCATGCATCGCCATCCAGATCAACCACGCCGGCGCTTCCGCCCAGGCCCAGCGTACCGGAATACAGCCGGTATCCGCTTCCGACATTCCTTCCAAAGAAGGCGGTGAAATTCCCCGTCCTCTGACAAAAGAAGAAATACTCGAAATCGTGGAAAAATATGGAAAAGCAGCAAAACGCGCTCAGACAGCAGGATTTGACGCAGTAGAAATTCATGCGGGTCATTCTTACCTGCTCAGCCAATTCCTTTCACCGCTGACAAACAAGCGGACAGACGAATTCGGCGGCTCACCACAAAACCGCGCCCGCTTTGCCAAATTGGTGATCGAAGAAGTCCGCAGGCAGGTAGGGCCATTCTTCCCAATTTTCGTCCGCTTAAGCGCCGATGAATTTATGGAAGGCGGAAACACTTTAGAAGATACTCTGGAATATTTACAATATTTTGAAAAAGAGGTGGATGTATTCGACGTATCTGCCGGCTTGAACGGCTCCATTCAATACCAGATTGACGCCAATTACTTAGCCGACGGCTGGCGTTCCTACATGGCAAAAGCAGTCAGGGAACGTTACAACAAGCCCTGCATGACTATGGGAAATATCCGGGACCCCAGAATTGCAGACGATATTCTGGCAAGGGGAGACGCAGACTTAATCGGCATCGGCCGGGGACTGATTGCTGATCCGGAATGGGTTAACAAAGTAGAATTCGGCGACGTACAGGATATTCGCAAATGCATTTCCTGCAACATCGGCTGCGCTGGACACCGGATCGGCATCAACCGCCCCATCCGCTGCACCATCAATCCTGGCGTAAACACCGGGGAAGATTACAGGAAAAAACATGTGAAACGTCAGTGCAACGTAGTTGTCATCGGTGCAGGAACCGCCGGTTTAGAAGCCGCATGCACCGCTGCGGAAGTGGGCTGCACCACCTTTGTAATCGAGAAAAAGCCTTATCTGGGCGGCTTGGCTGCTGAAATCTCCAAAATTCCGGACAAAAACCGATTGGCAGATTTTCCCAATTATTTGATTCACCGGGCAGAAAAAATGAAGAACCTGTTTATCTTCAAAAATACGGAAGCAACCATTGAGCAGATTGAGAGCCTGCATCCCGACATTATCGTCAACGCCACCGGCTCTAGTCCTCTTCTGCCGCCCATTAAAGGACTTCATGATGTGATTGATAAAGAAAACGGAAAAGTATCTTCTATTTTAAATATGATAAATCATGTAGTCTCCTGCGATTATCCAGAAGACATGTCCGGCAAAAAAGTCGTTGTCATCGGCGGCGGCGCTGTAGGCCTGGATGTTGTGGAATATTTCGCTCCCCGGGGCGCTGATGTGAGCATCGTGGAAATGATGCCCATCATCGGAAACGGAATCGATCCGGTATCCAAAACAGGCACCTTCAATCTGATGGAAAAGCACGGGGTAAAACAGCTTACCGACACTGCCCTTCTGGAAGTGAAGGAAAATTCTTTCCTTGTGAAAAATCCTGACGGAAGCGAAGAGGAGCTTTCCTTTGACTATGGCTTTGTATGCCTTGGAATGAGGGCAAACAACCCCATTTTGAAACAACTGCAGGATAATTTTGACACTGGAAAAACAGAAATTATGAATGTGGGAGACAGCGTCCGGGCAAGAAGAATTATTGAAGGCACGGAAGAAGCCCGCAACATTTTGAATGTTCTTGATAAACGTAATTTTATATAGCGCAGGATGCCCGGACAATCCATTTGTCCGAGGAATATATTCTGAATCAATCTGTTTGCACATAAGCTGACTATACACGAAAGGGGGCTGTCGAAAAATGACTGATTTCATTTTCCGACAGCCCCTGTTTTATGAATCCAAGGCAGTCACACAGCGGCATTTTCCGCCTACAGAAATCGCTGTACCAACTTCGAGGAGGCAGATCCTGGGAATCATATTTCTCAGAGAGGTTTAAGCCCTGCCGCTCTTTTCCTCCAGTTCCATCAGCCGCTGTACCAGTTCTTCGCAAACTTCCAGTTCATTTTTGCCGTCTGTTTGTATAATAACGTCCGCAGCAGCTTCATATTTTTCTCTTCTCTTCTCCATCAGTTCTGTAATGAAAGATACATTTTTATTATTCTCCAGCAAGGGCCTGTCATGGCTGTCCTTTACCCGGTGATAAATTGTTTCCGGACTTGCGGTTAAAAGAACAACTCTTCCGTTTTTCTTCATCTCAACAACATTATTATCCCGCATGGGCGTTCCGCCGCCGCATGAAATTACCACATTGTTCTTCGCCTGCATTTCGATCAGAAGGCTTGTTTCCAGATTACGGAAATACTCTTCCCCGTATACCGCGAAAATATCAGAAATGCTCATTCCTTCCCGTTGAGAAATAATCTGATCCATCTCCACAGTTTCCATGGCAAACATCGTGCTTAAATAATCTGATATGGTTGACTTTCCGCTTCCCATAAACCCAATCAGGACAATATTATAATGAAACAGATGTCTGGCCTGAATCTTCTTACTGTTATAGGTTATGCGGTTAAATATATCCAAAATCTCTTTGGCGTGATTCATTCCTTCCAGCTCTTTTTCTAATTTCTGTTTCTGCCGTTTTTCCTGTTCTGGCTGAATAATCTGCATATTATGGGATTCTTTATATTTCATAATATCTTCTACGATGGCATTTCTTTTCAAAAGACATTCCAGAATCTGTTCATCACATACTGACAGCCTGACACGCAATTCATCTAAATGATTCATGATTTCCTCCATTCGCACTTCTCTGCTTTGGCTTCGTTTTCCCTGAAAGCAACAGACTAATTATAGCAATTCCCCCTCTGCATTGCAATAAAAAATGTAAAAGTACGAGAATCTTCCGGGAGCAGACATTGACATATTTTGTATTATCTATTAAGATATTTCATGGGATTTTTTAGTAAGAAAAATCTAAATTGTCCGCTGCACTGATAAAATCCCATATCATTTTATCGTCAAAAAATATCCATTTATTTTATAGTTATAAGGAGAATCTGATTATGAGCTTCACATTTTTAAAACAGCTTCCCACCCCGGAAGAAATCAAACAGGAGTACGCCTTATCTCCATCCGCAAAACAGACAAAGGCCCAACGGGACAAACTGGTCAAAGACATCATTACCGGCGAATCGGATAAATTTCTTGTCATTATAGGCCCCTGCTCCGCTGACAACGAAGACGCTGTCTGCGATTACATCAGCCGCCTTTGCAAAGTTCAGGAAAAAGTATCCGATCGTCTGGTGATTGTTCCCCGGATATATACCAACAAGC
The DNA here is from genome assembly GCF_004793545.1 of Petralouisia muris. Lineage (GTDB taxonomy): Bacteria > Bacillota > Clostridia > Lachnospirales > Lachnospiraceae > Petralouisia > Petralouisia muris. The sequence continues at coordinate 29,762 of NZ_SRYA01000029.1, read as the reverse complement.
CCCGTACCACCGGGGAAGGCTACAAAGGCATCGCCCACCAGCCAGATCCGGAAAAACGTCCGGATATGCTTGCAGGCTTAATTGCCATGCGCAAAATGCATATCCGAGCCCTGGAAGAAAGCGGACTCTCTTCGGCAGACGAGATGCTCTACCCGGAAAACTGGCCTTACGTGGAAGATTTGCTCTCTTACGTTGCCATTGGAGCGCGTTCCGTAGAAGACCAGCACCACCGGCTGACAGTCAGCGGTTTTGATGTGCCTGCTGGAATGAAAAATCCTACCAGCGGAGACTTTTCCGTTATGCTGAACTCCGTATACGCCGGCCAGCATCCCCATCATTTTGTATTCCGTGGCTATGAAGTAAGCACCACCGGAAATCCTCTGGCCCATGTGGTCTTAAGAGGCGCAGTAAATAAACGTGGCATCTGCATTCCCAATTACCATTACGAGGATCTGGAGCGCCTGATTCAAATGTACGATAAAATGGATCTGATCAATCCTGCCGCCATTATTGACGCCAACCATTCCAACTCCAACAAGCAATATGAGCAGCAGATTCGGATTGTGAAAGAAATCATGCATAACCGCAAAATCTCGCCGGAACTCAGAAGGCTGGTAAAAGGCGTTATGATTGAAAGCTATCTGGAACCTGGATGCCAGAAGGTGGGAGAACATGTCTATGGAAAATCCATCACGGACCCTTGTCTTGGATGGCAGGAATCGGAAGAACTGATCTATCAGATTGCAGAAATGAATGAATGATATATTACAGCCAAAACAGCTGCAAAACCTTTCCATTCCGATAAAAGTTTTGCAGCTGTTCTTTCTCTAATTCTTGATAAAAAGCTTACAGCCATTCTTTCTTTAACTCCTGGGATGCGCTTTTGCATAAACCTCCCGCACCCTGCTGCTGTTCATTTGCGTATACATCTGAGTGGTCGAAATATCCGAATGCCCCAACATCTCTTTCACAGAATGAAGATCTGCGCCGTTTCTTACCAGATGAACCGCAAAGGAATGCCGCAAGGTATGGGGCGTCAATTCTCTGGTAATTCCGGCTTTCCTGCCGTATGCCTTCACCAGCTTCCAAAATCCCTGACGGCTCATGGCCTGGCCGGAACAATTGGTAAACAGGCTGGGATTGTCTTGATCGGTCATTGCAGGACGCCCTTTCTCCAGATATAGTTCCAAAGCCTGCTTTGCTACTGTCCCAAAGGGAATAATCCTCTCCTTCACGCCCACTCTGCAGACAATATATTCCATCTGCAGATTCACATCGGAAACCTTCAAGGAAATCAGTTCCGTCACACGGATTCCCGTAGCGTACAACAACTCCAGCATTGCGCTGTCCCTCAGTTCCTTCGGCGTTCCGCCTTTCGCTTCCTCCAACAAACGAACCGTCTCCTCCTCCGTCAGAATCATCGGCGCCTTCTTCTCCACCTTCGGCGCTTTCAATTCCTCTGCAGCATCCGCTTCCACCAGCCCTTCCTGATACAGATAATGAAAAAACGCTTTCAGAGCTGCAATACTTCTGGAAATGGTTGAGGGCTTCCTGCCCTGCTTTTCCTGGAATAAAATATAAGAATTCAGCATAATAGCTGTGACCTGACTGACCTCTTCGATTCCTTGTTCCATGAAATACTGATTCATCTTTTTCAAATCCCGTTCATACGAAACCACTGTATTATAAGAAGTCCTGCGGACTTCCTCCATATATTGAACGAATCTTTGGATCTCACATATCATAACTTTACTACCTCATTCAGAAAATTTTTAATATATTTTTTAAAATCATGGGATTCACATAACTTTCCAAAAAGATTCCAGTGGCAAATACCAGAAATAAAACGGCAACGGACACTCCTCCCATTCCGTATGCCAGTTTACGATCCATGATTTCCTTTCCTCCGCCAGCAGAACGCTGCCGAAGAAAAGCGGCCACATAACAATAAACCACATAAACAGAAAGATAAAAGATATACTGGGGAAACAAACCGCCCAAAACCAGCACAATGCCTTTCATCCCATATTTTGCAATTCCCGTGGACAGCATAAATCCCACAGAAAATCCCTGCCAGCCCAATACAAGAATTCCCCCGAAAATTCCAAAAGATGTAAAAACCAACACAAATAATAACAGCAGCAGGGGCAGCCGCTCTCCTACAATATAGAAAAAGAGATTCTCCCCATTCACCTGTGCGTACTGAAATTTCTCAATAAAATAATCATTCAGCACACCTGCGTTAGAAACCGCTTCTCTGCCCATAAGATTTGCCGCAAAAATGCCTGCTGTGAATGACAGCAGAAGAAATATCTTCATGATCTTGATCCAAATGGGCTGGCTTTTTGCAATATTATTCCTCTGTTTCCAGGATAAACGCAATATTTTTTTCATAGACTTCTCATTCTTTTTTCTTAAATCATATGCAAGTCCCTGAAAAAAAATTATCTAATCTTATGTATTCCCGCACATCTGCCAGCCGCCTCCCCTTACAGACCGTATTTATTTTTATATGCCATAACAGCCGCCACTGTCTTAGCATCCTGGATCACGCCCTGGTAAATCAATGCGCACAATTCTTCCAATGTATGAGGCTCCAAATCAATAAATTCACCTTCGTCCAAATGCTGATGTGCCGGAATCAATTCCCTTGCTGCATAAACGTCTACCAGCTCATTGCAGAAAGCAACGGTAGTACGCAGCGAAATCAAAAATTCCAGATTTTCGCACCGATATCCTGTTTCTTCTTCCAATTCCCGGGCCGCACACTCCATAGTAGGCTCTGTTTTGGAATCTCTTGCCCCGGCAGGAATCTCTAAGGTGAACCGCTCTAAAGCATTGCGATACTGCCGGACCATCAAAATCCTCCCATCCGGCAGTACGGGCACCACTGCCGCAGCTCCTTTCCTATGCTCCACATAATCCCATTTTTCTATTTTGCCATCCGGCAATTCCATATAATCCGAATAGATATCCAAAATAGCTCCTTCATGCTCCAATTCTCTTTTAATTCTTTTTAACAATGGCTGTTTCATATTGATATCCTCCCAAGCCGTTCTCATTGGTCCCCTGCAATTCAAAGACCGTCAACATAACGTTGACGGTCTGATGATTCTGGCATACTGAACAAACTGCGATTCAAAGATTGTCCACTTTCCAAAATTGTGCAGCCCTTACTTTGCGTAATCTGTCACACGAGACTCACGAATTACATTCACTTTAATCTGTCCCGGATATTCCAGCTCATTTTCAATCTGTTTGGAAATATCGCGTGCCAACAATACCATATCAGCATCACTAATCTGATCAGGAACTACCATAATCCGAATCTCTCTACCTGCCTGAATAGCAAAAGACTTATCAACACCTTTAAAACCATTAGCAATATCTTCTAACTGTTTCAATCTGTTTGAATATGTTTCCAATGTTTCTCTTCTTGCTCCCGGTCTTGCTGCTGAAATTGCATCAGCGGCCTGTACCAGACACGCAATCAAAGATTCTGCTTCCACATCTCCGTGATGTGCTTCCACTGCATTAACTATGGTTGGACTCTCTTTGTATTTTCTGCACAAGTCCACGCCAATCTGAATATGTGAGCCTTCCATTTCATGGTCAACAGATTTCCCAATATCATGGAGCAGACCGGCCCGCTTTGCCACTCTTACATCCACGCCAAGCTCCGCTGCCAGTAAGCCGGAAAGCTGTGCTACTTCAATCGAATGTTTCAGAGCATTCTGCCCATAACTTGTACGGAACTTCATCTTACCAAGCAAACGCACAAGCTCCGGGTGAATTCCATGTACTCCGACTTCTAACGTAGCTGCCTCGCCTTCTTCCCGAATCATGGTTTCCACTTCTTTTTGGGCTTTCTCAACCATCTCTTCAATTCTTGCCGGATGGATTCGTCCATCCACAATCAGTTTCTCCAAAGCAATACGGGCAACCTCCCGCCGAACCGGATCAAATCCGGAAAGAATAACTGCTTCCGGCGTATCGTCGATAATCAAATCCACCCCTGTCATTGTCTCCAGCGTTCGGATATTTCTTCCTTCCCGACCGATAATCCGTCCTTTCATTTCGTCATTGGGAAGCTGTACTACAGATATTGTAGTCTCTGCCACATGATCAGCGGCACACTTCTGAATGGCAGTTACAACATACTCTCTTGCCTTCTTCCCAGCTTCTTCTTTTGCTTTGATTTCCATTTCCTTGATTAATTTTGCAGTATCAAGCTTCACATCATCTTCAACCATTTTTAAAAGATAATCTTTTGCCTGTTCAGAGGTTAATCCAGAGATTCTCTCCAGTTCCTGTACGCGTTCTTCGTGTAGTCTTGAAACTTCTGCTTTCCGTCTGTTAATTTCTTCTTCTTTCGCTGCAAATCCGGATTCCTTTTTTTCAATTGCTTCCAGCTTCCTGTCCAGATTTTCTTCCTTCTGGATAATCCGCCGCTCATTGCGCTGAATCTCATTTCTGCGTTCCTTGATTTCTTTATCAAGATCATTCTTAGTCCGTATAGACTCTTCCTTAATCTCCAGCAAAGATTCACGCTTCTTGGTCTCCGCAGTCTTGACAGCTTCATCTATAATTTCTCTTGCCTTCTCTTCTGCACTTCCAATCTTGGATTCTACCACACGCTTGCGGTATTCAAGGGTCGAAAAGTAAGTAACAGGCACTGCAAGAATTAACGTGACTACTACAGCGATTAAAATTTGCGACACAGGTGCACCTCCTTATTAAATTTTCATTGTACATATAGCAAACTTTCATCTCTAATATGTCATATACAATAAATTACAGTGTTGGTCTGCAATCTATGGACATGAATTACAACATATTGATTTTATACTTTTTTCCTCATTATGTCAAGTGGTCTAATACATGCAAAATATCATCTGAATGAAAACCTTTCCGCATTAAAAACTGATACATCTTCTGTTTTTCCTTCAAATCTGCCGTTTCACTGGAATAATGTTTCTTTTCCACCCACTTCAAAATCAATTCCTGTTCATTTACCTGCTGATATTCTTCCTCCAGCGCCTGCTCTGCCAGCTCCTTTCCGATTCCTTTTCCCATCAGTTCTGACTGCAGCTTCCTGCGGCTCTTCTTCTCCTTCTGATTCCGGACATAATTTCTTGCATAACGGCCGTCATCCAGATAATGATACCCCTTCACATAGGCAACTGCGTCTTCGATGACGTCTTCCGGATAAAAGCCCTGGCGAAGCTTTTCTCTAAGCTGCGCCTCTGTCCGATCCATCTTCTCCAACAAATGCATCGTTCTTCTTCTGGCCCTCTTTATTAAAACCTCACTGCGGATTTCCTCATACTGCTCTTCGGTGAGTTCCTGCTGTTCTTCCAGAGAATATCTTCTCACTTCGCCCCGATACAGAACAAAGCTTCTTCCGTCCTCCAAAATCACCCGTGTACGCTTCTTATCCAGGCCAATCATCTGCACAATCTGCATCCTGTTTCTCTCCTGTTACTCTGTTCTTCCTGTAAAAGCCCGGACAGTTCCTTCTTAACTTACTCCGGCGGTTAAATATGGATGAAATTACGCAAGTAAAGACTCTGATATTTATACTCACGGCCGATGAAGTCTGCCGCGAGTATTGCGCCAGCCGCAGCCGCGAAGCGGCATATTTCCTTATGCGGCTGTATGCATCCTGTTATACGGAGCGGCAGATTTCTCTGACGCTCCGTATAACCGCCGGAGAATAACTTCTCCATCCCGGCTCCTTCTGCCCTTTTCCCGGCTTACTGCTCTGGATTCGGCTTCTCCTCCGGCTTTCCTGCTTTCTCCTCCGGTTTCTCGGCCCTGCCTGCTTTCTCTTCCGGCTTCTCGGCTTTCTCTGTCTTTCCTGCCTTCTGTTCCTTTGCCGACGGCTTCTCGGCTTTGCCTGTAGATTTCTCAGAATCTTCCTCTTTGTCTTCCGTTCCCAGAGACAAAGCCTGATCCCGAACCTTCTTCTCAACTTCCAGGCAGATCTCCTCATGCTCTCTCAAATACTGCTTGGCATTCTCCCTGCCCTGGCCAATCTTTGCCCCATTATACGCAAACCAAGCGCCGGACTTCTGAATGATGGAAAAATTCACGGCAAGATCCAGAATATCTCCTTCCCTGGAAATTCCCTGGCCGAACATGATATCAAATTCCGCTTCTTTGAACGGCGGCGCCACCTTGTTCTTCACCACCTTAATTCTGGTGCGGTTCCCAATAAACTCCCCTGCCTGCTTCAGGGATTCTATCTTCCTTACATCCAGCCGGACAGAAGAATAAAACTTCAGGGCGCGCCCTCCTGTCGTGGTCTCCGGACTGCCGAACATCACTCCCACCTTCTCTCTGAGCTGGTTGATAAATATCACGATGCAATTGGACTTACTGATCACAGCCGTCAATTTCCGCAGGGCCTGGGACATGAGTCTGGCCTGCAGACCCACATGGGAATCTCCCATATCGCCGTCAATCTCCGCCTTGGGCACCAGCGCCGCAACCGAGTCTACAATTACAATATCTACCGCTCCGGAACGCACCATTGTCTCTGTAATCTCCAGAGCCTGTTCTCCATTGTCCGGCTGAGAAATATAGAGATTATCAATATCCACTCCAATCTTCCCTGCATATACCGGATCTAAGGCATGTTCTGCGTCAATAAACCCAGCGATTCCTCCATTCTTCTGTACCTGCGCCACCATATGCAGCGCTACGGTTGTCTTACCGCTGGATTCCGGCCCATACACCTCAACAATCCTTCCCTTGGGTACGCCGCCTACTCCCAGCGCCAGATCCAGGCTGAGACATCCGGTAGGAACCGCCTCCACGTTCATATTCGCCACAGATTCGCCCAGCTTCATAATAGAACCCTTCCCATAATCCTTCTCAATCTTCGCGATTGCGGCGTCCAATGCCTTTAATTTATCTTCTCTCTTATCTTCCTTTGCCATATTGATTCTCCTTCTGCGAACTTATGTTCGTTTTATACTAATATATTTTTTGGGAATTGTCAACCGTTTTCTGATAATTTTTGCGACAGCCGTATATTTCATGTTGCTGAAAGAAAAAAGAACAGTTACACATGTAACTGTTCTTTATTATAAAATTTATTTTCCGATTCGTCAAGGCAAAAGCTTTTTGATTTCTTCAAGTGAATGAAATCCCACTGCCTTTTTGAAAACCTCCCCGTCCTTAAATACAATCAGCGTAGGAATGCTCATAACGCCGTATTTTTGAGACAGTTCCCCCTGCTCATCCACATTCAGCTTGCCCACCTTGATTTCCGGAAAGGCCTCTGCTGCCTCTTCGATTACCGGCCCCTGCATCTGACAAGGCCCGCACCATACTGCCCAGAAATCCACCAGCACCGGAACCTTGCTGTTTAATACCTCCTGTTCAAAATTATCTGTTGTAATCTCCAACACTGCCATAGTAATTTCCTCCTGTTCAATTTATAAATTTCTTAACAGTTCCTAAGCTAAATTCTACCATATTTTTCATGATTACTGTTATACTTTTTGCTAAAAAAGTGTTAAATTTTTCTTTCCTTCTTGAATCCTCACTTTCTTCATGGTACATTAGTAACAAAACCATAGTTACAATCAGAATCATTAATCGAGGTGTACAGATGAAAACAAATTTTAAAAGACAACTGTTCCACGATTTACCTGTCACAATTGGGCTGCTTGTCGTAACCACCGGCCTGACATTTTTTCTGTTTTATTTCATTTCGCAAAGTCCGGCCAATATTGCCCTGTTTTACGTGATTGGCATCATAACAGTTGCACGGTATACTACCGGCTACTTTTACGGCATTCTGGCTTCTTTCCTCAGTATTATTTTAATCAATTGTTTCTTTACTTATCCATATTTCAGATTGGATTTTTCCATTCACAGCTATCCTTTTACTTTTATATGCATGCTGACGCTTTCTTCCATTACCAGCGCTACCACATCCAATCTGAAGCAGCAGACAGAAATTCTTGCATTCCATGAAAAACAATTGATGGAGGCTGAAAAAGAAAAAATGCGCGCCAACCTGCTCCGTGCAGTCTCCCACGACCTGCGCACTCCTTTAACCAGCATCCTTGGTTCTGTCTCTTCCATGGAAGCTGAAGAATTCTGCCCCAATGCACAGGAATGCCAGAAGCTGCTCCACAACATCCATGACGATGCGGAATGGCTGCTTAATATGGTGGAAAACCTTCTGTCTGTCACCAGAATCCAGACAGAGACATCCAGCCTGAAAACCAGCCCGGAATTCGTGGAAGAGGTGGTATCTGAATCCATCAACCGGCTGCAAAAGCGGTTTCCCGACGCCAGCATTCAGGTATCCGCTCCTTCGGAAGTCCTGATGGTCCCAATGGACGCCATGTTGATTGAACAGGTTTTAATGAATCTTCTGGAAAATGCTGTCACCCATTCCAAAAGCGCCCGGCCGGTCCGCCTTGTTGTGGAAAACGAGCCGGATTTTGTTCGTTTCCGCGTAATCGATTATGGAATCGGACTCCAGGAAGGCCGCCTGGAAGATATTTTTAACGGTACCTGGTCTGACGGTTCTCCTTCCGACACCCGCAAGGGCATGGGCATCGGACTGTCTATCTGCAAAACTATCATCAGCGCTCACCACGGCAGCATCACTGCCCAAAATCATCTGGAAGGAGCAGAATTTATATTTACATTACCAAAGGAGGAAGCATATGCATAAATTTACTGTACTTGTTGTAGAAGATGAAAAAAGTATTTGTGATTTTATTTCCAAAATTCTGACCTCCCATGACTACCAGGTCAGCTGCGCTTCTACCGGAGAAGAAGCTCTTTCTCTGGCTTCTTCTCTCTGCCCTGACATCATCCTGCTGGATTTGGGACTGCCTGATATGGACGGCATAGAAGTAATCCAAAACATCAGGTCTTGGTCAGGAAACCCGATTATTGTGATTTCGGCCCGCACCCTGGAAGATGATAAGGTTCAGGCCCTGGATTCCGGGGCGGACGATTACCTGACAAAACCCTTTGGAACCTCTGAGCTTATGGCCAGAATCCGCACTTCTCTGCGCCATAGCAACAAGATAAACAGCAACGGACTCCCTCTGCTTCCCTTCCGGGCAAAAGGCCTTGAAATTGACTTTTTCAAACGCAGTATCACTGTAGAGGGGCAGGCCGTCCATTTAACTCCCATTGAATATAAAATTGTTGCATTTCTGGCTCAGAATTCAGGAAAAGTAATGACCTATTCCGCTGTTATGAACAATGTCTGGGGACCTTACGCCGAATCCGACAACAAAATTCTGCGAGTAAATATGGCAAATATCCGGCGCAAGCTGGAAAAGAACCCGGCACAGCCTGTTTATATTTTTACCGAAGTTGGAGTGGGCTACCGGATGGTTGACGAAGATCTTCTGTAAAATTTAAGAAATATGCAATTGTTTTTTTTCCTTTTATTGGATACAATGGTATTGGCGGCTTTTACAATAAGGCCAGAAATTTATAACAATGAAGGGTGAAACAGAATTATGGACGAAAGGGAAAGAAGACGAAGAAGACGAAGAAGACGGAAGCGGCAGGTCTACAGAGCCCGCATCCTTGTGGGGCTCGTTGCTTTTGCTATTGTGCTGACTGCCGGCATTGGAATTTCCACAGCCGTAAAGAAGTCTGCAGAGCGCAAAGCCCAGAAGGAAGAAGAATTAAAGCAGCAGGAACTGGCGGAGGAGGCAAAGAAGAAGGCGGAACAGGAAGCCAAAGAAGCCGAAGAAGCTGCTGCCAAAGCCGCTGAGGAAGAAGAAGAAAAAACATTCACACTGGCAGATCTGGATAATCCGGATGGATTTGACACACGGCCCACCGAACACGGCATTGCACTCCAAAACCAGCAAATTGACTTAAATGGCTTAGACACCACTGGATTGGACTGGGGACAGGGCGGAGATAAGGATCAGTGGAACCGGCCTGCCGGCTGTCTGCAGTATCAGGAAAAGTACGGAAAGTACAACGCTTATTTCATTAAGGATGAGCCGGAGAAAAAGGTGATTTACCTGACCATTGACGAGGGCTACGAATACGGCTGCTCGCCGCGGATTTTAGACACTTTGAAAGAAAAAAATGTACATGCTGTTTTCTTTGTGACCAAGCCTTTTGCGGAACAGAATCCAGATTTGGTACAGCGTATGATTGACGAAGGACATGAGGTGGGCAACCACAGCGTAACCCATCCCGCCGCAGGGCTGTCCTCCCAGACCATCGAGGAACAGACCAACGAAGTAACCGGTCTTCATAACTACATCAAGGAACAGTTCGGCTATGAGATGCATCTCTTCCGCTATCCCGCCGGAAAGTTCAGCGAACAGTCTGTGGCTCTTTTGAACAACCTGAATTACAAGAGCGTATTCTGGAGCTTTGCATATCTGGACTATGATGTGGAAAATCAGCCGGATCCGGCAGAGAGCCTGCAGAAAACTATCGACTGCCTGCACCCGGGGGCTATTTATCTGCTCCACGCAGAATCAGAAACCAACACGCAGATATTAGGCGACTTTATCGACCAGGCCAGAGCCCAGGGGTATGAATTTAAGCTGTTCCAGTAACCTTTGACGGCAGCGCAGCAATGGCGTAAAAAGCAAGCGCTTGGCATTTGAGAAATTAAAAATCGCTGCATTACAGCGAAACCGGGAAACGAAACATCTGCCGAAAGGCATTTTCCCCCAATCTGAAACAATACAGGATACGGCATATTCTGAAAACAGAATGTTCCATATCCTGTATTTTTCTAAAGGAATTGGGAGCAAATAATTTGCTAATTGCGTCCAAACTCTGACAGTGCCAGTCCCTCATTCCGATCCAGAGTCATCCCTACGCTCCAGGCGTTTACAAACAGCAATAACGGATTTCCTTTCAAATCCTGAATCTTTTTCATATCGGAAGTCCCTGTTAATTTCTCCATATCGATCTCTTTATTTTCAATCCACCGAATATGCTCATAAGGAAGCTTTTCCAGACGGATCTCCACATTGTACTCATTTTTCAGACGGTATTTCAGCACGTCAAACTGCAGCTCTCCCACTACTCCCACAATAATTTCTTCCATTCCGGTATGATATTCCTGAAAAATCTGAATGGCTCCTTCCTGGGCAATCTGGGTAATTCCCTTGACAAACTGCTTCCGCTTCATGGTGTCCATCTGGCGCACTCTGGCAAAATGCTCCGGCGCAAAAGTAGGAATTCCCTCAAAGGCAAATTTCGTGCCAGAATTAGTGATGGTATCTCCAATAGAAAAAATTCCCGGGTCAAACACACCGATAATATCCCCGGCATAAGCCTCCTCTATGATTTTCCTCTCCTGCGCCATCATCTGCTGAGGCTGGGAAAGACGTATTTTCTTCCCTCCCTGAATGTGGGTTACCTCCATGCCTCCTTCAAATTTGCCGGAACAGATACGCATAAATGCAATCCGGTCCCGGTGGGCTTTATTCATATTTGCCTGAATCTTAAACACAAAGGCAGAAAAATCCTCAGAACAGGGATCGATTTCTCCAAGATCCGACTTTCTGGGCAAAGGCGCTGAGGTCATCTGCAAAAAATGCTGCAAAAAGGTTTCCACGCCGAAATTCGTCAGAGCAGACCCGAAAAACACCGGGGACAATTCCCCCTTTGACACCAGCTCCATATCAAATTCCGCGCTTGCGCCGTCTAACAGCTCAATCTCTTCCAGCAACGCAGCTTTATAATCCTCTCCAATTTCTTCTGCCAGGGCTGGATCATCCACATTAATATCCTTCTCTACGCCTTCTTTGGTCCCCTTTAACGTATCGGCAAAGGTCATAATTTTTTTCCGGTTACGGTCGTATACGCCCTTGAAATTCTTCCCTGATCCAATGGGCCAGTTGACGGGACAGGTGGCTATTCCCAGTTCCTTCTCGATTTCATCCAGCAAATCAAAGGTATCGTTGGCGTCCCGATCCATTTTATTGATAAAAGTGAAAATAGGAATATGGCGCATCACACAGACCTTGAATAATTTTCTGGTCTGAGCTTCCACGCCCTTGGAGCCGTCAATTACCATCACCGCAGAATCCGCCGCCATCAGCGTGCGGTAGGTGTCCTCAGAAAAATCCTGATGCCCCGGCGTGTCCAAGATATTGATACAATAACCCTGGTAATTAAACTGCAGGACAGAGGAAGTGACAGAAATTCCTCTCTCCTTTTCTATTTCCATCCAATCTGAAACGGCATGGCGGGCAGTAGCCTTCCCCTTAACGGAACCAGCCAGGTTAATGGCGCCGCCATACAAAAGAAACTTTTCCGTCAAGGTGGTTTTCCCTGCATCCGGATGGGAAATAATGGCAAAGGTTCTGCGCTTTTCTATCTCTTTCCTTCTGTTTTTTTCTATATCTGACAAGACAATTCCTCCATTTCTGCAATTAATGCTCCAAAGGTTTTCAAAGCCTCACGAATCGGCTCTTTTGCAGTCATGTCCACGCCTGCATCTTTTAAAAGTTCAATGGGTGATTTACTGCATCCGCCTTTTAAAAAATTAAGGTAGCGGGCGACTGCCGGTTCCCCTTCTTCCAAAATTTTCTTGCTCAGCGCCATGGAAGCCGCAAAGCTGGTGGCATACTGATATACATAGAAATTGTAATAAAAATGGGGAATTCTGGCCCATTCTATGGCAATTTCCTGATCCACAGTCACATCCGGCCCATAGTACTGCACGTTCAGATCATAATACAGCTTCTTCAAAGCTTCCGCCGTCAGGGATTTCCCCTCCTCTGCCATTTGATGGGTCAGAAGCTCAAATTCCGCAAACATGGTCTGACGGTATAGGGTGGTGCGGAACTGCTGCAGAAAATGATTGATCAGATAGGCTTTTTTCTTCTTATCTTCCGTGCGTTTCAGCAAATAATCCATTAACAGGGCTTCATTGCAGGTAGAGGCTACCTCCGCTACAAATATTTTGTATTCGCTGTCAAATACATTGTTATGCTTTGCTGAATAATAAGAATGAAGCGCATGTCCCATTTCATGGGCTAGGGTGAATTCCGAATCCAGATTATACTGATAATTCATCAACACATATGGATGGGCCGAGTAACAGCCGGCGGAATAGGCGCCGCTGCGCTTCCCTTCATTCTCATATTTATCAATCCAGCGGTTCTCAAAGCCTTCCTTCAGTACACGGACATAATCCTCCCCCAGAACCTGCAGGGCCTCCGCAATTTCTTCCTGGGCCTTTGCGTAGGTAATTTTTCCTGTCTCTTCCGCCACAATGGGCACGTACACATCATACATATGAAGTTCTTTTAGCCCCATCAGCTTCTTGCGCAGAGCCATATATTCATGCATATAATGCATATTTTCATGGACCGCCTCAATCAGGTTATAATAAACCTCTTTCGGCACATTGTTGGCGTCTACGGCCGCTTCCATGGAAGAATCATATTTTCTTGCCTTTGCATAAAAGAAATTGGCCTTTGCCTTTCCTTCATAGAGAGCCGCAAAGGTATTCTTATACTGCTCATACCGGCCATAATACGCCTGAAAGGTTTCCCGGCGGACATTCACATCCCTGCTTTCCAACATCGGCACAAACCGGCCGCTGCTGACTTTCACCATTTCTCCTTTTTCATCTGTGACAAAAGGATTTTCAAAATCAGCATCAGTAAGAAGGCTGTAAGTTTTTTCCGCTGCCGAACCCATCTCCCTGGAAGAAGCCAAAAGCTCCTCCAATTCCGGCGACAGCGTATGCTCCTTCAGCCTGCGCAGATCTGAAATTGTCACTTTGTACTTGCAAAGCTCCTCCGTTTCTTTGTAAAACTGCTGAATCTTCTCTTCCTCCATTGCTACAATCCAGGCGTCCACAGGGGCAGTTACTGTGGAAAATTTATGGTAAATTCCCATCATTTTTCCGCTTAGCGCCTGATATTTATCATTGCCTGTATCCACATCTGCACTCCGCTCTGAATAACAGAGCGCCCGATCCAGCATCGTTACCATTTTCTCCAGCTTCTGAAAATATTCCAAAAGGCGCCAGCCGCTTTCTGTCAGATATTCTTTGGTAAAGCCCTTGAGCTCTTCTGTCATCTGCTCCAGCCTGTGGGCATCCTCTAAGAATAATTCCACTGACCCGTATAAATCCTCTATCGCCCAGGTATCCGCCGCGGCTGCCTGGCTTCTTTTTAATAATTCTGCTGCCATTCCTGCACAACCTCCATTTTTTTACATTCCGGCACATTATAGCACAACCGGCTTTTCTTGTCACCTTTAAAAATTCTCTGTTCCCTTATTCCTGCTTTGTGAAGCAAAAACCAGCGCCGCCTGCTTTTTACGTATTCCAAAATAACAGATCAAATGCACTGCCGCCGTCAGCGCCCAGGATACCGGATAAGAAATATAAAGGCTGCGCAGACTTCTGTATTCCTGAAAGATCGTAAAGATCCACAAGATACGAAAACCGCAGGCTCCAAGCAGCGACACAATCATCGGCATGACTGCGTATCCCATGCCCCTCAGCGCCCCCACCAGCACATCCATAATTCCGCACAGGCAATAGGTGGTACAAATGACAGACAGACGCAGGATTCCCACTTCAATCACCTTCGGATCAGAAGAATAAATCCCAAGCAGCTGATGTCCAAGCAGATAGGCGGCCCATCCCATCACAAGCCCCACACAAGTTACCATTCCAAGGCACTCCAGCATTACTTTTCCAATCCGTTTCCATTTCCCTGCCCCGAAATTCTGGCTGGTAAAGCTTAAGGCAGTCTGATGATAAGCATTCATGGCCATGTAAATAAAGCCTTCAATATTCGAAGCCGCTGTATTGCCCGCCATTGCCACAGAGCCAAAGGAATTGACGGAAGACTGAATCAGCACATTGGACAAAGAAAACACCGTTCCCTGAAGTCCCGCCGGAAGTCCAATCCGCACAATCTGTATCACCTTATCCTTTTTCATGGCAAGCTTCTTCCATTCCACCCGGCAGCCGCCTTCCATCCGCATCATACAGCGGAAAATCAATCCCGCCGATATCACCTGGGAAATCACCGTTGCCAGCGCCACTCCCGCCACTCCCAGATGAAAACCTATCACAAAAATCAGATTCAGTATAATATTAATAATCCCTGCTGCAAACAAATAATAGAGCGGCCTCTGTGTATCCCCCACTGCCCTTAAAATGGAACTGCCGAAGTTATACAGTAAAATCACAGGCATCCCCGCAAAATAAATCCGGATATACAATACCGCCTGACTCAGCACATCTGCCGGAGTTCCCATAATCACCAGAATCTGCGGCGCCACAATGATTCCAAAAATCATCAGGCCCACACCGCAGACCAGGCTCAGCACAATGGCGCTGTGGACCGTTTCACTCATCGCACGTTCCTTTCTTGCGCCGCAAAATCTAGCCACCATAACATTGGCTCCCACAGAAAACCCAATAAACAGATTTGTCAAGAGATTAATCAAAGACGCATTGGCTCCTACCGCAGCCAATGCCGTGCTTCCTGCAAATCTTCCCACCACCACCATATCCGCCGCATTAAACAAAAGCTGCAGAATGCTGGAGATCATCAGAGGAACGGAAAACAGCAGGATTTTGGGAAACAGTGCACCATTGCACATGTCAATTTCATAAGATTTCTTTCTCATTTTGTTCTCCATCCGTCCAAGCTATACAATTGAAAATTTCACAGTCCTTACATTGCCGGCTTTATCTGAAATCTTTAATACATAATTCCCTGCCCGGGACACTGTTTTGCCGCTTTTAATTCTCTTTCCGTTCAGGGTTGCTTTCTTTATGCCAGAGGTTTTATCCTTAAATGTAATTTTCACTTTGCCGCTGTAAGTTTTCGCTTTGATATTGGTTTGGGGTTTCGTCCGATCAACGGTAAACTTCACCGTTTTCGTACTGCCTGTCAGCATTTTCACCTTTACCTTGTATACGCCGTCTTTCACAGCCGTATATTCATTTTCAGGCTGACTCTCGTTATTGACCCGGAAGCTTGTAATGACGCCGCCGGAAGAAGCCTTTACTGTCTTGATTTTCCGATAACAGCCGTTATTTTTCACGCCTTTTATCGTACATGTTCCTGTCTTGGCGCATTTGGAAGTTCTGACTGCATAAATACGTTCCTTGTTTTTGATTGTGTTCAGCGGATAGAAGACCGTGCAGCCGTCTTCCTGCAAAATCCCATTGGTTTTATATACCTGAAATGGATATTTGACTTTCACTGTAATATCTTCTGTGTTTAAAAATTTCAGGCTATTCGGAAAATCCTCGCCTCCTAAAATTTCCTTCTGAATCTCTTCAAATCCGCCGATATCCAGCACTGCCTGATCCTGCGTCAGCACAACAAAAGAATCCTTGCTGTCTGCCCTGGACATTTTCTGGGTAGACTGATACACGTTGTGTACCGTGCCGTCCCGTTCTTCTGTGCCCAGGTAAGTGCAGCCTGCTTCTTCCATCAATTGCTCATAGGTATATCCTTCCCCAAGTTCCTTAGCAACTGCCGCTTCTTCCTGGCTTGTGGTGTAATAGTTCACAACTGCCTGGGCCGACAGGTCAGGATTTACGATAATTGTTTCCTCCATTCCGCAGCCGGCACATCCTAAAACAACTGCCATTGCCAAAACTATCAGCCATCTCTTTTGCCTTTTCATCCTAATTTCTCCTTCCTTTGATTGCTCTTTTTCCCATTGCTGTTCCTGCTGTGTCCAGAGAGACGCGCCCTCCAGACGTTATGTCCATGGGCTATTTCACAAAGTATACCACAGGACTTTTATAAGTTCAACAACTGTCGTTTTCCAAAAAGCAGTGCAGGGAAGCTTTTTCAGCTCCCCTGCACTGCCGTCGGTACGATATCCGCTATGCTTACGCCGGAAAAATCTGCTACTCCTGAGGCACTGTTTCTTCCGCTGCGCCTTCACTGCCCTGGTCGTCTGTTCCCTCTGCTGGAGCCTCATCGGAAGGCGTCTCTGCTGCCTGCTCTGTTTCCCCGGCAGAATTCTGAATCGGCGTAATAATAATATTTTCTGCCTGCACGTTGGTTTTGCGCTTTACAATATCTTCCACCTGGGCCCGCTTTGCATCCGTTACCTCTCCCATATTCAGAACCACATCTGCATTGCCGTCTGTGATACTCACCACCACATCCGTGAACCCTTTTGCTTCCAGCAGCATCTCAGCAGCCGCTTCCCGCTCCGCTACATCTGTCATGGCAATCATGGCGTTAATGGCGTCCTGCTTCTGCTCCTCTCCAATACTGGTATTATTAATAATTTCCAGCAATGACGCTTTATTCTGGGAACGCACCTGCTCCCGGTTCAATTTCACCTCCGATGCAAAATCCACACTGTTGACATTGGTGCTGGTCAGTACAGCTTCGCCCGGATTATCTACGCCCTCACTCTGGCCGTTGGCCTGTGCAATCTCTTCTCCTGTTCTGATTCCAAGATCTGCATCCTGTGCCTCTGCAGCCGTTTCTTCACTGGCTTCTGTGTCTGTGAAAATATCCTCTGCACTGTACATGTCTTCATCGGATATTTCATATGTACTTTCATTGGTGTCTGCACTGGCCTCCTTCGCCAGATCGCTGTCATTCTGGCTTCCGGTATACTGCAGATAGCCTGCCACAGCAATCATAAGAGCCAGAGCCGTAATAATAATCTGGTTCTTTTTAAATACTTTCTTCAAAACTGATACCCTCCTGTCAATTCATCTTAACTACCTTAATTTTATGTACTTCCACTGGAAATAATGCCAAAACTGCATCGGAAATATTTTTTGCTGTCTTTGCATTTCCACCTCCCTCTGCCACCACCAGCACTCCCTCCACCTGAGGGGCTGTTTCTTTTGCCACAAAAGGCTGTCCATCCTCCGTTTCTTTGGAAAATACGGTTTCCTCCTGATACTGGCTTTCACGGGTATTCCGTTTCACAGTTCCGTCTTCCTCTGAAACCTCCTGGCTGCTGCGTGTAATATCTTTATCCAGAATTCTCTCCCCGTCATCTTTGAGATTAATCATCACCTCCACCTTCCCCACCCCCTCCATTTCCCCCAGAATCTGTTCCAGCTTCCGTTCCAGCTCCCTTCCGTAATCTACGCCATTTCCTGTGCTTTGTTCTGTATTTTCAGCGCTTTCCTTTTCCGGCATTTTCTGCTGGCTGTTTTTATCCGTTTCGGCAGGCAGAGCAATGATCAGCAGCAGAATGCCTGCCAGTCCTCCGATGAGAAGCTGATTTTTAGATATCCCCTTTATCTTTTCCAGGGAAAACCATTCCTTTTTTTTCATAATTATCACCACTCCTTTCCAAACGCAAGCTATCCTCCCTGCACTGCTATTTGAATCTTTGTCTCATCCAGGCGGTAAAACTCCATCAGCTCCTGTTTCAGTTCCCCTGCCCCAGGATATTCCGAACTGTTATCCCCGAAAGACGCCTTTGGAACTGAAACGCCATCTTCCTCTACTCTCACCGCCATGGCAATGGATTCCACCTGATATTCCTCTGACAGATGCACCTCTATCTGGACAGGATACAGTTCCTTTCCTTCGGCAATTCTTCCGATATCCATTTCAATTGCACGTTCATATTCCTGCACATACATTTTTTTCTGGGTCTGCTCCAGATGCGCAGTATCCAGCTTTAAATTGTCAAGCTCCTGGAAAAAACCTGCCTGGCTGATCTTTTTCATCAGCTCATCTTCTTTTCCCAGAACAGACAATACCGGCGTGGCCACCAGAATCATTAATAGCATTCCGGAAAAAAACCTGACATATTTCCGATAACTTTCTCTGGGCAGCAGATGGATAATAATATTCATAAAAATATAAAAGCAGACAATATTTTTTACCCAGGTATAGATAATTTCCATTTCTTCCCCCTTTAATGATTAAATGTGGTGGCCGCAGTTACCATGGCAATGGTCACCAGAAACATCACTGTAGTAGTCACCACTACCTTTCCCAACATCCTTCCGCTTTCTCCTGCGCTGCTGATGCAGCCAATCATCCGCCGGTCTGAAACAGGCTGAATGATTGCCGCCAGTAATTTATAGAGAAAAGTCATGACGCCCACTTTAATTAACGGCTCTGCGCATAATGCCAAAAGCACCAAAATTGCCGCCAGCCCAATCCCGTTTTTAATAATAATTCCGGAACCCACCATAATCTCCGTCACCGCATTAATGGAAGTTCCAAGACCTGGCAGCATGCCAGCCGTTTTAGAAATCAGACTGGTTTTAAAGGTGTCAATCACCGGCGTCAGCAGATTCTGTATCACATTAATCCCAATCACAATGGTAAACAAAAATTTCAGCGCCCAGGCTATGCCGGATTTCAGCAAATCCGTCATTTTCGAAAGCAGCTCTTCTTCCGTGAGATAATTCATAAGCTCCAGCGCCATATAAATCTGAACTGCCGGAATCATCAGGTATTTCAGCGCCCATTCCATACCGTAAATCAAAAGAAAGGTCATATCATAAAATCCCGCCGCTGTGGTAATCTGCCCGGAAAACGCCATGCTCATGGTAAAGGTGGGAATCAGCACTTTCAGAAATACCATCATCTCCTCCAGCACCTCTGCCGACACATCCCGAAGAATAAAAAAGGATTTCATCAAAAGCACCAAAAGGAGCATATACACCAGATAAAAACTGATTTCCGTTACCGCCGGATTTTCAAATACATCTGCAAAATTGTACAAAATGGCAAATACCATACACAGCAGCACAATCTGCACCAGTGTTTTCCGAAAGGAAGCAATTTCGCCGAATACCATGCTGCAAATTTCTTTGATCAGCCATCCTTTCTCTATTTCTTCCCCTGCAATCAGCTTTTCCACCAGTTCCCTAAAATTAAGCTCCTGTGTGCTCTCCTGCCGGCTCAGCATCTCGTCAATATCGGAAAAATCCAGTTCTGCCAGATAAGATTCCAAAGTCTCACTGTCCCCTGAAATCTTTTCCAAAGACAATTCATTTTCTTTCGCCACTTTAGCCTCCGCCCCATATGCTTTTTCAGACAGCGCAAGAAGCATGAACGCCAGCCCCAGAACATACAAACATCCTTTTCTCAACCTATCCACCTCAGCTTAAAAATTCTCCTATAGTTTCCAACAACACTAAAAGCACCGGCATGCTAATCACCAGAATGGACAGCTTTCCATACATCTCAATCTGGCCTGCCACCGCCTGATATCCTGCATCCTTGCAGAGATTGGAAGAAAATTCCGCCACATAGGTAATCCCAATCATTTTAATCAAAATAGCAATGTAACCGGTGTCCAGCCTGACATAATCCTGCATTCTGCTTATCACCGACAGCACCAGCTCCAGCTTTGACATGATAAAATAAAAAATACACAGGGACACTCCCAGCGTGACGAACAGCTCGTACTCTTTTTTCTGCTCCTTTAATATAATCCCCAGCAGCATTCCCACAATGCCCAGAACTGCAATTTTTAAAATATCCATTCCCTGACAAACTCCTTATGTTCCGTCAATCTATAATGCAAACAGGTTCCTCATAGTTTCAAACAATTCATAGATGTAAGGCACTATCCAAAACAGCACAATCAAAAGTCCTGCCAGACTGGTGAGAAACGCATGCTCCTCCCGCCCGCTGTGCTTTAAAACCTGACTTAACACGGTAACCAGTATCCCAACCGCCGCAATTTTAAAAATCAAACTTATACTCATAGCTTCCTCCGTACCGTCCCCATACTAAATCAGCAGAATTACCAGGAACAAACCGCACATCAGGCTTAAAGTCCGGGCTACTTTCTGCCTGTCCTTCAATTCTTTCTGCGCCCTTTGGATAAACACCTCCGCCTGCTCCATATACAGTTCCAGATTCTTTAACTGCATCTGCACATCCAGATATCCGAAATTTTCTCCCGCCCGCTTTAACAGCCCCTGTTCTTCTCTGGTAAAATAAAATTTTCCTGCTTCTTCCTCCACCAGCCTGCCCCAGAATTCCCCGATACTCTCTTCATTTTCCTCCAGTTCCTTTGCTGCCCGTTTCAAAAAGTCAGAAAACGGCTCTTTTCCCTGGGACGCCATCTGAAGAAACGCCTCCCGCAAAGGAGTTCTGGCGTAAGCAATCTCTCCCCGCAGCATCAGAAACATTTCCTTCATGCCAATCAGCTGTTCCACATGCTCTTTCAGCTCCTCATTGATTTTCCAGCCATACATAAGAGACGCTGCAAGAACGATAAGGCTTCCCAATAATTTCAGCATAATTTCTGCAGCTTTCCGTCATATACGGAAAACCTTCTCTCCCCTTTCTCTCCCAGACTCAGCAACACAAACCGTTCAAAGTATTCCCGCTTTAACCATCTTTTTAAATACATTTTTTCCTGCAGTTCTTGGATGCTTCCTGCATGCATGGTGCCCAGAATCCGGCAGCCGCAGTGGAGAACTTCCTCCACTGCCAGACAGTCCTCTTTTTTGCCCAGTTCATCCACCGCAATAATCTGAGGCGACATGCTCCGTATCAAAAGCCGCATTCCCTCCGCCTTGGGACAGGCGTCCAACACATCTGTCCGGCAGCCCAGATCATTCTGGGGAATTCCAAAAAAGCTGGCCGCCACCTCTCCCCGCTCGTCCACCAGGCCGATTTTCTCTCCCGGCAGAACCTTGGTTCCTTCTGACAGCAGGCGGATACAGTCCCGGAGCATGGTGGTTTTCCCCACTCCGGGAGGAGAAAGCAGCAATGTATTATAAATCCCCCCCGTTCGGCACAGCCATGGAAGAAGCTCTTTGGCACAGTCCTTCTTTTGTCTTGCCACACGGATATTCAGGCTGGAAATATTGCGGATTGCCGTAATTTTTCCTTGTTCACAGACGGTTTTTCCTGCCACCCCGATCCGGTGCCCGCCCTGAATGGTGAAAAAACCATTCCGTATTTCCTCCTCCAGAGCATACATGGAATACTGGCTCATTCTGGCTAAGGTTTCTTTCATATCCTGCTCTGTCCAGAAATAGAGATTGGAAGAATTTGCCCAATGGAACCGCTCCTCTCTTACCAGACAGCCTTCCCTGCTCCAAAACCACTCTGTTCCCCGGCCTGATACCATCACAGGCTGTCCTGCCCGCAGTCTGATTTCCTCCGGTTCCCTGTTCTCTTCAAAGCTTTTTCGGCAGAGCTCCCTTAAGGCTCCCGGAAATACCCTGATAATTTCTTCCATGCGCCCTCCTCCCTGCTGCAGCTATCCAGATCCCTTTCCTGCCGCATCCCGCTGCAATCCTTCTGATCCCTTCGCCGCTGCTTCCTGTTGTCCATCTTTTTGTACCTGATTCCATATATATGTACATGCCCGGAGAAATATTCCTTTTCATGAAAAAAGCTCCTTTCCGGTAAGAAACCATTGGAGCCTGCTTCTTACTGGAAAGGAGTTTTTATTTTTCTTGAGAAACTATCTTACATTACGTTTAAATGATTTAGCCTACTTTCTCAGAATTTATATGTATTAAACTAAAATCTTAATAATCCTGCATTCTTTCGATAGCATAACTATTATCAAATCTTTCCTCTATATTTTCCATATAATTGTTCAATCACCCTAAGATTAAACTGCAACAAAATATTCCATTCTTTCTCTTTCAAATTTAACGGAGAATGCACTGCCCTGTAGTGTGCAATCGAATTCCGTATTTCTTTATAATACCATTTTGCCACTCCCATTCCCTTCACCTGTTTATATGAATTCTTCACATGTTCTATTGCAGTTGTGTCAATATCTTTGAAAATTTGTTCTATAGCTGCTTCTTCATTCGGCCGCCAAGAAATCTTTTCTTCGATTTCCTTTGATACCTGAAGTAAAGTTAATTCCGTTCCCAATACATTATAAAAAGCCTCTAACCTGATAATAGGAAATAAACGTTCTATACATCTGTACGTTTCTAAAAAACTATGATTCCATTGATTGTCCAGCATTGACATGACAATATTATGATATGGAATTTTATCATTTCCGCTAAATATAATATCTTCAAATAAATCCAATGTTTCTTTATCCCATCGGCCAGCTTTTTCTCTTTGTAATTTTCAAAAATGATATGCATACACATCATAAACATCATCTTTAAGCAAACTGCTCTCTTTCATAATCTCATAGGCACTTATATTTTCAAAAACTTCCCGCAAATCTTCTAACTGATGTCCATGATAATTTTCATCCTCCGGCTGGCATAATATTTCATTGTAAATTCTCATGGGTGGAATAGCATAATTAACATTTCCTTGCAACTTACAGATAGCATAAACAAAATTATGCTTAGAGCTATCACTTTTATCTTTGTCTCTTTCGTCCCCGGGCCTACCCATAATTTTCTCCCCGGCTGCAGCCACAAATCCTATCCGCGCCGGCTGCCCTGCAAACAATTCTTTTCCAGATTTAAACTTTTCTATAGAACTTTCTTCTTTTTTCCTCCAGAATTCTCCTCTTTTTTCTTGTATTTTGCATCTAAGAGAATATCCATCTGTACCATGCACTTTAACACTTCACAAAAAAGACGCACCAAATCTGTCTCTCCACTGCTTTGTAAAAAATCATGTCTTGTAAACTCATCTGTTAATTTTTCCTTTGTATTGATTTTCCACGTGCGCGCTCCAAACGCTAAAAATAATTCCACTAATCCATCTGCCTGATATTGCCCGCCTTTACTCCTTTTTGCTGAATCATCAATCTCAAATACCTCAATACCTGCAACATTTTCTTTTATTTCTTTCACAATACCTGAAAAGACAATTTCTATTTGCCGCCTTACATTCCACGGCACTTGACCTGTATTCAAAATTAACATTCGGTATAATAAACTATTGCTATTATCTGAAATCCAATACTCCACACGTAATTCTCTCTGATTCACTTCTTCTTTTTCAGATACGGCTTTCATCAAAGCTGTTGTTCTTTGCATTCCATCTATGATGCTTAATTGTTCCATAGCATCATCTGTTATCAACTGTTCACAGGTAATTTCACCTTTCTTAACTTTCTTATATTTATTCGCATCTGTTACAATCCCTATTACAACAGGAGGCAATATCGTTCCTTCTTTTAGATCCTCGATCATTCTGTTTCTTATGAAAATTGCTGTCTTTTGTTTTAAAGCTTCCCTTTGCCCAGAAATCCCTCCTCTGTTTGATATGCCTTTTCCACCATTTGAAGATATTCGCTAACCGACATATTTGTAATGATTGACATACATTTTAATTTCTCATCTAACAGAATACGTTTATCCATATTTTTCACTCCAAACTCATGCTTTTGTTTTATAAAAAACCTAAGAACAGCTTACTTATACTTTTTATAGTATCCTATTTTCCTCTAAAATCCAATATCAAACCATATTGCATTTCCTGACTTTTTTAAAAAATCAAAAATTACTTCCTTAAATTCAAGAACCCCCACATTATCCATAAAAATGGACAATGTGGGGGCCTTTTTTAATTAATTATATTTACGCTTTCTTGCCGCTTCGGATTTTTTCTTGCGTCTTACGCTTGGCTTTTCGTAATGCTCTCTTTTACGAATCTCCTGCTGAATACCAGCCTTTGCACAGTTTCTTTTGAATCTGCGTAAAGCGCTATCCAAAGTTTCGTTTTCTTTTACGATAACATTTGACATAGTCTCACACCTAACCTCCCTCCAGTTGCGTATTGTGCATATTCAACTGTTTGGGTCATTTTATTGCACTGCTATTAATTATAACAGATATTTCCGGTAAGTCAACCATTTTTATGGAAAACTTTTAATTACCGTTCTCCATCCATGACTGCCCATGAATTATGGCCGTTTCCGGTACTTTTACACCTGACCCTCCAGAACAGTTTTCGCTTCTTTGATGGCCTCAGGAATGCCTGCCGGATTCTTACCGCCGGCCTGCGCCATATTGGGACGTCCGCCGCCCCCGCCTCCTACTTTTCCTGCAATGGCCTTGATTAAATTGCCTGCATGGGCGCCTTTCTTCATTGCTTCCTCTGTTGCCATGGCAATCAGGTTCACCTTGCCGTCTTTTTCCGAAGCAAGCACCACCATGCCTTCGCCCAGCTGCTCTTTTAACTGATCGCCCAAATCCCGCAATCCGTTCATGTCCACTCCTGCAACACTGGAAGCCAAAAGTTTAACGCCTTTTACCTCTGTCACCTGATTCATCACATCACCCAGGGCGCTTTGAGCCGCCTTGCTCTTTAAGGACTCATTCTCACTCTGCAGTGATTTCAGCTCTGTCATAAGGTGCTCTAATTTCTCCACCAGCCCTGACGGATTGGTCTTTACTGTTTTGGCTGCCGCATAAAGAGTTTCTTCCAATTTATCATAATATGCAAACACTGCCTTAGAGGTCAGCGCTTCAATTCGGCGCACGCCGGCTGCCACTCCTGACTCAGATATAATCTTAAAGGCACTGATGCTGCTGGTATTTGCCACATGGGTTCCTCCGCACAGTTCCACGGAGAAATCTCCCATCTTCACCACCCGGACGGAATCGCCGTATTTTTCGCCAAATAACGCGATAGCTCCCGTCTTTTTGGCTTCTTCTAAGCTCATTACTTCCGTCACAACCGGAAGGGAAGCCGCAATTTTTTCATTGACAATACCTTCTGTCTGCGCGATTTCTTCCGGCGTCATAGCCGCAAAGTGAGAAAAGTCAAACCGCAGCCTGTCCGCATTCACATCGGAGCCATGCTGCTCCACATGGGTGCCCAGCACTTCCCGAAGGGCCTTCTGCAGCAGATGGGTAGCGCTGTGGTTCCTTCCAATCAGTCCCCGCTGTTCTTCTGCTACGGACAGCTCCACAAGATCGCCTGTTTTAAACATTCCCCGGGTCACCACGCCCACGTGGCCGATACGTCCGCCCCGCAGATGAATCGTATCCTCTACCCGAAATTCATTCTCTCCGGCACGGATTACGCCTGTGTCGGCATTCTGTCCTCCCATGGTGGCATAGAAAGGCGTTTCTTTTACAATAATCGTTCCCCTCTCTCCATCGGACAAGGCTTCCGTCAATTCTGTTTCCGTGGTTAATACCGTAATCTCTGAACTATGCAAAAGCCTGTCATATCCCACAAATTCTGTGGTAACCGAAGGGTCAATTTCATCGTACACGGTAGCGTCCGCACCCATGTAATTGGTTTCTTTTCTTGCACTTCTGGCTTTATTCCTCTGCTCTTCCATGCAGCTGCGAAAGCCCTCTTCATCAATGGAAAATCCCTTTTCCTCCAGGATTTCCTGGGTCAGATCCACCGGGAATCCGTAGGTGTCATACAGCTTAAAGGTATTTTCTCCCGACAATACCTTTGTGCCTTCCTCCTTCATCGCCTCCTGCATTTCTGCCAGAATGCTGAGACCCTGGTCTATGGTCTTATCAAATTTCTCTTCTTCCTGGGTCAATACTTTAAAGATAAATTCCTTCTTTTCTTCCAGTTCCGGATATCCGTCTTTGCTCTCTGCAATTACTGTGGCGCTTAAAGTTGCAAGGAACTTTCCGCTGATTCCAAGGAGCCTGCCGTGGCGGGCCGCCCTGCGGATCAGGCGGCGGAGCACATAACCCCGTCCTTCATTGCTGGGCATAATGCCGTCAGAAATCATAAAGGTTGCGGAACGCATATGATCTGTAATCAGCCGGATAGACACATCATCAAGCGCATCTATCTGATAAGTCTTGCCGGACACTTCACATACCTTGTCCCGAATTGCCTTCATGGTATCAATGTCAAACACGGAATTCACATCCTGCACCACTACTGCCAGACGCTCCAACCCCATGCCTGTATCAATATTTTTGTTGGCAAGCTCCACATAATTCCCGTGTCCATCTCCGTCAAACTGGGTGAATACATTATTCCACACTTCCATAAAACGGTCACATTCGCAGCCTACCTTGCAATCAGGGCCGCCGCAGCCGTAAGCTTCTCCTCTGTCATAATAAATCTCAGAACAGGGGCCGCAGGGGCCTGCGCCATGCTCCCAGAAATTATCGCATTTGCCATTTTCATCCCGGTAAAACCGGGTAATTTTCTCCGGTGGAACTCCCACTTCCTTTGTCCAGATTTCAAAGGCTTCCTCATCCTCTCCGTAAATGGACGGATAGAGCCGCTCTGGTTCCATGCCGATAACTTCCGTTAAAAATTCCCAGCTCCAGGCAATGGCTTCCTTCTTAAAATAATCTCCAAAAGAAAAATTCCCCAGCATTTCAAAAAAAGTAAGATGTCTCGCTGTCTTACCTACATTCTCTATATCTCCGGTACGAATGCATTTCTGGCAGGTAGTCACACGTCTCCGGGGCGGAATCTCCTGCCCGGTAAAATATGGCTTCAGCGGCGCCATTCCCGCATTGATAAGCAGCAGGCTGTTATCGTTGTGGGGTACCAGAGAAAAGCTCTTCATCGCCAGATGTTCCTTGCTTTCAAAAAATTCCAGGTACATCCTGCGCAGTTCATTTACTCCATACTTCTTCACGACCGATTTCCTCCACTGTCTATTTCTCTTGCTGTGTCATTTCCGCTGCTGTATTGCTGTCTTTTCTGTCACGCAGTTTCTTTCCCAGAAAAAGTCCGCAGCCAGCTACCGCCGCCATTATAATAAACTTAACCGCATACTGTATCAAACTGGCCAAAAACGTCATAAAAGCACCTCCTATCAAGTGTTAATCATATCATATGGCTAGCCGATTTTCAAGAAATATCAGAAGTATGCGCAAAATTTTTCCACTCCGCCGTTGTTTTTCCAAAACGTTTTCCATACAAGAGAAAGGGAATCAGGGCCTTTTGCTGCCCTTTCGTCATACCGATGCTTTCCAGCACTGCAAACTCCCGCTGTCTGAGGATCAGTCCCGCAGCCGTCACATTCACATAATTCATCAGCCCCATAAAAAGCAGAATCAGGCACAGGACAAACATAACCATACGGCTGGAAGCAATATAATTCCTGGCAGAAGCCAGCAAATCCGATTTTGTCTGCAGGGTAATCGTTCGGGAATCTGTCACATAAGCGTCATGAGAGGCTTTTGCAGCAAACTGTCCGTTATGTTCATTGAGCATCTGGGTCAGTGTATTTTTTAATAAGGGCTCTTTCTCCTGTTTTACATTCAGCAGCAGCAAAAACGTCTGAGACGGAATCTGCATACGTTTTAATCCCTTCTCACTCACCAGAAAATAAATAATGTCCGGACCGTTCCATGTCGTCTCAAGTTCAGGCAGACCCTTTTCCTTAAAATTCAAATACCCGCAAAAGGTCATTTCCCCTGTTTTCTCTCCAAAGAGATCATACATCGTAAAAGGGTTTCCTGTGTAATCCCTGCTATTTTCTTTTTCTGCCTGAGAAAACAAATTGTAATGGAGCATAATCGCTCCGGTTCCCTCAATCACCGGTTCTAAATCCAGGAACAATTGCTTTTCCTCGAAAAATTCTTTTAGCTCCTGTAAATATTCCCGGCTTACTTCCTGCACAACACAGACGCAGAATTCTTCCTTCCATCCCTCTCCCGGCGCAATATTTTCCATACGAAGTTCAAAGGCCTTTTCATCCATCCGAATGCATCCGAATCCTCCCTTTACCTGCTGCAGCTTTTCAATGCCTTTCAGCCCGGCTATTTTCTGAACCATGGATTCTGGAAAAATTTCTTCCATTTCCGGGTACGCCCCTGCCGTCAGAACCGACATATTGCTTATCATTTCAAAATCATAATTCTCATATTCAATCTGATTTGTAGTATCCGTTCCTCGGGAAATCACCACCGCCCCCAGTGAAATGCACAGCCCAAGAGCCAGAGAAACAATGGTAAGGCAGGCCCGTCTCCGAAACCGGAACAGATTTCCCCAGGCCATAGACGCCGGAATAAACATGTTGCGTCCTGGGGCGCCTGCATTTTTCCAGAAAGGGTCCGCTGCCGGAGTCTGCATAGACCTGTGAATCTTCCATGCCCTATGGAAGGGACGCACGGACGCCTTTTCCATATATTTTGCAGATTCCACGGCAGACATCCCAGACAGCCGAAGCATCGCTGCCAGAGAGCTGAGATAAGTCACTCCTGCCCCAAAGAAAACAGACGCCGCCAGAATCCAGGGACGAAACGCAATCATTGCTGAAGCATTGCCCAATCCCTGCAAATACATATTGGAAAGTACGCCGGGCATCAGGACAACAACAAGAAATATTCCTGCCAGAGCCCCAACAAAACATCCCTTACAGGCGCATCTGCTTACCTGCAGCAAAACAATCCGGCGGATCTATTTTGTTGTGGTTCCAAGGGTTTGCAGCAAACCGAACCGGCGGATATCCTGCTGCATGGATATAAACAGTATGTTATAGATGAGAAGCCATGCAAAGAGGAAAATAACAGCCGCCATAAACCAGGCCATATCATAGCCGCCGGCCAATTCCGTAACCGCCTCTAAGGTCATTGCGCTGCCGCCGAAAAACTGCTGGCTGTCATCTGTCATCGGAATATCCCGGTATAGCCATTCTTCCACTGTTTCACCGGCTATCCCGGTCTCCTGCTGAATCAAAAGCGTAACAGCGGCTTCTGGAAATATTTCTATCTGCATAGATACTTGTTAAGGCAGATACAACTCATCAATTACTTATCTATAAGTCAAGTTTAGTCATATGGTTTTTCAAACATATAAGTAACGTAAAAACCGTGGACATGGCAATAATATTCAGCCATGCGGCCATCAAAACTTTCGGCTGAGAAATAGATTCGCCACCCCATAAAATAGTAAGTGTACTCTCGGAAACTCGAATCCCTTGTTTTATAAGGCTTCAGAAATTTCCGA
>NZ_SRYA01000028.1 GCF_004793545.1 Petralouisia muris | reverse complement strand
ATGAATGGGTGTAAAGACATCCGGTATTGTTCTTTTCCTTAAGTTAATGACATTGTGATAAATGAGGGCTTTGGCTGCTTTGTTCTCTTCTAGGCGTATTTCCGGTATTTTCAAATACGTCCTAACAGAAAATCCCGGATAGTTTTGCAGTAATCAATATAATTATAGAGAGTTTCGCTTGAAATTCCCCGATATTCATGTTTCATATATTTTGATATTCTGGCCGCCGAAAATGTGTTTCCAACATTTGAAATAAAGTACATCAGCATCCGTTTTAATTGTTCCGTATCGCGAATCTTGTATCTGGTAATAATATCTTTTAAAATAATGGAATCATAGATGTCGCCCAGATACTGTTTTACGCTGGCTTCTTCCATGGGAAACTGGTATAAAAACGGCATGCCGCCCTACTGTAAGTAAAGCTAAAAAACTTCAGCTTCGGTTTTTTCCGGCAGCTCTTGTATCTCATCCAGGAACAGATAAATTTTCCCGCTGCGGCTTGCAGCGAAATTCTGAAGGTATGCATAGGCGGCAGAGACGGAGGAGGCAAAGTCTGATGCTTTCGATTCAAAGTTAATGGACAGTATCATGTGTTCCTGAATGCCGTTGCTTTTCAGTTCTTCTTGTATTAATTCCAGCATAACAGATTTGCCGCATCTGCGTATGCCGGTTAAGACTTTGACAATGTCTTTGCCGATAAAAGGCCGTATTCTGGACAGATACAGTTCCCGTTCGATCATTCCGATACATCTTTTCTAAAAAGTATAGGAGTATTATATCACAAATGTAACGAAATCAATCGGCTGAAAAACTTATATCACATTGCGTCGTGCAGGCGCAATATCGTAAATGTGGCTGTTTTCTTTCACAGGCTTGGAATCCTGTTCCCGGATAATGTAAATGGGACGGTTTTTATTTTCCATGTAATCTCTGGACAGATATTCTCCCAGAATAAACAGCATCAGCATCTGCAGGCTGCTTAGGAATACCACAATTGTGGAAATAAAGTAGGCGGTTCCCACATTGCGGTGGAAAACGCTTTGCTGTACCAGTCCAAACCCTCCCAGAATACAGGAGAGCGACAGCAGGAGAAAGCCCAGGACGCCAGGCAGCTTCAAAGGAGCTGTGGAGAAGGAGAGGATTCCGTCAAAGGCATAGTAAAACAGGCTTTTCAGGTTCCATTTGCTCTTTCCGGCAGCCCGCTCCACGTTGTGGAATTCCAGCCATTTCGTCTTAAATCCCACAAAAGAAAAGATCCCCTTGGTGTAACGGTTGTATTCCTTCATGGCAAGAATGGCATTTACCATGGTGCGGTTCATCATGCGGAAATCCCCGGCTCCGTCGCTCATATCCATATGAGTCATTTTTTGGATTACTTTGTAGAAGCTTCGGGAAAGCAGGCCCCGCAGCGCACCGTCCCCTTCTCTTCCCACACGTTTTCCGGCACAGCAGTCGTAGTCCTCCTGGCTTACGGCGTGGTACATGGAAGACAGGAGCCTGGGCGGGTGCTGCAGGTCAGCGTCCATAATCACACAGTAATCTCCACAGGCCTGTTTCAATCCGGCATACATAGCGGCTTCTTTGCCGAAATTCCGGGAAAAGGAAATATAATGGCAGTTTTTGTCCTGGTAACAGAGAAGCTTCAGAATATTCAGCGTATGGTCTTTGCTGCCGTCATCAATAAAGATAAATTCATAGTTTAAGTCATCGATATCATTTACTGCTGCAGAGGTTTCCTGATAGAAAAGGGCAATCACTTCTTCTTCATTGTAACAGGGTACGATTATGCTTAATTTATTCATGGATTTCCTCTCCTTTCGGTTGTTTAACGGCGGATATATTGGCAGATATTTTTAAGTCTGGGGCAGGTTTTTGGAAAATCTGGCATTTGCAGATGACATAATTTGCTGCCACAGTTACAAAGCTTACGGCAATTTTGGAAATGACCGGATGGAATTCACATCTTTGTATAAATAAAGCCAGAAGCAGGTTTTCTGTAATCAGGGTGAGAAACCGCATGGATACAAAGGAAAACATCTCTTTTCCAATCTGGTTGCCGGAACGGAATACATATTTTCGGTTAGCGATATAGGCAAAGCTTACGGCAAAGACCCAGGCAATGGTATTGGCGGTGAGATATTCTGCGCCGGCATGCAGCAGAATCAGGTAAACTGCATAGTTAATCAGGGTAGTGGCGCCTCCGGTCAGCAGATAGCTGAACAGCTCCCGGAAAGAATTGTTCTGAAGCAGCCGCTGCAGCTGCGAGTAAAATTTGTAGTTGGATAAAACTTTTTTCATAATGTCTCCTCTTTTCTGTGTAAAATTTTTCTGTAGATGTATCATAAAGAACCGTTTTCAGAATGTACGGTTACGAACAATCACGTCTCTGTTTCCAGTGTTCTGCCAGCCCGGACGCCAGAAAGAGCAGCAGCGACAGCAGGCTGATCGTCAGGGCAATGCTTTTTCCGGGCGGGCGGTAAGTAATTACAATTTCATGATCTCCCGCTTTCAGCCAAAAACCCACAAATCCAGTATTAACCTGGGAGGGGACTATGGTTTTTCCGTCCACCTGAACCTGATAGCCGTCCCGGTAAGGGAAAGAGGTAACAAACCATCCGTCTTCCTTAAGGACAGAGGAGCCGCAGAAAAGTGCAGTTCCTGGTTCTGGTGAAAAGGCTGATTCCTGGACATTCTGGTTTCCCCACTGAGAGAGCTCCATGGTCCAGAACTGGAAATCGGATAAAGTGTAAGTTCCGGAAGAAAGCACAAGATTCAAGCTGGATATTTTATCCTGGGAAGCAATCATCCAAGTAAACGTATGGTTGCGGTTGGGATAAGGCGCATTTTTTCCGGAAAGCTTGTTGCGGATTCCGTTCAGTTCTATGGTAACCTCCCTGCCGGAGGGGGATGTTACAGCTAAAGAGCAAATCAGCATTTGGTTGTCCAGAGGTTCCTCTATAGGAACGTCAATGGTTGTCTTTTTCTTTACAGAAAGCTTCAGGGTGTTTTCTGCCGGATTCCATTCACAGCCAATGCCGCGTTTTTCCAACAGCGTGATTAGCTGGGAGATTTCCGGCAGATTTTCTGAAACAGAAGCAATTCGGGAAGTTTTCATAAACTCCTCTGCGGAAATTCCTGTGACAGAGGAGGGGGATTCGCTGTCCGTAATGGTATAGCGGGTCATCGCTTCAATAGAATAGGGAAATTCCAATTTCTCATATTCGGACTGTTCCATGCTGCTGCTGCTGACATAGGCAATGGGCAGCACATTTTGATTTTCTGCAATCACAATACCGTCTTTTTCTGCAATAGGCTCGTAGCTCCAGGGAAGTCTGGAGGATTTTGCCTGAATATATCGTATGCCCATCAGATAAGAAAAAGCAGGATTGGCGTCGGTCATCAGGGCCACCCGGTTGCGGACGCGGATAGGATTTCTCATTGTATTGTAGTAAAAATCAGCATAGCCGCTGTCTGTCACAGAGGAGTACATGGTGGTTTTTCCCATGCCCCCGGTGGGCAGCGCATTTGCATTGGCGTAAGGCTCTGTAAGAATGTCAAACCGGTATCGTTTGTCAAAGTTCAGAGCTTCCAATTCTTCTTTGGAAAACACATTCTGCCGTGTATCGGTATCAGAGATAAATTCATCCTGACTTCCTATGAAAATGGATACCGCCGCAGGAAACAGGCATAGCAGCAGGTGCATGGGCAGCCTTTTATTCCTGAAAGCATTAGTTTTGCATCCCCAATGCAGAAGAGCGAAAATTCCGGCCGTCAGTGCTGCATCAAGAAGGAGCGCCGGGGAATATCTGGAACATAAAATCGGAACCAGACACAGCAGTCCGCAGATCCAATTGTGGCGTTCTTCCCCAAGAAACAGTTGTTCCAGTGATGCTGCGCAAAGTAAAATCAGCAGCGGAATCAGAGGAATCAGCACCTTATGACGCACGTACAGCATACCGCTTAGCAGCCAGGAACAAGCATTTAAGGTAAGGCACAGCAGCAGTGCGCAGCTGAGAAAACGCGTGCTTTTTCGTTTTATGCTTAACAGCAGCGTGTACAGGCAGAGGATGGTCAGCCCGCAGCCGTAAGGATGGTACAAAAGAGATTTCAGGGAGAAATCAATGGAGAATATCTCCTGGAGGGCCGTGGGAGTGCCTGCGTCTTTTTTGGTGGAAAGCAAATCCAATCCCGTAGGCAGCAGCAAAATGGCTGCCATTCCAATGGAAATTCCAATGGAGAAGAAAAAGCGGAGCCAGTGGTTTAAGTGAGCAGACTGCTTTTTTTCAGGCGCAAAATACAGGCAGTGAATCAGGTACAGCAGCAAGACTGCAAGCACTGCAGGCGCAAAGTAATAACTGTGGAGATAAATCATAACCAGAGAAAAAACCAGCAGCCCATGTTTTTTATTTGCCAGCATCCGGTCTATGCCAAGCAGGGCCAGTATCAGAAAAGGCATATAATTGACAAACATAATCTGATGGTGGGCATGGTAAAAGCAGGCGGCGCAGGCATAAAGGATTCCTCCCACTAAGCCAAAAAGGGGGCGGGTAAGATGCTTGTTCAGCCAGTACCAGCAAAGGTTTGCGCCTGCAATCAGCTCCAGAACCGCATAGATGGAAATAATGGCCGTCATGGGAACCTCTGGCAGCAAAAAGGAAATCAGCACATCCGGCCGCAGCAGTCCGTAATAAGAAAAATCATAAATATTGCTGCCTGCCCCCAGAGGAGAAGCGTCTGGAAGTATCTGTCCGGTTTCCTGGAATATTGTCCGAAATTGTTCGGCTACAGCAACATGCTGACTGAACCAGTCTCCCTCGGAGCCGAAGATGCTGTTTTCTGGGAGAATCAGCAGTACGCAGACAAGGGTGAAAATAGTCAGAAGCAGCGGACAGAGCCGGTGGTATGTTTTTTCTTTTTTATTATGTAGGTAAGTATTCTGATTCATAAGTTCCTCCTAATAGCTGTTTGGGTATCAGAATTTCTGCCTTGTTATAAATAATAGCGAGCCAGGCGTTTCTCTGGCTGCAAGGAAAAGTATAAAAGAAAAATCTAAAAAAAACATGAAAGAAAATCTTAAAGATTCTTAAGAATTTTTGAATAAGCCTGGAATTATGCTAAAATAGGATTCATAAATTTGCGACAGGAGAAAAAGCCATGAATGGAAATGAAACGCCCAGAATTCTGATTGTGGATGATAATCCTGAAATACGGGAAGTAGTCAATATTTTATTGACTGGCGAAGGGTATCAGGTGGAAGAAGCTTCAAATGGATTCCAGGATCATTAAAAGTATCTGGGGAAAAGGATACCGCTGTGAATAAGCTGGTAAAACAGAAAGGAGATACGGTGGAAAAAGGAAGGTGAAATTGACGTGGGCAGAAAACAGATATGGAGCAATAGTATGCAATAACTGGAAAAATAACATTCCGGTTATTTCTGCTGTTGATCTTATGCGGACTTCTGGCCTTTGGCAGCTTCCGGGTTTTTAATATTTTAAAGTATGGGGAAAAGGAACGGCCCGTGATTTTGTCAGTGCAGACAGACGGAGGCTATGTGGAGTTTAGTTTCCGCAACTGGAAGAGACGGCATGAAGAACAGGTGGAAAGTAACAGAATCGGCTTGAAAAGTGTGCAAAAAATGGTAGAATTGCAGGGAGGGCATTTTTTTTAGCGGAAATAAATGAAATATTTACAATTACCATTGGATTTTTGCTGTATGACAATGTTACAGACTCAGGGAGGGAAGCGAATGCGTGAACAGTTAACCAAAAGCGATGTAAAGAAAATAGAAGAAGAAATTGAATACCGGAAGCTGGTGGTCCGGAAAGAAGCCATTGAGGCGGTAAAAGAGGCCAGGGCTCACGGGGATTTAAGTGAGAATTTTGAGTACCATGCCGCCAAAAAGGACAAAAATAAGAATGAGAGCAGAATCCGGTATCTGGAACGAATGCTGAAAACAGCGCTGATTGTATCAGATACGTCCAGAGAGGATGAAGTGGGAATTAATAATACGGTTACCGTTTATTTTGAAGAAGATGAAGAAGAGCAGGTATTTCGTCTGGTGACTTCCATCCGGGGGAATTCCATGAAGAATTTGATTAGCACAGAGTCCCCTATTGGAAAAGCGCTTCTTGGCCGTAAAGCGGGGGACAGGGTAAAGATAAAGGTCAATGATGATTACAGTTATTATGCTGTGATTAAAAAAATTGAAAATACAGAGGAAGATGAAAATGATTCCATCCGGGGATTTTAATTTCCTGGAACAGACGGTTTGTGCAAGATTACAAGATACAGCACGGCATAGCAGCGGTTTCTGCGCTTGCAAAGGGCAGAAACCACAGCCGTTGAGACGGTAAGGAACTGTTAAGAAGCCATTCGGCTATTTTACAAATTTCTCAATGGCTATTTTCAAATCTTCCAGCGCCTGCTGCTCCCCGTGCTCCACTGCATCCACAATGCAGTGGGAGATATGATCCTCCAGGATAATTTTTCCGATATTATTAATGGCAGAGCGGACAGCCGCAATCTGTATCAGAACTTCGCTGCAGTCCCTGCCGTCTTCCACCATCCGTTTGACAGCTTCCATATGGCCGATAGCCCGTGACATGCGGTTCAGCACAGCTTGAGTCTGGGTATGGGTGTGAGAATGTTCATGTTTGTGGATTTCCTGCGTATGATTTTCGTTCAAATATGAAATACCTCCTTCTATAAAAACCAGACGTTCTGGCTGGTGGAAGATACACAGGCTGCCCCTGCAGAAAGCATGGAGATCACATCCTCTTTCTCGGAAATCAATCCTCCGGTGATCACAGGGATATGATTCATGCTGCAGATACGCGTAAGAACTCTGGGCATCAGCGCAGGCAGAACCTCTATCACATCCGGTTTTACATTTTGAAGCTGTTTCTCTATGTTAGAAAGTGCAAGGGAGTCAATCACAAAAAACCGAAGCACTGTAAATAGAGAAAGTTTTCCGGCATATTTTATCAATGCAGGTTTGGTAGAAATAATGCCGTCTGCATCGGTGCGCTGTTTGATATAGTCCACGGCAATTTCTTTCGGCGCCAGCCCGGTAATCAGATCCAGATGCACCATAGCTAATTTGCCGGCTTTTTTCACTTTGGCAACGATATCCGGAATATTGCAGATGTCGCCGAAGAGGATGAAAATAATCCGGCTTTCACAAGTCAGGGCGCATTCAAGGCTTTCAAAGCTGTTTACAGCAGCAATGACGGGAGAATCTTCAATGGCCTCACGGTATTCCTTTTTCATAATCTCACTCCTCATATCTGGTTTGTCTTTTATTATACACCACAGAAAAGATATTGGCTATATACGGCGGCATTTTTTAATCCCGCCGTTTGCTTTTTGACTGTTTCATCTCCAGGCTCTGGTAGAAGTTGGCCTGTTCCACAATCAGTTCCTGCCGTTCCGAAGGAAGATGGACGTCTATTTCTTTTGTGGAACGTCCATGTCCTGATGACAATAGATATGTGCCTGCTTAATCAGGTAGATTTGTTCCTGAGGGCCCAGCGTCCGATAAGTGCAGAGCAAATCTTCTTCTTTGTCATCATAGAATTCACCGGAAGGATAGGGCCGCCGGATTTCTGTGACGCCTAAAAGGTAGTCTGTGGATACTTTAAAATATTTGGCCAGTTTAATAAGTGTGGCAAAATCTGGCTCTCTGTTTCTTCTGAGATATCCGTTCAGAGTAGATGGCGCAATGTGCAGTTCTGTGGATAACTGCCTCTGGGTGAGATTGTGCTCTTCTAACAAATTTTCCAGTCTTCTGGATAATTCCATAAAAATGTTCCTCTTTTGTAAAATAGTACTCTTTTGTAACACAAATATTTTACGAAAAAATTTTTGGAAATAAATGGAATTATTCGAAATGCGAACAAAATTCACAAATGTGAATTTTACTCCGAACACAGGAAATACAAGGGGTTCCAGTCCCCGCCGCAGTCCTCTGCAGGAGAATAAGACGTCCTCCTGACAGGAAGGCAGCAAGGCCGCTGATTACTGCCATCCGCCGTCTAAGGTTATCACCTGGCCGGTCAGATAAGAGGGGGCGCTGACAATGGACAAAGCAAGCTCTGCCGCTTCTTCTGGGGAACCGAATCTCCCTGCTGGAATTTCATCGGCAAGCTGCCTTTGTTCTTCTTTGGAAAAACATTGGTTCATACTGGTGTCAATGACTCCGCAGGCAATGGCATTGACGGAGATGCCGCTGGGAGCAAGCTCTTTTGCCAGAGCCTTGGTAAAAGAATTCACGCCCCCCTTAGAAGCAGAATAGGCAACCTCGCAGGAGGCCCCCACAGCTCCCCATACAGAGGAGATATTTAAAATAGAACCTGATTGGTCCTGAACCATGGCAGGAATGGCGTATTTGCAGCAGCAGAATAAGGAGGTAAGGTTAACCTGTATCACCCGGTTCCATTCTTCCAGGCTCATGTCAGTAAGCAGACCGATATGAGAAATGCCTGCATTGTTGATCAGAACGTCTGCTTTTCCAAATTCCTGCTGTATGGTCTGAAACGCCTGATTTACAAAGGATTCGTCGCTGACGTCTCCGATTAAGGGCAGGCAGGGAACATGGAAGGTATTGTGAAGGCGGCAGGCAAGGCTGTCAAGCTCCTGGCGGGAAACGCGGCAGTTGAGGGCGAGGGAATAGCCTGCCTGGGCAAATTTTTCAGCGATTGCACGGCCGATGCCCCGGGAGGCACCGGTGATAAAGACAGTTTTTGGTTTCATAATAATAGGTAAATCCTTTCTGAGAAGCTTCCATTTTGACATGTTGTATAATTTATTACCATGGATTGAGCAAAGTGTCAAGAATTCCCAGAGATTTATTGTATTCAGATTGGGGGTGTGATATAATATACTTTACAGAGAGACTTCGAGAACTTTCTGAAACACCAAAATAAGCAGAAAAGGGGTTGGACACCATGCGTATTACAATCAGCGGTAAAAATATTGATATAACAGAAGGATTGAGAACAGCGGTAGAGGACAAGTTGTCGAAGCTGGAGCGGTACTTTACCCCTCAGACAGATATTGTTGTAACCTTAAGCGTGGAAAAAGAACGTCAAAAAATCGAGGTTACGATTCCGGTAAAGGGAAATATTATCCGTTCTGAGCAGGTCAGCAATGATATGTATGTTTCCATAGATTTAGTGGAAGAGGTTATTGAGAGGCAGCTGAAGAAGTACAAGAATAAGATTGTAGACCAGCAGCAGGCGCCGGGGAATTTTCAGCAGGAATTTATCGAGAAAGAGGTAGAGGATGACGAAGAAATCAAGATCATCCGCACCAAACGTTTTGGAATGAAGCCTATGTATCCAGAGGACGCCTGCATCCAGATGGAACTTCTGGGACATAATTTCTTTGTTTTCCAGAATGCAGAAACAGAGGAAGTGAATGTGGTATATAAGAGAAAAGGGAATACATACGGCCTGATTGAGCCGGAGTTCTAGAATATTTTCAGGCATGCCCAAATCACAGCAAGAAGGCAGAGAACTGCTGCAAAGGAAAGAATTTTGCAGCAGTTCTTTTCGTATACCGGCAGCTTTCAGGGAGGAGGAAAGAGGGAAAAATGCTCTGTCCCTGGCAAAAAGTGCGGAAATAAGTGGAGGTTATTGCCAGTGGGAATAATATAGTATAAGATATCGGCAGGAGATTAATATGCAAGGAGGATTCTCAATATGAATATCGTAGTGTTGGCAGGCGGCTTAAGCGCCGAACGCGACGTATCATTTGTCACAGGAAAAAATGTGGCGGATGCGCTGAGAGAAAAAGGACATAAAGCAATTTTACTGGATGTATTTATGGGCTACAGTGACAAGCCGGAGGAATTAACCGGGATTTTTGAGCGTTCTGAAGAGGTCAGCGCAGCAGTATCCGGAATATCCCAGGAAGCGCCGGATTTAGAAACTGTGCGAAAGAGCAGAAAGGATCAGAGCAAAAGCTTATTCGGCCCCAATGTGATTGAATTGTGCCGGATGGCAGATATTGTGTTTATGGCCCTTCATGGAGCAAACGGGGAAGACGGCAGGATTCAGGCGGCATTTGATTTATACGGAATTAAATATACCGGAACCGGATATTTAAGCAGCGCAGTTGCCATGGATAAAGGATTGTCGAAGCGGCTGTTCCTTGCCAATCAGATTCCCACGCCAAAAAGCGTTTCCATGGACCGAACAGCCTGCCAGTGGGAGTTTTCAGAGACAGGGCTGACACTGCCCTGCGTGGTAAAACCCTGCTGCGGAGGTTCCAGTATCGGGGTATCCATCGTACGAGATGAGAAAGAATATCAGCAGGCGTTAAAAGAAGCGTTCCGGTGGGAAGAAAAAGTGATTATAGAAAGCTATGTGAAGGGAAGAGAGTTTTCCGTAGGGGTTATGGATTTTCAGGCATTGCCGGTAATAGAAATCGCCCCCCTGGAAGGATTCTACGATTATAAAAACAAATATGCGGCAGGAAGCGCAGTGGAAACCTGTCCTGCACAGCTGTCTCCTTCCATTACGGAGAAGATGCAGCATTATGCTGTGGAAGTGGCGAAGGCGCTGGGATTAGAAACCTATGCCCGCATGGATTTCCTTCTGGATGAGCAGGAGAATATTTACTGTCTGGAAGCAAATACGCTGCCGGGCATGACGCCGATGAGCCTGCTTCCTCAGGAAGCACAGGCCGTTGGTATGGATTTCCCAAAACTTTGTGAAGAAATTATTCGGATTTCTTTAAAGAAATATGCATAAATTGAGTAGGAAACACAACATAGAATCGTAAATCAAAATAGAAAACGGCGGAGGCAGCTATGAAAAATATGACTTTGGAAAACATTGCAGAAGCATGCGGCGGCAGTTATTTTGGGAAGGAACAGGAGAAACAGACTGAGATCCGGGGAGCGGTGACAGACAGCAGGCAGGTGGAAGAAGGTTTTTTGTTTATCCCCGTGAAGGGAGCCAGGGTGGACGGCCATGATTTTATTCCGCAGGTCTGTGAAAAGGGAGCGGCGGCAGTTCTTACCGAGAAAAAACTGGAGAATTGCGAGAAGCCTTATATCCTGGTGCAATCCTGTCTGAGGGCGTTGAAGGATATTGCAGGATTTTACCGCAGCCAGCTTAATATTCCCATTGTGGGAATTACCGGCAGTGTGGGAAAAACCAGCACCAAAGAGATGATAGCATCTGTTTTATCAGAAAAGTATCATGTATTGAAAACGGCAGGGAATTTTAACAACGAAATCGGCCTGCCCCTGACATTGCTTCGGATTCAGGAAGAACACGAAGCGGCGGTGGTGGAAATGGGAATTTCTGATTTTGGGGAAATGCATCGTCTGGCCAAAATGGCGCAGCCGGATATCTGCGTGATTACGAATATCGGAATCTGCCATCTGGAAAATTTGAAGACCAGGGATGGAATTTTGAAAGCAAAAAGTGAAATATTTGATTATCTGAAGCCAGAAGGGCATATTATCCTAAACGGTGAGGATGATAAACTGTCCACACTGACAGAAGTGAAGGGAATCCGGCCGGTGTTTTATGGATTCGGTGAGATGCAGCCGGATATCTGCAGAAGCGGCGAAGAAGGGAAAGAAGGCAGGAAGCCTGGAATGCAGAAAGTACAGCAGGATATTTACGCGGATCATATCCAAAACTGCGGTCTGAAGGGAATGGAAGCGGATATTCATACCCCGGCAGGCACAATATCCGTCCATATCCCGATTCCGGGCCGGCATAATATTTATAACGCTATGGCAGCCGCAGGAGCGGCGCTTGCCCTGAATATGGAGTTGGAAGATATTAAGTCAGGCATAGAGAAGGCGGAAGCGATAGGCGGGCGCACCAACCTGATAGAAACCGGCGGCCTGATGTTGATTGATGACTGCTACAATGCCAATCCCGTATCCATGCGGGCTTCCCTTGACGTGCTCAGCAACGGCCTTGCCCGGACAGTGGCGGTATTGGGCGATATGGGAGAGTTGGGAGAACACGAGAAGAGGCTTCATTATGAAATAGGTGTTTATGCTGCCGAAAAGCAGATAGACACGTTGTTTTGTGCCGGAGTTCTGTCAAAAGAAATGGCAGAAGGCGCTTGTGATACCAATGACTGGTGTGAAGTGTTCCATTTTGACACAAAAGATGAGATGCTTCCCCAGTTGTTAGAGTATCTGCAGGAAGGAGATACCGTGCTGGTGAAAGCATCCCATTTCATGGATTATCCCAAGATCGTAGAGGCTGTCAGAGAGAAGTTTCATTCTGCATCATAGCCTTATGCTTTTCTAACATTTCTTCAATCTTGGACTGGGTATAGGCGCCGGAGAATTTCCGCTGCTCCTTATCCAGTTCTTTGATTAGAATCGGTTCCCCGTATTCCACAATTACATGGCATTTTTTGATCCAGGGTATATGGCTTTCAAAGATATTGTTGGTATTTGTAATGGCGATGGGAATAATGGGGCATCCGGTTTTTTCAGCCATTTTCAGGCTTCCTTCTTTAAAAGGCAGCATTCCGTTCTCCGGATGGGGATTTCTTGTGCCCTCCGGAAAAATACATACAGAAATGCCGCGCTTAATCTGATCAATTCCCGTTAAAACCATTTTCAGCCCTGCCTTCATATCATCCCGAACCAAAAACAGGCAGTACAGCCGTTTCATCCAGTTGGAAAGCAGAGGATAACGTATCATCTTGTCTTTGGCGATGTAGCCGGTAAGGCCGGGACATCTGGAATAAGTAATGACAATGTCAAAATAGCTCAGATGATTGGGAATGTAGAGGACGGCCTGATCCTTCGGCACATGCTCTTCCCCGAGCACAGTGATCTTGGTGCCGGCCAGAAAGAGAACCACCCGGAAAGCCCATTGGACAATTCGCAGGCTGCTGATATCTGCAGCATAGGGATTAAATTTTTTTACAATCCATTCTATTATCAGAATCGGAATCGAAAGAACCAGAAAAGAAATTAAAAAAACTGCAACCAAAA
Organism: Petralouisia muris; assembly: GCF_004793545.1. Lineage (GTDB taxonomy): Bacteria > Bacillota > Clostridia > Lachnospirales > Lachnospiraceae > Petralouisia > Petralouisia muris. The sequence continues at coordinate 52,572 of NZ_SRYA01000028.1, read as the reverse complement.
TTATTCGTATCATAGTATCGTACCTTTTCCTTAAAAATAAATATTTATTTGTTATATTATACAGACTGAACTGGGGAAATACAATCATAATTAGAAGAAATTTTTCATAGAATTCAGGAAGAATGTAAAAAAATCAGGAAACGTGAGTATGAAAAAACAGAAGCAATGGTATCATGGTATTGTTATGTATGGGCTGGCTCTGATTACGGTAATTGCCGCATGCGTTGTCCAGGGATGCGGGCTGGAGGAGACGGACACAAAAAAATTAAAAGATTTATCCTATGAAATACTGGAGGAAAAAGAGATCCCAGAAGAGTTTCTGACGGTTATTGAGGAGAAGAAAGAGACGATTTTCAAGCTGACTTATACAGATAAAGAATATCTCTACATTGCTGCAGGTTATGGGGTACAGGAAACCGGCGGTTATAGTATCGCTGTCAATGACTGTTATCTGACGAAAAATGCGGTGTATTTTGACACTACATTGATTGGTCCTTCCAAGGGAGAAAAAATAAATCAGGTCAAGTCCTATCCCTATATCGTAATTCGGACAAAATATTTGGAGAAAAATGTGGTATTTGAGTAACGGAGCCCTGCTTTAGAACAGGAAAATCTGAAGGACAGAATAAAAAACAGTAGGAATTTTGAAGTGAATGTGGTAAGATAAGAAACAGAAATTATTTTCCGGCTTTGGAACGATGATATTGTAAAGCGGAAGTGATTTCTGTTTCCTTTTGCAGAAATCCGGCTGTTTTGCCTGGCTTTGGACAGGCTGTAGGTTGGAAAAAGAAATCTCCTGTGGCTTGCAGCGAATAATTGAAAAATAATGGATCAGTGAAAAGAACGAATGATTTTTTCCGGAATCGTCCATACTACAAACAGAGACTATCAGACAGAAAAGAGAAGGCTATTTGTAAGGGTTTTTATAGCATTTGCACAAAATTCTTTTTCAGGGTCATGCACGGATTATGTAATCCGACATAAAATAAGATAGACTGAATTACTGAAACTGCCCAGGGGAGAAGATACGGAAAGCAGGAGACTTTCATAGTATAGATTTACAAATCGACAAAGTGTGTTATAATAGTACATAAAGATTTTTTAAACTTGACAAAGAGAAAAGAATGTTACTATAATAACTTCTTGTACAAATATATAGCATAGAGGTGCGATATGGAACAGTATGTAATCAGAGGAGGGAATCCGTTAGTTGGCGAAGTGGAAATCAGCGGAGCCAAGAATGCGGCGCTGGCAATTCTGGCAGCAGCCATTATGACGGATGAAACCGTAACAATAGATAATTTACCCGATGTCAGAGATATCAATGCGTTGCTTCAGGCCATGGGAGACATAGGAGCCAGAATTGACAGAGTAGACGCTCACACTGTTAAGATCAACGGTTCTTTTGTAAAGGATATTCCGGTGGACTATGATTCTATGAAGAAAATAAGAGCTTCTTATTATCTTCTGGGAGCAATGCTTGGAAAATATAAAAGGGCGGAAGTAACTCTTCCCGGCGGATGCAACATTGGAAGCCGCCCGATGGATTTGCATATCAAGGGTTTTCGCGCTTTGGGAGCCCATGTGGAGATCCGAAACGGAGCAGTTGCGGCAGAAGCAGAGAGGCTGAAGGGAAGCCATATTTATCTGGATAAGGTATCCGTAGGCGCTACCATTAATATTATGATGGCGGCAGCCATGGCAGAAGGGAAAACAACCATAGAAAATTCGGCGAAGGAGCCCCATGTGGTGGACGTAGCCAATTTTCTCAACAGTATGGGAGCAAATATCCGCGGCGCCGGAACTGATGTGATCCGGATTGTAGGGGTGGAGAAGCTTCACAAAACTGAGTATTCCGTAATTCCGGATCAGATTGAGGCAGGAACCTTTATGTTTGCGGCGGCGGCTACCAAAGGGGATGTTACGGTCAAAAACGTGATTCCGAAGCATTTGGAAGCTACCACTGCCAAGCTTTTGGAGGCCGGCTGTGAAGTGGAAGAATTTGACGATGCTGTCCGTGTGGTAGCGTCGAAACCGCTGCGCCATACACAGGTTACCACACTGCCCTATCCGGGATTTCCCACCGATATGCAGCCTCAGATGTCTGTGGTACTGGGAATTGCCCAGGGAACCAGTACCGTGACAGAGAGTATCTTTGAGAACAGGTTTAAATATGTGGATGAATTGACCCGCATGGGAGCGGATATTAAGGTAGAGAGCAATATTGCCATTATTAATGGCGTGAAAGGATATACCGGGGCAAGAGTCAGTGCACCGGATTTGAGGGCAGGAGCGGCGTTGGTGATTGCCGGGCTTTCTGCAGAGGGAATCACCATTGTGGATGATATTCACTATATCCAGCGGGGATATGAAGCCTTTGAAGATAAGCTGGAATGTTTGGGGGCCCAGATCGCGCGGGTCAGCTCTGAAAAAGAGATACAGAAGTTCCAGTTTAAAGTAAGCTGATATGACAGAAAAGCTGTTTTCCATAATTTTACTCATTTGTTAAGAAAGAAATACTTGACAGAACAGCAAAAAGAGAGTATCTTATTGGATGAAAGAAGATTGAAAAACCAAATATTGTTGTACTGGTGAAACCCCTTGATGTTTCATCAGCTATTAATTTCTCTTATTCAGAGTGGTGGAGGTACATAGGACCTGTGAAGCCACGGCAACCCCTCTACGGAAGGTGCCAACCTGAGCGAGTAATCGAACAATAAGAGGATTTGATAATCTTTTTTTGGAATCAGGTCCGCTTATTTTTGAATAAGCGGATTTTTTACGTTAATAATATTCGAACAACCAGGAGGAGAAAAATGGAAAAAAGATTATTTACTTCAGAATCAGTAACCGAAGGGCATCCCGATAAGGTTTGTGATGCAGTGTCTGACGCAATTTTAGACGCATTGATGGCTCAGGACCCCATGAGCCGGGTGGCATGCGAGACAGCGGCGTGTACGGGATTTGTACTTGTAACTGGAGAAATTACAACTAAGGCAAATATAGATATTCCGCAGATTGTAAGAGATACTGTCAATGAAATTGGTTATGATGACGCAGCCACCGGATTTGATGGAAATACCTGCGCCGTGATGGTAGCATTGGATCAGCAGTCTGCCGACATTGCAATGGGTGTGGACAAGGCATTGGAGGCAAAAGAGAACAAAATGTCCGAAGAAGAGCTGGAGGCAATCGGAGCCGGAGATCAGGGCATGATGTTCGGATATGCAACCAATGAAACGCCGGAACTGATGCCCTATCCCATTTCACTGGCTCATAAGCTGGCGCTGCAGCTGACAAAGGTCCGCAAAGACGGCACATTAAAATACCTGCGCCCGGACGGAAAGACACAGGTTTCTGTGGAATATGATGAGGAGGGCAGGCCCAGAAGGCTGGAAGCAGTGGTGTTATCCACCCAGCATGATGCGGATGTGACCCAGGAGCAGATCCATGCTGATATCAAACAGTATGTGTTTGAGCCGATTCTGCCTCAGGAAATGGTAGACAAAGAGACGAAATTTTTCATCAATCCCACCGGACGTTTTGTAATCGGCGGGCCCCATGGAGATGCAGGGCTCACCGGCAGAAAGATTATTGTGGATACATACGGCGGATACGCACGTCACGGCGGCGGCGCTTTTTCCGGAAAAGACTGCACTAAAGTAGACCGCTCCGCAGCCTATGCAGCACGCTACGTTGCCAAAAATATTGTAGCGGCGGGCCTTGCGGATAAATGTGAGATTCAATTATCCTATGCCATCGGAGTAGCGCAGCCCACCTCCATTATGGTGGATACCTTTGGCACCGGCAAAATTTCCGACGAGAAGCTGGTGGAGATGATTCGGGAGAACTTCGATCTGCGTCCGGCAGGAATCATTAAGATGCTGGATCTAAGACGTCCCATCTACAAGCAGACAGCAGCTTACGGACATTTTGGCCGGGATGATTTGAATCTGCCCTGGGAAGCAACAGATAAAGTAGAGATTTTAAAGAAATATTTATAATTGCAAGGATATATTATAAGGGTATTTTAAGTAGAAGAAGGCCGCTGCTTCGGTTGAAAAGGAACCGGGCAGCGGTTTATTCTCTTATGAAAAATTTCGTGATGCACTTGACATTTACGATGCAATGGCTGCTCCGGGAGTTTCTGTAGATGAAATATTAGAGTGGCAGGAGATAGCATACGATGCATTTTTAAAACAGGCATTGAAAGAAGAGTGGAACAGGATGAATCAGAAAACGTTAATCGTTTATAAAAGCACAACAGGCTTTACCAGAAAATATGCAAAGTTGGCAGGAAAGGAAACCGGAAGCAAGGTGATAGAATATCAGAAGGCGACAGCAAAACTTGTGTCGGGATATGATACAGCGGTTTTTGGCAGCCGGGCCCATGCCGGCAGGATGAACGGATATCATAGAATAAAGAAAATGTTCCAAAAAAGCGGGGCAAAGCAGATGGTTTTTCCTTAGGGAGCGTTTATGAACCTGGAAGATATGCAGAGGTGAAATAGAAGGAATGATTGTATCAGACATACTTGTATCAAATCGAAAGAAACATCAGGAAACAAAAAAGCCTGCCGTGTACGAATATGAGTCAATGGTCTGTCCGGCAGAGCAAAAGGGCGGCGCTTATGTGATTTTCCCCTGGGATATCAGGGAGGAATTCGGAAAAGGACGGGTGAAAGTTCATGTCACCTTTGACGGGGAACCTTATGAGGGAAGCATTGTAAATATGGGAGTGAAAAACGAGGACGGCGGCATTTGCTATATTATCGGACTGCGAAAGGATATCCGCAGTAAAATAGGCAGGCAGCCTGGGGATTGGGTGCAGGTGACAGTGCAGGAACGTGAAAGTCCGCAGCAAGGAACTGTTCGAAAATAACTTTTTAAAAGTTATTTCTGAACAGTTCCTAAAAGTGTTTTACATATTTTTATAAGAAAAAATATTTTTCTTCCTCCCTTTTCATGCTATAATAAGAAAAAAGTACGTGCAGAATTAACAGAAACAGCTTTGGCCTGAAAGGGGAGACTGCCTTGATCTATACACCATTGACAAAGAAAGCCATGAAAATTGCCTATGACGCCCACCATGGGCAGGAGGATGCCGGCGGGGTTCCCTATGTGCTCCACGCAGTCCATCTTGCGGAGCAAATGAAAGAGGAAACTACAACATGCGCAGCGCTGCTGCATGATGTGGTGGAGGATACTGATATTACGATGGAACTGCTGGAAAAAGAATTTCCCCCGGAGGTCACGGAACTGGTGGCGCTTTTGACTCACGATCCCGGGGAAGATTATTTCGATTATATCCGCAGAATACGAGGGAACTATGGAGCAAAAATCATAAAGCTGGCAGATTTAGAGCATAATTCAGATGAAAGCAGATTATCAGGATTTGCTTCTGTAACAGAGGCCAAGAAGGAATACTGGCGCAAAAAGTACGCAAAGGCACGGAAAATACTAATGGAAAACTAATGAAAGCATGGATGTGACTGTAATTTCAATCACAGTTTTTTATACAAATTTTATAAAAATTTAGAAAATTTCCATATGTTTTTATAAGAAAACTGTTATAATAGAATTTGTCGGAGGTTGTAGCAGTTTATGAAGTTGAGAACCAGATTAATAGTATCATTCTGCCTTATTATTTTTGTGCCGGTATTGCTGGCAGTGGCAACCGTGTGGGGATTTGGGCAGTATCAGATGAAAGCAGTGCGCCAGATTTATAATATGGACGGAAGCGCTTATGACTATTTTATCAATTCTTTTAAAGTACTCAGTCATTTTACCAAAAAAGATTATGAAAAACTGCAGAAAGTTGCGGCAGAGACGCCGGAAAAGCTGGAAGATGCAGCATATCTGGATCAAATCAATCTTGAACTGGAAGAAAAATATTCTTATTTAATTCTGCGTAGGGACAAAGAATTGATTTATATAGGCAAAGAGAAGGAAACCTTTCCGGAAGAAAATCTGCCGGAATATGACAGCGACGCCATTCAAAGCGCAGGTTCCGGATTCTATATTGAAGGGGACGAGCAGGCGTTGGTGAAACAGATTGATTTTACTTTTCCAGGAGGGGAGCCAGGGAGCGCATTTATTATTACGGCTATGGAACAGATTTTGCCGGATGTGAAAGGCGTGCTTTTGGATTTGATGATTTCTGTGGTTTTGATCTTGATTTTTACGGCGGGAATGCTGACTGTCTGGATTTATCAGGGAATTATCAATCCTATCCGCAAGTTGGAAGCGGCGGCCCAGAATATTAAGGCTGGAAATCTGGATTTTACCATAGAGGCGGACGGCCGGGATGAGATAGGAGAACTATGCCGGAGTTTTGAAGAGATGCGTTATCGTCTGAAAGAATCAGCAGAAGAGAAGGTATCCGGAGAAAAGGAGAATAAAGTTCTGATCAGCAATATTTCCCATGATTTGAAGACCCCCATCACAGCCATTAAGGGATATGTGGAAGGGATTATGGATGGCGTGGCAGATACGCCGGAAAAGCATGACAAATATATCCGGACCATTTATAACAAGGCAAATGAGATGGATATGCTGATTAATGAACTGACCTTATATTCTAAGATTGACACGAATCGAATTCCTTATAATTTCAACCGTATCAATGTAGCGGATTATTTTGATGATTGTGTGGAGGAGGTTGGCCTGGATCTGGAGGCCAAAAATATTAAGCTTACTTATATCAATTATGCAGATAAGGATGTGCTGATTATTGCAGATCCGGAGCAGCTTCGGCGCGTGATTAACAATATTATCGGGAATTCCGTCAAATACCTGGACAAAGAACAGGGATTTATCAATATCCGTATCCGGGATGTAGGGGATTTCATTCAGGTGGAAATTGAAGATAACGGAAGGGGAATTGCGGCCAGAGATCTGCCATATATTTTTGACCGTTTTTACCGTACCGATGCATCCAGGAATTCAGCCACTGGAGGCAGCGGAATAGGTTTGTCCATTGTGAAGAAGATTATCGAGGATCATGGAGGACAGATTTGGGCGAACAGCAAAGAAGAAACCGGAACCATTATGTATTTTGTGATCCGGAAATATCAGGAGGTAATAAGTTGAGCAAAGTATTGATTATCGAGGATGAAGTGGCAATTGCTGATTTGGAGAAGGACTATCTGGAATTAAGCGGCTTCCATGTGGAAATTGAAAATAATGGCAATCAGGGGCTGGCAAGGGCCCTGAGCGAGGAATTTGATATGTTCATCCTGGATTTGATGCTGCCAGGGGTGGACGGATTTGAGATCTGCAAGAAAATCAGGGAGAATAAGAACACCCCCATATTGATGGTGTCGGCCAAAAAAGATGACATTGATAAAATCCGAGGGCTGGGGCTTGGAGCGGACGACTATATTACGAAGCCTTTTTCCCCAAGCGAGCTTGTGGCAAGGGTGAAAGCGCATCTTTCCCGTTACGAGCGTCTGATCAACAGCAGTGTTCAGGAAAATGACGTGATTGAGATCCGCGGACTGAAAATAGATAAAACGGCAAGGCGTGTATGGGTAAATGAAGAAGAGAAGCAGTTTACCACGAAGGAATTTGATTTGCTGACTTTTCTTGCCCAGAATCCCAACCATGTGTTTTCTAAGGAAGAGCTCTTCAGCCAGATTTGGGACTTGGAATCGGTAGGCGATATTGCAACCGTTACGGTTCACATTAAGAAAATACGTGAGAAAATTGAGTTCAGCACTACCAAACCGCAGTATATAGAGACAATCTGGGGCGTAGGATATCGCTTTAAGGTTTGATGGGTTTTACAGGATGAAAATTATTTACGAGGACAATGAAATCATCATCTGCCATAAAATGCCGGGCGTTCCCGTACAGACAGCAAGAACAGGACAACAGGATATGGTGAGTATGCTGCGCAATTACTTTGCGGACAAAGGAGAATCCACGGAAATTTTTTTAATCCGGCGCCTGGATCAGCCAGTGGAAGGAATTATGGTATTTGCAAGGAGTTCGAAAGCAGCAGCGATATTAAGCCGGCAAGTTCAGGAAAAGAGCGTGGAGAAACAGTATCTTGCTCTGGCAGAAGGGCAGTTCAAAGAAAAAACAGGCGAATTGGAGGATTATCTTTTAAAGGATGGAAAGAATAATACTTCTCAAGTTGTTCCAAAAGGAACCAAAGGCGCCAAGCCAGCCCGACTTTTTTATGAAGTAAAAAAAGTATTTTCAAAATCAGAACAATCTGCAGGTATTTTGGCAGCCGCTTGTCAGAGCGAGACAGTCAGTCTGGTAAAGATCCGGCTGGATACCGGACGGCATCATCAGATTCGTGTGCAGATGGCTCATGCAGGCCATCCTCTTGTGGGAGATAAGAAATATAACATAAATTGTCCATCAGGTTATCTGCCGGTGGGTTTGTGCTCGGTTCAGACATCCTTCTGTCATCCTCGGACCGGAGAGCGAATGGAATTTACAGTAGAACCTATGGGCAGATTATTTACAGAATTGCTCTGATTATGGATGGCATAGCCCATAAGCGTTTTATGAAATGAACAGGCTGTCCTGCATCCATTTTAAATATTTGGCACATGAGGACAGACAGATTTTTCCGGCATAAAAAACAGAAAACACCGCATACTGATTTCATGAATAGAGAAGCGAAAGAAAGCATGCAAAGGATCGGGAGAATTCTGGGAATTACCATTGCAGTTTATATCAGTATCCGCTGGCTGTTCCCTTTGGTAATTCCTTTTTTAGCCGCATTTTTACTGGCAAAGCTCCTGAATCCAATTGTTGAAAAACTGGAGAATAAATTAAAACTGAAAAGAAGCATCTGGTCTTCGATACTGGTAGGCTTGCTGCTGCTGCTTTTGGGTCTGGCAATATTCTTTTTTCTGAAAACCCTGATAGAGCAGATGAAAAATGTCATAGACAATCTGGAACTGTATAAAAGGCAGGCAGGGGAATTTTGGGAGGAATGCTGCTGTCAGATTGAGAATATTACCGGAATAGAAGCTAAGGTTATTCAGGATGGAGTGCAAAAGCAGATACCGGAAATGATGAAGCAGATGAAAACAAACGCATTTCCAACAGTAATGAGTGGGACAATTGTGTATGCAAAAAACATGTTTGTGTTTTTGGGCGTTTGTTTTGTGGTGGTAATCAGTACAATTCTTATTTTGAAGGATTATAAGAAAATGCGTGAGACCCTGGAGCGGCACCCCATTGGAAATATGGCGCTGAAAATTTGCCGAAGAACTTATGAAGCAGGCGGAGCTTATATAAAATCTCAGATCATTATTATGGTTATCATTACGATTATCTGTGTGGCAGGACTGTTTTTTTCCGGCAATGAATATGCGCTGCTGACAGGATGCGGAATAGGCATTTGCGATGCGATGCCTTTCCTGGGAACCGGAACTATTTTTGTGCCCTGGGCTGTGATTGAATTGATTCAGGGAAGGTACATGTTGGCAGCCATATATACTATCATCTACACCATATGCAGCCTGATGCGCGAAATTTTAGAACCGAAGCTGTTGGGAAATAAACTGGGAATGCATCCTCTGGCGGTGATTGTAAGTATGTACGTGGGTTTAAAAATCTATGGCCTGTGGGGATTTGCCCTTGGTCCCCTTTCTTATATTCTGATCAAAGAAATCTATTATGAAACTTTGCTTGACAATCAGGAGGAATTGTCTTAGAATAGCCATTAGCAACGTATTACCTGAATGCAGGAGTTTATATGGGAATTGGAGCAGAATAGGATCGGCGCACAAGTCCCAGAAGAAAGAAGCATACATGAAAATCAGCGAGGAAGAGGAACAGTACAGACAGGAAGATGCACAGAGAAGAAATCATTGGTGAGAGATTTCCCATATGAATATCTGGAACCCGCCTTGGAGCTGCGTACGAAAGTACGACGTGAAGCCGCGTTAAGGCAATTGAGAGAATAGCGTAAAGTTATTAATCAGGGTGGTACCGCCGGATGTCCGGTCCCTATCGGGATTCGGAGATCCGGCTTTTTGATGTCTCAAAAGGAAGAACAGCTTTAGTAAAGGAGGAAGAAATTATGGCAAAGGACAAAAAGTTAGTGGAAGCCATAACGTCCATGGAAGTGGATTTTGCCCAGTGGTACACAGATGTGGTGAAAAAAGCGGAATTAATTGATTATTCCAGTGTAAAAGGATGTATGGTAATTAAGCCGGCAGGTTATGCTATTTGGGAAAATATTCAAAAAGAGCTGGATCGCAGGTTTAAAGAAACAGGGGTAGAGAATGTATACATGCCGATGTTTATTCCGGAAAGTTTGCTGCAGAAGGAAAAAGATCATGTAGAAGGATTTGCACCGGAGGTAGCCTGGGTCACTCATGGCGGATTAAATCCCCTGCAGGAGAGAATGTGTATCAGACCTACCTCAGAAACGCTGTTTTGTGATTTTTACGCCAATGATATTCAGTCCTATCGTGATTTGCCTAAATGTTATAATCAGTGGTGTTCAGTGGTGCGGTGGGAGAAAGAAACCAGACCATTTTTGCGATCCAGAGAATTCTTATGGCAGGAAGGGCACACCGCTCATGCAACGGCAGAGGAGGCAGAGGAGCGGACCCTTCAGATGCTGCGGCTGTATGCTGATTTCTGTGAGGAAGTACTGGCAATGCCGGTGATCCGGGGAAGAAAAACAGAGAAAGAGAAATTTGCGGGAGCAGAGGCGACTTATACCATTGAAGCGCTGATGCATGACGGAAAGGCATTGCAGTCCGGCACCAGTCACAATTTCGGGGATGGTTTTGCAAAGGCTTTTGGAATCCAGTATACCGATAAAGATAATAAGCTTCAGTATGTTCATCAGACTTCCTGGGGAATGACAACCCGTCTGATTGGGGCAATTATTATGGTGCATGGAGATGATTCCGGATTGGTTCTTCCTCCTGAGATTGCACCAGTTCAGGTTATGGTAATTCCTATTCAGCAGCACAAGGACGGCATCCTGAACAAAGCGTGCGAAGTGAAGGAATTGCTGGCTCAGGCAGGAATCCGGGTGAAAATGGATGACAGTGAAAAGAGCCCTGGATGGAAATTTTCAGAACAGGAAATGCGGGGAATTCCAATTCGTGTGGAACTTGGGCCAAAGGACATGGAAGCGGGAAAATGTGTGTTGGTGCGCAGAGATACCAGAGAAAAAACAGAGTGTCCACTGGAAGAAGCGGCAGCGGCAGCGGTAGAATTATTAAAGACGATCCAGAAGGATATGTTTGAACGGGCAAAGAAGCATCAGGAATCTCATGTCACAGAAGTGAAATCTTATGATGAGTTTAAGGATGCAGTGGAACATAAGCCTGGATTTATACGTGCTATGTGGTGCGGGGATGTGGAATGTGAGAATAAGATCAAAGAGGACACCACGGCGACTTCCAGATGTATGCCCTTAGAAGCTCAAAAAGCAGTTTCTGATGTGTGTGTGTGCTGCGGAAAACCTGCCCATAAACTGGTTTATTGGGGAAAAGCATATTAAACTGTTTTTGCCTTGAAATAGTGAAAACTTGTTGGCAAATCATTTAGCTCACGGGTATAATCGGCAGATTTGGCAGAATAGAAATTTATGCAATTAAAAGGCTGCACCGATATCAACTTCATCTGATGCAGCCTTCTATACTATGCTGTCCATGGGACTTTTACCTCATTCTTTCTGAAATCCTGATTCATTTCTCTGGAAATTTTGCCACCTCTGAATATGATGGTATGTATCCATATAATGAACGTATCCTACTGGAATATCATACACTGTTTTCTTTTGATTGCTGATTCAGGGCTTCTTTTGAAACTCCTCTTGATTTCTGTCTAATCTTAAACTTCTTTGTTCTGAACTTATCAAGTGGTTCATCCCTTGACTGAATTCCTTGTAAAAAAACTTAATATCTGCTACTGGAGTTCTTTCATCTTCCCATTCCGAAAATATAAGGTCGGATATTATTACGTCTGTTAATATAATTCAAATGCTATCAAGTTGAACAATAACCTTATTATAATTTCCCATTCCGAAAATGTAATTTTCCACCTAAGCATCTAAAAAAATTCTTCTGTTTTAAAATTCAGCTTCCGTTCTCTGCACTCTCAAAACTCTTCACTAAGAAAGTTTAATTCTGATGTTAAGTTCTGTACCTGGTGTCATTTGAGAGTAGTTCACTTAATATTTTGGTGGTCCGTACCTCGCTTTCTTAAATTAAGAGATATTTCATGTCGTTCCCAATGGTCTGTACCTCCTTTTCTGAAGTTGTGTTTCTTTTGTTTTGTTGAGTTTATTATATCTAATAAAAAGAAAAATGTCAACAATTATTTTTAAAAAAATATATTAAAGCTTCTTATAATTGGAATAATATAAATAAGTTATAAAATATTCTGAAAATTCAAAGAAAAATGCAAAAGGATGCGAACAGAAACCAGGAAAAACAGGACAGAAACAGAAAAGCTGCCCATTCGCTGGAAAAACAGCGCAATAGTCAGCTCTTTGGTTCTGCCGCTATGCAATTATACTTCAGCAAGATAATTTGCTGGTTTTCTTAAAGTAATTTGAATATGTTGGCAAATAATTTGACTCATGGGCGTATTTTCCAAGAGCAAATTATTTAACTCTGGGAAGCTTCCAAAGCTGCACGGCAGGCTTTGGCAAGCTGGTCTCCGCAGGAGGTGGGTCTGCCGTTGCAGGAAATGCCGCCTATTTTTTCTTCTACCTGTTCTACGGTAAGGCCTTCCACCAGCTTGGGAATTGCTTTCAGATTGCCATTGCATCCTCCGGTAAACTTTACATATTTCACAACGTTGCCTTCTAATTCAACTTCAATCAATGTGGAGCAGGTTCCTCTGGTTTTATAAACATAGCTCATGTGATTCATCTCCTTTTGCAGTAAATATAGAAATTAATTTTGAAAATCCGTAAAGAATACAGAAAGTATAGCATAAAAGGGGCTGCAGGGAAAGGGAATTTCATAAAAAATTCATAAATCGTTCATGGGATTAAGTATTGTGAATCAAATCATTCAGTGGTACAATATAAGAAGTTGTCCGCGTAGGCGGAATAGAATCGACGGCGGTTTTTCTGCTGAAATGAAAACAGGAGCATAGTATATGGGTATTATTAATAAAGTATTCGGGACTCACAGTGAACGGGAGCTGAAGAGGATTAATTCAATCATAGATAAGATCGAATCCTATCGTCCGTCATTGATGGAGCTGCCCGAGGAAGAATTGAAAGGTAAGACGAAAGAGTTCAAGAAGCGGCTGGAGGAAGGGGAGACTTTAGATGGAATTCTTCCGGAAGCTTATGCAGTGGTGCGGGAAGCGGCAAGGCGTACCCTTGGAATGGAGCATTACCGCGTGCAGTTGATCGGCGGCGTGATTCTGCATCAGGGCCGTATTGCAGAAATGAAGACTGGTGAAGGAAAAACGTTGGTATCCACCCTGCCGGCTTATCTGAATGCACTGGAAGGAAAGGGCGTCCACGTTGTTACGGTGAATGATTATCTGGCGCACCGTGATGCGGAGTGGATGGGAAAAGTGCATGAATTTCTCGGTTTGACAGTAGGCGTCGTACTGAATTCTATGGATAATGATGAACGGCGGGAAGCCTATAGCTGTGATATTACTTATGTCACCAACAACGAATTGGGGTTTGATTACCTTCGTGACAATATGGTGATTTATAAGGAACAGCTGGTGCAGCGTGATTTGAATTATGCGATTATTGACGAGGTTGACTCCGTATTAATTGATGAGGCCCGGACCCCATTGATTATTTCTGGTCAGAGCGGGAAGTCTACCAGTCTCTATGAAGCCTGCGATATTCTTGCAAGACAGCTGGTCCGCGGAGAGGATATGCCTGAATTTTCCAAGATGGACGCTCTAATGGGAGTGGAGCAGGAGGAAACCGGCGACTTTATTGTGAGTGAAAAAGATAAAGTAGTGAATCTGACTGCAGAAGGCGTGAAGAAGGTAGAGAATTTTTTCCATATTGAAAATCTTGCTGATGCGGAAAATCTGGAGATTCAGCATAATGTAATTCTTGCTCTTCGCGCCCATAATCTGATGTTCCGGGATCAGGATTATGTAGTGCAGGACGAGAAAGTGCTGATTGTAGATGAATTTACCGGACGTATTATGCCGGGCAGACGATATTCCGATGGTCTTCATCAGGCGATTGAGGCAAAAGAGCATGTTAAGGTAAAACGGGAAAGCCGGACTCTTGCCAATATCACGTTCCAGAATTTCTTTAATAAATATGCTAAGAAAGCAGGTATGACTGGTACTGCCTTGACAGAAGAGAAAGAGTTTAGGGATATTTACGGAATGGACGTTATTGAGATTCCCACTAATATGCCGGTCATCCGGAAAGATTTGCAGGATGCGGTGTATAAGACCAAAAAGGAGAAATTCCATGCAGTTGTGGAAGAAATTGAGAAAGCCCATGCCAAGGGACAGCCGGTTCTGGTGGGAACGATTACCATTGAAACGTCTGAATTAATCAGCGGAATGCTGAAGCGCCGGGGAATCCAGCATAAAGTACTGAATGCGAAGTTCCATGAACTGGAAGCTGAGATCGTGGCAGAGGCAGGGCAGCACGGAGCCGTTACTATCGCCACCAATATGGCAGGTCGCGGTACGGATATTAAGCTGGATGAGGACGCCAAGGCAGCCGGGGGGCTGAAAATTATCGGTACGGAGCGTCATGAATCCAGACGTATTGACAATCAGCTCCGGGGGCGTTCCGGTCGTCAGGGCGATCCGGGAGAATCTCAGTTTTTCATTTCTCTGGAGGATGATCTGATGCGCCTGTTTGGTTCGGAGAAGCTGATGGGTATGTTTAATGCTTTGGGCGTGCCGGAGAATGAGCAGATTCAGCATAAGATGCTTACCAGCGCTATTGAGAAGGCCCAGATGAAGATTGAGAGCAATAACTTTGGAATCCGTAAGAATTTGCTGGAATATGATCAGGTAATGAACGAACAGAGAGAAATTATTTACGCAGAACGCCGCCGTGTGCTGGATGGAGAAAGTATGCGTGATGTCATTTATAAAATGATTACAGATCGGGTAGAGAATACGGTGGATACCTGTATTTCAGCAGATCAGGACAGCGGAGAATGGGATTTGAAAGAACTGAACCAGCTTTTGATTCCGATTATCCCGTTAAAGCCGGTTGCACCGCAGGACGTGAAAGGAATTTCATCCAATGAACTAAAGCATAGCCTGAAGGAACAGGCAGTGAAAGCCTATGAGATGAAGGAAGCGGAATTTCCGGAGCCTGAGGCAGTGCGGGAGCTGGAGCGCATGGTGCTTTTGAAAGTAATTGACCGAAAATGGATGGATCATATTGACGATATGGACCAGCTGCGGCAGGGAATCGGCCTGCAGGCTTATGGACAGAGAGATCCTCTGGTGGAGTATAAGATGAGCGGTTATGATATGTTTGACGGCATGATTGCTAATATTCAGGAGGATACGGTGCGATTGCTGTTCCATGTAAGAATTGAGCAGAAGGTAGAGCGTGAACAGGTGGCGAAGGTAACGGGAACCAACCGTGATGATTCTTTACAGAAAGGCCCTAAGAAACGTGCCTCCGCCAAAGTGTACCCCAATGATCCCTGTCCATGCGGAAGTGGTAAGAAATATAAGCAATGCTGTGGCAGAAAATAGAAATCTAAGGGATACTCAAATGATTTGCCGTTCCTCTTAAATCTTATAGTGAGAACGACGAATCATTTGGCTCACGGAGATTACAAAACGGCTGCTGTATTAAGGCAAATGGATACAGGATATGGTAGGAACGAAAAGGAATTTCTTCATATCCTGCCATACATTTCCTTAATACGGCAGCCATTTCATATTTGTATAGAAGTTCATAAAGAGAAATTCTTGATTTGTTCCAGTAATTCCAGATCTGACTGGGAAATCTTCAGATTAGAACAATAAGTTTTTCCTTCCGGCGTGGTGACGCTGATTTCTATAATGGTATTCTCTTTCACGCCTTCAGCGGTAACTGCCTTCATGAATTTGGGAAGCTTGGGGTGGTTCGCGGTGAATTTCTGCCATGCTCCCATGAACTGAAAAATTTGCGTGGGATTCATTCCTGCCATAATAATTTGTCCTTTCTGAAATTAATTTTGAAATGTTTTTGGGCATTGGCGTTCTTTCCGGTTTGTTTTCTTTTCGGCCAGTCTGGTATATGGGCAGACCTGACCAAACAGTAAACACATTATAGCACACTTTCCAGGAAAAAGAACAGATTCTTTTCATTTCTCTGTCAGGTATGGTATAATAGCAATGATCATCTTAAAAAGTCGGCGGGGTTACGGAAAGGAGAATAAATATGTATAAATTTACAGAGGATTGTCTGACGGGAATAGAGCAGATTGATAAAGAACATGAAAAGCTCTTTGAATTGATTAACAGGACCATGCAGCTGCTGAACAATAAGTTGATGGAGGACAAATATCATCAGGTGCGGGAGGTAATGGAAGAGCTGAAGAGGTATGCAGACACTCATTTTGCCAATGAGGAGGCGTATATGGCGGCTATCAACGATCCGGAGCTGGAGCTGCAGAAGAAACAGCACGCTGCATTTCGGGAGAAGATTAATGTGATGGATTTTTCTAATATTGATGAACTAACAAACCAGCATGAGATGCTGGAGGAATTGCTGCAGTATCTGGTGCGCTGGCTGTATCAGCACATTTTGAGCAGCGATATTCTGATTGGGAAAATGCCTTCTTTGGAAGAGTGGAAAGAGAACGGAAATCCCTGTGCGTTTACAGAAAAATATATGACAGGAATTCCTTTGATTGACGGAGAGCATGAGACATTGTTTGAAATTATCGGGGATGCAGACAAGCTGGTGAAGGCGGAGCTTCTGCATGATAAGTATGATGAGATCGTGGGAATTTTGGAGAAACTGAAAAATTATACCAGTGAACATTTTCAGGATGAAGAAGAGTTTATGGAAAGTATTCAGTATTCGGGGATTGGAGCGCAGAAGATGGCCCATCAGGCATTTATATCCAAGCTGGAAGAGATAGATTTAGATCAGGTTGATCAAAATCAGCAGGAATATCTGGAAGAACTGGTAGAATTTCTGTTTGGCTGGCTTTCTAACCATATTCTGAAATCAGATAAACTGATTGCAGAATCTTTGTATATAGATATAGAACGGAATGCGTAAATTTTAATTCAGGGAGCATTTCTGCCGGACGGCGGATAGAGGATAAGAATTTTAAGAAGGAGGAAAGAGTTATGCAGACAGTAGCATTTGGGCAGAATCAAAAGGGGGAGGAAACATCACTGTACATATTTGAGAATGCAAATCATGGAGTGATGAAAGTGTCAGATCATGGCGCAACCTTGGTATCTTTATTGGTGCCGGATAAAGAGGGGACGATACGGGATGTGGTGCTGGGATATGACGAGGCGTCAGAATATGAGAAACATACTTGCTATTTCGGCGCGACTGTGGGAAGAAACGGTAACCGTATTGATAACGCCAGATTTGTGATAGAAGGGAAAGAGTACAAGCTGACTCCCAATGAAAGTGAACACAATCTGCACAGCGGCCCCAATGGCTTTGAAAGAGTTTTATGGGAAGTTAAGGGACATACGGAAAACAGCATTACATTTTATCATTTAAGCAAAGAGGAAGAGCAGGGATTTCCAGGTGATTTGGAAGTGGAGGTTACCTATACCCTGACAGAGGATAATGCAGTGGAAATTTCTTATCAGGGAAAAGCGGATAAGACAACGGTTATGAATTTTACCAATCATTCCTACTTTAATCTGGGCGGCCATGACAGCGGAACGGTTGAGAAACAGAAGCTGCAGATTCTGGCTGACAGCTATAATCCGGTAAAAGATCGGAAATCCATTCCTACCGGGGAAATTGCGCCGGTAGAGGGAACGCCGATGGACTTCCGAAAGATGAAAGCAATTGGACAGGATATAGAGGCGGATTTTGAACAGCTGAAATTTACCGGCGGATATGATCACAATTATGTGCTCAGTGAAACGTCAGGAGAGATGAAGGTAATGGCAAGGGCTTTCTGTGAAGAGACCGGAATTGCCATGGAAGCTTCTACGGAGTGCTGCGGCGTACAGCTTTATGCAGGAAACTTTATTGGAGATCAGACCGGAAAGGGAGGGGCAGCTTACTGCAGCAGATGCGGATTCTGTCTGGAATCCCAGTTCTATCCCAATGCGGTGAATCAGGAGAATTTTCCCTCTCCGGTTGTGAAGGCGGGAGAGATTTTCACAACGAAAACGGTTTATCGTTTTTATACGGAATAGAAGGAAACAGTTATGAAAGAGAATCAATTGTCTGATGATTTTACTCAGGGAAATATTGCAGGAAAGCTATTGAAATTCATGATTCCCATTCTGGGAGCCCTGATTTTGCAGGCAATGTACGGAGCGGTAGACCTTCTGGTGGTGGGACAGTTTGGAACCGACGCCGGTATTTCGGCAGTGTCCACAGGAAGCAATATTATTAATCTTGTCACATTTGTGATTGCCGGATTGACCATGGGGGTGACGGTTTTAATCAGCCGCTATCTGGGAGAGCAGGCCATGGAGAAAATTGGAAAAGTAATTGGCGGAGCCATTGCCTTCTTTTTTCTGCTGACGGCGGTTCTGATGGCGCTGCTGTTGCTGTTTGCGCCCAATTTTGCCGGATGGCTGAATGCTCCTCAGGAGGCATATGATTTAACCGTAACTTATGTGCGTATTTGCGGAGCAGGGCTGGCGTTTGTAGTAGCCTACAATGTAATCAGTGGGATTTTTCGGGGACTTGGCAATTCAAGACTGCCGCTGATTTTCGTTGCCATTGCCTGTGGGGTGAATATTCTGGGAGATTTGCTGTTTGTGGCAGTTCTTGGGATGAATGTGGCGGGGGCTGCCCTTGCCACGATCCTTGCCCAGTTTGTCAGTGTGGTAATGTCCCTGGTGATTATCCGGCGTCAGCAGCTTCCTTTTTCTGTGTCGGGAAAAGATATTGGGTTTCATCCTGAAATTAAAACATTCCTGAGGCTGGGATTTCCAATTGCGCTGCAGGATATGCTGGTGAATATTTCCTTCCTGATTTTGTGTGCTATAGTAAACGGAATTGGTCTGGAGGCTTCTTCCGGATATGGAATTGCTCAGAAAGTGACGGCCTTTGTTATGCTGATCCCATCTTCTCTGATGCAGTCTATGTCGGCGTTTGTAGCTCAGAATGTAGGAGCCGGCAAAGAGGAACGGGCGAAAAAAGCAATGCTGGCAGGAATGGCGATTGGCGCATGCATCGGCGTTTTTATTTTCGCATTCAGCTTCTTCCGGGGCGATTTGCCTTCGGCTTTGTTTACATCAGATTCAGGCTATATTGCCAAATCTGCAGAATATCTGAAGGGATTCAGTCCGGAAGCAATTCTGACCTGTCTGGTATTCAGCTATATTGGATATTTTAACGGCCATGGGAAAACCATGCCGGTGATGGTGCAGGGAATTACTTCATCCTTTCTGGTGCGTGTGCCCTTGTCCTATCTGTTCAGCATTCAGCCAGGAGCAAATCTGGTTACCATAGGGCTTGCAGTGCCCATTACCTCTGTCTATGGCATTTTGTTTTTCACGGTGTGTTATGTGAAATTCCAACGGGAACTGAGTGGATAGCCATGTGATAGCCGACAGATTTTCATGATTCAGGAAGAATGGCAGAGGATTTGCCGAATAAGTATGTTCTTTCGAAATAAGTGCAAATTTTATTTTGGCAGAAAAGGAGCGGGACTAATCTCTGAATGTTCAGAGGGGTCCCGCTCCTTTTCTGCGTCCTTTCTTTTCAGGGAAAAGATCCTTTATTTATTGCTTCTTCTCCAGATATGCATTTTCTCAGCCTCTTCAATCAGTTCATCCCTGAAGTCAGGATGTGCCACCGAGATGATCGCTTCGCATTTCTGCCAGGTGGATAGTCCTTTCAGATTTACCTTCCCGTATTCGGTTACAAGATAATGGATGTTGGCGCGGGTATCTGTCACGACAGAGCCCGGATGCAGGGTGGGAAGGATTCTGGATTTTAATTGGCCGTCCTTTGTTTTGAAAGTGGAGGAACAGCAGATAAAGCTCTTGCCGCCGTTGGAAAGGTATGCGCCCAGCACAAAGTCCAGTTGTCCGCCTGCGCCGCTGATATGCTTAATGCCGGAGGACTCAGAGCTTACCTGTCCGAACAGGTCAATGTCTACCGCATTGTTGATGGACATAAAATTATCCAGTGCGGAGATGGAACGGATATCGTTGGTGTAGCTTACCGGGGCGCTTAACAGTTCTGGATTGTCGTCCAGATAGTCATACATTTTTTTGGTTCCTGCGCCGAAAGCGTAAGCCTGGCGGTAACGGTCGATATTCTTTTTGGAACCGTTGATTTTGCCAGCTTTTGCAATATCCACAAAAGCGTCTACATACATTTCTGTGTGAACGCCCAGATCCTTCAAATCAGACTCTGCGATCAGGGAACCTACTGCATTGGGCATACCGCCGATTCCCAGCTGCAGGCAGGCGCCGTTTGGAATTTCTTCTACGATGAGCTTGGCTACGGCTTTGTCCACGTCTGTGGCTGGTCCGCCGGCTCCCAGTTCACCAATAGGCGGATTCTCGCCTTCCACGATGAAATCCACATCGGAAATGTGTACGCCGTTTTCAAATCCGCCCAGGCAGCGAGGCATATTTTCATTGACTTCCACGATAATCTTTGCAGATGTTTCGCAGACTGCAGCCAGATGGGAAGCGTTTGGCCCAAAGTTGAAGAATCCGTGCTTGTCCATTGGTGCAACCTGGAGCATGGCAACATTATTTTTATCTGACAAATCTCTGTAATAGCGGGGCAGTTCCGAATAACGGATAGGCGTATAGTAAGCGCATCCTCTGTTGATCATTTTGCGTTCGATTCCGGACATATGCCAGGAATTCCAGGTGAAATGTTCCCCGGCGTCTTCACGTTCAAAAATTGCCAGGGGTTTTAGGAGAATTCCGCCGCGAAGATTGATATCCTTCAGCTCATCTGTGCGTTCTGCCAGCGCCCGATCCAGCGCATCCACCGTGCCGTTGCACCATCCGTAATCTATCCAGTCACCGGATTTGACAATTTTAACAGCTTCTTCAGCGGTTACAAGCTTCTGCTCATATTCCTGTGTGTAATCCATGGTTAAAACCTCCCTGAGATAATAGTGAATAAATGAATTGATAAGTAGTAAAGATTGAATTGTTATACCTGTAAGTATAAAATTTTAACATATGTTCATCTTAGCATTTTTCCTGACAGGGGTCAATACATGGCTGCACATATTATAGGCTGCTTTTAAAAAATAAATTATTGTGAAAATAGTTATGGCTGAATTGATGTTTTTGTATTATAATTAAAAATAAATCGGTTTGTAGATGGAGGATGAGCGGATGGGAGAGGAAAGATACAAGTACAGAAATAAAGACGAACGGTATAAGAAAATGAACCGTTTTAACCTGATAACAATCACGGCCGCTTTAGTGATAATTCTGTCGTATCTTTGGATGAAATTATTGGCAGGCAATATCAGCAGGTCAACGGTGCTGGGCAATACGGTGGTGATTTTTCTTTCAGTGATTGCAAATCTGGTGATTTACAGCAGAAATCAGGCGGGAACGCAGCTGAGACTGATGATTACCATTGAAATCGGTTTTGAATTTCTGATGCTGGCAGCCCAGACAGACGCCAAATTTATTGATGTTACTTTAATTGGCATGCTTGCCATTGCAATACCTTATTATGATAAGAGGTTCTGTAAGAGACTTGCGGTTACTTACGCAGTCCTCTATGCGCTGGAGGGGACAATCCGGGCAGTAAAAGGCATTTTGGTATTGGATGTGGATTCCGTATGCATGACGGTGATTTGTTACAGCATTTTCATTATCCTGGCGAGAGTGGGAAGCATTTCTCAGGATTTCAGTGATCACGCCCAGGGAGCCATTGCGGAACAGAGCGGGAAACAGGCGGGAATGCTTGAGGATATCATATCCATTTCCAGGACGGTGAAGGAGGAGTCAGATAAGAGCACGGGACTGGTGAATGAACTGGTGGATTCTACCCGGACCGTTTCCCGCAGTATGCAGGAAATTTCGGACGCCGCCAATACAACGGCAGAGAATATATCGGAACAGAGCATTATGACCCAGAGCATTCAGGAATCTATTGAAGAAACCAGAAGCCGTTCCGGACAGATGGTGGATATTGCCAGGGAGTCTAATGTCAGCATTCAGGAAAACATGCAGATTATGGAGAAGCTGAAGGTGCATTCTGCCCAGATTGCAGCCACCAATGAGCAGGTGACGGATTCCATGGGCAAGCTGCAGAATAAGACCAGGTCTGTGGAAGAAATTGCTGGAATGATTCTGGATATCTCTGGCCAGACGAACCTGCTGGCGCTGAATGCATCCATCGAAAGCGCCCGGGCAGGAGAAGCAGGACGCGGATTTGCAGTGGTGGCGGAACAGATCCGGCAGCTTTCAGAGCAGACCAAGGCTTCCATGGAAGATATTACCAGAATTGTAAATGAACTGAACGAGAACGCTGATGAAGTGGTGCGTTCTGTGAAAAGCTCTGTTGGGGCCACAGCCAATCAGAATGAGATGATCCGCACTGCAGCAGACAGCTTTGAAAAGCTGGATCATAATATTGCGGAATTGATTACGGATATCCGGGAAATTGATGACAGAATTGGCAATCTTTCAGACTCCAACAATAGAATCGTAGAGAATATTGCCCATTTGTCAGCGACTACCGAAGAGGTAACGGCCAGTGCGGAGCAGGCAAATCTGCTGAGTGAAAAGAATATGGAATATGCCCAGCAGACCAAAGAGACTATCGGCCTGATTAAAGACACTACGGCAGGAATGGAACAGTACATATAGAAGGTCACTATCCGGTGAAACGGATTGACATACATCTTAAATTATAAACACATAAAGGAGAAGAAGTTATGAGATATCAGGTAATTGGCGACACTATGCCGGCAGTAGAAGTTGTATTTGATGCAGCAGGAGAGACCATGTATACCCAGTCCGGCGGAATGGCATGGATGTCAGAAGGGGTGTCTATGGACTCTAATATGAGGGGAGGCCTTGGGAAAAGCATTGGAAGAATGTTTTCCGGAGAATCCTTGTTTATGGCTACTTATAAAGCAGAACGTCCCGGCAGTATGATTGCTTTTGCCTCTACTGTGGCAGGAGAAGTTCTTCCTGTGGACGTGGGAGTAAGCGGAGGCATTATTTGCCAGAAAGGCGCTTTTCTGTGCGCAGAAGAAACCGTGAACCTGAGCGTTGCCCTTACAAAGAAGATGTCAGCAGGTTTCTTTGGCGGTGAAGGATTTATCCTGCAGGATATTTCCGGCAAGGGAATGGTTTTTCTGGAAATTGATGGAAATAAAGTGGAAAAACAGCTTGCGCCGGGAGAAGTAATTAAAGTGGACACAGGAAATGTGGTTGCTTTCGAGAAAACCGTAAAATATGAAGTGGAGACAGTAAAAGGTTTAAAGAATATTTTCTTCGGCGGTGAGGGATTGTTCCTGACAAAGCTGACTGGTCCGGGCAGAGTGGTGCTGCAGACTCAGAACTTTAACGAATTTGCCGGAAGGATTGCCCGTATGATCCCGGGAAAATAACAGAATTATACAGTGACAGCCCTCCTGTTTTCCCTTCTCTGCTGGATAAAAACAGAGAAAGGAAAACAGGAGACAAAAATTGACAAAATATATTGAATAAAAAAATTAAAAAAGGGTATTGACATTTTTTTGATTTTCAGGTAGAATAATATCGTTGTTGGAAAACAGCAGGCCCAGTTAGCTCAGTTGGTAGAGCAGAGGACTGAAAATCCTCGTGTCTCTGGTTCGATTCCGGAACTGGGCATTGTGACTGACAGATTGAGTGTGCGGGTGTAGTTCAATGGTAGAACACTAGCCTTCCAAGCTAGATACGTGGGTTCGATTCCCATCACCCGCTTCTGCGATAGTGGCGTAGTTGGTAACGCGCGACCTTGCCAAGGTCGAGACCGCGGGTTCGAGCCCCGTCTATCGCTCTGAGAGAAGCTTTCGGTAATCCGAAAGCTTTTTTTGATTAATAAAGATACAAATGCGTTTCACTATTCCACTTTTCCCGGAAATATGATAAAATATGGCCTGAGGGCTAGAGCGTTTTGAAAAATACTCTTGCAGAAGGGGACCTGTTGGGGACGGAAGGAGAAGTAGATGAAGCTTTTAAGGTTGCATTTAGCAGAAGTGACAGTTGCAGTTCTCTTTGTGATATTAGTGCTCTGCTTTTTTAGAATAGAGGAAGAAGGGAAAGAAAATACTGGAAATATTCCCTATAATGATAATTGGATCTGTATGATAGAAGAAGAAAGCAGAGTATATCAGCAGCTTCCGGAGCGGATTGAAATGCCGGAAGGCAAAGAAGAGATTGTGCTGAGGAAGGAGTTGGGGGAAGAAGTTTACAATATCAGCTCTGTTGGCTTTTATACTTCTCATCAGGAAGTGGTTGTATTTGTGGGGGAAGAGCTGATTTACAGAAAGGAAATCCCTGAGCTTGTAAAAAGTAAAACGCCGGGGAACTGCTGGAATTTTATTCCGATACAGGAAAGCTATCGGGGGAAAACGCTGGAAATTCACATCAGGAACTGTTATGATTACAATTATGTAAAAATACCGAATTTCCTGTACGGCCATCAGTCTTCGATTGCAGTGCAGCAATTGGAAGCAAATGCATTGTCCCTGCTGGCTGGAATCAGTATGTTGGTGGTGGGACTGCTGCTTGTAATCAGTTGGGGAGCAATTGGAAAGAAAATGCATTTTCATGAAGGAATTCTGTGGCTGGGGCTTTTTACCGTGTATTTTGCAATATGGTCTACCATGGAGACCCAGATGCCGGCGCTGATATTTGGACGGGAGCTTTTGTGCAGCCAGATAACCTTTATGAGTTTGAAGCTGATGGCGCTGCCTGTGGTATCTTTTATACAGGTGGTATATCAGATGAAGGGCAATCGGTTGTGGACGCTGTTTGCCTGGTTGGGAATTCTGGATTTTACAGTAAGCTTCACGGGGCAGTTTTTTGGCTGGTTTGATTACCGGGAGAGTATTTGGTTTACGCATTTTCTGGGAGTTGCCATAATTCTTGCAGCGCTGGTATACGGCGGTAAGAATTTTATTGAAAAAAGGCGGGAGATTTTTAGCCAGGGGCGCAAGGTATATCGGAATGTCATTGGCGTCTGCCTGTTGGCTGTATGTCTGCTGATGGATGCGATAAATTATTACCACGGATTTTATGAGGATGTGGCGACCTTGTCCAGAATCGGCTGCCTGCTGTTTATTCTTATTCTGACAGCAGATTTTCTGGAAGATTCCATGGAGTTGATTGAGGCGGGAAAACAGGCGGAAACATTGAAGGAGGAAGCGGAGCGGGATGGGCTTACCATGCTGAAAAACCGCAGGATTTTTGAAATTGATTTAATCGGGGTTCCCGAAGAACAATTAAAAAAATATGCAATTGTCATGTTTGATTTGAATAACCTGAAACGAATGAACGATGAGTACGGACACCATATGGGAGACTATTATATTATTTCGGCAAGTGAAATTATTCAGGATGTATTCGGCTCCCGGGGTGAGATATATCGGATTGGCGGAGATGAGTTCTGCCTGATCTCTGCCGGGCTTACCAAACAGGATTATGCAGAAGGGGCAGAGCGGATGAGCAGCTGGATGGCAAGCCTGAAGGGCGCTCATGTGGATGGGCTGATGCAGATTGCTTCCGGCTTTGCAGCGTTTAACCGGAATACAGACAGGAATTTGCTGGATACTATGGAACGGGCCGATCAGGAAATGTATCAATGCAAAAGGAAACAGAAAGCACAGAACATGTAGGGAGGAGGTTATTAGAGAATGCGTTATGTACCTATCACAAAGGTAGAAGAAGGAATGAGCCTGGGGCAGAACATATACAATGGAGAAGGCAAGGTTTTGCTGGAGCAGGGGACAATACTGTCTAAGGAAGATGTGCGGCAGCTGTTTGCCCTGGGAATGTCGGGAATTTATGCGGAGGACGACATTAGCTGGGATTTGAAGGTTCCCAGGCTGATTAGCCCGGATCTGGAGCGGGAGGCGCTGGAACTGGTGCATAGCCTGTTTCAGCAAGAAAGCATTCGGGAGATAGCGCAGGAGGATATTCAGGAAACAGTAAAGAAGATTACCCGTCAGGTTCTTGCAGGCAGAGATAAGATGCATCATATGATTAATGTAAGGGCGGCGGATGACTATACTTTTTTCCACTCGGTAAATGTGGCGGTGCTGTCTGTCATGCTGGGAGTGAAAACCGGGAATCTGGATCTGGAACAGTTGAATCAGTTGGCGGCTTCGGCTCTTTTGCATGATGTGGGAAAATGCTATGTGGAAGCGGATGTGCTGAATGCAAAGCGCACACTGACAGAGGAAGAGCGGATTCTTGTGGTGCAGCATCCGAAGCTGAGCTATGATTTTCTAATGGAGCATTATGATTTTTCACCGGAAATCTGTGACGGGGTTTTGGAACATCATGAATGGTATAATGGATGCGGGTATCCCATGCGTAAGTCAGGGTATGAGATTTCTTATTTTGCCAGAATTATCAAGGTGGCAGATGTATTTGACGCATTGACCTCTAAATTGCCTTATCATGATCCCATTTCTCCTTCTGGCGCGGTGGATTACATTTTGGCCAATATTGGTTCAGAGTTTGATCCGGATCTGGCGGAATTGTTTACCGGGAAAATCGCAATTTATCCGGCAGGGTGTGAAGTGACCCTTTCTGATGGCAGAAATGCCCTGGTGGTGGAGAGCGATCCGGAATCCGTGCTTCGGCCAAAGGTTATGACGCTTCCCGATGGAGAGATGCTTGATTTGAAATCCGAAAAAGATCTGGCGGTATTGGAATTATTTGTATAACAGGAAGTGAGAGTGTGACAGGACAGAAGGAAACGATAGATCTTCTGCTGGCAGAAAGTTTTAAGGAACTTGCATGCCGGCAGCCCATTGAGAAAATTACAATTAAGGCTATAACAGATAAAGCGGGCGTGATACGTCCGACCTTTTATAACCATTTTCAGGATAAATATGAATTGTTAGAGTGGATTATCCGGGTTCAGATTTTAGAACCAACCAAGCCGCTGATTCAGGCGGGGATGGTGGATGAGGCTTTTCTGCTGGTTTTTACATCGGTGAAAAAGGAAAAAGAATTCTATGAGAAAGCGGTTCGGCTGGAAGGGCAGAATTCCTTTGAGAATATTATCAGAAACTGTATCGGGGATGCCTTTCTGGAAGTGATCCAGAGCAGGAAGCCTACCCTTCATAAACGGCATCCCTGGCTGACGCCGGAGCATATTGCCCTGTTTTACGCTCAGGCCATGTCTTTTGTGGTGATACACTGGATCAAAAGCGGTATGGAGGTGGAACCCAGGGAGATTACAGATATTTATAATTATATGATTACACGCTCCATGACTCAGGTGATTGAGGAATTATAATTTCGATACAAAAAACTGCATTTGTTTTTCAAAAACTACAGATCCGCCAAAATGTATATTTGAAAAATACAGAGGGAAAAGATTGAATATGTATTTATTCAGTCTTTTTTTTTATACTCTTAGTGAAGTTAAATATGTGAAACAACAATGTAAGAAAGAGGAGCGCGAGGGAAAATATGATTAAATTTGGAAAAGGAGTCGTAAAGTTAAGAGTACCGATTTTTATTATCAGCTTACTGCTTTTGATTCCGGCAGCAATCGGTATGATAACCACCAGAGTAAATTATGATATTCTGACGTATCTGCCCGGGGACATTGAAACCATGATCGGGCAGGATATCCTGGTAGAGGATTTTGGAACCGGAGCCTTTTCTATGTGCGTGATAGAAGGCATGGAAAATAAGGATGTGTCAGAACTGAAAAAAAAGATTGAGGAAGTGGAGCATGTCAAAGCGGTTGTTTGGTATGATTCCATTGCAGACCTGTCAATGCCCATGGAATTTCTTCCGGAAAATCTGGTAGATCAATTCAATTCCGGCGACAGTACACTGATGGCTGTTTTGTTTCGGACTTCCATGTCTTCCGATGAAACGATGGACGCCATAGAAGAAATTCGCAGCCTTGCCGATAAACAGTGCTTTGTCAGCGGCATGTCAGCCATTGTAACGGATACCAAGAACCTGTCGAATCAGGAGACGCCGATTTATGTATTGATTGCAGTTGCGCTGTCTTCTCTGGTATTGGCGTTAACCATGGATTCTTTTTTGGCTCCGGTGTTCTTCCTGTTAAGTATCGGAATGGCGATTCTTTACAATCTTGGAAGCAATATTTTTCTGGGTGAGATATCTTATGTGACAAAAGCCCTGAGCGCGGTGCTTCAGCTGGGCGTCACCATGGACTATTCTATTTTCTTGTGGCACAGCTATGAGGAAAACCAGGAGCGGTATCCGCAGGATAAGAACCGGGCCATGGCCTATGCAGTATCCAATACCCTGACCTCTGTAGTGGCAAGTTCCATTACAACAGTGGCGGGATTTGTGGCATTGTGCTTTATGAGTTTTACACTGGGGATGGACCTTGGCGTTGTGATGGCAAAGGGTGTGGTATTCGGAGTAATTGGATGTGTTACCATATTGCCTTCTATGATATTGATTTTTGATAAAGCCATTGAAAAGACAAAGCACAGGCCGGTGATACCGGATTTGGGAGGCATCGGTAATTTCGTCACAAAGCGTTTTCCCATATTTATTGCAGTGTTTTTGTTAGTTCTGGGGCCTGCAATTTACGGGTATACCCATACAAGCGTGTACTATGACCTGGCAGGAACATTGCCGAAAAATTTGCTGAGCGTGCAGGCCAATGCCAAACTGGAGGAAAATTACAACATGAATTCCACCCATATGGTGCTGGCGGACAGCAATTTGTCCAGCAAAGACGCTTCTGCAATGATTAAAGAAATGAAAGAGACAGACGGAGTAAAAACCGTTATGGGTCTGGACTCCATTGTGGGCTCCGCTGTTCCTAAGGAAATGATACCGGACGATATCAAGGAAGCGCTGATGAACGACGACTATCAGCTGATGCTGGTAAGTTCTGAGTATTCTGTGGCGTCAGATGAAGTAAACGCCCAGATAGATGCGTTAAACAGGATTATCAAAAAGTATGATAAAAACGCCATGCTGATCGGCGAGGCGCCCTGCACGAAAGATTTGATTACCATTACAGATAAGGATTTTAAGACGGTAAGCGTGGTTTCCATCGGAGCAATTTTTCTGATTATCCTGTTGGTATTTAAATCAATTTCATTGCCGGTGATTCTAGTGGCGGTGATTGAATTTGCAATTTTCATCAATATGGGAATTCCGGCCTATACGGGAACAACGCTTCCCTTTATTGCATCTATTGTAATCGGAACCATTCAGTTAGGGGCAACGGTAGACTATGCAATTTTAATGACAAACCGGTACAAAAAGGAAAGAAACCGAGGGGAAGATAAGAAAACATCCGTTACAATTGCCCTTTCCACATCGGTGCAGTCTGTGTTTGTCAGCGCATTAAGTTTCTTTGCAGCCACTTTTGGAGTTGGCATGTACTCCAACATTGACATGATCAGTTCGCTGTGTATCTTAATGGCGCGAGGAGCTTTGATTAGTATGTTTGTGGTAATCTTTATTTTACCGGCTATGTTCATGGTATTTGACAGGGTTATCTGCAAAACCAGCATGGGATTCGGCTTAAAGAAAAAAGAATCTGCAGCAGCCGTAAAAACAGTATAATAACAGGATTGGAAAATACAGGAGGCAGGAAAAGCATGAAAAATCTGGAATTAAAAAAAGTATTTAAAAATAAATATATCATCCGTGTGGCAGCAGGCGCAGTTACCATTGCAGTGCTGGGCACCAGCGCAGGCGTCAGTTCATACACTGTAAAGGCGGAAAAGAGCTCTTCTGTTCAGGAATCTCAGAAGGAAGATTCCGAAGTGGAAGAAGCCAAAGAGACACTGGAAAAAGCATTAACTTCCGGTACAGAGGATCGGGAAGCCGGAAAGGAAGAAACGGTGTATATTGTGGCAAATCCTGACGGCAGCGCTAAGAATGTGATTGTCAGCGAATGGTTGAAAAATGAAGACGGGGCAGCCGTCATTGAGGACGCTTCTGATTTGAAGGACATTGAAAATGTAAAAGGCGATGAAACCTTTACCCAAAACGGTGATCAGCTTACCTGGCAGGCGGAAGGCAAAGATATTTATTATCAGGGAACTACAGACAGGGAGCTTCCGGTTACGGAAAAAGTAACGTATTTCATGGACGGCAAAGAACTGACGCCGGAGGAAATGGCAGGAAAGAGCGGAAAAGCAACCATCCGTTTTGACTATACCAATCATGAAAAGACCACGCAGGTAATAGACGGCAAAGAGCATGAGGTTTATGTGCCTTTTACTGTGATGACAGGCATGATTCTGCCGGAGGATTACACTAATGTGGAGGTTGCCAATGGAAAAGTAATTTCCGATGGAGATAAAAAAATTGTTGTAGGCATGGCGATGCCTGGCCTGAAAGAGAGCCTTGGAATTGAAGAGGGAGATTTGGAGGAAGATCTGGAAATTCCGGAGTATGTGGAAGTGACTGCAGATGTGGAGAATTTTTCGCTGGAAATGAGTATGTCCATTATTATGAACGACTTGGTAAGCGAAGCAAATCTGGCAGACAGCTTTGATTTGAGCAGTCTGGATGAGGAGATGGATACGCTGACGGATGCATCGGAGCAGTTGTTAGACGGCACAGAAGAATTGTCAAAGGGGCTGGGAACCTTAAAGGACAGCATGAAAGAATTTGCTTCTGGCGTAGGAACCTTGAAGGACGGCATTACAAATTATACCAACGGCGCATCCCAGTTAAATGATGGAATCAGCACATTGGCAAATTCTTCCGGCGCATTGACGGAAGGAGTGGGAACATTAAATGACAGTGCGGCAACTTTGAATCAGGGCGTGGCAGAACTGGATAAAACACTGAAAGCCAAAATGACAAAAGAAGAGAAAAATTCTCTGATCAAGCAGGCAGACGACGCCATTGACAGTACCTTTAACAATGCCGAGAGCGGAACGGAGGCTATTAAGAACCAGGCGTCCGCAGTATTTTACAACAGTCTGGCAAACAATGACGGGGCTAAGGCCCAGGTAGCGGCAGGGCTGAACGCTTATACGGAAGGAGTTCTGAATCAGGTATTAAGCCAGGCGTTCGCTGCGGCAGTGCCGGAGATGGCGAAAAACCAGAAGATGGTGGAGAATGCTCCTGCAGCAATTCAGCAGGCGCTGGGCCAGGTGGCGGAAGGAGTGGAAGCCGGAACCCAGAGTGCAACGGCAGACGCAGCGGCTTTGGCTATCTCAGCCGCATTGTCGGAAAACCTGGTTCCGACTCTGAATGCGTTGGCTGCAGCGGGTCAGCCTTTGAATGAAGAGGTGATCAATGGGGTGATTCAGGAGGTTTGCGCCCAGGTAGCTGCAGGCGTAAAACAGAATCAGCAGATACATGACGGGGTTTTAGGCCAGGTGGACACTCAGGGAGCGGCAGCCCAGACTATGGCTCAGTTAGAAAGCGCTGTCAATGCCGGATTACAGTCAGAGGAAGGCAAAGCCCAGGTACAGCAGACGATAAATGCCCAGGTACAGCAGGCAGTTGCCGCAGCTATGGGCAATGAAGCTCTCAAGGCAAGCATGAATGACGTAGCATCCCAGATTGTGGCAGGCATTGCTGACGGAGCTAAGGATACCGTAGGCGCAGCCGTTGCAGATACTGCGAAAACCGCAGCTAAGACAGCGGCGGAATCGGCAACTTTAACTGCAGTTTCTGCTACAAAATCACAGATTTCCCAGGCAATCAATGCCAAAAGTGAAAGCGGCCACAGCCTGGTATCCGGGATGCAGGCGCTGAGCGATGGGACACGGACCATGAACAACAGTATTCCGGCGCTGACCGCAGGAATTTCACAGTTAACCAATGGAGCGGCAACGCTTGTTTCCAATAATGGCGCGCTGGTAGAGGGCGCAGGCAAGCTTTCCGGCGCAACCACGCAGCTTGAGGAAGGCGTAGATAAGCTGGCAGAAGGCTCTGTGAAACTGATGGATGGCATGGTTCAGTTTGATGAGGAAGGGATTCAGAAATTACTGGATGCTTATAATGGTGATATCAAGGAACTTTTAAGTAAATTGGAAGCCGTGGTAGAGGCAGGAAAGGAATACCAGACATTTACCAGGGTTGCAGAAGGAACGAAAGGCTCGGTAAAATTCATTCTCCGT
The DNA here is from genome assembly GCF_004793545.1 of Petralouisia muris. Classification (GTDB taxonomy): domain Bacteria; phylum Bacillota; class Clostridia; order Lachnospirales; family Lachnospiraceae; genus Petralouisia; species Petralouisia muris. The sequence goes on along the minus strand of NZ_SRYA01000028.1, from coordinate 20,212 downwards.
ACAGAAGCAATCAAAGCTGAGGATACGGAAGAAGAATAACGAGTTAAGCTAAAGGCGCAGGGGTAACGTTATGAATATTGCGGAAGAATTGATGATTATATTAGGCATATCTTTGGATATCTTTGCAGTGATGGAGTGTCAGGGCTCACTGGTTGCCAAAATAGAGAGGAAACAATTGCTGACGTTTTGCGGTATTCTGGCGGCCGGTCAGGGATTGGCTTTGGGAATCGGCAAATTCATTTCTACACTTCTGCGCCAAAGCGTGGCAGAGGGGGATGAAATTTTTCTGGGGCAGGTGGTTGCAGCGGCAATTTTTCTGTGCCAGGGCATGCGCTTCTTTCTGAAAGCATGGCAGAATGAGCGGATTGTGGAACGCCGGGAGGAAAAGGTTGATGTGGCAGAATTTATAAAACTCTATGCTAGAACCAGCATTTTTACATTGCTGACCGGAATTGCCTTTGGTTTTCTGGAAAGCAGTATGTGGATGCTTCTGGCCTTGATTATGGTTCTGACGGTTCTGGTTACGGTCTTTGGGATGTACACCGGCTATCGGCTGGGATTTGAGCATAAGATGAAAGCATATCTGGCGGGAGGGGCGCTGCTGGTGGCAGGAGGGATAGACGTTATCTGTATTCATATAGGGAAGTTTATTTTCTGATAATTATTTGCAATTTATTGTAATCTAACCGGGTATCATATATAATGAAAGAAGAGAAAGAAAGTGGAAAGCGTGAATTCACAAGAGAATATGTAGGATCAGCAATCGCCAGAGAGGACCAAAGAGTTAGATTATGAATAAAAATATTGCATACGTAAGTATAACGGAATGGAACCAAAAAGTCATGCGTTGGATCTGGATCAGCATAGGGCTTGTTATTTTTATACAACTCCTGTTGTATCTGTTTTATCAGCCAGTTCCGGAATGCAGCAAAAGAGAATATCTGGATATTTTTGTTTTAAGGCCCAGTATTATGATTGTGATGTATGCAGGCTGTATGGAACTGATTTTCCGTTTCTTTGGAGAGGCGTTGGGGGAATATGTGACGACTATCCTGTTTCTCCTGATTCAGTTTCTGTTGTTGGGAACCGTGGTGGCAGTGCACAGCTCGGTTCCCTTTATGTGTATGATATTGACTTATCCGGTGATTTTTGCCAATGTCTACCGGGAGAAAATATTCCGTTATGCGGCGCTTATCATCTGCATTCTGGTGTATGCAGGCATTCGATACGGCGTCATTCCCTCTACGGAATTTTACCCTGATAACAGCAGGGAAGTGTATCTGGTGATTTTTGTGGGATTTACAATCGCTGCATTTTCTTTCAGCAAAGTACTGACTTCGGTAGTTGTAAATTTTGAAAAAGAAAATCAGAAGATTTATGAGGAAAACAAGAAGGTTCATGAGGAAAATCAAAAGATTTATGAAGAAAAGGAAAAGATACTGGAAATTTCTCAGAGAGATTCTATGACAGGACTGTACAATCACAAAATCTTTTACGACAAGCTGGAGGAGTATCTGCAGCTGTGCAGTGAGGAATATCATCTGTCCCTGATTATTATAGATATTGATAATTTTAAACGGATCAACGATACCTTCGGACATGCGATGGGGGATAATGTCATTTTGAAAATTGTGTCTGTTATCAGGAACAATGTAGATGACAAAGATATTGCAGCCCGGTACGGCGGAGAGGAATTCGGCCTGATTCTGGTGGGGAAAACGGAGATGGAAGCCTATAATGTGGCAGAGAGAATACGGCGGGAGGTGGAAGCGGCATCAGTAGAAGGGGTTACGGGGAATATTACTATTTCTCTGGGTATGCTGGAAGTAAAGCCGGGGGATAAAAATGGAATTCTGCTGTTTAAGGAGGTGGATTCTGCTTTGTATGAGGCAAAGCGGACAGGGAAAAATAAAACCGTCTGCCGGGGCTGGAGAAAAGGAGACGACAATGAGTACAGTTACCAGAATTTCAGCAGCAGCCAGTAATGTGAAGGGCCTGTAAGGGACTGCCTGGCCTACGGAACCGTTCTGAAAGCGCCGCATGCTGCAGGCGGGATTGGTTATTCCCGAATATGCTCCAGGCCCTGAGCGATAATGGTAAGCACGTGGGAATCCAAAAGAGAATAGTAAATGGTTTTTCCATCCCTGCGGTTTTTCACCAGCCGGCTCTGCTTTAAGATGCTGAGCTGGTGGGAAATGGCACTTTGGGACATTCCCAGTTCATCTGCAATATCATACACGCATTTTTCTTTGTCCACCAGAGCGTACATAATCTGAAGCCGGGTGGGAGTTCCGAATATCTTAAATAATTCTGCAAGCTTTTCAAATTCATTCTGATTCATGGAAATTCCTTCTTTTTGTCCTTATTTTATTGAGGTTAATATGGAAATTCGTATATAAAAAAAAATAACATAGAAGAGGAAGGCTGTCAAAAGAATTATGAAAAACTTTAAATTAGACAGTTTGGCATTTTTGTTGGATTGCGGATTGTATCATGGATGTGATATAATCTAAAAAGAGATATTGGAGAAAAACAGAGGTTATGGTGAAATTTTCAAACAGATATTTTACCGGGAATGAGACAGGAGGATTTATATGGCAAGCAAAATATATCAATGTATGCAGAAAATCGGGGAGGATATCATTGCAAACAAGGAGTTTTTAACAGATTTGGATTCTGCAATCGGAGACGCTGATCACGGCATTAATATGGCAAGAGGATTTACAGAAGTGCTGCAGCAGCTTCCGCAGGAGGAAGAGGATATCAGTGTGATTTTGAAGAAAACGGGAATGGTGCTGCTGTCAAAGGTAGGCGGCGCTTCCGGGCCTCTATACGGAACGGCTTATATGAAAGCAGCCGGCGCCGTAACAGGCAAGAAGGAAATTACTCTGGAAGATGGCAAGAATATAATGGAAGCCGTAATCGGGGGCATTAAGATGCGCGGTAAGGCGGAACGCGGAGAGAAAACCATGCTGGATGCATTAGAGCCGGCAATGGAAGCGCTGAACAAAGGCGTAGAGGCAGGAGAAAGTGTGGAAGACTGCCTGACCCATATGTGCGAGGCGGCAAAGGAAGGGGTGGAATATACCAAGACCATCCGGGCAACCAAGGGACGCGCCAGCTATCTGGGAGAACGCAGTATCGGTCATCAGGACCCGGGCGCAACATCTTCTCTCATTACAATGGAAGCAATTCGCGCATTTTATCTGGAAAATATAAAGTGAGGAAATTATGGTAGGGTTATTGATTGTATCCCACAGTAAGAAAGCGGCGGAAGGAATTTTCGAGCTGGCAGTTCAGATGGCGGGAAAGGACCACCGGGTAGTTGCAGTGGGAGGTATGGAAGACGGAAGTATCGGAACAGACGCTATGCGTATCCGTCAGGGAATTATGGATGCCAATGACGGGGAGGGCGTTGTGATTCTGGCAGATTTGGGAAGCGGCATTTTAAGTTCCCAGGTGGCAATTGATTTGCTGGAGGAAGAGATTGAAGTGGTAATTGCAGATGCACCGATTCTGGAAGGGGCGGTTGGCGCAGCCGTACAGGCGGCAATCGGCGGAACTCTGGCAGAAGTGGCAGAGGCGGCAGAAGAGGCAAAACAGCTTTCCAAGCTGATATAGTTAGGGATGTCAGAGGTAAAGCCTGACAGGGATTTTGCTTATTACACATAAATGAAGCATATGGAGAAGGAGGAATTTACTTTGAAAAAAATGATCAACAAACCAGATGATGTAGTGGAAGAAATGTTACAGGGGATGGTAGCGGCACATCCGGAATATGTGAAAAGAGTAGATGGATGCGATGTGGTGGTAAGAGCAGGCGGCTCACAGGGGAAGGTTGCACTGGTCAGCGGCGGCGGAAGCGGACATGAACCGGCTCACGGCGGATATGTTGGCAAAGGCATGCTGGATGCAGCAGTAGCAGGAGCTATGTTTACCTCACCCACGCCGGATCAGGTATATGAAGCAATCAAGGCATGCGACGGCGGCAAGGGCGTTCTTCTGGTAATCAAGAATTATACCGGTGATGTTATGAACTTCGAGATGGCAGCAGATATGGCAGCGGACGAGGGCATTGAAGTAGAGAAAGTGGTAGTGAATGATGATGTTGCAGTGGAGAACAGCACATGGACTACCGGAAGAAGAGGAATTGCAGGCACTATTTTTGTACATAAGATTGCAGGCGCATGTGCAGAAGCAGGAGGAGATTTACAAGCTGTTAAGGCTGTTGCAGAGAAGGTAATTGCCAATGTGCGCACTATGGGTATGGCAATCGCACCCTGCACCGTTCCGGCAGCTGGCAAACCAAGCTTTGAACTGGGCGAGAATGAAGTGGAAATCGGAATGGGAATCCATGGAGAGCCGGGAACGCACAGAGAAGAAATCCACACAGTCAGCGAGACAACGGATACACTGTTAGAGAAGATTTTTGCAGAAGATCTCTATCATGAAGGCGATGAAGTTGCAGTTATGGTGAATGGACTTGGCGGAACGCCTCTGCAGGAATTGTATCTTGCGAATCTGAGAGTATCCCAGGTATTGGCAGAGAAGAAGATCAATGTTGCAAAGACATTGGTAGGCAACTTCATGACTTCCATTGACATGGCAGGATATTCTGTAACCTTATTGAAACTGGATGATGAATTGAAGAAATATCTGGCTGCTCCGGCAGACACGCCTGCATTTGTACAGGTATAAACAGAGCAGGTTGAGCGGGAGCTTGAAAGAACTGTTTTGTTGAGAAAATATCATACAGGATATGGGAGGTTTTTCGTCTGGAAACTGCCATATCCTGTATTTTTATCTTATAGGAAAGACCGTGTTCGGCGCACAAAGTGTTCAACCCCTGGGAATTGAGGGGAAGGGGAGGTGATGTGGGCTTGCCCTGCAGCAGAATTGGCGTTATAGTAGAGAACATCAAAAGTCATACCGGAGGACAGCCGTGAACATCTTATTAGTTGCCATCAATGCGAAATACATTCATTCCAATCTTGCTGTGTACAGTCTGAAGTCTTATGCAGGAGAATATCAGGAACAGATTCATATTGCAGAATATACGGTGAATCACCGTTTGGAATATATTTTACAGGAAATTTATAAACAGAAGCCGGACGTATTGTGTTTTTCCTGCTATATCTGGAATTACCGGTATGTGCGGGAATTGATTGCAGAATTGCACAAGTTAATGCCGCATGTGCCCATTTGGGCAGGAGGACCGGAGGTTTCCTATGAATCAGAATATTTTCTGGAGGAGAATCCAGGAGCGGCAGGCGTGATGCAGGGGGAAGGCGAGGGAACGTTTCGGGAATTGTGCAGGTATTACCTTAAGGAGGAGATTCAGCCTTTGGAGCAGATTCCGGGACTGGTAGTTCGGAGTGCAGAAAATACTCTGGTGCGGACAGGAAGCCGGGAAACGCTGCCTATGGATGAGCTTCCCTTTTGTTATGGAGAACTGGAAGAGTTTCAAAACAGGATTATTTATTACGAGACAAGCAGAGGCTGCCCCTTTTCCTGTAGCTATTGTCTTTCTTCCATTGAGAAAAGCCTGCGGTTCCGTTCCTTTTCCCTTGTAGAGAAGGAACTGCAGTTTTTCCTGGATCATTCTGTATCCCAGGTGAAATTTGTAGATCGGACCTTTAACTGCAATCATAAACATGCCATGGACATCTGGCGGTATCTTAAGGAGCATGACAACGGAATTACAAATTTTCATTTTGAGATTTCCGCAGATTTGCTGACAGAAGAGGAACTGGAGCTGATTAATTCTCTGAGGCCCGGATTGATTCAGTTGGAAATCGGGGTGCAGTCCACCCACAAGCCAACGCTCGAGGCAATTTGCCGAACCATGAATCTGAACCGGCTGGAGCAGTCAGTAAAAAGAGTGCAGCAGGCGGGAAATGTGCATCAGCATCTGGATTTGATTGCAGGACTCCCAGAAGAAGATTTTGACGCTTTTGTAAGGTCATTCGGGCAGGTATATGAGTGGAAGCCAGAGCAGCTGCAGCTTGGATTTTTGAAAGTGCTGAAAGGTTCTCAGATGTATGAGCAGAGAAAGACCTGGGGCCTGATTTATCGGGATCAGCCTCCTTATGAGGTACTGGCCACCAACTGGTTGTCTTATGAGGAAATGCTGGATATCAAGCTTGCAGAGGAAATGCTGGAGGTATATTATAACAGCGGCCAGTTTGGAATGACGGTAAAGGTTCTGGAGCTTATCACAGAGGAGCCCTTTCACCTGTATCTGGAACTGGGGAAATTTTATGAAAAGCGGGGACTGTTGGCTATGAGCCATTCCCGCATGAGAAGATGTGAGATTTTGCTGGACTTTGCAGCCCAAAAGGATATAGAACATCTGGAACTTTATCAGGAAACGCTGACCTTTGATTTGTATGCAAGGGAAAATATGAAGACACGCCCAAAATGGGCGCCGGATATGGCAGAATATAAGGAACTTGCCAGAACATACTGCAGGAATGGGAAGCTTTCACATCTGGAACCTTTCTGGTACGATATGAGAGAGCTGGTAGAACAGAAGACACTGGTTTCCTATCCTGAAAAGCAGACAGAACGGCAGTTTTATCTGTTTTCTTATGAAAAGCGGAATCCCCTTACGGGGCAGGCGAAGCTCAAGGGGCTGAATTACGGGAATCAAAGGAAGGAACTAAGATGAAAAAGAGAACGAAAGAGATTTTAAGTAGGCTGGATGAAGCTTACGGCAAAGAATACCGCTGCTATCTGAATCATGAAAACGCCTGGCAGCTTTTGATTGCAGTTATTATGAGCGCACAGTGCACCGATGCCAGAGTGAATCTTGTAACCAAAGATTTATTTCGGAAGTATGATACTTTGGAAAAATTTGCATATGCTGAGATAGAGGAACTGGAACAGGATATTCATTCCATTGGATTTTATCATAATAAGGCCAGAAATATTATCCTCTGCGCTAGAAAACTGGTGGAGGAATTCGGCGGTGAGACGCCAAGAAGCCTGGAGGATTTGATTTCCCTGCCGGGGGTAGGCAGGAAAACCGCCAATGTGATACGGGGAAATATTTATCATGAGCCAAGCGTGGTGGTGGATACCCATGTAAAACGGATATCTAAGCGTCTGGGGCTGACCAAGGAAGAAGATCCGGTGAAGGTGGAATATGATTTGATGAAAGCTTTGCCCAAGGATCATTGGATTTTGTACAATATTCAGATTATCACATTGGGAAGAAGTATCTGCACTGCCCGTAATCCCAAATGCAGCGAATGCTTTTTAAGTGATTTATGCCGGGCAGAGGAAAACAGAAAGGCGGAGAACTATGCTGGAACGCTATGTGGCGGTGGATTTGGAAATGACCGGACTGCACCCAAAGACTGACCGGATTCTGGAAATCGGTGCGGTGAAAGTGGAGGATGGGAAGCAGGAAATCTTTCATAGGATGGTGAATCCCAGGATGGAAATTTCCAGAAAAGTGACAGAACTTACAGGGATTACGGATGAAATGGTAAAAGATGGCTGTGAACCGGAAAGGGCTGCGGCGGAATTCAGGGAGTTTGCAGAAGGGTTTCCGTTGGTGGGCCATAACCTTATCTATGATTACAGCTTTCTGAAGCAATGTCTGGTAAATCATGGAGAAACCTTTGAAAAAGATGGAGTTGACACGCTGAAGCTGGCGCGGAAATTTCTGCCGGAAGCGGAGAAGAAAACGCTGGATTATCTGTGCAGCTATTTCCAGATTTCAAGAAAAGAAAATCACCGTGCCCTGGAGGACGCAAAAGCGGAGAAGCTTTTGTTTCAGTATTTGCAGGAACAGTTTGAAGCTCAGGAGCCGGAAGCATTTTTGCCGAAGCCGCTGCTGTACAGGGCTAAAAAACAAGGCCCTGCAACGGCAAAGCAAAAAAAGTACTTGAAAGAACTGACCGACTGGCATAAAATAGATTTAAATGTGGATTTAGACAGTCTTACCAGAAATGAGGCTTCCAGAATGACAGATAAGATTCTGGCGGCTTACGGAAAACTCTCTTCCCGAGGAGGAGCGTAGACCGTTATCCAAGACAGCATGGCTGGAAAATAAATCGAAGGCTGTCAGAAGAGACAGTGCAGCAGGAAATCAGCCGGAGGCTGTCAGAAGAGACAGCGCAGCAGGAAATCAGTCAGAGGCTGTCAGAAGAGACAGCATAGTCAGGATTGGTTCTTTCATCAGGGAATTCAGGTTAGAAGCACTGGCTTTTAAGGCTTCCAGCTTGTCTGGCTGTCCGGTCTGAAGATAGAGCTCTGCCAGAAGCTGATAGGTGCTTTTGATATCGCTTTCAATGGATACCGCAAACGCCAGCACCTGGATTGCTTCTTCCGGATGGGACAGCTCATGCAGGCGCTGTCCCCAGGAGTTCAGAGTTCGGACCAGCAGTGTGAAATTCTGATCATACTGGGTCAGAAGGGGCAGATTGGCGGCCCCGTAGTTTAATTTTAAATCGGTGTTGGTGATGCCGGTAAGGTTCAGGATTTTTTCCTCCTTCAGCTTTAGAATCTGTTCTTCGCACTGGTGCAGGAAATCATCGGAGAATCTGGCAAAGGGCAGGGATACTCCTGTGAAATCCACATAATTCAGATTGGAAATGTCTTGTTTTCTGGTGGCGTTGGCGTTGTTTTCCCGCTCCCAGAAATCACGTTCCGTATTCTTGCGTATGCGGTCGGCTTTTCGGCGTTTGTAAGAGACTACCACAACAAAAATCATAACCCATCCAAAGAGTACAGGGACTTTCATAACATTCATCTTCCTTTCTTTTGCAATGTAATTAGATATGTTTTTATTTCGTATGGAGGTGAGTCCGATGATTAATTTTAATAATCCGAAAACAAAAAAGACAATTGCGGCGGTAATTGCGGTGGTTTTGGTTGCATCCATGGTTGTGTCCGTATTTTTATCGGCATTTGTATAAGCAATAAATGCATCTGTTCATAATATACAGAAAGTGTATCATTATGTCAACGAAATTCGTGGTTTCGTATCTTGAAAAATTGCTTTTTTATGATAAAATTAGGTAAGTAGGTAATAAACGAAGCGTATTGATAGGAGAATAGATATGAAGAGAAAGTGGAAAATGTATGTTTCAATTGCCGGCGCAGTTCTGACGCTGGCGCTGGCAGCAGTAATAGCCATTCCGGTAGATGCGGAGACAAAAGAGACAGATACGATTCCCCAGCGGGTGTATTTCGGCGATATTTCTGTGGGCGGAATGACACAGGAAGAAGCGAAAGAAGCAGTAAAAGAACACGTAGAGAAATTGCAGAGCGAGACGATTACCCTTCAGGCGGGTAAAAATACAGTTCAGATTCCGGTTTCTCAGATGGGGCTTTCCTGGGGGAATGAAGAGATTGTGGAAGAGGCTGTCGGACTTGGAAAAAGCGGAAACCTGATTACCCGTTACAAAGCCATGAAGGATCTGGAGAATGAAGATAAGGTTTATGAACTGGCGTTTCAGGTAGATAAGCAGATGGTAACCAGAGTTCTGGAGAATAATGCGGAGGTTCTGAACACAGAAGCGGTAAACGCAGGACTTACCAGGGAAAACGGAAGCTTTACGGTGATTCCGGGAAGTCAGGGCGTTACTGTGAATGTAGAGGAATCGGTAGATATTCTTGAGAAATATTTTTCTCTTGAATGGGAAGAAGGAGCCGGAACGGTGGAGATTGCAGCGGATGTGGTAGATCCCAAAGGAACGGAAGAAGAGCTTGGTAAGGTGAAGGATCTTCTGGGCGGATTTAATACCTCTTATGCGTCCTCCGGTGCAGGCCGTTCCAAGAATGTAGAAAACGGAGCCAGCAAAATCAACGGTTCGGTGATTTATCCCGGGGACAGCTTTTCTGTTTATGAAGCGGTAAGCCCCTTTGAGCCGGAAAATGGATATGAGCTTGCAGGTTCTTATGAAAACGGAACTACGGTAGAGACATACGGCGGAGGAATCTGTCAGGTGTCCACAACTTTATACAATGCGGTAATACGCGCAGAGCTGGAGGTTACGGAGCGTTTCAACCATTCCATGATTGTAAGCTATGTAGATCCATCTGCAGATGCGGCCATTGCAGGAACCTATAAAGATTTAAAATTTGTTAATAACACCGATGCTCCTATTTATATCGAGGGATATACTTCCGGACGTTCCCTGTATTTTAACATATTCGGCGAGGAAACCAGAGAAGCGGGCAGAGAGGTAAGCTTTGTCAGCGAGACGCTGTCCACCACGGAGCCAGGCACTCAGTATCAGGCGGCGCCGGGCCAGCCCATTGGATACATGAGCCAGACACAGTCCTCCCATACCGGTTATACCGCCCAGTTGTGGAAAGTGGTAACGGTAAATGGCGTAGAACAGAGTCGGGAAATATTTAATAAGAGTACTTATAAAGCGTCTCCGAGAATTGTGGCAGTGGGAACTGCTTCCGGCAATCCGGATGCAGTAAACGCCATGAACGCAGCAATCGGTTCCCAGAGTGAAGGAGCCATCAGTGCAGCGGCAGCCCAGTGGAATGATGAGGCGTTGGCAGCCCAGCAGCAGGCGGCAGCAGATGCAGCGGCAGCAGCGGCGGCAGCTCAGCAGCAGCAACAGCAACAGCAGCAGGATGACGACAAAAAGAATAACGACAAGAAAGATAATAAAGACGACAAGGACAACAAGGACGACGGCAAGCAGGATGACGATCAGAAAGAAGATGACGGCGGCGGCGACGCACCGGAAGATGGCGGTGAAAGTGATGGTTCCGAAAACGAAGGCGAAGAATAAATAGCGAAAGAATCATAAGGGATAAGGCTGTTTCAGTAGTGAGACAGCCTTATCCTGTCCATTTTTATAAATTAGAATCATAAATCGGCCTGAGAGGATTGGAGAATGAAAACAGGAAAAGTTCCGGAGAGCGTACTGAAACGTTCCGTATTAAGACAAATACATACCAGACGGGAAGAAGTTCTGCTAGGAGCGGGGGTAGGGGAAGACTGCGCTGCATTGAAGCTGGCAGAGGATGAAATATTTGTGATTTCTACTGATCCGATTACCGGCACGGCTACAGATATCGGCAACCTGGCCATTCATATTACCATGAATGATCTGGCCTCTGCAGGCGCAGAGCCGGTGGGAGTTATGCTGACGATTCTTTTGCCGGAGGGGGCTGAGGAATCGGATTTAAAAGAAATTATGAGACAGATTGAAACTGCCTGCGCCCAGGGAAAGGTGCAGATTATTGGAGGCCATACCGAGGTAACCAGAGCGGTGAATCAGCCTTTGGTAAATGTCTGCGGAGTGGGGAAGGCCAAAGAAGGAAAGCTGGTATCCACAGCGGGGGCAAGGCCAGGAGACGATATTCTGGTAAGCAAGTGGATTGGACTGGAAGGGACGTCTATTATAGCAAAGGAAAAAGAGAAAGAGCTGGCAGGCAGGTATCCCATGCAATTGATAAAAGCAGCCCGGGAATTCGACAAATATCTGTCTGTGCTGCCGGAGGCTGCAGTCGCCGTCCGGTCCAATGTCAGTGCGATGCATGATGTGACGGAGGGCGGGATTTTCGGAGCTCTCTGGGAACTGGCGGAAAGCTCTGGGATTGGACTTGAAATAGATTTGAAAAAAATACCTGTAAAGCAGGAAACCATAGAGGTGTGTGAATTTTTTGGGATTAATCCCTATGAGCTGATTTCCAGCGGATGTATGCTGATGGCAGCGCCGGACGGGAACCAGCTGGTGCGGGAGTTAGAGAAAGAAGGAATTCATGCAGTGGTAATCGGGAAGGCAATGGAAGGAAATGACCGTGTGCTTCTGAATGAAGATGAGAGAAGATTTTTGGAACCGCCGAAGACAGATGAGCTTTATAAAGTAGTATAATCTGCAAGGTGATTTCTCCTGATGAAAAACAAGCCAGGAGGAAATGCCTGGCGGCAGAAAGGGTGAAGGAATGGAAATGAGAGAGAAGATTTTAACCTTTATAGAGAAGAACAGCAGAGTGGATTTGAAAGAGCTGGCAATTATGCTTGGCGTAGAGGAAGCAGCAGTGGCAAACGAAATGGCAGCCATGGAGGAAGAACATATTATCTGCGGGTACCATACGCTGATAGACTGGGACAAAACCAGTATTGAGAAAGTGAATGCATTGATTGAAGTCCGCGTAACCCCTCAGAGGGGAAGAGGATTTGACAGTATTGCAGAACGGGTTTACAACTATCCGGAGGTGAACGCCGTTTATCTGATTTCCGGCGGCTATGATCTGCTGGTGACGCTGGAGGGGAAAACCCTGCGGGAAGTGGCGCAGTTTGTTTCCGATAAACTTTCTCCGCTGGAATCGGTGTTAAGCACCAAGACGAATTTTATTCTGAAAAAATATAAAGACCATGGAACGGTAATTGCCAAGCCAAAAGAAGATGAAAGGATGTTGGTGAGCTAATGAGAAATCCACTGTCAGAGCGCATTACAGAGGTTCCCTTTTCTGGAATCCGGAAATTTTTTGATATTGCAGCGGAGATGAAGGACGTCATTTCTCTGGGGGTGGGAGAGCCAGATTTTGACACTCCCTGGCATATCAGGGATGAGGGGATTTATTCTCTAGAAAAAGGCAGGACTGCTTATACTTCTAATGCGGGATTGAAAGAACTGAAGATAGAGATTGCAAAATATCTGAACCGGCGGTTTCAGGTATCCTATGATTATAACACGGAAATGATGATTACGGTAGGAGGCAGCGAAGCTATTGATATCGCTATGCGGGCCATGTTAGATCCCGGGGATGAGGTCCTGATTCCCCAGCCCAGTTATGTTTCTTATATGCCGTGCGCGGTGCTGGCAAACGGGGCGCCGGTGATTATTAATTTGAAAGAAGAAAATGAATTCCGGCTGACGGCAGAAGAGCTGGAAGCATCCATTACTCCTAAAACAAAGCTTCTTGTGCTGCCTTTTCCCAATAATCCCACAGGCGCCGTGATGGAGCGGAAGGATTTGGAAGCCATCGCAGAGGTGATAAAAAAGCATGATTTATTTGTATTGAGCGATGAAATCTATGCGGAGCTTACATATCTGGAAGGGCAGGATCATGTGACGATCGCTTCTCTTCCGGGAATGAGGGAGCGGACGGTATTAATTAACGGATTTTCCAAGGCTTACGCCATGACGGGATGGCGGCTGGGATATGCCTGTGCGCCCAAGGTAATTTTAGAACAGATGTTAAAAATTCATCAATACGCGATTATGTGTGCGCCTACCACCAGCCAGTATGCAGCAGTGGAAGCGGTGCGCAGCGGCGATGCAGATGTGGCAGGGATGCGGGAAGAATATAACGGCAGACGGCGTTATCTGATGCACCGGTTCCATGAAATGAATCTGAAATGCTTTGAGCCTTTCGGGGCGTTTTACGCCTTTCCCTGCATTCAGGAATTCGGTATGACTTCTGAGGAATTTGCCACCCGAATGCTTCAGGAAGAAAAGGTGGTGGTAGTGCCGGGAACTGCCTTCGGAGACTGCGGAGAGGGCTTCCTTCGAATTTCCTATGCTTATTCCCTGGAAAGTCTGAAAGAGGCTCTGGACAGGCTGGAATCCTTCATCCGGAAATTGAGGAAATAAACATGGCAAATCTGAATATTGTGCTTTTTGAGCCGGAAATTCCGGCAAATACAGGAAATATCGGCCGTACCTGTAAGGCTACCGGAACCAGGCTCCATTTGATTGAGCCTTTGGGATTCCAGCTGAATGAAAGGGCAATTAAGCGCGCCGGCATGGATTACTGGAAAGATGTGGATGTGACAAGGTACATGAACTGGCAGGATTTTCTGGAAAAGAATCCCAGGGCCAACATTTATATGGCAACTACCAAGGGAAGGAAGATTTATACAGAGGTTCAGTATGAGCCGGATTGTTATCTGATGTTTGGGAAGGAGAGCGGCGGGATTCCGGAAGAGATATTAAAAGAATATCCGGACGCCTGTGTGCGGATTCCCATGGTAGGGGAAACACGTTCGCTGAATCTTTCTAATTCTGCCGCCATTGTCTTGTATGAAGCACTGCGGCAGAATCAGTTTGGAGGACTGAAGCTGGAGGGACAGCTTCATCGGTTAAGCTGGGAGGACTGAAGCCATGAATTTGATAGAAGCCAGAAAGCTGGTGCATGAATATATCAGACGGGATGAAGAAGGAAATGTAGAGGGAATCCTTGCAGCTTTGGATGGCGTGGATCTGGAGGTGAAGGCAGGGGAGTTTGTGGCAATTTTGGGCCATAATGGTTCCGGCAAATCCACGCTTGCCAAACATCTGAATGTGCTTTTAAAGGCCAGTGAAGGCACCCTCTGGGTAGATGGAAAAGATACGCTGGACGACAATTATCAATGGGATATCCGCAAAAGTGCCGGAATGGTATTTCAGAATCCGGATAATCAGATTATTGCAGGAGTGGTAGAAGAGGATGTGGCCTTCGGCCCGGAAAATATCGGGGTGCCCACAGATGAAATCTGGAACCGGGTGGAAAAGAGCTTGAAATCTGTGGGGATGCTTGGGTATCGGGAACATTCTCCCAATAAGCTTTCCGGGGGCCAGAAACAGCGGGTTGCGATCGCCGGCGTTATGGCTATGGAGCCTAAATGCATTGTATTGGATGAGCCTACCGCCATGCTGGATCCTCAGGGACGCAGAGAGGTTCTGGAAGCGGTAGGAGCTTTAAACAGGGAGAAAGGCATTACCGTCATCTTAATCACCCATTATATGGAAGAAGCGGTGCAGGCAGATAAGGTTTATGTGATGGATCATGGAAAAGTTGTAATGCAGGGAAAACCCCGGGAGATTTTTTCTCAGGTGGATCGGTTGAAATCTTATCGCCTGGATGTACCTCAGATTACCCTTCTGGCCCATGAGCTGCGGAAAGAAGGGCTGCAGATACCAGAGGGGATTCTCACAAGACAGGAGCTGGCGGAGGCATTATGTCAATTATATTAGATAAAGTGAATTATGTGTACAGTGAAGAAACGGCTTACGAAAAACAAGCACTGAATCAAGTCAGCCTTAAAATTGAAGACGGCGAATTTATCGGTATTATCGGCCATACAGGTTCCGGCAAATCTACATTAATTCAGCATTTGAACGGTTTACTGAAAGCAACCTCAGGCGGCATTTACTATAACGGCAGAGATATATACGAAGAGGATTATGATCGCAAAGAACTGCGTAGCAAGGTGGGGCTTGTGTTTCAATATCCGGAACACCAATTATTTGAGACTACGGTTTTTGCAGATGTATGTTTCGGCCCTAAGAATCTGGGACTTTCCAGAAAAGAAGCAGAGCTTCGGGCGTTCAGTGCGCTGAAAAGTGCAGGGCTGCCGGAAGAATATTGGTACCGCTCTCCCTTTGAATTGTCCGGGGGTCAGAAACGGCGGGCGGCTATTGCAGGAGTCCTCGCCATGAAACCGGAGGTTTTAATTCTGGATGAGCCTACCGCCGGATTAGATCCCTGGGGCAGAGAGGAGATTTTGAATCAGATAGCATCTATGCATCAGGAATTAAATATGACGATTCTTCTGGTGTCCCACAGTATGGAAGACGTGGCGGAATATGTGAAGCGGATTATAGTAATGAATCAGGGCAGCATCTTGTTAGACGGCGCTCCGAAGGAGGTCTTTCTTCATCAGCAGAAATTGGAAGCGGCGGGCCTTTTGGTTCCTCAGGTTACTTATTTGATGCAGGAATTAAAAGGCAGGGGGATTCCTGTTTCTGTGGAGGTTACTACACTTAAGGAAGCCAAGGAAGCTGTTTTACAGGCGTTTTCAAACCGCAGGCTGGGATAAAGGGAGCGGAAACTATTATGTTAAGAGATATTACAATCGGACAATATTATCCTTCAGATTCAATTTTGCATAAGTTGGACCCGAGAGTAAAGCTGCTGGGAACGCTGGTTTATGTATTGTCCCTGTTTTTCTTTCGGGGTGCGGCGGGATTTGCGGCAGTTACCCTGGGGCTGGCCGCTTTGATTTGGCTGTCTAAAGTGCCCCTTCGCTATATGGTAAAGGGACTTAAGGCCATTGGGGTAATTCTTGTGCTTACCGGAATGTTCAATCTGTTTTTGACGCCGGGAGAACCGCTGGCGTCCTTTGGAATCTTTAAAATTACAGAGGAAGGCTTAAAAAATGCAGGATTTATGGTGATCCGGCTGACCTATCTGATTCTTGGCAGCTCTGTGCTGACCTTGACAACCACCCCCAATCGACTGACCGATGGTTTAGAGAAGGCATTAAGGCCCTTAAACAAAATCGGGGTTCCGGTACATGAGATTTCCATGATTATGTCTATTGCCCTCCGATTTATTCCTATCTTAGTGGAGGAAACCGATAAAATCATGAAAGCTCAGCTTGCAAGAGGAGCAGATTTTGAAAGCGGAAATCTGATAAAAAAAGCAAAGGCCATGGCGCCTCTTTTAGTGCCCCTGTTTATTTCTGCTTTCCGCCGCGCCAATGATCTTGCTATGGCGATGGAGGCAAGATGCTATAACGGCGGAGAGGGAAGGACGAAGATGAAGCCTTTAAAATATACAGGAAAGGACGGATGGGCCTATTTGATTATGGCGGGATATTTTGCAGGAATCATAGTATGCGTCTGGATGTCAAGGAATGGGAGAAATAGTTGAAACGAGTAAAGCTGATCGTTGCCTATGAGGGTACAAATTACTGCGGCTGGCAGGTGCAGCCGAATGGGATTACAATTGAAGAAGTGTTGAACCGGACATTGTCGGAACTGTTGGGAGAGGAAATTCAGGTAATCGGTGCAAGCCGGACAGATGCAGGGGTGCATTCTCTGGGAAATGTAGCGGTTTTTGATACGCAAACCAGAATTCCGGCTGAGAAAATCTGTTATGCCCTGAATCAGTGGCTGCCCGAGGATATTGCGGTGCAAAGTTCCTGTCAGGTGGAAGCGGATTTTCATCCCCGCCGATGCTACAGTGAAAAGACTTATGAATACCGTATCCTGAACCGGAAAATTCCCATTCCTACCCTGAGACGGGATACCTATTTTTATTACAGAGCTTTGGATGTGGAAAATATGCAAAAAGCAGCGGCTTTTCTGGTGGGAGAGCATGATTTCAGGAGCTTTTGTTCGGTAAGGACAAGCGCAGAAGATACCGTACGGAAGATTTTATCCTGTACGGTAACAAAATCCCAGGAAGACATTATCACCATACGGGTGACTGGGACAGGATTTTTATATAATATGGTAAGGATTATTGCCGGAACGCTGATTTCAGCAGGCGTGGGGGAATTTGCTCCAGAATCCATACCGGAAATTCTGCAGAAAAAAGACCGAGGCGCGGCCGGACCTACTGCGCCGGCTCACGGGCTTACCATGATTGGAATTAATTACGGAGGAGGGAATGGATGAAATGTTAAAGAAAATGGATCAGATGAAAATGAAGGAGAAGCTTCAGTTTGGCTATGGTCTGGTGATTGGACTGATGATTGTAATTACCATATTTGCCATGATAGGCTTATTTCTGGTGCAGGGAAAAATGAATTCTTATATCAATGGCGCCCTGGCAGCCGATACCGCATTAAAAACCTGCAGGATTGAATCTAATATTGCGGCAAGGATGATACGGGAGCTTGCCCTGAATGATGATAAGGACATGCTGACAGAATATAAGGGAAATATTGAAGAAAGCATGGCTGCCATTGAGAAAGCCCTTGCAGAATTGAAAGATGCAGGCGTAATTGAGGATGAACTGAACCAGAAATATGAGACGGCGTTAGTGAACTGGATGGAAGTTGGATACCGTATTGTAGAGGATTTAGAAGCCGGAAATCGTGCAGAGGGAATTACTTTGATTATCACGGAATGTTCTCCGGCACTGGAAGAAGCTGTGGGAATTGCAAAGGAAATCAATAATGTTACAGATGCAATAAAAAAATCATCCCTGCGGATCAATCAGCAAACAGTAGTTGTTGTAATTGCCTTTATGATTTTTGTGCTGGGACTTGCAATATTCACAGCTATAAAAGTAGGAAACAGGATTGTGGAAAGTATTTTAGGGCCGTTAAATGAGATTGAGAATGCGGCTGTGGAGCTGTCCAGAGGAAATCTTCACACCAATGTTACATATCACAGCGAAGATGAAATCGGGAAACTGGCTCATGCGCTGCGCAGTTCCATCGAAAGGCTAAGTTCCTATGTGGCGGATATTGATCGCGCCATGCATGAGTTTGCGGAAGGGAATTTTGACGTTCAGGCTGAAGTGGAATACAGAGGGGATTTCATGGGCATTGAAGAGTCATTGATGCATTTTGAGAAAAATATGTCAGATATGGTAAAGAATGTCCAGACTGTGGCAAATCAAGTGACCAAAGCATCCGAGCAGATTGCCGCAAATTCCACAGAGCTGGCAGAGGGGGCGTCTGAGCAGGCAGGAGTAACCCAGGAGCTTTCAGTTACCATTGAGAATGTTTCCGGGCAGATTGACCGGAATGCGAAAGAAGCGGTTGATATCAGCAAGGAAATACAGCAGGTGGGACGGGATCTGGAGTACAGCAATGGGAAAATGCGGGAGATGGTGGAATCTATGAACAGAATCAGTCAGTCCTCCAATGAAATCAGTAAGATTATCGCTGCCATCAATGAGATTGCTTCTCAGACAAACCTGTTGGCGTTAAATGCTTCTATAGAAGCAGCCAGGGCAGGAGAAGCCGGAAGAGGCTTTGCGGTAGTTGCAGATCAGGTTTCCCTGCTTGCTTCCCAGAGTGCGGAAGCAGCAACGGAATCTACAGCCTTGATTGAAGAATCTGTCAGTGCTGTGGAGAAAGGAATGGTAATTGCCAATGAAACAGCCAGCCAGCTGCAGGAGG
Organism: Petralouisia muris; assembly: GCF_004793545.1. GTDB lineage: Bacteria > Bacillota > Clostridia > Lachnospirales > Lachnospiraceae > Petralouisia > Petralouisia muris. Next base: position 1,383 of record NZ_SRYA01000028.1, on the reverse strand, counting down.
TAGTAAAGGGCGCGCTGACGATTATTGACAAAATCAATCTGATTGCAGAGGCCTCCAGGGAACAGGCCCAGGCGGTGAATCAAATCAATCAGGGCGTAGAGCAGATCAACCATGTAGTGCAGACCAATACAGGAACTTCTGAGGCATGCGCTGCCTCCAGTGAGGAAATGACTGCACAGGCAGAGACGCTGCGGGGAATGATACAGCAGTTTAAGGTTGGAAAGTTTTAAAAATAATTGACAGGGAACAATCTATGTAATATAATGGTCAGGTATGGCGAGTTAGAAATGCAAGCCTTTCTCCGGCGAAGCGTTTTTACTTTGATGTACAAAGAAAAATGTAAATGGTGTGAAAATGATAGAACGGATGAATTCATAGAATCAGGACGGCATTCGGATATCAGAGTAACATTGTAAAATTCAAGGAGGTAACATTTGATGAAAACTTTTATGGCCAGCACAGCGGCAGTGGAAAGAAAATGGTATGTAGTTGATGCTGAAGGAAAGACATTGGGACGTTTGGCGTCAGAAGTGGCAAAAGTATTAAGAGGAAAGCATAAGCCGATTTTTACTCCTCATATTGATACAGGCGATTATGTGATTGTTGTCAATGCTGAGAAGGTGAAAGTAACCGGTAAGAAATTGAATCAGAAGATTTATTATCATCATTCCGGATATGTAGGGGGAATGAAAGAAACCACATTAAAAAATATGTTGGCAGATAAACCGGAAAGAGTTGTGGAACTTGCTGTGAAAGGCATGCTTCCGAAGGGACCTTTGGGAAGACAGATGTATAAGAAATTATTCGTATATGCAGGACCGGAACACAAGCATGCAGCTCAGAAACCAGAAGCTTTCACATTTTAATCAGGAGGTAAAATAAAATGGCAGATGCAAGATATTATGGAACAGGCAGAAGGAAAAAATCAATCGCCAGAGTATATTTAATGCCAGGAACTGGCAAGATTACAATTAATAAAAGAGATATTGATGATTATCTGGGACTGGAAACTCTGAAGGTTATCGTACGTCAGCCGTTGGTGGCAACAGATACGGTAGATAAGTTCGATGTCCTGGTAAATGTAAAGGGCGGCGGTTATACCGGACAGGCAGGCGCTATCCGTCACGGGATTGCCAGAGCATTGCTGGAAGCCGATGCTGATTACAGACCCGTACTTAAGACTGCAGGTTACCTGACACGTGACCCGAGAATGAAAGAAAGAAAGAAATACGGTCTCAAAGCAGCTCGTCGCGCTCCGCAGTTCAGCAAGCGATAATTACAAGCAGAATAAGAGATTTAGTGAAACCCTTGAAAGTCCAGTATTTTCACAATGTCATTAACTTAAGGAAAAGAACAATACCGGATGTCTTTACACCCATTCAT
>NZ_SRYA01000289.1 GCF_004793545.1 Petralouisia muris | reverse complement strand
TCTCCGCAAAGTCCTCACGCTCAAAATACCCGTCCGCATCCAGACCGCAGCGGCTTAACAGCATATAGGCGACGCTGTTTGCGGCAAGACGTTTGTAAATCACTTCTATATTATAGTCGTCCAGTTCCTCCAAAAAGCTGTCTTTCGTGCAGCCCTTTAGCTGTGAGAGGTAATCGGGTAAGTTGTCCTCCACGGCGTTTTCCGCCGTCTGAATTAAAAACGTGGCAAAATCGCCGCCCTCCGTATCGCCGAACCTGTCCGCAAGCCGCTCCATGACGGGCTGCTCGTACCGCTTATCCAT
>NZ_SRYA01000288.1 GCF_004793545.1 Petralouisia muris | reverse complement strand
TCAAGATTTACTATAAATTCATCGGCTTTGTCGGTGAATTACATATCACACCCACGAAGCGGTGGACAGTATTAAAGCCTAAGAATTGTACAGTGTGCGGTGTTGAATACGTCCCCCGCTCCGCAATATCGAAGTATTGTCCAGAGTGCAGGGAAAAGATAAGAAAGGCTCAAGGGACAGAAACGAAACGTAGGAGCAGAGAACGAAGCAGACAGGTATGTATTGAACTGTCCGCAAAAAATGAACGACTGAGGTGGATCTATGAAAACATCCTACTTCACAGGCCCATTTGCCCCGATGTGCAA
>NZ_SRYA01000287.1 GCF_004793545.1 Petralouisia muris | reverse complement strand
GCCCTGCTGATCTTGAAAGTGCAAGTACAAACACAACTGCTGCTATAATTCCTGCCGCTATCATCTGCCGCCCCTCCTTTTCTGCTCCGCTTTCTTTCTCTGTTCCGTCTCCATCCGCCTGACATACTCACGAATGTCAATCAAATCCTCCAAGTCGTAGATTTTGGAACTCATGGCACGGTCAACATTTTCAGGGGTACATTCGCCATGCTCTGCCAGCGCTGCCATTACTTTCTGCCTGATTTCTTCCTGCACCGCATCCGGCATTGCTGCTATATAGTGTGGCGGCAGCTTTGTAATTTCTGTGA
>NZ_SRYA01000286.1 GCF_004793545.1 Petralouisia muris | reverse complement strand
GCATTAAGGAGTTTGGAATCGTAACGCCGATAATCACACGCCCGAAAGAGGACGGGAACGGTTATGAAGTGATTGCAGGTCAGCGGCGTGTGCGTGCTTCCGAGCTTGCAGGGATAAATACCGTACCCGCTTTTGTCCTGCCTTTAGACCGTGACCGAGCCATCATCACCCTTGTAGACAGCAATTTACAGCGTGAAAATATCCTGCCAAGTGAGAGGGCATTTGCTTATAAAATGAAATCCGAAGCCATGAAAAGGCAGGGCTTCCGCACAGATTTAACCTCGTCACAAGTTGGGACGAAGTTGCGGAC
>NZ_SRYA01000285.1 GCF_004793545.1 Petralouisia muris | reverse complement strand
TGAAGCAAAATTTGATGGGCAGATACTAGTAGATGATAAATTAGAGACGTTATCAAACAAATTTTATCAACTTGCTTTTGCACACAGTAGTTACCTAATTAATATTAGGCATGTTGAAAAAATATTAGGTAATGAGGTTTATTTGGATAATGGTGAGTGCTTATCCATATCAAGAACATATCAAAAAGAATTTCGTAAGATTTTTACAAAAAGCATTGCAGAGAAATATTAATAACTTGAGAGTAAAAAGTTTATATGCTTAAGAAGCCAGTAAATCCTCACAGATTTCTGACTGTTCCTGCACTTCCTGAATT
>NZ_SRYA01000284.1 GCF_004793545.1 Petralouisia muris | reverse complement strand
CACCATATAAAAAAACGGTGTTATGGTGGGCGGTATTGCTATGCCCGAAAAGACTGAACAGAAACTCTCCAGACCTGTTTTAAAGTTTGGAGGGATTTTTTTATGTCCTTTTTTCGGGCAGTAACCTATCTGCTTATACAACGCAGATTTGACTTATACATAGCATATCGGGGAATGGCAGGAAGCCAGTTAAAAAAGTCCCTGCCCATACAACGCTGCTTCTCACCATGAAACCAGAAGTAGAATCTCCGTTTAACAGAATATGTATCTCCTATAACCGTAGAGGTCACAGTGCCTTTGCGGTTTTTCTTTTGTCGTTT
>NZ_SRYA01000283.1 GCF_004793545.1 Petralouisia muris | reverse complement strand
AAAATATATGAACTTTTCAAGGTACTATAGCGGGGCTTTTGACCCCAACATCATACCCATGCAACTATTATGATAATTTGATTTGCGGTATCGTGAATCTCCTGCGGACTTTTGCTTAGGATGCCCTCACGGAAATCGGCAAGCTCACACTGTACTTTTTCAGCCAGTTTTTGATTAAGAGACTGTCTGTACTTTTGGTAATCTAATCACACACTTCTTTGAAAATAAAATATGCCGAGGGATTTTCATTGTGAAAACCTCTCAGCTATATAGTGTACTCTCGGAAACTCGAATCCCTTGTTTTATAAGGCTTCAGAAATTTCC
>NZ_SRYA01000282.1 GCF_004793545.1 Petralouisia muris | reverse complement strand
AATGTCGGAAAAATAATTCGCTGTTTGCTTCTCCCTCAATTCGCCGTCCGACACTGTTCATTATCAAGGTTGAGCCGGACATTATGGTAACAGATATTTGATTTTGCCATATGCCCCACTCCTATCCTATCTGGTTACGGTGCTTTGCAAGGAAAATCCTGCCAAGCTGTTCATACCCCTTTGCATTTGCCTTGATGTCCTCAATGTACTGGAAATTCCCGCTGGCTTGTGAACCAAACAGCCTCATGACTGCCGCCCCGCCGCCTACGAACACAATCGGTATCACATCAAGGTTGTAACCGTGTTCTTTCAGGGTATTGTAGA
>NZ_SRYA01000281.1 GCF_004793545.1 Petralouisia muris | reverse complement strand
AAATCGTTAAGGAAAGAATCGAAGGTGGTGCAAACGAAAAAGCAGCTTTGATTTTTCGATAACTGCCCTTTCGTTTGCATCAGTTTCGATTTTTCCTGGTTGAACAAAGGCGCGTCCGGGTAGCCGCTGTATATGGGCTTTCAATTTTGACGCTCTTTGCGAAACAGTATGTTGGATACCTGTGCATATGGAGAGGAATTTTTTAAAATCATTTCCAGCGCACCACGAATAAGCCCCCATAGGAAGCTTTTTTTTAAATATTCAGCTACTGGTATTCAACATAATAAGTGTGGCTCAGGTCTTATGTAATACCTGCCAGATGGCA
>NZ_SRYA01000280.1 GCF_004793545.1 Petralouisia muris | reverse complement strand
CAGCGGATTCCGGAAGACATACTCATCGCTAAGACTTCCGAGGTTTTGGGGTATGACGGCTGGGGACGGGAGGAACTGACCCGGGATATTGAGGAGATATTAGTGCCGGAGCACAACTGTCTGGTCTACGTTTTCCACGACGGCCATATGGAAAGCGTCCACTGGCGGCATCCATCTCGCCGGGAAAGCTGGACGCCGGAAATGAGACAGAAAGCGCGGGAACGTCAGCTGGAGGTTATCAGGCAAAAAAGGAAAGGGGATGAGAAAGAATGCCGACATTTACAAGAAAAGTCCAAAAGATAGAGAGCCGCGCCAGCCTGCGTCAGAATGC
>NZ_SRYA01000027.1 GCF_004793545.1 Petralouisia muris | reverse complement strand
GAGCATCTGCCTTACAAGCAGAGGGTCACAGGTTCGAGCCCTGTAGGTCCCATTTTTATGCCTGAATCATCAGACAGGCCGATGTGGCTCAATTGGCAGAGCAGCTGATTTGTAATCAGCAGGTTATCGGTTCGAGTCCGATCATCGGCTCTTTGAAAATTTAATTTTCAATAAATAATTATGGATGGATTCCCGAGTGGCCAAAGGGGGCAGACTGTAAATCTGTTGGCACCGCCTTCGAAGGTTCGAATCCTTCTCCATCCATTAGGATAAGTTTGATAAAACAAAGGGCTTTAGTTTTTTCTGTTTATTGTAGGCAGATTAGAATAAGAGCAGATTTATTTTACTTATCCGCTCATCTTATTCCGCGGGGTGGAGCAGTCTGGAAGCTCGTCGGGCTCATAACCCGAAGGTCATAGGTTCAAATCCTATCCCCGCAATTTTTTAGTTAACTGCCCAGTTAGCTCAGTTGGTAGAGCAGAGGACTGAAAATCCTCGTGTCTCTGGTTCGATTCCGGAACTGGGCACTTGTGATACAATAGAATTATGGGATATTAGCTCAGTTGGTAGAGCACTTGACTTTTAATCAAGTTGTCCGGGGTTCGAATCCCCGATGTCTCATTACTTCAATAGTTGGGAACCTTTGATTTTCAAGGGTTCCCATTGTTTTGTAAACAAAAGCGTTTTGATTACACTTCTCAGATTTTTTATCCCAGTTACTTTACAAAAGCCATCTGGTAAAAGGATTGACAGGCTTCAAGATTTTTCTGAGTTTGGCAGAGATGCATATTTGGATTTCCGGATAGCAGGAAATCTGTTATCCCTGTTTTTCACAAAGCCGGTTCAGGAGACTTAATACCAAAATCATATCACTGTCATTCAATAGTTTAAATTTAGATAAAGCTTTATTAACCAATTCAGGATTCTGCTGCTGCTGATCAAAAAATTCAACAGGCGTTATTTCAAAATAATCACAGATAGAAAAAAATTCATTTAAAGAAGGAAGAGATTTTCCAGAAGAAATATTGTTGATATATCCTCTGCTATGCCCTAAATCATAGCTCATTTGATATTCGGAGACTCCTTTTTTAATTCGCAACTGTGTAATTCGGTTTTTGACAAATTCATCCATGGTATACTCCTCCTAAATATATACATAATTATAAATGACAAAAGTAAGAAATATTCTATGTAAAAATGTTATAATATCTTGAAACATCTAATTTAAAATGTTATTATATGATAAGAAATGATTAAATTGAAAAAATGAGGGGAAAAGACATTTATAAAATGATAATGGCAGATGTGTGGAAAATGGAGAGTTACAATGCAGAAGAGTATGGCACAAAATTTACGAATGTTATTATTATGTCTTTGTTTCCTGTTTTTATTTAAAAGCTGGCAGGTAAAAGCTGCAGTGCCAAAGGCAACAGAAGAATATGAGCTTGGGGAGGAGTATGAGGGGAAAATAGCATACCATGAAAAGATGCGGTGTTTTCGTTTTTCTCTTCCGGAAAGTTCCCATGTTACTTTATCTTTAAAATATTACGGGAAAGGATGTGGAGGAACGATTTATGATGAATTTGGGAATGAAGTATTGAGAAATGAGGATTTGGAGTTTCGAAGAAACTTTTTTACCGGCTGGTCCTCAGCAATTTTGTCCAGAACACTTTCTTCCGGTACCTATTACATTAAAATATGGAATGAAGGAAGATGGAAGTGGCAGCATTGCAGGTTTTCTTTTCGGATTCAGGCTGAAAAGCAGGTGGAAATTCTATATATATTTTGTCTGTATTCTTTCAAAAAGTATTGAAATTATTGTGAATTTTGTGATAATATTAATGGAGATTTTCTGAAAGAAATCTTATTATTTGAAAGGAGAAGGAAAAATGGCAAACAGATTTGTGTTAAACGAAACATCTTATCATGGAGCAGGCGCAATTCAGGAAATTGCAGCAGAGGCAAAAGGAAGGGGGTTCCAGAAGGCTTTTGTGTGTTCTGATCCGGATCTTGTAAAATTTGGAGTAACGAAGAAAGTATTGGATGTATTGGATCAAGCGGGGTTAGTTTACGAATTATATTCTGATATTAAACCAAATCCGACGATTGAGAATGTACAGACAGGCGTTGCAGCATTTAAGAAGTCAGAAGCTGATTATTTGGTTGCGATTGGCGGCGGTTCTTCTATGGATACTGCTAAGGCTATCGGTATTATTATCAATAACCCGGATTTTGAAGATGTGGTAAGTCTGGAAGGCGTTGCACCTACTACGAATAAATCTGTTCCGATTTTTGCCGTTCCCACAACTGCAGGAACAGCAGCAGAGGTAACGATTAATTATGTTATTACAGACGCAGAGAAAAACCGCAAAATGGTATGTGTAGATCCGAAGGATATTCCTGTTGTGGCATTTGTAGATTCAGATATGATGTCTTCTATGCCGAAAGGCTTGACGGCTGCTACCGGTATGGACGCTCTGACTCATGCAATCGAGGGATATATTACAGCAGGAGCCTGGGAATTGTCTGATATGTTCCATATTAAGGCTATTGAAATTATTGCAAGAAGTCTTCGGGGTGCAGTTGATAATACACCAGAAGGAAGAGAAGGAATGGCATTGGGGCAATATGTGGCAGGAATGGGATTTTCCAATGTTGGACTTGGAATCGTTCATTCTATGGCTCATCCCTTAGGAGCACTGTATGATACGCCTCATGGCATTGCAAATGCAATTATTCTTCCAACTGTGATGGAGTATAATGCGGAGGCAACAGGAGAGAAATACCGTGATATTGCAAAGGCAATGGGAGTGGAAGGCGTAGAGTCCATGTCTCAGGAAGAATATAGGAAAGCTGCGATAGATGCAGTGAAGAAGCTGTCACAGGATGTTGGCATTCCGGCTGATTTGAAAGAAATTGTTAAAAAGGAAGACATTCCGTTCCTTGCACAATCTGCCTATGATGATGCATGCAGACCTGGAAATCCCAAAGAGACCAGCGTAGAGGATATCACAAAATTATATGAATCCTTAATTTAAAAAGCAGAAATTATAAGTAATTTATGATAGAAGGAAGTATTCCGTCCGGGGTGCTTCCTTTTGCCGGATTTCCGGATTTTTTGAATAAATCATTGCATAATAGGGAAAATGGTATTATAATATAGAAACACGTGTACTGAGAATAATCAGTGACAGAAAATGGTATTATAATATAGAAATAGGTGTACTGAGAATAATCAGTGACAGAAACTCAAACATAAGGAGGTAGGAGAGATGGCTCAGGTAACAAAAGAAACAATGATTGGAGAATTACTTCAAATTAATGAAAATGTAGCGCCTATATTACTGGAGATTGGAATGCATTGTCTTGGCTGCCCGTCTTCTCAGATGGAGACAATTGCCGAAGCAGCAATGGTGCATGGAATTGATCCGGATGCGTTAGTAAATAAAATTAATGACTTCCTGGCACAGTAAGGCGCTATCAAAGCGAACAGTTCTTTGACGGGTTTCAACCGTTATTGAGATTGGTCTGTTTTTTGACAGGCTGTCAGCAAGATTTGACTGTGGAATAGCAATCTGCAGCATAGAAGCAAAGCTTTTAAAGACTAGTGAAAGAAATGGGGTAATAAGGCCATGTTGCTGAGACACAGCCTGTTTACTCCATCATTCTTTTGTTCAGGGCAGCGCTGCAGTAAAAAGGCAGTGGCTGCCAAAATTATGATTCGTGAATAAAAATTCTCTTCTTACACAAAATTTAAAATATCTGAGTGAATTCCCCCTTTGATACTTCATATAAATATATGAAGGTATTTCGTGATATAATATGTTAAATCATGAAGCAGTGGTACGTATCTGCTTCATATAAAGTGTTTTCGAAATTAAACATAGTTCCGAAAACCATATGTTTTGCCAGAAAATTCAAAAGTTCTTTTTTCTTTTCCCAAAATATGGAATGCAGATTCCATGGCTGCCAGCACAGCTTTATTTATTTTATTGCCAGAATTTTCCGTGCAAAACAGATGTTCACAGGTCCGTTGCTAAAATGCAAAGAGCAGGCGTTTTATTAAATAATTTTCATTAAATTGAGAAATATACAGATGACAGGTGTGTTTCCAGGTTAATTTTATCGGATTTCCACATACTATATATCTGTGGAACATGATGTGCAGAAACAGATATGTACATTTGTAATAAAGATAAATTCTCTTGAAATGTGTTATGATGCAAAGACCTGATAATTCGTATGGCTCCTTTCTGCCTGAACCAGACTTGCATTTCTTCCATATTTATAGCATACAAATAATACCAATTGCAAGGTTTTTTGGCAAATATTTAGAAAATTAATATTTTTTTTAGAAAATCCAGGAGTGTACGACTTGACGAAATATAAGAATATGTAATATACTTTGAGTACTAAGAAGATAGCTTTGTATTAACATAGATCTAATGGAGCCTGAGTGGTTTCATAAATGTTGATTTCTAATGTGGTAGTCAAGGAGAAGGAAGTGATCACATGAAAATTGAAAAGGTAAATGAGAACCAGATTCGCTGCACGCTTACAAGAGAGGATCTGGCAGATCGGCAGCTCAAGTTAAGTGAACTGGCTTATGGAACGGAGAAAGCGAAAATGCTTTTTCGGGACATGATGCAGCAGGCAGCCTATGAATGTGGATTTGAGGCAGAGGATATTCCGCTGATGATTGAAGCGATCCCTCTGTCAGCGGATACAATTATTTTGATTATTACGAAGGTTGAATATCCGGAAGAACTGGATACCCGGTTTTCGCAGTTTGCACCAGGAGATCCGGATGATGATGTGAAGGATGAATTTACAGGTGAAGAAGGTGACAAGGTATTTGAAGCGGCTGGAGCAGATGATATTTTAGATTTGGTCCGCAGACTTCAGGCACAGAGCAAAGGCACAGAAACTTCTGAGAGGACAGACGATTTTATTCCGGTTGAGAAAGATACCCGAAAGGATAAGCAGGAGTCTGAGGAACCTCTTGTAGTAGATATTACGAAGCTTTTTGTATTTGATGAATTAGATGAAGTGAACCGGCTGGCGCGTGTATTGAAAGGCTTCTATAATGGATGCAACGTTCTTTATAAGAATAAGCTGAATCGGAAATATTATCTGATTATCAGCAAAAGTCAGCATACGCCGGAAGAATTTAATAAGGTATGCAATATATTGGCAGAATATGCTCATCAGGAGAAATATTCTTCTGCAATCCGGGCATATTTTGAAGAGCATTATGAGTTGATTTTAAAAGAAGATGCATTGCAGATATTAAGTAAGATTTGAGGATAGTTCTTTGCGCTTTATCCCATAGGACAGGATTTCCTATGGGATAAAGCGTATTATGCACGGGAGGATGAAATGTCAGATACAGACATGATGCAGGAGGAGGCTGGGAAGAACACAGAAGAACAGCCGGAGGCTGCAGGAAGAGAAACCGATAGGCAAACTGATGGCAGAACGAACAGAGAGGAGCAGCCGGAGTCGGCAGAACGAGCAAGACAAACCACTGGCAGAAAAAGGGCCCAGAGCCGTTCCAGAAGAAGACGGAGAAGATCCGGAAGGAATAACAAAGCGCCGGTGCTTGTTGCGGCTTTTTTTATCACAGTAGTTGTTCTGATTGCTCTGTTAAGCGTTGTGATTAAAAAATACAGCCCCAGTAAAGAGCGGGCAGATCTGAATGAGTATTATAACGTTCAGGGCACAGAGGATATGGCTGTGATTCTGGATGGTCAGCGGCTGGAAGAAAAAGCAAAATACTGGGACGGACATGTGTACATGGATTACAAACTGGTTCAGCAGTATTTGAATCAGCGTTTTTACTGGGATTCCAATGAAAATATTCTGCGGTATGTAACCAATACAGACGTGATTACCGTGAATGCAGGAAGTATGGAATATACGGTCACTAGGAAAAGTGAAAGCACAGATTATGTGATTGTCAAAGTAGACGGAGAGCATATGTATCTGGCTTTGGATTTCGTTCAGAATTACACAAATATTGATTTTGCAATCTATCAAAATCCTAACCGGGTAAAAATAACTGCTTCCTGGGGAGAAATTCAGACGGCGTCCATCCGCAAGAAAACGGAAATCCGTGTAAAGGGCGGAATTAAGAGCCCCATTGTAACGGATTTGGAAAAAGGAAGCAAGGTAACCATTCTGGAGTCTGGTGAAGACTGGAGCAGAGTCTGCACCGAGGACGGCATGATTGGATGGCTGAAAAAGAAAAGACTGGGAGAGGCGGCGTCTGAGACATTAGCAAGGGAATTTGAAGAGCCGGCGTTTTCTCATATTCTGAAGGAAGGGCCAGTGAGCCTTGGATGGCATCAGGTGACCAATCAGGAAGCCAACGGCAGGATTTCTAATATCTTGCAGAGCACTAAGGGAGTGAATGTAATAGCGCCCACCTGGTTTTATCTGAATGATAATGATGGAAATATATTTTCTCTGGCCAACAGGGAGTATGTTAGTTACTGCCACCAGAACAATGTTGAAGTCTGGGCGTTAGTCAGCAATTTGGAAAATCCGGAAGCAGACAGTGCCTATGTGCTGACCCATACGTCCACCCGGGATTATCTGGCAAATCAGATTATTGCAGCGGCCATTGAGTATGATTTAGATGGGATTAATCTGGATTTTGAGGCTTTGAGCGGTGAAGTAGGGGATGCATACATACAGTTTATCCGGGAACTTTCTCTGAAATGTGAGAATAATAATCTGGTGCTTTCTGTGGATAATTATGTGCCTACTGGTTATACGGCATTTTATAATCGGGCAGAGCAGGCTGTATTTGCAGATTATGTAATTATTATGGGATATGACGAGCATTACAGCGGTTCTGAGGATATCGGTTCTGTGGCTTCTATTGGTTTTGTTCGGGAGGGAGTGGAAAATACCTTGAAGGAGGTTCCGCCGGAACAGACAATTTTGGGTATGCCGTTTTATACCAGAGTTTGGGAACTGACTCCTAAGGAGGGAGCTGGGGAAGATGTGGAATCCGCAGCGGAGGATTACCTTCCTTATACATTTACTTGTACAGACGAAGGAATGCAGACGGTGGAAAACCGTTATACAGAAAACGGCGCACAGGCTGTCTGGTCCGATGAGGACGGTCAGTATACTGCAGAGTATGAGAAGGACGGGAAGACCTACAAAATGTGGATTGAAAATGAGACGTCTTTAGAGGAGAAGCTGAAAGTCATGAAACAGAATAACCTGGCCGGGGCTGCTTATTGGAAGCTGGGACTGGAACGGCCTTCTGCGTGGGATACGATTATTAAATATGTGAATTAAATAGTGATAGAAAAAGCTGCTATATCTGGCATATTTCCTGATACGGCAGCTTTTTCTTTGTCTCCTGAATGTATGGAAAAGGAACAACCTATAAATCTTTCTATAAAATAGTGCCAGTCACAACATTTATCTGTCTTGTCACTTCATTTCTAAAGTTTTTTCCCGAAGGATGCCGATAACATTAGTGACCGGAAAACAGATGTCCTTTTAAGTTCAGACAACAGCAGGAATGTGCCGGAAGTAAATTTTTCAGAAATATCACGAGGTGGACCGAGTTGAATATTGCAATCTGTGATGATGAAAAGTATGTACGCAGTTTCATACGGAAGCTGATAGAAAGACAGGGACTGGACTGTGAAATCCGAGAATTTTCGTCCGGAGAGGAATTGCTGCAGTCACAGGGATTGGACAGTGGTAGAAGAAAATTTTCGTCCGAAGAGGAATTGCTGCAGTCACAGGAACTGATGGGCAATACCGGGGAAATCTCATCCCAAAAGGAGCATCCGGAAGCAATTGACATTCTTTTTCTGGATATTTCCATGGAGGATATAGATGGGATAACTGTGGCAAAACAGCTTCGGAAGCAGGCCGGGGAACAGGGCAAAGCAGTATGGGGAAGTCTTCCTCTTCTGATTTTTGTGACGGGATATCCGGAATATGTGATGGAGGCCTTTGCGGTGCATGCCTATCAGTTTCTGGTAAAGCCTGTGGATGAAAAGGAATTTGCGGCAGTTTTTGAGCAGGCTGTGCAGGAGTGCAGGATTTTGAAAGGCAGGAAGCAGGAAACGCCCAAGGAACTGCTGATTCATAAGGGCAATACTACAAGAAAGGTATTGGAAGAAGATATTTATTATGTGGAAAGCAGCAACCGCAAGGTGATTCTGTGCCTGAATTGCGAGAAAATCATTTATTATGGCAAGATCAGCAGGCTTGAGGAAGAATTGCCGGAGAATTTTTTTCGGGTGCATAAGGGCTATCTGGTTAATATGAAATATGTAGAGCGATACAGCCGGACGGAGGTATGGATGAAAAACGGTGACAAACTGTTAATCTCAAGGTACAAATATCAGGAGTTTGTGAAAGCATACCTGAAATATATTTCGGAGGGAAATCATTGAGCCAGGAGACGTTTCAATTCGTGGTGGATATTTCCGGGGGATGCCTGATTCTTGTGCAGACTGTGTGTTTTTTTGTTTTATGGAGGATTTTTTATTCTGAGCATAACGATACACAGATAAAGTTCACAGCTTTGCAAAGGCACAGGACTATTACAAAACCCAGTCATTGCGGTCAGTCTGCGGCGCCCGGTTGTTCTGTGACAGGCTTTGCAGAGGCGGGAATTCTGATTGTCCTAAATCTTCTTATAGGATTCTGGCCGGGAATTTCTTCAGGGATTCGGTATCTTGTTTCTGCGGCTTTGATCCTTGCCGGCGTGTATGTAAGGTACCGGAAATATCTGGAGAAAGCGGTATTTGTGCTGTTGATGTTCTATAATTTTCATGGGTTGAGCTTTTTAATTGCAAACAGCATTTATCAGTATGGGACGGATTTTCTTTTTCATCAGATGGAACCTTCCTCTAAAGAGTATCTGTCAGAGATTTACTTAAGCTCTGCCTGGTGCCAGTGGCTTCTGGTAATTGTGTATGGACTGATATTTCTGGCGATGGTGGGAATTTTGCAGAAAATTGTAACGGGCGCCTGGGAGATGAACTGGCAGGATGCTGTGTTCTTGTCTTCTCTCAATGGAGCTGGTATTCTGTTGGCCCGAACTGTGATGGATCTTTCTGTTGTAAAGATGGAACAGGGCATGTTTCTTCTGTTTGATGAAAAAAAAGATATGCTCTGGAAGGTTCCCTTGATTGCGCTGCTGCTTTATCTGGGAGAACTGTCTGCCATCTATATTTTTCAGAAATATGGTAAGCTGCAGCGGGAAAGGCAGAAGCATTTTATGGAGGAGCAGCAGATGAAATTACTCCGGCAGCGTCTGGAGGAAGCAGAGGATTTCTATGGCAGCATCCGCAGAGCCAGGCATGAGATGAAAAATCACATGGCAAATCTTAAAGGCCTTGCAGCCGGCGGAAATTACCAGGCGGCAGAACAGTATGTGAAAAAACTGGAGGAAACCATGGGAACGCTGGAGTATCAGTTTGCCACGGGAAATCCGGTTACAGATGTGGTAATCAATGATAAATACCGGAAAGCCGTGGTTTTTGGGATTGATTTCAGGGTAAATTTCCATTATGGGCCAAAGGATGGAGTCTCGGTGTTTGATTTGGGAATTTTGCTGGGAAATCTTTTGGACAATGCGATTGAAGCATGCCAAAGGATGAAGGAGGGCCGGCGGTTTATTCGTCTGAACCTGAGAAGGAAAAATCATTTTCTGCTGATTGAGGTGGAGAACAGTTTTGACGGAATTCTTCGGTGGGAGGAGGGCAGCCCTGTCCCGGCCACCAGAAAAAAAGAATCCCTGACGGGAAAAAAATGTTCACAGCGGCCCGGGAATGCGCCGGCGGCCGCAAAGCAGGATGGAAATTGCCTGTGGATGGAACACGGGATTGGATTGACAAATGTAAAAGAGATAGCAGAACGCTATCTTGGAGTTATGGAAATGAAAATAAATGGAAATGTGTTTCAAGTTGTAGTAATGCTGCAGCAGAGTGATGAAAGGTCAGATGGCAGCAGCCAGTAAACAGCAGGAGGTATTGGTATGAGAGTGACAGATCAGATTATGAACGCAACAGCAAGGAAAGCAGGAGTGCCGGTGAATATGTCTCTGGCGAATTATCTGAACAAGAATCAGAAAAACAGCCTGGAAGATGTTTTTGGGGGAAACGCCGCCGCGGATCTGACAAAGAAAAGAGGTTATGAAAAACTGGAAAAGGCAGCGGAGGAGCTGGCAAAGAGCGCCCAGGCATTTCTGGCAGAGGGGCAGGATTCCATGTTTGCCAAAGCGAAAGAAAGTGGAAATAATGAAGAAATTTACAGTCATGTGGAAAAGCTGCTGGAGAATTATAACAGTGCCATAAAGTCTTTAAAATCGAATTCTTCTCCTTTGGACGATTATTACCGGCAGATGCTGAGCGGTGCGGCAGGCGAGAACAGCGAAGCGTTGAAGACAGCAGGCATTACCATAGGGAAAGACGGAACCTTAAGCCTGGATAAAGGAAAATTAAAGGAGGCAGATTTAGAAAGCCTGGAGAAACTTTTTGGACCATCCGGGTCGTTTTCAGAAAAGGTTGCTTTTTTGGGAGAACGGATTGCTGACAATGCTGGGGCCAATGCCTTAAGTTATTCCAGCAAGTATAATTCCAGTGGCAGCAGTTATGCGGCTTTTGGAAATAAGTACGATATTTGGGGATAAGGAACGCCGGACAGGAAAGGAGCGGTCATGAGCCAGAATACTATCTATGTAAATTATATGACGAAAACTTACCATAATTTTCTGAAAAGCCAGGAAGCGAAACAGGCTCAGGCAGAACCCGTGTCCTTTGCAGATAAAATTGCCGAGAAGAGGCTGGAGGCGTCAGGCGCCGGCCAGATGGAGATAACTTCCAATGAAATGACACTGGAAGAATATAAACAGTATATACACGATAAAATATCGCAAATTCCCATCAGCCCTTCTCAGATGAGTTCTTCTTTTTCGATACATATTTCAGATGCAGGCTTTGAGGCTATGAAGGCAGATCCGGAATATGAAAAATGGGTGCTGGATACGTTGAAACATGACTTTGGATTTAATAATCCCTGGGCAGGAATCTGCGGCGGCAGCTTTGTGGTTCATAATTTCGGGGCAACCAAAGAGGAATACAGCGGTCAAAGCTGGTATGCGGGCTATCAGAACGGAAAAGGGGAGAGTCTGTTCAATCAGAAAGCAGAGGACAGCTTCTGGGAGAGACGGATGCAGCGAAGGATTCAGCTGCAGGAGCAGCAGGAAGAGCTTCAGATGAAACGGATGCTGGATAAGCGGCTGTATGGGGAAGATTATATGCAGCAGACTTATTTTTCAGCAGAGCTTCTGTTTATGCCAAGTGGTGATGCAGAAGGAAAGAAATAAAGGGAAAATAATTTCATAAAACTACTTTTTCTCAGACAGGTCACCCTTCTTTTTTGCAGGTTGGCCTGTCTCTTTTGCATTTCACGTTATTGTCTCTTGCACGCGTTCTGTTTTCTGTTAAAGTAGCCTTGAAAGGGCGGCCATGAGACAATTCTGAATCAAGGATAAGCCGGGTTACATAAAACAGGAAAAAACAGAACAGGGAGGAAAAATGAAAGAATCAATTATAGTGGAACACTTAAAAAAGTCCTATAAAGACGTGAAGGCAGTGGATGATATCAGCTTTATGGTAGAAAAGGGAGAGCTGTTCGGATTCCTTGGGGTAAACGGCGCAGGAAAATCCACCACCATTAACATGCTCTGCACCCTGCAGGAGCCTGACGGCGGCAGGGCAAGCATCCATGGACTGGAGCTTGGACGGGAGAATGAAAAAATTAAAAGGCATATCGGAGTTGTGTATCAGAACAATTGCCTGGATAAATTGCTGACGGTAAAGGAGAATCTTCTGATTCGGGGCAGCCTCTATGAAAAGGATAACCAGAAGTTAAAGAAGAATCTCAGCCATGTGACGGAGATTCTGGATCTTGAGGATGTGCTGAAACGTCCCTTCGGAAAGCTGTCCGGCGGCCAGAAACGAAGATGTGAAATTGCCAGGGCGCTGATGCATACGCCGGATATTTTGTTTCTGGATGAACCCACCACGGGACTTGATCCGGCCACAAGGAAAAATGTGTGGGAAACCGTGTACAAGCTTCAGCAGGAAATGGAGATGACGGTATTTCTGACCACTCATTACATGGAGGAAGCAGCAAAAGCAGATCATATTGGAATTATGGATCACGGGCATTTTGTAGAATATGGGACTCCTTTTGCCTTGAAGGAACAATATGCCAAAGATAAGCTTTATCTTATACCCAAACAAGGCAGCAGAGAACAGGTTCAGGCAGAACTTTCAGCCTGTAATCTGAGGTACGGGGCCAAAGAAGAAAGGATTTATGTAGAAATTGAGGATACTCTTGCCGCTCTTGGATTCGTGAACCGGTTACAGGAGTATTTAGATGGATTTGAAGTCATTCAGGGAACCATGGATGATGTCTTTCTGAAAGTTACACAAAACAAAAACGATAAATAATGCATGTTCCGGTTAGGGGATGCAGGGAATCATATTTGGAAACCTGATGGAAAGGAGTCTGTAATGAAAAAGTTTATGAATCTCACCAGGCGGAATTGCCTGGTATTTTTGAGGGACAGAGGAGCGGTCTTTTTTTCTCTGCTGTCCATGTTGATTGTATTGATGCTGATGGGAATTTTTCTGGGAAATATGAATGAAGAAAATGTGGTAAATCTGTTGAAAGAATACGGAGGCGTCCGGGATGTTCCCAAGGATGAAGCGCATGCCAGAGAGCTGGTGCAGTATTGGACGCTGGCTGGAATCCTTGTGGTCAATGCTGTTACAGTTACGTTGACAGTGGTTGGAAGCCGGGTTGCCGATGTTTCGGAAGGAAGGCTTTCAAGCCTGTATTCCGCTCCGGTGAGCCGGGGGCTTATCGCGCTTTCTTATGTGGCCTCTGCTGTGGTGATTGGAATTTTAATGTGTATATTGACGCTGGGGATTGCTCTCTGCTACATTGCGGCAGCCGGGGGAACCTTGTTAAGCCCAGGGGCTCTGGGCAGAATTTTTCTTCTTATTATATTAAATGTGTGCGTCTTTGCGGTGATCATGTATTTCTTTGCGCTGTTTGTAAAAAGCAGCAGCGCCTGGTCTGGAATTGCCACAGTGGTTGGGACGCTGGTTGGATTCGTGGGGGCAATTTATCTTCCTATGGGAAGTCTTCCAACAGGGGTTGCTTCCGTGTTAAAATATATTCCCGTGCTTCATGGGGCTTCCCTAATGCGGAGGGCTTGCTGCGGACAGGCATTGAAAACTACTTTTGCAGGAACGCCAAAGGAATTGCTGACGGAATACAGTGAATACATGGGAATTCAGGTGAAAATGGGAGAAAAGGCGGCAGATTCTTTTTTTCAGGCGCTATTTCTGACAGCTTGTGGTATAATTGCATTTATATTGATTGTATTGGTGCAGAAAAGAAAAGATATCAGTGACCGATAGAGGAAAACTATGAAAGTAACTATTTTGGATATAGGGCCGGAGGAAGAGGAAGAGATTATTATTAAATGCCATTCCCTGGATGAGGATATGGTGAAACTGGTAAATCAGCTGAAACAGGGCGCAAGAAAGCTTGCGGTGTATCAGGAAGAGGGAATGTTTTTTGTGGAGCCGGAGGAAGTGTTTTACTTTGAGTCGGTAGACCAGAGGGTATTTGCTTACTGTAAAACGGAGGTATATCAGGTAAAATGCCGTTTGTATGAGCTTCTGGAGGAATTGCCGGGACGTGATTTTATCCGGGTGTCCAAATCCTCTATTTTAAATCTGAGGCAGCTGGAAAGGCTGGCTCCTGCATTCGGAGGACGTTATGAGGCTCTGCTGAAAAACGGGGAAAAGGTAATTATTTCCAGACAGTACGTGAGTCTGCTGAAAGAAAAATTGGGTGTGTGAGGAGGGAAGGATGATGCGGAAACGTCTGGATGCAATGGCATCCTTATTTGTAAAAATAACAACTGGAATCCTGTTTGCTTCGGCAGTGTTTATTACTGTTTTTTATGGCTGGGAGCTGGAATTGCATGTGGATATTCTCTGGCAGATTCTTGTGCTTGCGTTTATCTGTACATTGGGAAGCCTGGTGATTTCTGTAGACGGTCAGCGGGAGATTTCCAGAAGATCCATGCTGATTCGAATTGCAGTATATTATGCTTATGTCAATGCTGCAGTGTTGTTTGGCGGTTTTCTTTTTCGATGGTTTTCGTTTGATAATCTAAATCAGGTGCTTGGGATGGTGGCTGCAGTGGCTGTTGTATACCTTGCAGTGTGGATCTGCTCTTCCTGGCTGGATTACCGGGAGGCAGAGCAGATTAACCGAAAACTGGAGCGATACTTTGAAGGAAGGAAAAATATGAATCAGAACATGGAGCAAAAAATGAAGCATGATTAATTCTTGACGAAGGATTCTCCCCGTGTTATTCTGACATCGAAGTATTTTTTACCAGTTTACAGGAAGGAAAGGAAATTTTATGCAGTTTAAGAGAACGGTCAGTTTTGTGCTGGCAATTCTGTTTGCGATGTCATTTGTGGCTGGAGGCTTTGGCGGGGAGACGTATGCGGCTCAGTTGGAAATTGACAGTCAGGCAGCGGACGCCAGGGAGAGCGGGAGATACTATTACAGCCAGCTTCCGGAGGAGGCAAAGGGGTTTTATGATGCGATGTATCAAATGTATACACAGGGAATATTTAAAACAGGAACCGGAGATTATGATCTTGTGGCAAACGGGCATCTGAACCAGTCGCAGCTTGAGGGTTATGCCAATGGAACTATGACGCTGCTGTCTTATATGGGCGCAGCCAGGGATGCTTTTTATGCAGATTATCCGGAGATTTTTTATGTGGATTTTTCATATCTGACCCTGCGGGTGACGCAAAAGGGCGCAGAGTACTGCGCATACCTGGGGCCGGGCAGAAGCGATAATTATTTTGTAAAAGGCTTTACAAGCCAGGAGGAAGTGGAAGCGGCGATTGCCGAATTTGACGCAAGGC
The DNA here is from genome assembly GCF_004793545.1 of Petralouisia muris. GTDB lineage: Bacteria > Bacillota > Clostridia > Lachnospirales > Lachnospiraceae > Petralouisia > Petralouisia muris. The sequence goes on along the minus strand of NZ_SRYA01000027.1, from coordinate 55,968 downwards.
TTAATGAGATTGCGGCAGGAGCCAGCAGTATTCCTGCTGAAGAGGGAAAAGATCCTGCGGTTCAAAAGGTTACATATATTCATGATGAGCTGATCCGGCATACTTCTTACCGGATGGAAAATTCTTGCGCGAAAGAAAATGTGGGTCATATCCGAACGGCATACGGCGCCTGGGTGAAGGGAGAAAGCCTGTGTGAAGGATATGCAAGGGCAATGAAGGCGGCTTTGGATCAGCTTGGTATTCAGTGTATTCTTGTCCAGGGAGGATTCCAGCGGACGTCTGATAAAACGGAGCCCCATATGTGGAATTATGTCCAACTGGATCATGTATGGTATGGCCTGGACGCCACGACAGATGATCCCATATCTCCCCTTCCGGGAGAAGGAGGCTTAGACGGCTTTGAACGGTCCGATTACCTGTTGGTGGGGAATGATACCATGAGCAGAAGGCATGTTCCGGATGGCGTCATGTCAGAAGCTAATTTTGAGTTCCAATACCCGGAGCTTGAGGGGCCGGACAGAATGTTTCAAGAAGTTGCCGATACAAATGGCCTGAAGGTAATGTTCAGCGAAGACGCCGTGGTGGGTGGCGTGGAAACCGGAGTGTATAAGGTAAGCTACAATGGCATGGGCGCCGCCAAATCCATAGAAAATGGCAAATATATTTTGATGCGCACTACCAAATATTATCCCAATACAAACCGTTGGGAATATGGTAATTGGGGCTATGTACTGCCGGATGTATATCAGTTCATGGATACGGAAACAGAAGCCACAATTTCCCTTGCAAGTGCAGAATATGTGGAGTTTGCTGTAACCAGTGAGGAGCCGGGGGACTATAAGGAAAATAGTGTGGAAGGGCTTAAGCGGCTGACGTTTCAGGGAGATCCGCTGCTGTTTGACGCATATACAGAGGTGCTGTATAATCCAAAAGGAACCTATACGCCGCCGCCGTATGTTAAGACGGCGGTTCCCTCCATGACTTCCAGAATAGGGATTGGGAAAACGTATAAGGTAACTGTGGAATTTGGTGAATCTCTGAAGCTTGCAGAGGGCGCCGCAGCGGCGGGGGTTGATGTTTCTGTCCTGCAGGAAAATACAAGTGCGTTGGATTATTGTAAAATTGAGAATTTTGTGTGGGATGGCGACAGTACTGTCAGTTTTGATTTTATGCCCAGTGAAATGTGGCTGGATGAAAAGGTAGATTATGTATTTTATGTAACCGGCCTGGTGGGGGTGGACAGTGAAAAGGTTCCGAAAAGCTTCAGCTACACTGCTTCCAGAAAAACGGCAGTCTGTGCCTTCCGTTCCCAGGGATATTACTTTAATTTTTTTGGAAGGCCGCAGCTTCTGGAGAATTCAGATCTTTCCAAGAAGAATTTTCAGGAATGGAAGACAGACGATAATGCCGCTGTAACGCCGGAGATGCTGACAGGCCTTACTCTTGTAGCAACAACTACCTCCAACGCAGAAACAGACATCATTAATAATAAGCTTGAAAGTGAGCTTGGAGGAAAGCTGAAAGGCAGCGAAACATATAACATCGATCTTCTGACCTGTAATAAAAATATTTTAACTGTCGGGTCGTCGGTGCGGCTGTCGGTTGGATTCCCGAAAGGCTATGGACCGGATGATGAGGGCGTTACGTTTAAAGCATATCATTTTAAGAGAGATAAAAACGGGCAAATTGAAGGCTTGGAGGAAGTGCCGTTAGTAGTGACACGGTATGGACTGGTGATTTTATGCAAATCTTTCAGTCCCTTTGCAATTGTAGCAGTGGAGGATGACGGGACAATGCCGAAAATATCCAAATCTGTTATCCTGTCGGCGACACAGGGAGGACAGATTGCAGGAGCGGAGGAAGGTATCCTCACGCTGGCGCAGAGTGAGGTTCGGGAACTGACCATCCAGGCGGATGAGGGGTATGTGATTGATTCTGTAGTATCAGGAGGAAAATACCAAGTAATTACAGACAACAAATCTATGACCATAAAGGCAGATTATAAGTCTTTGATAGACGGCGATATTATTGAAGCGCAGTTTGTGGCTGAGACAGTCCGCCAGAAGGAAACGGAACGCGGAGAAACTCCGGTTCTGCCGGCGCCGGTTCCTGCTGGGGTGGAACTTGGAGCAGACAGCATCACGGCAGAGGAGACAAAAGGTTTTGAGATAACGTCAAACATAACGGCGGCAGAGGGATTGGATTATACCTGTCAGTGGTATAAGGACGGCGAGCCGCTGGAAGGACAGACCAGGAACAAGCTTACGATTTTATCTGCGGTTAAGGAAGATGCGGGCAATTATACATTGATGGTTACTACAAGATCTGGCGTTGCTGGAACAGAAGCCCAGAGCGGCGTCTGCCGGGTGACTGTAGCGTCAGCGCCGGGAGATGGAGGGCCCCAGGTTACGCCGGCGCCGGAGGAACCGGATAAAAAAGAGGAGCCGGTGCAGAAGCCGGAAGAAGAGAAGCCGAATCTGAAGAAAGTGTCTGGTTTGACAATTTCTTCGGGAAAGACAGATCGGGTAAAGCTGAAGTGGAAAAAAGCTGCAGGGGCAGACGGCTATCAGGTGCTTCGGTACAATGCCTCCAAAAAGAAATTTGTAAAGGCTGCCAATGTCACGAAAACTTCTTACATAGATAAGAAAAGAACCGCAGGAAAGCCCTACCGTTATAAGGTCAGGGCCTATAAAAAGGTAAACGGCAAGACCTACTATGGGCCTTTGTCCAAGGAAGTTAAAATTATTGTGAAGCCTAAGGCTCCCACCAGGGTATCGGCGGTGCGTCTGACGGATACGTCTGTTCAGATTTGCTTTAATCCGGTGAAAAATGCATCTTCTTACCGCATTTATGAGTATAAAGAGAGTACTGGCAAGCAGGTGGCTTCTTTTAAGGTAACAGCCAAAAAGCTCTATAAATATAATAAGAAAACAAAGAAATGGGAGTATCTCAGTAAGGTTCAAAAAGGAAAGAGCGGCAGATATATCTGTGAGCTGACAGGGCTCAGTGCAGCGGATGCGAACCTAAGGTTCAGAGTAAAAACTACAGTGTCCAAGAAAGGTTATAAGGTTCGCTACAGTGTGGGAAGCAAATTGGTGAGTCTGGAATAGACGATACGCAGGAGCATACGCATTTGCTGGCAGATTCTTTTGGAAACAGCGAGAATCCGCTGGCAAATCATCTGGCTTACAGATACGCAGCAATTAAGGGAGGAAAGTTATGGGAACCAGAATGCAGAATCGGCTTTATGTACTGGGAATTATGCTGATTGCCTATGTTTTGTTCGCTTTTTTTGGAAATAATAAACGGGAAGAAAAGAATGTGCCGGTAGGGATGAAGCTTCTGGCAAGGCAGCCAGTCCAGCGTTATTTAATGTACGTCGCAGGCTGCAGCATGATTATTTTTAACGTGGTTGTTATTGTGACGGTAATTTTATATGGCGGGGAAATCTTTGTCATTGTTGTATCTAGCATTGTTTTTTTGGGTTGTGCCGGATTATTTTTTCTGTGTGGGCGTTATTGCTACACCAGCCATATTTTTTTTGGAGATGAGAGAATCATGATCGGACAGATGTTTGGCAAACCGGATATTTTGCTCTGGGAAGAGATTGGTAAGGTTGAGATGAAGAAAAACAGGATTAGGATTTGAGATAAAGGAGGCAATAAGAAAATAGACGCCTATGCAAATATGATAGGATTTGAGGAATTTCAGAATCTTGTAAAACATAAGTGTGCAAATCAAGTTTAAAAAAGGAGAGATGAGAGTTATGAAGATGTTGCAGCAGGAGTTATGCAGCAAGATTCTTGCAGGGAATCTGCAGCTGTACGGAGATCACATGGCAGGTGAGTACAAAGGTTTTTATATTATGATAGAACCAGGAAACGGCCAGTATATTATAACGGTGGCCGCCCACCTGCCGGAAGCGGACAATAATGACAGCGTAAAAGATTTTCTGCGGGATCTGCAGAGGGAAAAGGAGCAGATTAGCGGATACCAGACAGAGAAATATATGGTAAAATTTTCCGTTCAGATTGAGAAAAAAGAAAAAGATATTGCGGCAGTGGTAAACAGTGCAGTAGAACCGCTGGTTACATACCTGTCAGTGAATCATTACATATCAGGATGCCGGAATTGCGGAAAAACAGTTTCTCTGGCAAATCGGCATAAGGTTTCGGATGGTTATTGTTTTTTATGCAGTGAGTGTGCTAGTGCAAGAGTGCCGGAACCGGATTTTCAGGGAAATGGGCAAAATGCATTTTTCACAGAAATATCTCAGGAAAAGAGCAATGCAGTGCCGGGATTTTTTGGGGCGCTTTTTGGTTCTCTGGTGGGCGGAGCCCTTTGGGTGCTGTTTTTCCGGCTTGGGATTATTGCCGGGCTTGCAGGAGCGGTGGCGGCAATCTGTGCAGCCTGGGGCTATAAGAAGCTGGGGAGATGCATGGACCGGAAAGGAATGGTTATCACTTTGCTTATAACGGCTTTTATAATTTATCTGGCAAACCGTATTGCCTGGTCCTGGGAGATTTATGATCTGATGCATGAGAACGGGTTCGGATTTATGGATATCTTTGTGGAGCTGGATGATTTTTTGGCTTTTTCGGGAAGCTGGCAGTATTACAGAACACTGCTGGTAGGCTATGTTTTGACAGTGCTCTGCATGTTCCGGACTAAGAGACGGTAGACGATGCTCTGGATAATGCTTTCTCAAACTGCAATTTATAGGCATGAAATTGCAGATGTGGCTTAATTATTCAACTAAAAAATTACATAGTGCGGCATGTAATATAGGCGGAATCAGAATAACTACATTTATATAAAATTTATGAAAAATGCTTAATTATCAAAAATATATTGATAGTTAAGCATTTTTAAATGGTTTTTGACAATGGATTTAATGGATGCATTTTATTTTCGAATAATGCAGGCGGTGCGGCTGTTGGGATGCGGCTTCCTGCTCCTTTACTTTGGCGTTCAATATCTTAGGACGCAAAACAGGCTGAGGTATGCCGTTCCAATCCGTGGGAACAGCCATATTGACCACTGGCTGGATGGCGTCACAATGTTTCGGAAAGTAACAGTGATGCAAAGCGACAGGATTCGGGCGCCAGTGGCCGCAGGGCTGTGGAAGCCCAAAATTATCCTTCCGAAACATATGGATTACCATAACGGACGATATTTGGATTTTGTGCTGGAACATGAGCTGGTGCATTTTGCAGAAAATCAAAATGATATGGGTTCGGCAAGCTTTAGTAATTTTAGTAAAAATCCACTGGAAGAAAGGATTGTGTTGATTATGAAGAGAAAGACAATTGGATTAACGTCATGCGCCGCTGCCGCTGTAATTGTAGTTGGAACGGCGGCGGTATTTATGATTTCTCCCAGAGGAGTTCTGGCAGAAGATGAAAGCTTTGATACGGCAGCGGTACAAGGAGAAGATAAAGGTTACGATACGGTGGCGGTGCAGGAGGAAGATGAACGCTATAATACGATAGTGGTGCAGAGGGAAGATGGATATGCGGAAGAAAGACAGAGCGATTTTTTTGTTCCTGCCGGGGTGCAGGCGCAGGAACCATATGCAGTCATAGGAAATCTAGTGAGAATCTTTGAGGATGAAACAGATTCCTATTTGTCCTTAAAAAAATAAGTTTAATTTTTGTAACCTTATTCTATTTTTTACGATTCTATAGAATAGAAGCTCCCAAATGGCGAAAATAGTGAAAACTTGTTGGCAAATCATTTCGCTCACGGGTATAAAAAACAAGAAAGAGAATTTGGAGGTTAATATGAAAAAAATCAAACAATATTTAGTGGCTTTTATTTTGGCGGCTGTTTTCATCGGAACAGCAGCATATCCAAAGGATGTGTACGCCAAATGGGAAATGCCTGAAGGGGCAGCGCTTGAACCCATTGTTTTTGGTAAGGTTACTACCCAAACGGATAAGGTGCGGGTATATGTTTATGACAATACCACATTAAAAATAACGAGCGATGCAGAAACTATTTTTCAGAAAACATATAAGTGCGAAGGGAAGAAGACGGTCAGGCTGCCGTTGCAAAAAGCCCATGTAAAGTTGAAATTTACCCTGACTACAAAAGATGGAGTTGTGGGTCCTGCCATTGTAAAAACTGTGAAGGATGATGGCATGATTTCTAAAAAGGCGGTCAGCGCTTCGCTGAAAAAGCCTATTGTTGCCGGAAACATTACGGATAAATCTACTTCAGTAAAAGTGTATGCCAAAAAGGGAGACACACTCTATATCCAGAATGGTGCGAAAATATTAAAAAAGGTCAAGTATCGAAAAAGCGGATACCAGAAATGTCCCATTATAAAACAGAAAGCAGAAACGAAACTTACATTTTATACCGCAAACAAAACGGATAGAAGCGCCTATGTGATAAAAGAGGTAAAAGATGTCACTCCTCCCAAGAAACCAAAGGTATCCTTTCCGTTTGATAATGACTACAGTTGGATTGATGTGGAAGGGGAAATAGGCTGCGATGTCTATGTAAGACAAAACAGCAAGAAGAAAATAGGAAAATGGAAATACATGGGTACATTGGATGGAATGAATCTTGGCTTCCATGTGGATGACTTGCCGAATATTACGTCTATTAATGTGGGAGACACATTTTCTATCCGTCTTGTGGATGATGCGGGAAATAAAAGTGAAATAGCAACCACAGAAGAAGCGAAAGGAGATTGGCATCCTATCGTAGAGGGGAGAGAAATGAAAAGAAACACATTGTCATTGGAAACACTGGAGTGGCTGGAGTGGTATGAGGGACTGTCAGATGAAGAAAAAGATGCGGTAAGCTATGAGCCTTCTGAACTTTCAGAAAACATAATGACACGTTCAGATTCAACGGATACAGTAGACGCCAATCCTTGAATCAGAGGAAGAAAAATGTTGTAAGAATACTTTTCTCGGGATTATCATAAATAGTAACAAGGAAGATAAACCGGGAGCAGTGGATGAAAAAAAGAATTGAAGTGATAATGGCGGTAGTGCTGTTGGTGGGCGCTTACTTCTTTGCAAGGGAAGGGGCCCATATGGTAGAAAATATGAGGGCGCAGAAAGGGGAAATCTGTATTGTTGTGGACGCCGGTCACGGAGGCGATGATCCCGGCAAAATCGGCGTCAACAAGGAAAAAGAAAAAGACATCAACTTGAAAATTGCCAGGAAGCTTCAGAAATTGCTGGAAAAAGAAGGAATTAAAATCGTTATGACGAGAACCGATGAAGGCGGGCTATACCAGCAGTCGTCCAATAACAAGAAGGTGGAAGACATGCGCAAACGCTGTGAAATAATAACAGAAGCCAAGCCGGTATTTACCGTGAGTATCCATCAGAACAGCTATCCGGAGGAATCAGTAAAAGGGGCGCAGGTATTCTATTACGGCCAGTCCCAGGAAGGGAAGAAGCTGGCGGAGACGCTGCAAAAAGCCATGGTTGAACAGTTAGATCCCGAGAATCACCGTCAGGCGAAAGCAAATGAAAGCTATTTTCTGCTAAAAAAGACTCCCAGCCCTACGGTTATCGTGGAATGTGGGTTTTTGAGCAATTCCCAGGAGGCGGCGCTTCTGGCCACAGAAGAATATCAGCAGAAGGTGGCGGAAGCAGTGAAGGCGGGGATTCTGGAATATCTGGGCCGGGGCGCTGATGCGGCAGGAACTGCAGAGCAGCAGGACGAAACAAGGACGGAATCGTCAGAACAGCAGCAGGATGAAGACAATTCCAGTGGGGCCAGTCAGCAGCAGGACGAAACGGAAGAGGAATCATCAGAACAGCAGCAGGATGAAGACAATTCATTTGGCAAATAAGCATGCTCTTGCGTATCATACAGAGCCGGAAATCTGTTTTCAGGATTTCCGGCTCTTGTTTTATTCTATTCTTTGCATAAGGGAATCCATCGGCGGAAACGGCCATTCCTATTCTTTAGAAAGCATTCATATGACTTATGTGGAGACGGCAGAGGCAGGATTATCAGCCGGAAGATCCAAGGATGCAAAAACTGGCACACGGCTTACTGTTTCCTGAGTTAAGACAGGCGCCATGGCTTTCCAGGAATCGAAATTACAGGATACAGCAGAGATCCTATATCTAGTGGTTGCGAAGATTGCATGATTATGGGATAATAAGCTGTAGAGAGCAAGAGCGGCGGGCCCAAACTGGAACAGAGAGAAACGCCCGGCAGCAGGAAACGGAATGAAAAGCAGGACAGCGATGGAAAAGAGCTGGACGTTGCCAATAGGAAATAAAAAGCAGGTAAATACCATGGAAACAGCAATTGTAAGCATTACAGATGACAGACAAGGCAAAGAAGCAATCAGGGAAAAGATTCATGCGGCAGGGCAGATCATAAGGCAGGGCGGCCTGGTGGCATTTCCCACAGAGACGGTGTATGGATTGGGGGCCGACGCCCTGAATCCTCTGGCGTCTGGAAGGATTTACGAGGCCAAGGGCCGTCCTTCGGACAATCCTCTGATTATACATATTTCTAATATGGAAGATTTGGAAAAGATAGTGAGAAAAGTGCCTGAACAAGCAAGGAAGCTGGCAGAAAAATTCTGGCCCGGGCCTTTGACCATGATTTTTGAGAAAAGCGGCATAGTTCCTCTGGAAACCACAGGAGGGCTTCAGACGGTGGCAGTGCGTATGCCGAACCATCCGGCAGCCCTGCTTCTGATCCGATCCGGCGGCGGATATGTAGCCGCTCCCAGCGCAAACGCCTCAGGAAAGCCGAGCCCTACCCGGGCGGAACATGTGGCGGAGGATATGAAGGGAAAGATTCCCATGATTCTGGACGGCGGCCCTGTAGGAATTGGCATTGAATCTACCATTGTGGATTTCTCAGAAGAGATTCCCATGATTTTAAGGCCAGGCTGTATCACGGCAAAGATGATACAGGAGGTAATCGGGGAAGTCAGAATGGACCCTGGCCTTGCTGCAGAGAACCCAGAGGCCCCTCCGAAGGCGCCGGGGATGAAGTACCGGCATTATGCGCCAAAGGCAGACTTGATTCTGGTGGCGGGTTCTAAGGAAAAGGTACAGGAAAAAATCAATGAGCTGGCAGAAAAAGCTGCCAAAGAGGGCAAATCTGTGGGCGTTATCGGAACAGAAGAGACGAAAGACGGATACCAGTACGGAACGGTGAAAAGCATCGGCACCAGGAAGGATGCGGCGTCTATCGCCCGGCATTTGTATGGTATTTTGAGGGAATTTGATCAGCTGGATGTGGAAATCATATATTCAGAGAGTTTTTCTGAATCAGGAATCGGACAGGCAATTAAAAACCGTATGCTGAAAGCAGCGGGGCATCAGATGATAGAAGTGTAAACAGGAAGGTGACGGATATGAAAAGATACAGAAAAATTATTTTTGTATGTGACAGCGGAACGGCACGTGCACCTATGGCAGAAGCTATCATGAAGGAATATATCATTAAATACCCGGTGGAAATAGAGAGCAGGGGGCTTGTGGTGCTTTTTCCGGAGCCGCTGAATCAGAAAACAGAGGCTGTGTTAATCAGCAATGGAATTAATGCAGAAAATCAGATGTCAAAACAGCTTACAGCAGAAGATTTGCAGTCAGAGCACCTGATCATTGCTATGGAGACTGCCCAGAAACAGAAGATTCTGGAGGAATATCAGGATAGCCTGGAAGCAGATGTGGAGGTGCTGACGGATTTAACTGGAGATGAGCTGGAGATTTTAAATCCCTACGGCGGAAGCCTTCAGTCTTACGGTCTCTGCTATGAGACATTAAATAAGACCATTAAAAAATTGGTAAATCTGATAAACGAAGGAAGGAATGAGTGAGGTAAATGGCAAAAGTAATGATTATGGAGCATCCCTTGATTCAGCACAAAATTGGATGGATACGGAAAAGCGATACAGGTTCCAGAGATTTTCGGGAAATGGTGGGAGAAATCGCTATGCTGATGTGCTATGAGGCCACAAGGAATCTGGAATTGGAGGATATTGAGATCGAGACGCCTATCTGCGCCACTACGGTAAAAGGATTAAAAGGGAAGAAGCTGGCGGTGGTTCCGATCCTGCGGGCCGGCCTTGGGATGGTGGACGGAATGCTGGCAATGATTCCTGCGGCAAAGGTGGGGCATATTGGATTGTACCGGGACCCAAAGACATTAGAACCAGTGGAATATTACTGTAAGCTTCCGGAGGACTGTTCCGAGCGGGAGGTGTTTGTAGTAGATCCAATGCTTGCCACAGGCGGTTCTGCTGTGGCAGCCATTCAGATGCTGAAGGATAAAGGCGTGAGAAATATACACTTCCTCTGCATTATTGCTGCTCCGGAAGGGTTGGAAGCCATGAAAGCGGCCCATCCGGATGTGGATATTTATATTGGCGCCCTGGATGAAAAACTCAATGATCATGGGTATATTGTGCCGGGCCTTGGAGACGCCGGGGATCGGATTTTCGGTACCAAATAAGCAGATGAAATTTATGTGCGGAACCAAATGCTGCACACAAGATAAATCAGTCAAGATGAAACAGAATTTCCAGTAAAAAGGAGAGAGATAAAATTGAGCGGTAAAAGACAGGATTATCTTACCTGGGATGAATATTTTATGGGAGTTGCAATGTTATCTGCCATGCGCTCCAAAGATCCAGGAACACAGGTTGGAGCCTGCATTGTCAGCCCGGATAATAAGATTTTGTCTATGGGCTACAATGGATTTCCCATAGGATGTTCGGATGATGAATTCCCCTGGAACCGGGAAGGGGAGCCTTTGGACAATAAGTATTTGTATACAACTCACAGTGAATTGAATGCAATTTTGAATTACAGGGGCGGCAGCCTGGAAGGGGCGAAGCTGTATGTATCCCTGTTCCCCTGCAATGAATGTGCGAAGGCGATTATCCAGTCGGGCATTCAAACGGTGGTGTATGACAGTGACAAATATAAGGATACCCCTTCTGTCATTGCTTCTAAACGGATGCTGGATGCGGCAGGGGTGCGGTATTATCAGTATACCCATACGGAGCGGGAAGTAAAGTTGGTACTATAATTTGGGCGGGGAAAATTCACAGACTTTCTGCAAAAATGTACAACAAAGAAAATTGTGTCAGGCAGAGAAATCCTAAATACCATTCAGTGCTTGGGATTTCTCTGTTTTTTTCTATCTTAATTTTAAAATTACGAAAAATAAAAGAAAGGAATAGACATTTGGGCAGAAAATAGATATAATAATTTCATGTGGTGGAAATTATTATATGATGTGGAGGTGCCGTGTGAGATACAAAAGAAGCGTATATCGTTCTTTGGCTTTAATTACGCAGTTTGGAATTAACATGCTGGTGCCTATTTTTTTATGCGTGATGGCAGGCGTTTATCTCGGAAAGAAATTTGAGATAAACTGGATTACAATTCCCCTGTTTGCCATGGGAGCGCTGGCGGGGTTCCGCAATATTTTCATTATGGCAAAGAAGATTTATTCTGATGAGACGCCTTCCAGGCATGCTTCTGTGTCTGGAAAGCAGAATAGTCATGATAAAATCTCTTCCCGGCATTCTGATATGTCCGGGCTGCATCAATGGGACAGGGAAAAGGATACGGTTCATGTTAAGAAGAATTAATCAGGCTCTTCCGGAATTGCTGGCAGGGATTGTGCTGTACGGAGTGATGTTACAGGTAATCGGCATTTGGTTTGTGAGTGACAAGGAGCAATATTCCATAGGTCTTTGGGCCGGCGTTTTTCTGGCAATGGGAATGGCGGTAAATATGGCAATTGTTATTTTTGATACAGTAGAAGAGATGGCAGAGGGCAGGTCTTCCAGAAGGGCTTCCCTGTATGCAGCCTTGCGGTATCTGGCAGTTGTATTGGCATTTGGGATTGTAGGGTACTTTAAGCTGGGCAATGTAATTGTTATGTTTGCGGGCGTAATGGGTTTGAAAGTTTCTGCCTATTTACAGCCCCTGACACATAAATTTTTAGCAGCTATACAAAAAAAGTGTCTTCATGGGAAAGATTAAAAGAGGTGATAGAGTTAGAAAATATTGTAAATTGTTAAAAAATGATTGAAGGAGGTGAGAGAGTGCAGAGCTCAATTTTACTGTCTTCCGGTGCAGATATAGATATTATGGTGCACGGATTGTTTTCTTACGAGCTGTTTGGGCATACATTCTGGATTACTACAACCCATGTAAGTCTTCTGATTGTTATGGCGATACTGATTGGATTTTCTGTTGCAGCCAATCGTGCCATGAAACATGCGTCAGAGGTTCCGGGGGGATTTCAGAATGTGGTGGAGCTGATTGTGGAGAAATTGGATGGTATGGTCCGGGGCGTTATGGGGAAGAGCGGCAGCAGGTTTGTAAATTACGTGGGTACGATATTTATATTTATTTTGATATCCAATCTTTCCGGCCTGTTTGGATTAAGGCCGCCCACAGCCGATTACGGCGTGACATTTCCGCTGGCGTTGCTGAGTTTTATTCTGATTCATTTTAATCAGTTTAAATACCAGTCGCCCAAAGAGATATGGACCGATATGTGTTCCCCGCTTCCGCCATGGCTGCCCATTTGGTTCCCCATCAACCTGATCAGTGAGATCGCTGTTCCGATTTCATTGTCTCTGCGTTTGTTTGCAAACGTATTGTCAGGAACCATTATTATGGCATTGATTTATGCCTTATTGTCAAAAGTCGCCTACTTCTGGCCTGGCGCACTGCATGCATATTTTGATGTGTTCTCAGGATGTATCCAGACCTATGTGTTCTGTATGCTGACTATGACATACATCAGCAATGCAATTGGAGAGGAAGAATAGAGATGACAGTGTAATATCAGGTAACATCCGGAGTTATTCCGGTCAATAAAAATTAAGAGTTATATTTATGTAAGAAAGAAAACTCAAGGAGGAAAAATTTTATGGATAACATTACAGGAGCAGAATTAATCAGAGCTTGTTCAGCAATCGGCGCAGGTCTTGCGGTTATCGCAGGTATCGGACCTGGTATTGGACAGGGTATCGCAGCAGGACATGCTGCATCCGCAGTAGGAAGAAATCCGGGAGCAAAATCAGACATTACTTCTACGATGCTTTTAGGCCAGGCAGTAGCAGAGACAACGGGTCTGTATGGTTTGCTGGTAGCAATCCTTCTGATGTTTGTGCAGCCATTAAAATAAGGGTATCCCTTTATGTGCAAAATGATGCACAAATCAGAGGAAGCGCCCTTCGGGCATACCTCTATGTGCAAAAGCAGCACAAATTAAATGAAAGGAGGACAGGCCTTGGAACAGTTATTTGGCTTAAATCCGCAGCTCTTGCATGATACGGTTCTTTCGATTCTTGCCATTTTGTTTCTGTTCACACTGATGTCTTATCTGCTGTTTAATCCGGCAAAGAAGATGTTAAAGGACAGGCAGGAACGGATTAAGAATGATATTGATACTGCCAGAAAAGACAGGGAAGAAGCTGCTGCTGTCAAAGCAGAGTATGATGCGAAAATCAAAGGAATCGAGAAAGAAGCTGAGGAAATCTTAAGTGAGGCCCGCCAGAAAGCCCTGAAAAATGAAAGCAGGATTGTAGATGAGGCGAAGGAAGAAGCTGTCCGCATCATTAAACGCGCCAACGAAGAAGCATTGTTGGAGAAGAAACGTATTATGGATGAGGCTAAGCAGGAAATGATCGCCATAGCATCAATGATGGCAGGCAAGGTAGTGACAGCCTCCATTGATACATCCATTCAGGATGCGCTGGTGGAGGAAACATTGAAGGAAATAGGTGAAAGTACATGGCAAAGCTAGTATCCAAAACTTATGGGGATGCACTGTTTGAGCTTGCTGTGGAATCTGGTCAGGTGGATGAAATGTTGGAAGAAGCAAGAAGCATACAGCAGATTCTTCAAAAAGACAACGAGCTTTCCAAACTGATGAATCACCCGAAAATCGTAAAAGAAGAAAAAATAGAGATTCTGGAACAGATTTTTAAAAGCAGGGTCCGTGATGAAATTACGGGGATTATGCGTATGCTTGTTTCTAAGGGTCACTATGGTGAAATGGAATCTGTATTCACATATTTCATTGACCAGGTAAAGGAATATAAAAATATTGGCACTGCTTATGTGACTGCGCCGATGCCGCTTACAGACAGTCAGAAAGAGCAGATAAAGCATAAGTTGCAGGAAACCACCAGATATGTAGAATTTGAGATGCATTATGATGTGGATGAAAGTTTAATCGGCGGCATGGTAATTCGGATTGGAGACAGGGTGGTTGACAGCAGTGTGAAGAACAAATTGCAGAGCCTTACCAGGGAATTATCAAAAATACAGTTGAAAGTAGGTGAATGCGCTCCATGAATTTAAAACCGGAGGAAATTAGTTCAGTTATAAAAGAGCAGGTGAAACGGTATGCGGCGCAGCTTGAAGTATCGGATGTGGGTACAGTTATTCAGGTGGCAGACGGCATTGCCCGTATTCACGGTCTTGAAAACGCCATGCAGGGCGAATTATTGGAATTTCCCGGAGAAGTCTATGGAATGGTGTTGAACCTGGAAGAAGATAATGTTGGAGCCGTATTATTAGGCGACCAGAAAAATATCAATGAAGGGGATACCGTTAAGACTACGGGAAGAGTGGTTGAGGTTCCGGTTGGCGACGCCATGACCGGACGCGTGGTCAATGCGCTGGGACAGCCCATTGACGGCAAGGGACCAATTGAAACAACAAAGTTCAGACAGATTGAAAGAGTTGCGTCCGGCGTTATCTCAAGAAAATCTGTAGATACGCCGTTACAGACTGGTATTAAGGCAATTGACTCTATGGTGCCAATCGGAAGAGGGCAGCGTGAGTTGATTATCGGAGACCGTCAGACCGGTAAAACAGCAATTGCGGTGGATACCATTATTAATCAGAAGGGACAGGGCGTGAAATGTATTTACGTTGCCATCGGCCAGAAGGCTTCTACCGTTGCAACTATTGTAAAGACATTTGAAGAGTTTGGCGCTATGGATTACACCACAGTAGTAGCTTCTACTGCCAGCGAGCTTGCACCGCTGCAGTATATTGCGCCTTATGCCGGATGTGCCATTGGAGAAGAGTGGATGGAAAATGGAGAGGATGTATTGGTTGTTTATGATGATTTAAGTAAGCATGCAACCGCATACCGCACCCTTTCCCTGCTTCTGCGCCGTCCTCCAGGACGTGAGGCTTATCCCGGCGACGTATTTTACCTTCATTCCAGACTTCTGGAACGTGCAGCAAGATTATCTGAGAAATTAGGCGGCGGTTCCTTAACGGCTTTGCCGATTATAGAGACCCAGGCGGGAGACGTTTCTGCGTATATTCCTACCAATGTAATCTCTATTACAGACGGTCAGATTTATCTGGAAACAGAGATGTTTAATGCAGGTTTCCGTCCGGCAATCAATGCCGGACTGTCCGTATCCCGGGTAGGCGGTTCTGCACAGATTAAGGCAATGAAGAAGATTGCAGCGCCCATTCGTGTGGAGCTGGCGCAGTTCCGTGAGCTGGCAGCCTTTGCGCAGTTCGGATCTGAGCTGGATGCAGATACCACAGAGAAGCTGGCGCAGGGAGAAAGAATCCGTGAAATGCTAAAGCAGCCTCAGTATAAGCCGATGCCGGTAGAATATCAGGTTATGATTATCTATGCAGCGACCAAGAAATATCTTCTGGACGTTCCGGTAGAGGATATCCTTCGTTTTGAAGGAGAGCTGTTTGAATTTGTAGATACCAAATATCCTGAGATTCCCGAGGCAATCCGCAAGGATAAGGAAATTAAAGAAGAAACTGAGAGCAAGCTTGTGAAGGCAATTGAGGAATGCAAAGCGCAATTTAAGTAAGACGGGTGGTGAATGTTTATGGCGTCCATGAGGGACATCAAAAGAAGAAAAGGCAGCATACAAAGTACGCAGCAAATCACAAAAGCCATGAAGCTGGTTTCCACCGTTAAACTGCAAAAGGCCAAAAGCCGTGCGGAGCAGTCCAATCCATACTTTAACTATATGTATCAGACGGTAACCTCAATGCTGGCCCGTTCCGGGAACATGAATCATCCTTATTTACAAGCTGGAAGTTCTCCCAAAAAAGCAGTTATAACTATTGCTTCTAATCGGGGACTTGCCGGTGGGTACAATTCCAACATTGTGAAGCTTGTCACAGACAGCGGAATTACAAAGGAAGAAGCCCGGATTTATATTATCGGCCGTAAGGCGCGAGAATCCCTGGAAAGAAAAGGGTATGAGGTTACAGCAGATTATTCGGATGTCATCGAAGCTCCCACATATGGGGATGCTGATTTGATCTGTAAGGAAGTATTAGAGGCGTTTACCAAAGGGGAAATCGGAGAAATCTATCTTGCTTACACTCATTTTAAGAATACAGTAAGCCATGAGCCTACCTTGATGAAGCTGCTTCCTATAGAATTTGATGAAGCGGAGCTGAAAGAGACGGACAGCAATGTGCTGATGAATTATGAACCCAATGAGGAAGAGGCGCTGGATCTGATTATTCCGAAATATATGACAAGCCTGTTCTACGGTGCGCTGGTGGAAGCGGTTGCCAGTGAAAACGGAGCCAGAATGCAGGCTATGGATTCCGCAACCAGCAATGCAGAGGAAATGATTAGTGATTTGACACTGAAATATAACAGAGCGCGTCAGGGCTCAATTACACAGGAGCTGACAGAAATTATTGCCGGCGCCGAAGCCATCTCATAGAAATGTCTCACATTTCTACGAGATGAGGTTATTCTTTCATAGGTTTTATACCTTGCTGTTTGCAGCAGCCTGAAAGAAGAAACCAGGATAGATGATTTGAAGACAGCCTGACAGAGCGTCAGACTGAACTTCAGTCAGTGATTAACAATTTAAGGAGTGAAATTATGGCAGATAAGAATATAGGTAAAATCACTCAGATTATTGGCGCTGTTTTGGATATTAAGTTTTCCGAAGGCAGTCTGCCGGAAATCAATGAAGCAATCAACATTTCGCTGGAAGGCGGAAAACGTCTGGTTGTGGAGGTTTCCCAGCATCTGGGTGATGATACGGTAAGGTGTATTGCCATGGGTTCTACGGACGGATTGGTCCGGGGGATGGACGCCGAAGCAACCGGTGCATCCATCACCGTTCCGGTGGGAGAGCAGACATTGGGACGTATGTTCAATGTATTAGGAGATCCCATTGATGAAATCGATCCTCCCCAAAATGTAGAATACATGCCGATTCACAGAAAAGCTCCAACCTTTGAGGAACAGGCAACCTCTACGGAAATGTTGGAGACCGGTATCAAAGTCGTTGACCTGCTCTGCCCTTATCAGAAGGGTGGTAAAATCGGTCTGTTCGGCGGCGCCGGAGTAGGAAAAACCGTGTTGATTCAGGAATTAATCCATAACATTGCCACAGAGCATGACGGATATTCCGTATTTACCGGTGTAGGGGAACGTACCCGTGAAGGAAATGACCTTTACTATGAAATGAAAGAATCAGGAGTTATTGATAAAACCTGTATGGTGTTCGGACAGATGAATGAGCCTCCCGGGGCGCGTATGCGTGTGGGACTGACAGGGCTTACCATGGCAGAGTATTTCCGTGACAAGGGCGGAAAGGATGTACTGTTGTTTATCGACAACATTTTCCGTTTCACTCAGGCAGGTTCTGAGGTATCTGCGCTGTTGGGACGTATGCCCTCCGCCGTAGGTTATCAGCCTACGCTGCAGACAGAAATGGGCGCTTTGCAGGAGCGTATTACTTCTACAAAGAACGGCTCCATCACATCCGTACAGGCTGTGTATGTTCCGGCGGACGACTTAACTGACCCGGCTCCGGCAACTACATTTGCCCATCTGGATGCTACCACAACTTTGTCCCGTTCTATTGCAGAGTTAGGTATTTATCCAGCGGTAGACCCGTTGGATTCCACTTCCCGTATTCTGGATCCCCGTGTGGTAGGAGAAGAGCACTTTGAAGTGGCCCGGGGTGTGCAGGAGATTCTTCAGAAGTACAAAGAACTGCAGGATATTATCGCTATTCTTGGTATGGATGAATTGTCTGAGGATGATAAGCTGGTGGTAAACCGTGCAAGAAAGGTACAGAGATTTTTGTCTCAGCCATTCTTTGTGGCAACCCAGTTTACCGGGGTGGATGGAAAATATGTACCCATCGCAGAGACCCTGAGAGGCTTTAAAGAAATCCTGGAAGGCAAGCATGATGATGTTCCGGAAAGTTATTTCCTGAATGCCGGATCGATTGATGAAGTTCGCGCCCGCATGAAGTAGGGGGTGAGCACATGGCAGAGGAAAATAAGAACTTTCAATTGGAAATTATCACGCCGGATCGTGTGTTTTATAAAGGGGAAGCCTCCATGGTGGAATTTACATCTGTTGATGGAGAGATGGGCGTCTACAAGCATCATATCCCTCTGACTACCGTACTGGCTCCCGGAATTGTAACCGTTACAGAGTCTGGTGGAAAGAAGCATGCGGCAGTTCATGCAGGATTTGTGCAGATTCTGGGAGAAAAGGTAACGTTTCTTGCGGAGATTGCGGAATGGCCGGATGAGATTGATGTGAACCGTGCTCAGGCGGCCAAAGCCCGTGCAGAAGAGCGGCTGCGCAGCCACAGAGCAGAGATTGACGTGGCACGTGCAGAGATTGCATTGAAGAAGGCCTTGGTGCGGCTTGATGTGAGACAGTAGATAAATGAAGCATTGCAGATATCAGATGGAGCATCTGGTATTTGCAGTGCTTTTTTGAGATAATTTGCAATGCTGCCCCTATAATTTCATCCCATGAGGAAGCTCCACATCCATAATCAATTTATGCATCACATTGCAGTATTCCCTGACACTTTCTGATAACTGGCGGTACTCCTCGCTGTTGTGGCATTCATCCAGCATTTTTATCGGCAGGAAAACAGAGATTTACCATGAGTCGCCAAATTAATTACTAAAAGCGGTCTCAAGTTTTGTGGATTTCTTTTTCACTTTGTGTTATGATTAGAAAAAAGGAGAATTATGAGGAAAGCAGTTCAGGTTTTAGCAATCATTCTATTTTGTTTTTGTTTATTTTGCGGATGCATCGCTGCGGATTATGGAACAGAGTTATATTCTGGAAATTCAGATGTGTCTGTGTTTCGTCCTAATACAGGAACAATCCTGGCGGTATAGGAGACGCAATGGATTTCAGGTTATTTTCTACAGAAATGAAAATATTTTTCAAAAGAGTGCAAGTATTTTCTATTTTGCATCGTATTATAAGTAAAGAGCACACATCAATCATCCACCAATAAGAACATTCAGGAGGCAGATATGAATAAGATGAAGAAAATACTGATTGCGGCATTCGCTTTTGTTGTAGTATGCGGAATTTCCGCACCTGTAATTGCGGCGAATATGCAGAAATCAAGCCCCCGCGTAGAGCAGGAAGTAACTACAAGGAAAGCCGGACTGAGCAATGCAATTATAAATACCAGCACGATAAGCCCGGAGGAAACGTCAGAAGAAGCAGATATGATAGTGGATATTCAGGATACAGAGTTAGCCGATGATGCAGCGGAAGATATAGACGCTCCGGCAGAAGAACAGGCGCCAGTAGAAGAGTCTGCCCCGGCAGACGCAGCAGCAGAGGTTCCCGACACAACGGCAAGCCCCGTTTGCCCATATTATACAGACGCCAATGGAGACGGAGTTTGTGATCATTGTGCCCATGGCGGGGCCTGCGGCAATTATGTAGACGCCAATGGAGACGGAATCTGTGACTATTGCGCTCATGGCGGAGCCTGCGGCAATTATGTAGATGCTGATGGAAATGGAGTCTGCGATTACTGTTCCCATAACGGAAGCGGCCATTGCGGAAGCTATGTAGATTCCAATGGCGATGGAGTCTGCGACAATTATACAGGCGGCAGTGGTAATGGATACGGAGGCGGCCATCACGGAGGCAGTCATCATGGAGGAAGCCACCACTGATAAGAAGTACAAAGGGGATATTGTATGCGCGGCGAGCAGGAGGTTGAACAGGCAATCGAATCCTATTCTGATATGATTCGTAGGATTTGCCTTTTGCATCTTAATAATCATGAAGATACGGAGGATGTGCTTCAGGAGGTGTTTTTGAAGTATGTCCTCCATTCTGCGGTCTTTGAAAGCAAAGAACACGAGAAGGCATGGCTGATCCGCGTTACTCTCAATGCCTGTAAAGATTTGAAAAGAAAATTATTCCGGCATAGTACAGTGCCCCTGGATGTGCTTTCAGAAGAAGCTGCCAGCGTGATGCCGGAGCAGATGGAATTATTAGAAATAGTGCTTTCGCTGCCGGCGAAATATAAAGATGTGATTTATCTTCATTATTATGAAGGATATACTGCCAAAGAAATTGGGACAATGCTGCATAAAAAGGAAAACACAGTGTATTCCCTTTTATCAAGGGGAAGAGAATTGCTGAAACAGAGGCTGGGAGGTGGCAGGAATGTATGATGAGATTCAGAAAGCATTTGATCAGATTCATGCAACAGAACAGATGAAGCAATCTGTTTCTGATTATCTGAAGCAGGAGAATCAAAAAACAACAAAGAATTCTGCTAAATTCCGGTTAGTCACTCTGGCGCCTGTCTTTGCTGTTTTGCTGCTTTGCATTGGAATTGGTAACTGGTATTTTTGGGAAATGCCGGTGTCTTATGTCAGCGTGGATGTGAATCCTTCCATTGAATTGACCCTGAATCGCAGAAACCGTGTCACGGATGCAAAGAGCAGAAACAGGGATGGGGCAAAAGTGTTAGAACATTTACAGCTGAAGGGAAAGGACTATTTAGAAGCGGTGGAGCTTTTGGTGGAAAGTGACGCTATGCAGCCATATCTGACGGCAGATGCAGAATTGACGGTTACAGTTGCTTCTGTAAAGGCGGAAGAGCTTCTCTCAGGTTTGCAGGACAGTGTAGTGGCAACTCATTACCATGGGATGTGCGGAAGCGCAGATATGGAAACAGTTACTGCGGCCCATGATTGTGGAATGTCTTTGGGAAAATATCAAATCTACCAGCTTCTTACACAATATGGCTCAGGGCTGACGGCTGAGAATTGTCAGAATATTTCTATGTGTCAGCTTCAGCAGCTTTTATCACAATATGAAAACGGGCGGTCAGAAACCGTAAGTGAAAATGAATTAGAAAATATGCAGGCGGGCTGCAGCCACGGCAGGCAGCAGCACCACCACCACAGCGGGCATCACGATGAACAGTAATGCCCGTAAAGTTTTTTGGAGCCACAACTATAGATTGTGCCTGAATTTCATTTTCCGGCAGCCCGTATTACGCAGGAGGTAATTATGGAAGAAAAATTAGAACTTTTAAAGAATAAAGTGTTGAAGGGATATCAGATCAATAAGACAGATGCTCTTGCATTGGCAGTAATGCCTTTAAAAGAGCTGACACAGGCGGCAGATGAGATCCGGCGGAAGTTTTGCGGGAATCAGTTTGATCTTTGTACGATCATTAATGGAAAGAGCGGAAAATGCTCGGAAGATTGTAAATATTGTGCACAGTCCTCTTTCTATCCAACGGATGTTGAGAGCTATCCCCTGCTGGGAACGGAAGAATTACTGCAGCAGGCAGAATACAACAGTAAGCGGGGAGTGCCCAGGTATTCCATTGTTACTTCTGGCAGAAAATTGAGCCGTCAGGAAGTGGAGCAGGCTTGCGAAAGCATCCGTCAGATCAGGGAGAAGGTGGATATTTCTGTCTGCGTGTCTTTTGGATTGTTGGATGAGGAAGAATTTGGAAAGGTGAAGGCGGCAGGAGCAGAACGGGTACATAATAATCTCGAAGCCTCGGAAAATTATTTTCCCAATGTCTGCACCACACATACACAACAAGATAAAATTGCTTCCCTGCAGGCGGCCAAAAGAGCAGGCCTGAGTGTCTGCAGCGGCGGAATTATGGGATTGGGAGAAAGTATGGAAGACCGCATTGACCTGGCTTTCAGGCTGCAGGAGCTGGGAGTGAATTCCGTACCAGTAAATATGCTGAATCCGATTCCGGGAACCCCTTATGAGAAAAATCCCAGACTGACAGAAGAGGACATGTGTCGGATTGTGGCTGTTTTTCGTTTTATTTTGCCTGGTTCCTTCATCCGGCTGGCAGGCGGCAGAGGACTGATGGAGGATCAGGGGCGAAGATGTTTTCAGTCCGGAGCCAATGCAGCTATTACCGGCGACATGCTGACCACTGCTGGAATTACGATTCAGAAGGATTTGGAAATGCTGAAGGAACTGGGCTATCGGGTTGCGGATGTTTGTGAATAGCAGGAAGAGATACGGGGGAAGCTAAAAATGCCAGAAATTTGAAATAATATGCTTAGTAGCGCCGGTAGGAGAGAGGTTTTATATTTAGGCGCAGTTTGTTTGTATTTGGGGATAAATTATTCTATAGTACCAAGTGTATGTGGAAGGAGAAGTCATATGGAACAAAGATTATTGATAAAACATGGAACGATTCATGATGCGATCCATGAAGAAGCTTATACAGCAGATATTTTCGTGGAACACGGAAAAATTGCCAGAATTGAGCCAAAGCTGGAGGAAAAGGAGTTTGGCAAAGTGCAGGTGCTGGATGCTTCCGGGCTTGAGGTTTATCCTGGATTTGTGGAAGCCCATTGCCATCTGGGACTGGACGGCTATGCCATCGGATTTGAGGGGGCAGATTATAATGAAATGTCAGAATCTCTGACGCCGGAGCTTTCTGCTGTTGACGGACTGAATCCACAGGATGAAAGTATCCGTCTTGCTATGGAAGGAGGAGTAACCTGCGTAGCGGCAGGTCCGGGAAGCTCTAATGTACTGGGCGGCACTTTTGCAGTGTACAAGACAGTTGGGAAACGCATTGACGACATGGTTATTAAGGAAAAAGCGGCCATGAAATGTGCATTCGGTGAAAATCCAAAGCTCTGCTATAAAGACAAAGAAATATATTCCCGGATGACAGTTGCCTCCAAATTGCGGATCATGCTGCAGCGAACCAAAGAGTATCTTGCCAGAAAGGAAGCGGCAGGAGATGATATCTCAAAGCAGCCTCCCTATGATCCCAAGCTGGAAGCGCTGATTCCGGTCATTCAGAAAAAATTGCCCCTGAAGGCCCATGTGCATCAGGCAAATGATATTTATACTGCCATCCGCATTGCCAGGGAATTTGGGACGGGCCTGGCCCTTGACCATTGTACGGATGGTTCTTTGATCGCAGAGGACTTGGCAAAAGAAGGTTATCCTGTGGCAGTGGGGCCTACCCTGACTCATGCTTCGAAATTTGAACTGAAAAATAAAAGCTTTGAAACCCCGGGAGATTTGGCAAGGGCAGGCTGTCAGGTGTCTATTATTACAGATTCTCCTGTGATTCCCCAGCAGTATCTTGCACTGTGCGCCGGACTTGCAGTGAAATCCGGAATGGATGAATTTGACGCATTAAAGGCGATTACTATTAATGCTGCAAAGCATATTGGAGTGTCTGAACGGGTAGGTTCCCTGGAAATTGGAAAAGACGGAGACTTTGTGATTGCAGAGGGCAATCCCATGATTTCTGATACCAGAATTTGTTATGTGCTGATTGATGGGAGGATTACTTACAGCTTTAAGGAATCGTGAAACAATTGCAGCCGGAACTTGTGGAACTGTCTAAAACGAAGAAAAAGATTGCAGTCATACTCATTTGCTTTAGTATGTCTGCATAAAAGTGCCTGCAGAACGGAAGGAAAGGGCTGCCGTAAGGCAACCCTTTTTGGGGGAGTAAATTTATGAAATGTTTCATGGGGTGCCACATCTTGGGCGGTGGCACCAATATATGTAAAATAACTTTTCATAAAAGTTAAATTGTTGTTGGTCGAAGTCAATAACGGTGCGCGCTTGTTTGTGCTATCAACTTCATTTGATATAATGAGTATAGGACATAAATGTGTGCAAATTGTGGACAATTTCTAAAAGAAAGATAAAGAATTCAAAAGAAATTATGAAGAAAAAGTAAAAAAAATATCAGGTGAAAAAAACGCAGTTCAGGCATCATCATTTATGAAATGTTTTTGATATTTTATTGCAAAAAAGTGCCGGCAATGTTATAATGTACCTTAAATATAATTTAAGGAGGAGCGGGTCTCATGGATAAATCGAAAGTATATTTTACAACCTTTAAAACTTCATATACGGAAAATATTCCAGATAAGTTAAAACGTCTGATATTTACAGCAGGAATCAGGAACATAGATTTTACAGATAAGTATGCGGCAATTAAGATACATTTCGGGGAGCTTGGAAATCTGGCCTTTCTGCGTCCCAACTATGCCAAGGTAGTAGCGGATATCGTGAAAGAGTTAGGAGGGAAGGCGTTTTTGACAGACTGCAATACCCTGTATGTGGGAAGCAGGAAAAACGCCCTGGATCATCTGGACACTGCATATGAGAATGGATTTACGCCATTTTCCACAGGCTGTCATGTAATAATCGGAGACGGGCTGAAGGGAATGGACGAGGAGCTTGTTCCTGTGGACGGTGAATATGTGAAGGAAGCCAAAATCGGCCGTGCGGTTATGGATGCGGATATCTTTATTTCTTTGAATCATTTTAAAGGCCATGAAATGGCAGGTTTCGGCGGAGCCTTGAAAAATATCGGCATGGGCTGCGGTTCCCGTGCAGGGAAAATGGAGATGCACAGCGAAGGGAAGCCGTATGTGAGTCAGGAGAAATGCGTAGGCTGCGGCATGTGCACCAGAGTTTGTGCCCATACAGGAATTACTGTGACAGACAAGAAAGCTTCTATTAATCATGACAATTGTGTGGGCTGCGGACGCTGTATTGGCATTTGCCCCAGAGATGCGGTGGAGCCAAGCTTTGGGGATTCCAGTGACATATTGAATTATAAAATGGCAGAATACAGCAAGGCGGTGATTCAGGATCGGCCCCACTTCCATATCTCACTTGTCTGTGATGTGTCCCCAAATTGTGACTGCCATGCGGAAAATGATATTCCGATTATCCCCGATGTGGGAATGTTTGCCTCTTTTGATCCTGTGGCCTTAGATGTTGCCTGTGCAGACGCCTGTAACCGTCAGCCGGTGATTGCAGGAAGCGTATTGCAGGAAAATAAAGAACATGACCATGATGAAAGCCATGATCATTTCCATATTACCCATCCAGATACCAACTGGAAATCCTGCGTGGAGCATGCTGAGAAAATAGGCATTGGCAGCAGGGAATATGAATTGATTGAAATTTAAGGAAATAGTATTTATGAAAATAATGAAGAGAGCATGGAAACTGCTGCTGCTTTTCCTGATGGGGATGATTGTTTCGGAAAGCACTGCATATGCCAAAGAATCCAAAGAAGTGAAAGTGGCGTTTACACATGATCTCCATTCTCATCTGGAGCCTTTTTATCTGGAAGAGGATGGGAAAGAACAGCAGGTGGGCGGCTTTGCCAGGATTATGACATATCTGAATGAGCAGCGGCAGTCGGAGGAAAATTTTCTGTACTTAGACGGCGGAGATTTTTCTATGGGAACGCTGTATCAGACAGTATATACTACACAGGCCGCAGAACTTCGGATGCTGGGATATCTTGGAGCAGACGCCGCTACCTTTGGAAATCATGAATTTGATTACCGAAGCAAAGGTCTGGCAGATATGCTTCAGGCAGCCAAGGACAGCGGGGATGAGATTCCCCCTCTGGTGGTCTGCAACATAGACTGGGAAGCAACGTTAAAAAGCGAAAAGGCAGAAGAGGGAGCCATACTGCAGGAAGCTTTTGAAATGTATGGCGTGAAACCTTATATCATAGTGGAAAAAGGCGGCGTAAAAATTGCAATTATCGGCGTTTTTGGAAAAGATTCCCTGGAATGCGCGCCTACCTGCGCATTGACTTTTCGGGATCCGGTGGAAGCCGTGAAAGATACAGTGGAGGAGATTCAGAAGCAGGAAAATGCGGACGTGATCATATGTGTGTCCCACAGCGGAACCTGGGAGGATGAGAAGAAATCAGAGGATGAATTGCTGGCAAAGGGCGTGCCGGAGCTGGATTTGATTGTAAGCGGCCATACCCACAGTATTTTGGAAGAGCCTATCATCCACGGCAATACAGTGATTGTGTCAACCGGAGAATACGGTGCCCGGGTGGGAACATTGTCGATGACTCAGAAGGAAGACGGACGCTGGAGCCTTACAGATTATAAGTTAACCTTGATGGATGAAGCTTATCCGGAAGAGAAAGAGGCGGCAGAAAAAATTAAAGAGTTGGGCGCGACCATTGATTCCGATTATCTTTCCCGGTTTGGGTTTACCAAGGATCAGGTGCTTGCTCGCAATCCCTGGGAATTTACCGGGATCAATGGACTGGGGGAGAAGTTGCAGGAGGAGCCCTTGGGGAATCTGCTGGCAGATTCTTACCGTTATGTAGTTAACAACAGCGATACCGGAGATGCGAATCCTGCCATGGTAGCGGTGGTTCCAAGCGGATGTATCCGAGATACCTTCCATAAGGATAAAGACATTACGGTTTCGGATGCTTTTCAGACCCTTTCTCTGGGAAGCGGGCCGGACGGCATACCGGGATATCCGCTGGTAAGCGCATATTTTACCGGAAAAGAGTTAAAAACCATGGCAGAGGTGGATGCGTCTATTTCACCGATGATGACAACGGCCCAGCTATATGTCAGCGGGCTTACGTATACGATAAATCCCAGCCGGATGATTCTGAATAAAGTTACAGATGTAAAATTTCAGGATATGGACGGAAATGTGCAGGAATTGGAGGATGATAAGCTTTACCGGCTGATTGCCGATCTTTACAGCGGACAGATGCTGGGCGCTGTGACAGAACAATCCTACGGCATTCTCTCTATTGTGCCAAAGGATGCCCAAGGAAATGAGATTCCTATAGAACAATTGGAAGAACACATCATCTATGTAGATGGGCAGGAATTAAAAGCGTGGGAATGCGTGGCAAGATATCTGGATTCTTTCGAGAAAGAAACAGAAGCCAAGGAGCCGGAAATTCCGGAATACTACAGCACCACTCATGACCGGAAAGTAGTAGAAAATGACAGCAGTTTAGGGGCTGTCTTAAAGAACCCCAACGGCATTGCGCTGGCTGTTTTTGCAGCAGCTGCAGGGTTTGTGATCATTATCATACTGGTGATTGCGCTGATTGTGCGTTGGAGAAAAAAGAAGAAAAGGTGCGCAGGAAGAAAGCTCTGACTGTAAACCAGGAAAAATAAGCGAACCAGACCACAAGGATATCCTGAAGGGAACGGTGCAGCCAGCATAAGAAAGAGTTTATAAGGATTTTCTGGGGCTGTCGGAAAATGAAATTCAGGCATAAGATATGGTTTTGGTTTTTAAGAATTCATATCATATCTTGTGTATAAATTTCATTTTCCGGCAGCCCCTTTTTTCATTCTATTATGGAGGAACTTATGGAGCAGACCAGGCAATTAATTGATAAGCTGGAGGCTGAATCACGGCTGGCCAGGGAAGAATGGATTGCGCTGCTGGAGGGCCGAAGCCCTGACGCAGCGGAATATCTTTTTGAAAAAGCAAGAAAATGGCAGCATAAATATTACGGGAATAAAGTATATACCAGAGGATTAATAGAATTTACCAATTACTGCAAAAATGACTGCAAATACTGCGGTATTCGCAGAAGCAACAGGAACGCCCAGCGTTACCGGTTAACCAGAGAAGAGATTATGGAATGCTGCCGGACGGGATATGAACTGGGATTTCGGACCTTTGTTCTGCAGGGCGGCGAGGACGGAGCATTTTCCCAGAAGGAACTGGAAGAGCTTGTTGGAGGGATCAAAAAAGCCTATCCAGACTGCGCCATTACCCTGTCGGTGGGAGAGCGTTCCCACGAGAGTTATCTCGGTTTATTTCAGGCGGGGGCAGACCGTTACCTGCTTCGCCATGAAACGGCAGATGAGGAACATTACCGGAAGCTGCATCCGCCGGAACTGTCTTTGGAGCATCGGAAAAAATGTCTGTATGATCTGAAAAAAATCGGCTATCAGACAGGTACGGGATTTATGGTGGGAAGCCCAGGGCAGACCTCGGCCCAATTGGCAGAGGATATGATGTTTATCCGTGAACTGGAGCCCCATATGGCAGGCATCGGGCCTTTTGTGCCTCATCACGATACCCCCTTTGCCGGGGAATCTGCCGGGACGCTGGAATTGACGCTTTTTTTGATTGGACTTTTGAGGGTAATGATGCCGAAGCTGCTGCTGCCTGCCACGACCGCATTGGGAACCATCGATCCGAAAGGGCGGGAGAAGGGAATTCTGGCGGGAGCCAATGTGGTAATGCCCAACCTGTCCCCTACTTCTGTGCGAAAAAAATATGAATTGTATGATAACAAAATCTGTACCGGGGATGAGGCGGCGGAATGCCGGGCTTGCCTGAACCGGAGAATGGAACAGATTGGATATAAACTGGTCGTTGACCGGGGCGATTATAAGGAGGAATCATAATGTATAATGTAATGTCACCCAAAGCAGAAGAATTTATCAGCCATGAGGAGATTCTTGAATCTCTGTCCTATGCAGAGGAAAATAAAAATAACAGAGAACTGCTGGAGCAGATCCTGGAAAAAGCAAAGCTTCGGAAAGGCCTTTCCCATCGGGAAGCGGCGGTGTTATTAGATTGTGAGCTTGAAGACATCAATCAGGAAATCTATGCCCTTGCCCGGCAGATCAAGCAGGATTTTTATGGAAACCGCATTGTAATGTTTGCACCCCTGTATTTGTCCAATTACTGTATCAACGGCTGCGAATACTGTCCCTATCATCTGAAGAACAAGCATATTGCCAGAAAAAAACTGACGCAGGAAGAAATCGTGAAGGAGGTTGTGGCTCTACAGGATATGGGACATAAACGGCTTGCCCTGGAGGCGGGAGAAGATCCTGTCAATAATCCCATTGAATATATTCTGGAATGCATTCATACCATTTACAGCATTAAACATAAGAATGGGGCAATCCGTCGGGTGAATGTAAATATTGCCGCCACTACCGTGGAAAATTATCTAAAATTAAAAGAGGCGGGAATCGGCACCTACATTCTGTTCCAGGAAACCTACCATAAGGAATCTTATGAAAAACTGCATCCCACAGGGCCGAAGCATGATTATGTTTACCATACAGAAGCAATGGATCGAGCTATGGAAGGCGGGATTGATGATGTGGGACTGGGAGTGCTGTTCGGGCTGAACAATTACCGTTATGATTTTACCGGAATTCTGATGCATGCGGAACATTTGGAGGCATACAAAGGGGTAGGTCCTCATACCATCAGCGTTCCCAGGCTGCGCCGGGCAGATGACATCGATCCGGATGTGTTTGACAATGGAATTTCAGATGAGATTTTTGAAAAAATAGTGGCTTGTATCCGGATTGCCGTTCCTTACACGGGTATGATTGTTTCCACGCGGGAGAGCAAGGCCTGCCGGGAAAAGGTTTTGCGCCTTGGAATTTCCCAAATCAGCGGGGCGTCCAGAACCAGTGTGGGGGGCTATGTGGAGCCGGAACCGGAGGAGGAGAACTCCGCGCAGTTTGACGTCAGCGATAATCGTACTTTGGATGAAGTGGTCAGATGGCTGATGGAAATGGATTATGTGCCGAGCTTCTGTACTGCATGTTATCGGGAAGGGAGAACTGGGGATCGGTTTATGACATTGTTAAAGAGCGGCCAGATTGTAAACTGCTGTCATCCCAACGCTCTGATGACCTTAAAAGAATATTTAGAGGACTATGCTTCCAAGGAAACCAGGGAAATTGGTGATAAGCTGATTGAAAAGGAGCTGGATGTTATCACGAATCCTAAAGTAAAAGAGAAGGTGGTTGATTATCTGGCGAATATTCATAAAGGAGAGCGGGATTTCCGGTTTTAGCAGTTGAATAAAAAAGTGTCTGTCGGAAAATGATGGGATTTCCGACAGACTTTTCTATGAAATTTCCGATATGGCTGCTTGACTTTATCATAAGCGTGGGTCATCAGGCATCATCTCCTCATTTGTTTGAATCATAGGAATATCATCTCCTTTTTTTCAATATACTTTTAAAAGAGTGGTTTGTCAACAAGTATAAGGATGTTGTTACAGATATTGGTAACATGGATTTTTTCTTGCAACTGTAAAGCAATTCTGGTAAAATTGACAAAGGTATGTCCTCAGAATTTTCGAAGAATACAGGGTTTTATACTCAGGAGCACACTGATTTGGCTCAAGGGTATAAGTTTCAGATACATTTCAGCAGAACAGGGGATGAAATATGAGCGTACAGGATAAAATAGAACGCATTTTAAAAAGTATACACCTGCTGTTTTCCAAAAGTGAACCTTATGAGGGAAGCGGCACGAAAATTATTGTAGAAAAACAGATTGTTTTTGAATTATTAGAGCAGCTGAACCTTGCTGTTTATGAAGCGATGGATCAATATGAGCTTACCACAAGGAAACATGAGATAGCGGAACGGCGCTGTGAGAAGCGGGGAGAGGAAATCCTTCAGAAGGCAAGCAGGCATGCGGACGATATTTATGCAGCTTCTATTATGTATACGGATGACGCCATCAACCGGATTTGTTATATTATGGATGATGCGAATCAGGCAGTTCAGAGTATTTTCCGCAAAATGAATACGGATATAGAAGAACAGCGGGAACGGGTCAGACGTAATCAGCTGGAATTGACAGGTCAGCTTCGGGATTTTGCAGATACAGACAAATATGTCAAGCTGATTGAGGAAGTGAACCGGCAGCGGGAAAAAGAACGGCAGATGGAGGTGGAAGGCCGGAAGGAAAAACGAATTCAAAACGAGGGTAAATCTTATTCTGCAGTGAAACCGGAAATTAAGATCAATCAGGCTTACTTTGAACGCACTGGTAAAACCTATGAGGCAGATCAGCAGGGCTCCGGGAACCAGTCAGACGCCACAGAAAGCCTGGCCCATATCACAGGAAAAGAATTTGCGGAAAATCTGCGCCGCAGGGCGAAGAGAAACCGAGGAAACGGCATAAAAATTGAGGATATGTCCCTGGACACGGAGAAAAAAGAAACTACTATGGCTGAGAGGGAAAAGGGACTGGATGATATTCTGGCAAAAGCCGGTGCAGGACTGGCGGCTATGGTGGAATCTGAGATTAAGGAAATGGAAAATGCTGCAAGAACAGGCGGTTCCGCCATTTCCTCCCGATCAGAATTATCAATGGAAACAGCAGAAATTCCCAAGCTGCCGCCGGAAATCCATGTGGATCTGGATGCTGAATATTTTAAATGGAAAGAAGGGGAAGAAAATCCGGTGCCTGAGAAGAAGGAGAGGCGGTTTCCTTTTGGTAGAAAATAAGGGAATAAAATTGAAAATGGCATAAAAAAGGGCTGTCGGAAAAAGACGGATTCCCACAATATATGCTGTGATTGTTCCAATATCACAATGCAATATTGTGCATGAATTCCAATTTTTCGACAGCCCCTTTTAAAAAATTTTTCAGTAGAATCTGAAAAAATCTATCTGAATTCATACTCCATATATTATGACAATTAAAACTGGAAAATTATGACACTTTTATGGAGTTTCTGAGTTTTATTTGATACAAATTGGTTTAGAAGAATCTCAAAGTAATTACATATGAAGGAATTCGGACGGATTATGAGGCAGGAATTATTTATGAACCGGAATATGAACTTACGCTGACGAATCTGGAAGTAAAGCTGATGTTCCAGCGTATGGTGCGGGAGTGGTTCGGAGGAAGAAGCCGGCTTGCCGGAAACTGTGAAAGCAGCCCTTGACCAGATTGAAGAGAAACAATATGATACGGTTCTGGTTGGAAAGAATATACCGAAGGAACATATCCGTAAATACGGGTTTGCCTTTGCAGGAAAGAAAGTCCTGATAGGGGACTAAATACCGCTTAAAAATAAAGATGCGCACTCACACGAGAGGTATGATGTCGCTAAAGGGGTCGTGCTCGGCGCGCAAAGTATGCAATCCCCGGGGGATTGAGGGGACAGGGGAGTTGATGTGGGCTTGCCCACTTTGTTCTATTTAACTGTCCATTCCCGGGTGGTCTGCTTGTAAAAAATTGTAAAGTGATGTATAATTATTTACAGTTATAAAACGTAAGGAGGAAAAATTAGTGAAGAAAATAATAGCCCTATTATTGTCAGCTGTCTTATCTGTAAATGCCATACAGCCAGTGTGTGCAGAATATGCCGCTGCCAGTATGCAGCCAACGGCTTTGCAGGAAGACGGCAGCACTTTGCAGGCACAGCCGCAGGAACGAGGCAGTATAGCATCCGTTACGCCGGATCAACCGCAAAAAAGAGACAGCATACCGCCCGTTACACCGGATCAGGCAGCAAAAAGCAGGGCTGCACAGGAAGAAGAGTTCACGTTTGAGTTTGTGTCAGACGAACCATATTGGAAAGAGTATTATAGACTTGATTCTACAGATAACAGCTGCTCCATAGCTTACTTTTGTGAGAATAAAGGCAGCAGCCCCGTTACTT
Source organism: Petralouisia muris (assembly GCF_004793545.1). Lineage (GTDB taxonomy): Bacteria > Bacillota > Clostridia > Lachnospirales > Lachnospiraceae > Petralouisia > Petralouisia muris. The sequence goes on along the minus strand of NZ_SRYA01000027.1, from coordinate 23,453 downwards.
TTTCTGTTTCCAGTACCAATACTGATGTACTGAAAATTACGTCAGGAGAGAAAAAGACTGTGGAAGCCGGCGGCATCGTATTTGAGATAGTCAAATGTGAGACTGTAAAAGTCGGCTATACAGATATCATTGTTTCAACCGGGAATACCTCTTACAAACAACGTGCTTATGTAGTGCCAGCAAGAGTTTCATTTTCGGCTCTCAAACAGACGGATTTTAACCATATTACCTTGAAATGGAAAAATTATCCCGGTTGCAGCGGCTACTATGTGCAGCGCGCAGTAAGCGACGATAAATTTGAAACAATTCAAACGGTAGGCGCGGGCACAACCAGCGTTACTTTACCTGTAAAATGGAACGTGGAATATTATTACCAGATTGTTGGTTATGTAACGGATGATATGCGCACCGTAGTGGGAGATGCATATGCATTTGCGGAGGGTTTTACAGCCAAAAAAATGGCGGGTTCTGCCATTACCTCTGTGAAAAAATCCGGCAGCAGCAATTTGCTAATCCAATGGGAGGCCTTTGAAGGTGCAACGGGATATAAACTTTACCGTTCCACACAGGAGAATGGAACCTATAAGTGTATTTACACGGCAAAGAGCGGCACAATAACTTCTTATAAACAGAAAGTCAGCAAGGGTGTCACATACTACTACAAACTGGTTACCGTGGATGAAATTGGTGAAAGTGATTACTCCTCATCCGTGTCCCAGATCATTCCCTTAAAAAATAAAACAAAAAAAATATCATGCAGCCAGATAAAGCAAAAAGCATCTAACGGTATGGGACAGTATTCATCCAACTGGTCACACCCGGACAATACATATTACTACCAGTCTGGCGGCAAATTAAACGTAGTCTGTGTTCAGAATAATGGCAATTTAAAAATTTATACCTTAAGTTCTTCCTTCAAGGTGAAAAAGACAAAAACAGTAAAACTGAAATATGACGTGTGGGGCGGATTTTACCAGGGGACAGACGGTAATTTGTATGTCGCTGTAGGCTACCAGAATCCCAAAGAAAGCAGGAAAAAAACGGTTGTTAAAGTAATCCAATACAACAGCAATTGGAAAAAATTAAAAACTGCAAACATCACCGGCGGCGCCGGAAATACCTTTGAGGGAATTTATTCCCCCTTTGATGCCGGAAACTGCCGCATGGATATGCAGGGAAGCACCCTTTACCTGATGACCTCAAGACAGATGTTTACCACCTTCGACGGGCTGCGCCATCAGTCTAATATTTCCTTTAAAATTGATACGAAGAATATGAAGGCAACGGAAGCGAATGAGAGTTACGCCAGCCATTCTTTTAATCAGTTTGCTAAATTTAAAGATGGTACGCTCTATCTTTTGGATCACGGAGATGCCCATCCCCGCAGTATTGTATTGACAACTGTATCTGATTATGGCTTAGAGAAACCGGAAGTGAGTTCTTTATCCGTGTTGGAATTTCAGGGAGGAAGCGGCGATAACTTTACCGGATGCAGAGTTGGGGGCATGGAAATTGGGAGTGAGAATGTGCTTATATGCGGCACCTCGCAGCCTCACAAAAATAAAATAAAAAAGATTTCCGGGTTTGGTTATGATATGAAGTACAATGCATTTCTGGCTTTTGCAAACCGCAAATCAGGGAAGATTACATTTAAATGGCTGACAACATATCATCCAAAGACCACCTCCGTTACTGTAGGAGAGACGCGTATGGTAAAATTATCAGACAACCGTTTTGCCATTCTTTATACCACTACCAAGAAAGGGAAAACCACTTTAAATTATGTGGTATACAGTGATACCGGCAAAAAGATTTATTCCAAAAAATATGCGAATATGGTATTTGACGGTGATTCACAGCCCATTTTATATAAAGGGAGCATTATCTGGGTATCATCAACCATAAGCCAAGGCAAGGCAAAGTCAAAACTCTATGCGATACCTGCCGTATTTTAACAGCTAAAAAGTAAAGGGCGGTTGCTTTCTATTGACGACATCCCGGGGAAAACGTATAATCCCATCTTTGACAGCTGGAAATTTAAAAAATCGCTGTATCCCTTGTATTTACCGGGGAGCAGCGATTTTTGCCGTTGTTGCAAGGTATAGTAATTTATTCTGTCTAAGTGAAACGGGCCGGATCATTCAGGTTTTACGGTTCTTTTTGCATTAACTGAATCCGGCATTTTTTGTGACGGCTCTGGCTGTAATTTCAAAAAATCTTAATAAATTTCCCCCGCATAACTTAACAATCAGTTGTTATACTGTAAGAACAGGGATTGACTGGATATTATGAAAGAGTGGAACGCAATCTGCGGCAGAGGGAATTTCTGTACATTACATACCGGAATGTTGCCATCCGGCTTTTCAAAGGTTATAATGGAAAAGCGGTAATACCGACGATAAAGCGAGGTGAAGGAAATGAAAAGTATTCTGGTTTGTGATGACGACAGGGAGATTGTGGATGCAATTGAGATTTATCTGCAGCAGGAAGGCTATCGTATTCTGAAAGCCTATGATGGAGAACAGGCCTTACAGGTTCTGAGAGAAAATGAAGTGCATTTACTAATTATTGATGTGATGATGCCTAAACTGGACGGTATTCGCGCGACATTGAAAATCCGGGAAGACAGCAGCATTCCCATTATTATTCTGTCCGCCAAGTCTGAGGATGCGGACAAGATCCTGGGGTTGAATATCGGGGCGGATGATTATGTGACCAAGCCCTTCAATCCTCTGGAATTGGTGGCAAGGGTTAAGTCGCAGCTTCGCCGTTACACCCAGCTTGGCAACGCAGCAGAAAGCAGTAAACGGGTGTATCAGGTGGGAGGTCTGATCATCAATGATGATCTAAAAGAGGTAACCGTAGATGATGCTTCGGTAAAGCTTACGCCTATTGAATACAATATCTTGCTGCTGTTAGTGAAAAATCAAGGAAAGGTTTTTTCTATTAACCAGATTTATGAGAGCATATGGAACGAAGACGCCATTGGCGCAGATAATACAGTAGCGGTACATATCCGTCATATCAGGGAAAAAATAGAAATCAATCCCAAAGAGCCCCGGTATCTGAAGGTGGTCTGGGGCGTAGGCTATAAGATAGAAAAATCAAAATAATTCTGAGAAATGAAAGCGGTGGTAAAGTGACAAAAATTCGATATTCTGCTGGCCTGAAGATTATTGCAGTTGCAGCCAATCTTGTGTTTTCCGTGATACTGGTGCTGTCTGTGATGATGCTGGTTGTGCTGTTTCAAAAAGACATCCTGGACTTTGGTGATTTAAAGAATAAATCCTTTGAATCTTCCAGTGCTTTTTTCTCAAAATTTCAAGAATCAGAGGAAGAAATTTTGAATTTTATTGATTTGAGGAAGAAATTTGAAACGGACGGAAGCTATGACAGTGAAAAAGAAGTGGGAATCTGGGATTATTATGCGAGCAGGGAAATCCCTGGCCGGATGGGAAAAAGTAAGGACGGAAACAGATTACAGTATTATCTGGGGGATTTGTCCGAATGGTCACGGGGATATCAAAAGGCAGAGTATGAATTTGTGTCAGAATATACCATAGACCAGAGAATCCGTCTGAAACAGAATGTTTATAAAGATGGCGTCTCTATTTTGAGCGAAGAAAAAACAGTATCCACTCTTGAGGAAATGACCACAGAGCTGCAGGAAATTATTGTTCAGAACGTAGAGCATTATTACGGCGGTTCTTACAGCATATCGGTGGTGCAGGAGGGAAAAACATATTCGGAGACCACAGTATTTCCGGAAGATGAAAAAGCTTATTCAGAAGATGATTTGCCGGAAGATGAAAAAGCTTATTCAGAAGATGATTTGCCGGAAGATGAAAAAATGGAAAAAATGATTCAAAAGGTCCGGAATGGAAAATTGTATGAGCTGAAAGGGGATGAGCTGATCCTCCTTTTAGGGAGCATGGATATGATGAACCTGAATACGGTTGTCAGTTATGAATTTGTAGAAGAAGATTATCTTCCGGTAAACGGCGTGGGAATTTGGGAGAATTTCATGAAGGGAGAGTATACTATGAACCGGATGTGCAATGCATATGCTGCATTGGAATATACGCTTGCCAATATCGGAGAGGAAATCAGCAAGTATAAACGGTGTCTGAATCTGTATAATCTTTCGGAAAACGGAACGAACGTTTCTTACTGGATCAGTCGGGGGAATGAAGATACGATATACACGAATATTAAGGAACCGCTGAATATTGGGTTTGCAGAGTATGGCGAAAAAAAAGGAAAATATGTATATTACCGGGAAAACGATATCCGGCTGGAGACAAATGTAAAAGGAATGGAAGATGTATTTTACAGCTTCCTGGAACCAAAATACGGAGGAAAGGGCAATGTGCTGTTTGTCTGTGTGGATACTGCCTTTCCCAATGAAGATGAATTCAAAAGAGCCAGAGATGAATTCACAGGAATGCGCCCATGGATATATATCAGTCTGCTGGGGGCGGCGCTCAGTCTTGTGATTTGTCTGATTTGCCTGATCTATCTCAGTATGGCGGCAGGCAGAAGAGAAGAGGAAGAGAAGATTTATCTGAATCTGTTTGATCAGATTCCTACTGAGGTCTTGTATTTTCTCGTTGTATCCGCAGGAAGCACCTGTTTTCTGCTGTTTGGCAGGATATTCTACCAATTTAGCAGTGAGGAGCTGACGGGGCTGATGCTGGCCTCAGGAATATTGTCTTTCTTCAGCGGAACGGTGTTTTTAAGCTTTTATCTGAGTTTTGTGCGTAGGATTCGTGCAGGGGTTTTGTGGAAGAGGAGTATTTTGTACTGGTTTGTACACGGAATTGGCCTGCTGTTTCTCACCAGAAAGTCCTCTGCCAAAATGCTGATTTTGTTCGGAATGCATTTATTGTTTTGTTTTGCGCTTTGGTCGGGCATACTGAGCAATATGTATGATGAAGAGGTGATAATGCTGATCCTGGCGGGTTTTATCCTGCTTTCTTGTGTGGAAGCGGTATTGATTATCCGGGAAGGCGTGCAGCGCAATAAGGTCTTAGAAGGCATCCGCAAGATTTCCGGCGGAGATCTGGAGTATAAAATTGCAGCGGAAGAATTAAGCGGAGACAATAAATGCGTTGCAGAAGCAGTGAATACCATCGGAGACGGTCTGTTTCATGCAGTGGATGACAGTATGCGGAATGAACATTTAAAAGCGGATTTGATTACTAACGTATCCCATGATATCAAGACGCCGCTGACCTCGATTATCAATTATGTGGATCTGTTGAAAAGAGAAGATTTGCAGAATGAGCGGGTGCAGGGGTATATTGCTGTGCTGGACAGCAAGTCTCAGCGGCTGAAACAGCTGACAGAAGATTTGGTGGAAGCTTCTAAGGTCAGCTCCGGCAATATCAAGTTGGAAATGGAACGGATTAATCTGGTGGAACTGGTGCATCAGACGGAAGGGGAATTTGACGAAAGGTTTCAGGTCAGAAATCTCACGGTTGTCAGCAAGCTGCCTCGGAAGCCTGTGATTATTCTGGCGGATGGAAGGCGTATTTGGCGTGTGCTGGAGAATTTGTACAGCAACGTGGCAAAGTACGCCATGGAGCATACGCGGGTTTATGTAGATATGGAGGCCGATGGAAACCGGGTCAGGTTTTCCGTTAAAAATATTTCCGAGAATCCTCTGAATATCCATGCGGAGGAATTAACGGAACGTTTTATCCGGGGAGATATTTCCCGCAGCACAGAAGGCAGCGGTCTTGGACTTTCCATTGCCAAAAGCCTTACGGAACTGATGAACGGAACCTTTGAGATTTATCTGGACGGAGATTTGTTCAAAGCTACCGTAAGTTTCCCTCAGGAGCCGGAAATTTTAAAACTGCCTGACGGCACAGGTGTCTGAGCGGTTCCATATTGCGAAAAAACGGATAGGAAAAAAGGGAAATTTTTATTGCAGTAACGAAGAAAAGGCTCTATAATAAAAGTATCTTTATACTCAGAAAACAGTGCAAAATATGAAGCGATTGCCGTATTCATATAGGAATGGTGGGATTATGAGAAAAATAAGCCAGTTAGAACGTGTGCTGGACAGTATGACAGGCGCCTCTATATTTGTTACTGCAGAAGAGAGCCATGAGATTCTGTATGTTAATGAACGGATTAAGAAAATTAAGCATTCCATTAAACCGGGGGATATTTGTGAAGAAGTGTGGAAATGCGGCCGCATGCACTGTCCTGCCTGCGATATGGAGGGAAAAGACAGCCGCGTGATTACCAGCTACGATATGCCATTTGGGAAATTTGTAGATATCAGTGCTGTGAAAGTTATGTGGGAAGACAGAATTCCCGCATATGTGGTGTCTGTCTGCAGCCACGCCATAGAAAAAATGGATCAGGGAACGGAGCTGAGACGGATGCAGATGCAGGTTGCGTTGTCTCAGATCTACACTATGGTAGTCTCCGTAAATCTGACAAAAAATACTTATTTTATGGTGGAGTATGCCGGATTTGACAGTCATTGCGCGCCTGTTTCCGGCAGGTTTGATGATTTGGTTGCTGCTGGCGCTGAGAGTATGCATCCGGATTACAGGGAGGCTTTTCGGGAAAATTTTAGCCGGGAGAGTCTGTTAAGGATGTATGCTTCCGGAGAAAAATTCAGATATATGGAGCACCGGCAGATGGGAGACGATGGAAGATATCACTGGACAGACACCCATGTGATCCGTGTAGATAATCCCTATAATGACGATACGATGCAGATTTCACTGAGCCGGAATATTGATGAACGCAAGACAATGGAAGAGCAGATGAAAACTGCTTTAAAGGCCGCAGAACGGGCGAATCAGGCCAAGACGGATTTTATTTCCAGAATGTCGCATGATATCCGGACTCCCATTAATGCAATTATGGGAATGTCAAATATTGCAGAGACCAATTTGAAAAATCCGGAAAAGGTAAGGGAGTGTCTGAAGAAAATGGGACTTTCCACCCGTTTTCTGCTGTCAAAAATCAACGATATTCTGGATATGTCTAAGATTGAAAGCGGGAAGCTTGTAATAGGGGAGAAGAAATTCCATTTTCGGGAATTGATACAGGAACTTACGGCGATGCTTGTGCTGCAGGCAGAGGAAAAGAAGCAGCAGCTGAAGGTCTCCGTGGATGCAGCGGTGGCAGAAGCCTATTTGGGAGACGATCTGCGTCTGAAACAGATTCTTTTGAATCTTTTGAGCAATGCCGTTTTATATACAGGGGAAGGGGGAGAAGTTTCCCTGAAAGCAGAACAGCTGCAAGGTCAGGGACAAGAGACAGTACTGAGAATTACGATTAAGGATAACGGCGTTGGCATGAGCGAGGAGTTCCAGAAAGTATTGTTTGAACCTTTTGAGCAGGAGAGTTCTACAGAAGGCCGAATTTTTGAAGGCAGTGGCCTTGGGCTTTCCATTACCAGAAGTCTGGTTAAGCTTATGGGAGGAACCATAAGCTTTAAGAGCAGGAAGAAACAAGGCACTACCTTTGTAGTGGAACTGCCCTTTCAGACATTGGATACCGACAAGAAAGAGAATATTCCGGAGGAAGAGTATGATTTTTCAGAGGTATTCCAAGGGCAGCGTGTGCTGGTAGTGGAAGATAATGAAATTAATCTGGAGATTGTGCAGACTTTTTTAGAGGACTGGAATCTGGAAGTAGACGCTGCGGAAAATGGACTGATTGCGTTGGAGAAGTTCAGAAATTCTCAGCCGGGATGGTATCATTTGATTCTGATGGACATTCGGATGCCTGTGATGGATGGGCTGACGGCAACCAGAGAGATTCGCGCCCTGAATCGGACAGACGCCAAAACTGTGCCGATTATGGCGCTGACTGCCAATGCATCTCCAGGGGACAGCCAGCATGCAAAGAAGATCGGTATGGACGAATATTTAACGAAACCGGTGGAAATGCAGCTTCTGCACCGAAAAATAAAAGAATTTATTTGACAAAAGGGTTATACTTGGCGTTATATAGAGTATTAATTGACAAAAATAGGAGGAAATCACATGATAACATTACACGACGGCGGCGTTTATCTGGTAAATGGAACATCTTTCATTGAGGATAACGCTCAGGCGGCAGCAGCAATTCAGGCGGAGACAGGACTTTCCATAACCAAAGAGGAGGCTGCCAAAAACACCATTGCTTACGGGATTTTAGCAGAACATAATATCTCAGGCAATATGGAGAAGCTGAAAATTAAGTTTGATAAATTGACTTCTCATGATATTACTTTTGTGGGAATCATCCAGACCGCCAGGGCTTCAGGGTTGGAGAAATTTCCGGTTCCCTATGTGCTTACCAACTGCCATAACTCCCTCTGTGCCGTGGGAGGAACCATCAACGAGGATGATCATATGTTTGGGCTTAGCTGCGCCAAAAAATACGGCGGCGTCTATGTACCGCCTCATCAGGCAGTCATCCATCAGTATGCAAGGGAAATGCTTGCAGGCGGCGGCAAAATGATTCTGGGTTCCGATTCCCACACCAGATACGGCGCTCTGGGTACCATGGCAATGGGAGAAGGCGGGCCGGAACTGGTAAAACAGCTGCTGAATAAAACTTATGATATCAACATGCCCGGGGTGGTAGGCGTGTATCTTACCGGGAAGCCTCAGCGGGGCGTAGGGCCTCAGGACGTGGCTCTTGCCATTATTGGGGCAGTATTTGCCAACGGTTATGTGAATAACAAGGTAATGGAATTTGTAGGGCCAGGGGTTTCCGGTTTAAGTGCAGATTTCAGAATCGGCGTTGATGTTATGACCACAGAGACTACCTGTCTGTCTTCTATCTGGCAGACGGATGACGCTATTCGGGAATTTTATGAGATTCATGGAAGAAGGGAAGATTATAAAGAACTGAACCCTGGACAGGCAGCATATTATGACGGAATGATTGAAGTGGATTTGGATAAAGTAAAGCCAATGATTGCTATGCCCTTCCATCCCAGCAATACTTATACCATTGAGGAGCTGAATCAGAATCTGATGGATATTTTGGAGGATTGTGAGAAGAAAGCCCGGGTTAGCCTGGATGGGGCAGTGGAATTCTCATTGAAGGATAAAGTGAGAAATGGAAAGCTTTATGTGGATCAGGGAATTATTGCAGGATGTGCCGGAGGCGGATTTGAAAACATTTGCGATGCGGCAGATATTTTAAAGGGGGCAAGCATTGGTGCGGATGAATTTACCCTGAGCGTATATCCGGCAAGTATGCCGATTTATATGGAACTGGTGAAAAATGGAGCGGCAGCTTCCCTGATGGCAACAGGAGCAGTGCTGAAAACAGCATTCTGTGGTCCCTGTTTCGGCGCCGGGGATACGCCAGGCAATAATGGATTCTCTATCCGCCATTCCACCAGAAACTTCCCCAACCGTGAGGGAAGCAAGCTGCAGAGCGGACAGATTGCATCAGTAGCGCTGATGGACGCCCGTTCCATTGCGGCGACAGCGGCTAATCAAGGATATCTGACAGCGGCAACAGATTTGGATGTGGAATATACCAGCCCCAAATATCACTTTGACAGCCGAATTTATGAAAACCGTGTCTTTGACAGCAAAGGAGAGGCAGATCCTTCTCAGGAGGTTCGGTTTGGTCCCAATATCAAAGACTGGCCGGCAATGAGTGAATTGCCGGAACATATGGTGCTGAAGTTAGTGTCTGAGATTCATGATCCGGTAACCACCACAGATGAGCTGATTCCTTCCGGTGAAACCTCTTCTTACCGCTCCAATCCGCTGGGACTGGCAGAATTTACCTTATCCAGAAAAGATCCGGCTTATGTAGGGCGCGCCAAAGAGATTCAGAAAGCCCAGAAAGCTTTGGAAGCAGGAACCTGCCCTATTGATGCGGTGGAGGAGCTTGGGCCGGTGATGGCTGCAATTAACCAGACGTTTCCTGAAAAGGGATTTGGAGAGAAGAAAGAGCCTGGATTGCTGGGAATTGGAAGCGCCATTTTTGCAGTAAAGCCAGGAGATGGCTCTGCCAGGGAACAGGCGGCTTCTTGCCAGAAGGTATTAGGGGGCTGGGCCAACATTGCCAATGAATACGCCACCAAACGTTACCGCTCGAATCTGATCAACTGGGGTATGCTGCCGTTTTTGATTCCGGAAGGGGAATTGCCCTTTGCCAATGGAGATTATATTTTTATTCCTGATATCCGCAAGGCGGTGGAAGAGAAGAAAAGTGAGGTTGCCGCTTATGTGGTGAAAGACGGGGCATTGCAGGAATTTACTTTAGGCATGGGAGAACTGACGGAGGATGAACGGACGATCATATTAAAGGGATGCCTGATTAACTATTATAAAGGATAACAGGCAGAACTGCTGTTTTTGAAGAAGGATCATGCAGCGGTCTGTAAGAAAAGAGGAAATTTTATTTTGGAAGAACAGGAAAAAAAACAAAGGAATGAAAAAAACAACTGGAATATCAGACCCTATCTGGCGATAGGGCTGACTTCCTTTTTGGTAGTTGCAGCCAGCATTTCTTTTTTCTTCTTTGTCTACCGTTTTCATGGAGTGGCGCAGGTGATGGATCGGCTGGCAGTGATTCTGCAGCCGATTACCATTGGATTTGTTTTGGCTTATCTTGTTACGCCCATTGTGAATTTTGAAGAACGCCATCTGCTGCCTGTGATGCAGGAAAGGATGAAGAATAAAAGGAAAGCCAGGAGGCTGGTAAGGGGCCTCAGTGTGGCAGGCGCGCTGTTGTTTGTGTTGATTATTATCGCTGTTTTGCTGCAGATGGTAATACCGGAGCTGTACCGCAGCATTAATGGACTTATTGGTACACTGCCGAGACAGGTGAACAGTTTTATGGACTGGCTGAATGATTATGTCAGTTCAGACAGCAATATTTCCGGTTATTTGGAAACTGCTCTGACAAAGGGAACGGAATTTTTTGAAGAATGGGCCCAGACAGAATTCCTTCCCCAGACCAGAAATGTTCTTGCGGGCCTTACTTCCGGTGTGATTATTGCAGTAAAATTGATGTTTAATGTGATAGTCGGCATTATTATTTCTATTTATGTGCTGATGAGCAAAGAATTGTTTATCGGCCAGAGCAAGAAGATTGTCTATGCGCTGCTGCCGGGAAAAAAAGCCAACGCAGTGATTCATACGGTACACAAAAGCAATGAGATCTTTGGCGGATTTATTTCCGGAAAGATCCTGGATTCTCTGATTATCGGGATTCTTTGCTTTATATGTCTGTATATTATGAAGATGCCTTACAGTGTGCTGGTGAGTGTGATTGTTGGAGTGACGAATGTGATTCCCTTTTTCGGCCCGTATCTGGGAGCTGTGCCCAGCACCATCCTGATTATGCTGGCAAATCCCATCAAGGGTTTGTATTTTATTATTTTTATTCTGGTGCTGCAGCAGGTGGACGGAAATATTATCGGGCCGAAGATTTTGGGGGATTCCACTGGGCTGTCTTCCTTCTGGGTGGTATTTGCCATACTGACCTTCGGCGGTATTTTTGGAATTCCGGGTATGATTATCGGCGTTCCGGCGTTTGCGGTAATTTTCTATATCGTCAAGAAAATTCTGGATTATATATTAAAGAGTAAACGATTGCCCAGAGACACCAGAAGTTATATTAAAGCCCAAAAACTGGATATAGAGACTAATACACTGATTTGTTTTCCAGAGCAGCCAGTGAAAATACAGAAACCAGTAAAAAAAGACGAAGGAAAAAAGGAAGAGAAAAAAGCAGAGAAAAAGGAAGAGAAATAACAGTTTTGGTTAGTTTCGCAGGCATTGTCTGAAATGGATAATGTCTGCGATATTTTTTTGACATATCAGGGTGAATTATGGTAGACTATAGGGTACAGGTTGATAATTAGGAGTTTTATACCTTTTAATAATTTTGAGGTGAAACGTTTGGACAAATATGAATACAAACTGAAGCTGGAGCAATTGAAAAATCTGGTGGAAGAGAAAGATTATAGTACTGCGGCGGAGATTGCAGATACGATTAATTGGAGAAAAGTAAAGAGTGCAACAACCCTTTGTATGGTTGGGGAAATATACGACAGAAATAAACAGTATGAGAACAGCCGTGAGATTCTTCTTATGGCTTATGATCGGGCAACAGTTGGAAGGAATATTATTTACCGGCTGGCGCTGGTTTCTATGAAAATGGGGAATCTGGAAGAGGCGAAGGAATATTATGACGAATTTCTGGAGGTTGCTCCGTACGATAATCTGAAATATGTGCTTCGATATCAGCTTGCCCGGCTGGAAGGGCTGCCCATTGAAGAACTGATTGCTATTTTAGAGGAATTCAAGGAGCGGGAATATACAGAGGAATGGGCCTTTGAGCTTGCCTGCCTGTATCACCGTTCAGGCAACAGTGAGCGGTGTGTGGAAATTTGTGATGAGTTGGTATTGTGGATCGGTGATGGAAAGTATGTGGAACGTGCTTTGGAGCTTAAGATGCTCTACCAGCCCCTGAATAAATATCAGGAAGAGAAATACCGGGAGATTAAGATGCGCAGGGGGGAGATTTATGAAGCGCAGACGGAGGATACGATAGAATCAGAAGAAATCATTCACGAGACAGTGGAGATACCAGATATTACGGCAAATGCCGGCCGTTTTAACACCATGAACCTGCAGGAGGAACTGGCCAAGGGCATGCAGCAGATTATGGAGGCAAATACCAGGGAAACGGTTTCTGACACCATGGATAGCATTAAGAAAATCGTGGAGGAAATCCCCTATTTGCAGATGCCTCAGCCGGAAGAGGAATTAGTGGCTGAGGAAGAACGGTATGGGCATATTGAGACAGATGAAGAGATCGACGGCTCTTTGCAGACGGATTTTAATGAATTGCTGGCTGAGGATTGGGACGGGCAGATTCGCATGTCTGTTCCAGGGGGAGACTGGTGGGAACCTCAGGTTAACGGCCAGCTTCGGATAGAGGATGTTTTGTCAGAGTGGGAGAAGACCAGACGGGCAGCAGAGGCAGCAATGGCAGTCGCTCAGCAGAGAAAGCTGGAATCCGCCAAGGCAAGGGCGCTGCAGGAAGCGGAAGAGTTAATGGAACGGCTGAACCAGATTATCCCGAAGCTGAATGCGGGGGTTTCACCGCAGGAATTGCTGGCGGAACGCTATCTGCAGGATGCAGAGTTTCCGGCAGAAGAGGAATATTATGATGAGGCGGAGATGTTGCCGGAAGGGTATTACAACGGAGCAGAGGCTGGGATGGAGCCGGAGGGGTATTACAGCGGAGAAGAAGCTGGGATGGAGCCGGAAGGGTATTACAGCGGAGCAGAAGCTGGGATGGAGCCGGAAGGGTATCCTGTCGGAGAAGAAGCTGGGATGGAACCGGAAGGTTATTACAGCGGAGCAGAGGCTGGGATGGAGCCGGAAGGGTATCCTGCCGGAGCGGAACCAGAGATGCAGATGGAAGGTTATTACAGCGGAGCGGAAGCCGGAATGGAGCCGGAAGGGTATCCTGCCGGAGCGGAACCAGAGATGCAGATGGAAGGCTATTACAGCGGAGCGGAAGCCGGAATGGAGCCGGAAGACTATCGTGCGGAGCTTGAAGCCGGAATGCAGGCGGAAGGCTATCAGCCAGGGCAAGAGCCAGAGATGCAGGCGGAAGGCTATCAGCCAGGGCAAGAGCCAGAGATGCAGGCGGAAGAATATCAGCCAGGGCAAGAGCCTGGAATGCAGGTGGAAGGCTATCATGCAAAGGCAGAAGCCAGAATGGAGTCGGAAGGTTATTACAGTGGTTCAGAGGCCGGAATGCAACCGGAAGATTATCTTCCGGAGGAAGAATCGGCAATGGTTTTGCAGAAGGAAGATGGCCGGAAGATATACGAAGAAAATTTACAGGCGCCGTCTCAGGCTCTGCCAGAAGAGCCTGAGTTTTCCTTGGAAGGGCATAGACAGGACTATCCAATGGAGATTTCTCCAGAAGGAGCAGGGTATCCGATAGAAAGTTTTCTGAAAGAAGAGGGATATCCGCCAGAAAGTGCCTTAGCCAGGGCAGGATATCCAATAAAGGGCGCTGCCAAAGAACCGGAAGCTCCGTCAGAGACCCTGGCAAGGGAACCGGAAAGTTTGCCAGAGGAGTCATTGGAAGAAAAAATTGTATCAGAGGCCGGGGACCTGTCGGGACAGCCGGAAGCTCTGAAATCCCAAGATGTTTTGCGGGAAACTTCCATACCGACGGAGGTTCCAACGAAAATGCCTGGCCATCCAGAGGTTCCAATGGGAACAACAAGGCGGCCAGAGGTTTCGGCAGAGCTTCCCAGGCAGCCGGAAGCGCCGAAGGAACCGGAGATTCCGGCCAGGAAAGATGCGGAAAGCTATCTGGAATCTGCATTTCGGGCAGCAAAAGCCTCAAGAGAAGAGAAGAATCAGCTTCCCAAGGTAGAATTGGAACGGGAAGAAGAGCCTGTTCCGGTACCAGAGCCGAAGCCGGAGGAGCTTCCTGTTCCTGAAGTTTCGCTGGAGCCGGAGGAAACGCTGTTTGAATCTGAAATAAAAATGGCTTCAGAAGAGGAACCGGTTCGGAAGTTAAGTGAAGAACAAAAAGAAATTTTTTCTTATTTTGTTCCGGTTACCGGAATGGAGCAGCAGATTTGCCAGGTGCTGGAGGGAGCCTTACATAGAAAAGGCAGGGAAAACAGTTCCGGCAGCGGAAACATTTTGATTATGGGCGGCCGCGGCAGCGGAAAAACAGTACTGGCTACTGATATGATCAAAGCCCTTCAAAAAGAGGGCGGCCACCAGGAAGGAAAGGTAGGCAAGATTACAGGAGAATCCCTGAACCAGAAGGATTTAAGCCAGTTGCTTAAAAAAATTGCAGGCGGATATCTTATTATTGAAAGGGCTGGAGAGATTTCTCAGGAAACAGCCACGAGGCTGGCTCTTTTGATGGATCAGGATACCGACGGGCTTTTGTTCATTCTGGAAGATACCAGAAAAGGAATTGAAAAGGTTTTAAGTCAGGATGCAAATTTTGCAAAGAAATTTACGGAACGAATTAAGATACCGGTCTTCACCAGTGATGAACTGGTGGAATTTGCGAAAGCATATGCTTTTGAGCAGGAATGTGAAATTGATGATATGGGAATATTAGCTCTTTATAACCGTATCAGCAATATACAAAAGCTGGATGAGGCCACTACGCTGACAGAGGTAAAAGAAATTGTGGATATGGCCATCAGCAGTGCGGAAAGAGGTGGATTTAAGAAATTATTTGGCGGAAAGAAATTCAGCCCGGAAGGGTATTTATATCTGAGAGAAAAAGATTTTGAAGAATAAAATAAGATAAAAACAGGAGTGGTAGCTATGGAACGTTTTTCAGATTTAGACATGTACTATTTTGGACAGGCAACACATTATGACATTTACAAGAAATTAGGCGCTCATCCCATTACAGAAAAGGGAAAAAAGGGCGTATACTTTGCAGTATGGGCTCCTAATGCCGCTAAAGTTTCGGTTATTGGAGAGTTCAATGACTGGAAAGAAGATGCAAATGAAATGAAGCGCTTAGAGCCTATGGGAATTTTTGAGCTGTTTATCCCGGGAGTGAAAGAAGGCGATTTGTACAAATTTTACATTGAAACTCCAGAGGGAAATAAACTTTACAAGGCCGATCCCTTTGCTAATTATGCGGAATTGCGTCCGGGAAATGCCTCTGCCGTGGCAGATATCAATGCATTTAAGTGGACAGATACTAAATGGATGGAAAAGCGTAAGGCTTGCAAAGACGTTCATGCCCTGCCAATGGCAATTTATGAGGTGCATCCCGGTTCCTGGATGCGTCATCCGGGCAGAGAGGATGAAGGGTTTTATACCTATCGTGAGTTTGCGGTAAAATTGGCAGAGTATGTGAAAGAAATGGGATACACCCATGTAGAGTTGATGGGAATTTCTGAATATCCCTTCGACGGTTCCTGGGGGTATCAGGTGACAGGATATTATGCGCCCACCTCCCGGTATGGAACCCCTGCAGATTTTGCCTATTTGGTAGATTATCTGCATAAGCATGGAATTGGCGTTATTTTGGACTGGGTACCGGCCCACTTCCCAAGGGATGCCCATGGCCTTGCAGAGTTTGATGGAACATGTCTGTACGAATATGCAGATCCCAGGAAAGGAGAACATCCGGACTGGGGCACTAAGATTTTTGATTATGGCAAAAATGAGGTGAAGAATTTCCTGATTGGCAGCGCCCTGATGTGGGTAGAGCATTATCATGTAGATGGCCTTCGGGTAGACGCAGTGGCCTCTATGCTGTATCTGGATTACGGCAAGCAGGACGGACAATGGGTAGCCAATAAATATGGCGATAATAAGAATCTGGAAGCAATTGAATTTTTTAAACATATTAATACCCTGATACTGGGCAGGAACCCGGGAACCGTTATGATTGCGGAAGAATCTACTGCATGGCCCAGGGTGACCGGAACCGTGGAAGAGGATGGACTGAATTTCAGCTATAAATGGAATATGGGCTGGATGCATGATTTTTTGGATTACATGAAATTAGATCCCTATTTCCGCAAAGACAACCATAACAGGATGACCTTTGCCATGAGCTATAACCACAGTGAAAATTATATTCTGGTGTTATCTCATGATGAGGTGGTACATTTGAAATGCTCCATGATTAATAAAATGCCGGGAGAGGGTAAGGATAAGTTCTCCAACTTAAAGGCTGGATACGGATTCATGATGGGGCATCCCGGGAAAAAGCTTCTGTTTATGGGGCAGGAATTTGGACAGCTTCGGGAGTGGAGCGAAGAAAGGGAGCTGGACTGGTTTCTGTTAGCAGAGCCAGAGCATCTGCAGCTTCAGACCTTTGTGAAAGATCTGCTTCATATTTATCGAAAATATCCTGCGATGTATGAGGCGGATACCAGATTTGAGAATTTTGAGTGGATTAATGCCGACGATAATTTCCGCAGTATTTTCAGCTTTGTAAGAAAGAGCCGGACAGGGAAAAATAACCTGCTGTTTGTCTGCAACTTTACTCCGGTGGAACGGGAAGATTACCGGGTGGGCGTACCGCTGAAAAAGCAGTATAAGCTGATTTTCAACAGCGATGACAAGAAATACGGCGGAGAAGGCGTAAAACGTCCGCTGGTATATAAGGCAGAAAAGCAGGAGTGCGATAACAGGCCCTTCTCCTTTGCCTATCCTTTGCCGGCATTTGGCGTGGCTGTTTTTGTATATTAAATAGATACCTGCGAGCAAAATGGTTTGTCAACAGATTCCCACTATTTCAAGAAGAGCAGCAAATCATTTGGCAAATAAGTATACTCTTAATTATAAGGAACTGTCGAAAAAACTTTTAATATTGCTTGCATTCTGTGCACTATATAAAAGTTATTTCTGAACAGTTCCTTATAATTCAGGCGGAAATTTTCTTTTCCGTCCAGGAAGGGGCCGTTGGAAAGAATTACATCAAAATGATTTTTCTATGGCTTTTCTCAAATGTTCCATGTAGATATCCCGGATTCCTTCATATTCTCCAAGCCCTTTTAAATGGCATTCCACTTCATATCCTGCGGCTTCAAACTGGGATTTCCAGGAGTCTTTGTGATCCCCTGCCATATCGTTGTTGGCATGATCTCCAGCCACCAGCATAAAGGGGGCAAGGTGGACTTTCCGGGCTTTGGTTCGTGTGACCTGCCGGATTAAGGCATCCAGGTCAGGATAAGCTTCCACCGTACCCATAAAGAAATTGAGACAGCCCATATCCTTCAGCATATAATCCAGGGCAGCATATACGGAGTTGGCGTGATGGGTGGTTCCGTGCCCCATATATACCAGGGCTTCCTCCCTGGGGAGCTGGGAAAATTCCCGGATAACTGCCTGAAGCACAGCCTTGTGATCTTCGGTACTTGTAAGCAGAGGATCCCCGAAGCGGATGTCTAAGCCGGGCGCTGCATGCTGGAGCACAAGCTCTTCCATCGTCTCATTTTCAATGCCGTTGATGAAATGGGTGGGCTGGACAATCAGCTTTTCGATACCCTCGGAATGAATCTGAGCCATTGCTTCCTCAATGGCGGGAATAACAATATTGTTGCGTTCTTTTAAAATTTTAATGATTACTTTGCTGGTCCATGCCTGGTAAATCCTGTAATCAGGAAATGATTCCGCAGTTTTTTCCAGTAGTTTGTCAATGGTTTTTTCTTTGCTTTTCAGATAACTGGTGCCAAAGCTAACCAGAAGGATCGCTTGCTTCTGTTTCATATGTATGTCCTTTCCAGTGAAAATTCTGAGTAAATGATATCTGTTTTTCATTTGCCTTCTTTATTATACCAGAAAATATACGGCTGTACACGGGAAAGTTATTGTGAACAGCAGCATTGGTAAAATATTGGATTGCAGGAATGAGATATATGGTTGTTACTTGTGAAAATCCATGGTAAACTGTCCATAGAAGTTTTTATTGTCAGGTGGGATAACATGTATCACATAGCAATTGTGGAAGATGAAAAGGAATGTTCCAGGCAGATTCAGGATTTTATGGAACAATATCAGAAGGAGAAAAGCATTCCGTTAAAAGTGTCTGTCTTTTTTGATGGAACAGGGCTTCTTGCGAATTATCAGCCTGTTTATGATTTGATTCTTTTGGATATTGAGATGCCTGGAATCAACGGAATGGATACGGCAGTCAGAATTCGGGAGATGGACACAGAGGTTGCTTTGATGTTTATTACGAATCTTGCAGGTTACGCCATCCGGGGGTATGAGGTGGAGGCGCTGGATTTTGTGACGAAGCCGATTAGCTATTACCAGTTTGCCATGAGGCTGACAAGATGCTTCAGGCGCCTGAATAAAAGAAAATCCCAGGAAATCCTGCTTTCCTGTCCGGATGGCGTCAAGAAGCTGGACATTTCACAGATTTATTATGTGGAGGTGCAGAACCGTATCCTTCATTATTATACCTCTCAGGGAGAATATTCCCTTCGGGGAACGATACAAAGCCTGGAGGAATCGCTGCCGGCAGCCTCTTTTGCCAAATGCAACCGCTGGTATATTGTGAATTTAAAGCATGTATCTGAGGTAAAAAAGAATACGGTGGTGGTGGGCGGATATGAGCTGGAAATCAGCAGACGCAGCCGGGCCGCTTTTTTACAGTCCCTTGCGGAATATGTGGGAGGAATGGGCTGATGGATTTGGTAAGCCGTTGGATTTGCGCCCTTGCATTTTTGCCAAGCGGTATCGTTTATGTTTATACGCTTCAGCGCAGAGTGGAAAACAGGAAGCGTATTGCAGAAAGAATCGCTCTGTATCTATTGCTCTGTGGACTTGTATACGGGCTCTTGGCAGAGAGCATGTCAAAATTTGAATTTTTCGTTAAAATATTGGGATTTATCTTTTTAGCCAGCCTGCTCCATCAGGGAATCCAGCTGACCTGGAGCGCATCTGTATATTATGGTATCTGGGCATTTCTGACCTGGCAGATTTTAAGTGAGCTCTGGGTAATATTAAGCTGTCTGTACGAAACCTCCGGAACAGGAAAGCCCTGGCATGACTGGGGAATGGGAATCTGCATTTATCTGGTTGGGGATCTCCTGTCAGCATTGACAATTGGGAAAAACATGCCTGACGGAGGAGAGAAGAAAATCGGTCCCCGACAGCTTGCCCTTGCAGTTTCTGATTTTGTGGTGCTGCAGGTCCTTGCAGTTATGTTTGGTTCGTTGGAAATCAGCCTTTTTGACTTACGCTGGCTGATTCTCTATATGGCACAAATTTTACTTGCCGTTACCCTGTATCTTCAGAATGAATTGTTCAAAAAAAGTGAGATGCGTAAAGAAATAGAGATGATGAACCTGCTTCGGAAGAAAGAGCGGGAACAGTATTATCTGTCCAAAGAAACCATTGCGTTAATCAATCAGAAGACCCATGATTTGAAGCATCAGATCCGCGCTCTTCGAAATATGCCCAAGGAGCAGGCGGACAGGTATCTGGATGAGCTTGAGGAATCGGTTTCCCTGTATGAAGCCATTGTTAAGACTGGAAATGAAACGCTGGATATCATTCTGACGGAAAAAAGCCTTTTTTGCCGGGAGCAGGGCATTGCTCTTTCCTGCGTGGCGGACGGGAGCTGTCTGGATTTTATGGATACGGTGGATTTGTATGCCATTCTGGGAAATGCAATTGATAACGCGATAGAAGCAGTAGGAAAACTGAAAGAGAAGGAACAAAAACAGATTGATCTGATGATATACCGCAGGAAGAAGTTTCTGACAATTCAGATTATCAATCCGATGGAAGCGCCGCTGGTCTATCAGGGCGGGTTCCCGGTGACAACCAAGAAGGACAGAGGATTTCATGGATTCGGATTCAGGAGCATCGAGCATAACCTGAAAAAATACGAAGGGGTGCTGAATCTTGAGGAAGAAGATGGATGCTTTTCCGTGACAATGCTGATTCCTCTTACGTGAAAGAACGCTGTAACTATGCGGATCCTTCTTATGGGAAAAGTTTTGTAAGTTATGCACAATTTTATATGAATCATCCAAGCAAACGAGTGCAATTTGCCGCATAGGACAGATATGCTACCGCTTAGGACATAGCACTGGAAATAAAAAAAGGAATTTTGGTATAATATTTTTTATACAAAGTTCCATTTTTATTTTTTGGAAGAAAGGAGGGAGCAGCTATGGCGGAAAGAAGAACAGTCAGCCTAATGAATGGGTGGATCTTTACCGGACCGGAAGGAAAAGAGCAGCTGGTAAATCTTCCCCATACCTGGAACGCCCAGGACGGCCAGGATGGAGGAAATGATTATTTCCGGGGAACCTGCGTTTATGAAAAAGTAATTCCAAAACCGGAATTTCAGGAGGGGGAGCGGGTATACCTTCAGTTTCATGGGGTGAATGCCAGCGCCTATGTGTTTCTAAATGGGAAAAAAGTCTGCAGCCATCACAACGGATATTCTACATTCCGGGCAGATGTCACGGGAAAATTGGCAGAAGAAAATATGCTTCGAGTGGAGGTGGATAACAGCAAAAACGAAAAAGTGTATCCACAGGTGGCGGATTTTACATTTTACGGCGGAATTTACCGTGAGGTGGAATTTCTGATTGTATCGGAACATCATTTTGAACTGGATTATTATGGAGGGCCTGGAATCAAAATCAGCACGGAGGTCAAAGACGGCGCCGGTATGATAAAGGTTCAGGCATTTGTAGCCCAGGAATCTGGAAATCAGCAGCAAACATCCTGTCCCGAACCGGAAGAAGAGCTGTATGTGGAACTGACGCTGAAGGATGGTGAGGGAAACAGGATTTCACAATTCCGGGGATGTAAAGGGGTGTTTGAAGTGGAACAGGCCCATCTGTGGAACGGCGTCAAAGATCCTTATTTGTATCAGGTAACAGCAGCTTTGAAACGGGGGGATGAACTGCTGGATCAGATTACATCAGCCTGCGGCATTCGGACTTTTTCTGTTGATCCGAAACGGGGATTTTTCTTAAACGGCGTATCTTATCCCCTGCGGGGCGTTTCCAGGCATCAGGACTGGAAGGGAATAGGAAATGCTATTTCCAGAGAACAGATGGAACAGGATATGGAACTGATCCGGGAGGTGGGAGCCAATACCATTCGTTTGGCACATTATCAGCACGACCAGTATTTTTATGAACTCTGTGACCGATACGGCATAGTGGTATGGGCAGAAATTCCTTATATTTCCGCCCATATGCCGGAGGGAAGGAAGAACACATTTTTCCAGATGAAGGAACTGATTACTCAGAATTACAACCATCCCTGCATTGTGACTTGGGGGCTTTCCAATGAGATTACCATTTCCAGAAAGCACAGAAAGGATATGCTGGACAACCACAGGAATCTTCAGAGATATGCAAAAAAACTGGACCCGGGGCGGCCCACAACACTTGCATGTTACGCCATGTGCCATCCCTTCCATCCAGTTACAAAAATTTCGGATCTTGTGGCATGGAACCTGTATCTGGGATGGTATGTGCCGGGACTGTTTCTGAACGACCTGTTTCTGCGGTTTTATCACTGGAAATATCCCAAGAGGTGCCTTGGGTATTCGGAATACGGAGCAGAGGGAATGCCCAATCTTCACAGCGCAAAGCCCAGGCGGGGGGATCACACGGAGGAATATCAGGCCAAATACCATGAGTATATGCTGGACTGTTTTGCAAGGCATCCATTTCTTTGGTCCACGTATGTGTGGAACATGTTTGATTTTGCAGCGGACGCCAGGGAGCAGGGCGGAGAGCCGGGTATGAATCATAAAGGACTTGTGACCTTTGACCGGAAGATAAAAAAGGACAGCTTTTATATTTACAAGGCATGGTGGAGTGAGGAACCCTTTGTCCATCTCTGCGGGAAACGTTATGAATACCGGACGGAGCAGGTTGCGGATGTGACCGTTTATTCCAATCAGAAAGAGGTGGCATTATATCAGAACGGCAAACGGATTGGGGTAAAAAAGGGCAGCCATGCGTTTCACTTTAAGGTGGAACTGGAACAGGAAAACCATCTGGAGGCGCGGGCAGGAGAGCTTAGGGATCAGGCGGTGATTTATCGGACAGACAAACCCCGGCCGGAATATAAAGTGAAAAAAGGAAAAAGCCAAAACTGGGTATAGGGAGAAAGGGTTGTATGTTTTTTGCACAGACAGTTTGTTTATGTAAAAATGTATGAAATGGAGGAGACTATGGAAGAGAAAAAAGAAATGAAGAAGAGAAAAAAAGAATTTAAACGGGCCCGCCGCAAAGCTACCAGGCCATGGAAGTTTCTGACCTGGTTCAGCCTTCCTTTTGCAGTGATTTTGATTGCGGCAACGGCTGTTACCAGCATGTTTGACAACTCCTTTTCAATTTTCGTTGGAGGAACCTTCAACCATTTGGAAAACAGAGACGACAGCGCCGTTTATTATGAGGCGGATTTTGCTTCCAAAGAAGAGATGGTGCATTACGGATTGAAGCTCTGCCAGCAGGTGGAAGCGGAAGGGGCGGCTCTTCTGATGAATGAAAACAACGCATTGCCGTTGGCTAAGGGCAGCAAGGTCAGTTGTTTTTCCAATTCATCGGTGAATCTGGTATATGGCGGTACCGGTTCCGGAAATATTGACGCTTCTACCGCAAATACTTTAAAAGGAGCGTTGGAGAACGCAGGATTTGAAGTGAATGCAGCTCTCTGGGATTTTTATGTGAATGATGCTTCCGAATATGCCAGGAAAGTAGCCGGCATGGTGGCAACGGAGGGTGCGAAAGTATCAGAATGTCCCTGGGAGAAATACACGGACGCAGCCATAAATTCCGCAGCGGATTACGGCGATGCGGCAATTGTAACATTTTCCCGTGTGGGCGGAGAAGGAGCGGATTTAGATGTGTAGTCTCGGAAAGTCCATGAAGAAACAGAAAAGAATTATGTTATATGAATGGGAGTGACGGGGAGGAATAAAAAATGCTTATTTCTGAGTGG
>NZ_SRYA01000279.1 GCF_004793545.1 Petralouisia muris | reverse complement strand
GTAGTACACGCCCTCGGACTGCGCATCAAAGCCGCATATATGGCAGGTGCAGGAGTCGGGGCAGAAAAGGAGGCAGCATGACTGATCCCAAAACCAAACAGGCAATACTAAAAATGCGGGAGGATGGCGCATCGTATGCAGAAATTGCGGGCTTTTTCTCCTTATCCCCAAACACTGTAAAATCTATCTGCTACCGCAATGGCATTCATGCCCCATTTGGCAACTGTACGGAAACTGGTTTATGTAAAAATTGCGGCAAACCATTATCACACCCAACAGGTGGCGGACGCAAGATTTTTTGCAGCAACCGGTGCCGTTACCAGTGGTGGAACC
>NZ_SRYA01000278.1 GCF_004793545.1 Petralouisia muris | reverse complement strand
CAAAAATTCAGTTGAAAACGCAAAAATCAGTTGAAAAATTCAGTCCACATGGAAAGTCATGGCGGGAACCGGAGGTGCGGCTTCGGAATGGGTGACTGAAAAATTCAGTTGAAAGCAGGAAAGTGAACTCAAAAAGTCAACTAAAAGTACAAATATGAACTGATATTTTAAGTTATATCCATATAGGAAGCGGGGTTTTAGGGGCAGCCCCCTAACCAGAGGCATGAGGCGTCTCTCATGCGTATCTGGCAAATTCCTATCGGAATTTGGGCGGGGGGGGGGGGGAGACTGTCCGAAAACTCGGATAATTTAACCTAAAGAAATAAAGATTGAT
>NZ_SRYA01000277.1 GCF_004793545.1 Petralouisia muris | reverse complement strand
TCCGCACAGATTTAACCTCGTCACAAGTTGGGACGAAGTTGCGGACGGACGATAAGGTGGCACAGGGTTTCGGCGTGGGCAGGATGACCGTGCAGCGTTTTATCCGATTGACGGAGCTGATACCGCCGATTTTGCAGATGGTGGATGAGGGGAAAATCGCCCTCACGCCTGCGGTGGAATTGTCTTTTTTGAAGAAAGATGAGCAGGAAAATTTATTCGCCACAATGGAAAGCGAGGAAGCAACGCCCTCACTCTCACAGGCACAGCGGATGAAAAACTTAAGCCAGAGCGGGCGGCTTGACATGGATATGATATTTTCCATTATGACCGAGGA
>NZ_SRYA01000276.1 GCF_004793545.1 Petralouisia muris | reverse complement strand
GGAACAGATATTAGCTCTGTAGGGCTTGACAATAAAGCATAATAAAGAGAATGAACATTCATGCGTTTGTCCTGGATTTAAAAAGGAATGTCTTGACAAAAAAAATTCTGTGTGATAATTTAAATAAGAATATCTATACAGATTTCAAATTAAGTAGCTACCCGCTACCGAAATGACCAAATTCTGTGCAATGAGATGTAAAGCTAATAATGGGGCAATGTACCCATTTATTTGAGTTATATATGTCCATAGCGTCCAATTTGGTCGTTTATGGACTTTTTTTACTTTATAGGAAATTGCGATTTTTGAGGAGAGAAAAAGAACAAGAGTTTACCGAAC
>NZ_SRYA01000275.1 GCF_004793545.1 Petralouisia muris | reverse complement strand
TATAGTATTGCGGTATCTCGCCACAGTTTTTCTTGACGCGTTTGGTTAAGAAATCAGCAACGTAGGTTTTCTGGAGCAGGGCGTCGCCTTTGTATTTCTCGTTTTGGAGAATGCTCATAATTGTCGAGACGCTCCACTTTTCCTTGCCCATTGGCGTTGGTATGCCCTGTTTTGTGAGGTGGTCGGCAATCATCCGGACAGTCTGTCCTTCTAAAAACAGTTGGTAAATCTTGCGGACAATTTTTGCCTCGTCCTCCACAATCTCTAAGATACCATCCTCACCTTTCTTGTACCCAAGGAAGTGTTTATAGGCAAGGGAGAACTTCCCTTCCTCCATGC
>NZ_SRYA01000274.1 GCF_004793545.1 Petralouisia muris | reverse complement strand
AAAAAGGAACCTTTTACAATTCAAATGTAAAAGATTCCTTAAGTTAATGACATTGCCCTTTTACTACCTCTTTGAATATCTCATAATCCATCATAAAGTCTGTTCCTCCTTGCCTTTCTACAGAAAAAGGCGGGACATATAAGCTGCTCTGGCTTACATGCCCCGCCGGGTTCATGCATGGTTATTCATTACACTTATGCTTCTGCGCTTTCTTTTTTCTTCTTCCAGAAGAAGATACCGAGTCCGGCTGCAACAGCCAAAAATCCGAACCCTGCAAATGCCCACGGGTTCATGCTGTCCCCGGTCTGCGGGAGTTTCGGTTCCGTAGGCTTGTTTGTCACTTCAAGGGT
>NZ_SRYA01000273.1 GCF_004793545.1 Petralouisia muris | reverse complement strand
CAAAATAATCCACCGTATGCCTGTCAAGCGCCCTGTCCCCTGTCAGGTACGAATAAAGACAGTCATTATTCCTTGCCGGGGCAGGCAGCACGAATTTCTTTTTCTTCTCCTCCGTGGAACGCCTTTTTTCCATTTTCTCCACATATACGCTGGCGTTCTTTTTCTCCCACTCCCCGCTTCTCTGGTATCCTGAAAAATCAAGGAGCCAAAAAACAGACTCCTTAACGTCCATATTTGCAAAGACACGCAGGAAGTCAATCTGTGATCCGCCATTGCTTCCCTTCTCATGCTCCCTCGACCACCGGAACCAGTTCGTGCGGTTGTAAATCCGTATCGAATCCATTTCTTTCA
>NZ_SRYA01000272.1 GCF_004793545.1 Petralouisia muris | reverse complement strand
ACGCAGACGAAGGAATCTCCGGCACGAACACTAAAAGACGTGAGGGGTTTAACCGTATGGTGGCAGACGCACTGGATGGCAAAATTGACCTGATCCTCACCAAATCCATCAGCCGTTTTGCCCGCAATACAGTAGATACCCTGACGACTGTCCGCAAGCTAAAGGAGCGGAATGTGGAAGTATATTTTGAGAAGGAAAACATTTACACCTTAGATGCCAAAGGCGAGGTCATGATTACGATTATGAGCAGCCTAGCGCAGGAGGAAAGCCGTTCCATCAGCGAGAACATTACCTGGGGGAAGCGCCGCAGCATGGAGGAAGGGAAGTTCTCCCTTGCCTATAAACACTTCCTTG
>NZ_SRYA01000271.1 GCF_004793545.1 Petralouisia muris | reverse complement strand
GGAAAGCTGGCGGCTGTAAACAATTAACAAGAATATTGGAAACCGGTGCGGGGGCTGTCTGCTCCCGCACCTGCTATATAGGAGGATTTTTCTATGGTGAATGCCATTGTTTCGATACCCGGCTACGTCCATCTGTACCGCTCCCTTCTGCGGTTCTATGACATGTCGGAGAATGAGGTCCGGGAAATGCTCTATCTTCTGAATACGGCAAACCTGGACTGCTACGAGTATTACCACCCGGAACGTGATGTGGTCCAGAGCGGGCCGGCAGCCTTTAGCGGATGGCTGGAGCATGAGGATTACCGCCCTTACCGGACGGAGGTACAGCTTTATAAATCCCTGCTGTTCTTAAAGCGC
>NZ_SRYA01000270.1 GCF_004793545.1 Petralouisia muris | reverse complement strand
GCGATTATGTGACAAACAAGCTGGCGCTTGGGATGCTTTCCGATGCGCCGCTTGCCACATTTTTAGAGGAACACCCAAAGGTCAGGAAGATTTCTTTCTGTCTTGACAATGATGAACCGGGCAGGAAAGCGGCAGATGCGCTCATGGAAAAATACTACGGACTGGATTATGAAGTGGAGGACTGCCTGCCGCCGAAGCCGTTCAAGGACTATAACCAGTGGCTTCAGACTGCAAAAAGGTGTATTTCCGCTCCTGAGCCGCCCAGAGCGGCAGTGCGTTGAAAAAGTCAACTGAAAGAGAAAAAGTGGCTGCAAAAATTCAGTTGAAAACGCAAAAATCAGTTGAAAAATTCAGTCCACATGG
>NZ_SRYA01000026.1 GCF_004793545.1 Petralouisia muris | reverse complement strand
TGACATATATTAACATAGATTCCAAAAATATACAAATTATTTCACGACAGTTCCTCAGTAGAGGTATTTTCCATAATGTTTGTACATGGATTGATAAAAAGTGTAGTTGCTGTTATACTTGTAGATACAGTTGCGCTTATTGGGATATTGATTGCCGGAATCACTAAAATAAGTTTGGTTCGTAGTTCAGCATTCAAAAAGTAATATCAAAAAGTTTTGTCACTCTTTGCATAATAAACGTAACCGATTATTTTACAAGGAAATTGGCTGGACAGGCGGGCTTCTCTGCTGGAGATAAAATCACCGTGAAATACCGGCAGGGGTATCTTATTATCGCAAAATCGTCATTAGAAGGAGAAAAATATGAAAATAGAAAAATGTATAAAAGAATCTTTTGTTGTAATAGGAAAAGAAGGTTCTACTTTGGACGGAGAAGGGTTCATCCAAAGATTATGGGCTGATGCAAATTCTCATTTTGAAGAAGTTCACGCTTTGGCCAAGAAAGATGTGACAGGTAACATAGTTGGCATATGGGGAGTGATGTCTGACTTTTCGCACATGTTCAAACCATGGGAAGGTTTTACCAAGGGTCTTTATCTTGCGGGAGTAGAATGCAGAGATGATGCAGAAGCGCCAAATGGTTGGACAAAGTGGATTGTTCCTAGCTATGAATATATTTATACAGAGTGCGAAGAAGATGATGTTTTCCCCAAAGTAATAAAATATTTGGAAGACAATTCCATTCCTCTGGCGGGGGCAGTTCATGATTTTACTTGCCCGCAGACAGGGAAGAATTACATGTTTTTCCCAATTAAAAAACTATAAAACAAATTGAGATTTGAAAGGAAAAGATTTATGTCTGATTTTAGTATAAATGAAATGTTAGATATGCAAAGAAGGCTTCAGAATAAATACAAAGATAAATGGGAAAAGCTTTCTCCTGAAGCAGGTAAACACAAGTTGCTTTGGATGATAGGCGAAATTGGTGAAGTGATTGATATTGTCAAAAACACGGAGATATAAAAGTATCTAATGATGTGGAATTAAGAAAAGACCTTGTTGAAGAAATGGCTGATGATGTAAATGAAAAAGCAGTATAAGACAGCCGAAATATTTTATTCGCGATGGGGGCCGTATCTGCCGGTGCAACATTTTTCCGCACATTCACTATAAGTGCAGATATCAATACCAAAAATATATTTTTGCATTCTAGCAAATCTGCGGATAAATTCAATCCTGGAAAGCGTCAGTGTTTTCCATTTTCCTTCCTTCGTGCAGTCTTTTACAGAAAATGTCACATTGTCCTCATCCATATGGACTAGGCGGCAGTTGCTGATTGCAATCCGATGGATATAGTTCCCAAGATATTAGATGACAGACTGTGCTCCATTAAAAGTTTTTTGCAATGGGGAACCAACTCTTTCCCATAACAGATATCCAGAAGCCGCTTCATTTCATAATGGTTACGGTATTTTAAGGCCGTCCCATGGAGTTTAAGCTTTTTATCCTGCCAAAGTGATCTCAGTTTTTCCATATATTTCCCACGGAATTTACGGGACAGCACTTTGACTGGAAGGAAAAAGGAATCTCCGTTATCTTTCCATCTATTCTCTTTATCAAGCCCTCTCGATTCTTTCCTTAACGATTTGTCGTTGCTTTATTATATATCCGTTTTTCAAAAAATGAAAGCGATTTGGATTCGCTTGCTGTAATGTCGTAAAAACCTCGTCCACGGCTTCCGGCTCACCGCTGGTTGCCCGGACAATCGTTTCATAGGGGAAAAGGTTCAAGTATAGCCTTATGTTCTTATCGGTTCAACGGATTTACTGTTTACTAATTTACCTTATACCTCAAAATTGTTTTGAGCTTATCCGCTTTTGTCCTATTAGTTAAATAGATTTCTCTGTGACAATCTGTTATCCGTTGTAAACCATTTTCTTTTGCAAATCTATCCATTTGCCCAAAAGAGAATGGTTCATTGTCATATGAACCAATATGCAGAATTTCAACACATTTTCCGTCATGTATCGTATCAAAAATAATTTCTTCATACAGTTGGTTTGGCTTTTTAATTTTTACCCTTTCTAATGCAGCACATACCATTTTCGATGTGATAAAGTCCGGCTGACGTATCATAATGGTATATTCCAAATTTTCTTTTATGAGTTTACCGGCAGCAGATTCCGTATCAACGTTTTTCTGTTTCCAGATACCCTCTAAAGGATAAACCGTAAAGTCGTGGATTTCATTTGATAAAATATTTTCAGTTGCAGTAGATTTATAACCCATTTTAATAGCATACGCTAATGAAAAGAGAGCGCCTACCCTATCTGAAAAATCCGTGCCGTTAGGATTTCCGCTTCCCTTAATCATAATAAAATTTTGTGTGGGTATATCTACCAAAGCAGGTATACTTTTTGCTCCATACAGGGCTTTTTCGTGCTTTCTCCATTCAAATTTCATATCAGCACCTCCTTATGGAAACAGTGTATCAAACATAACCTGGCACCTAATGTCATGTTCTATATTTTTCCTGCATTTTCTGTAATTTTTTTCATTTGCTCCCGTATAGACTGCGGTTCTATTATCTCAACGCTATCAGAAAAAGACATTGCATAAGAATACAGAATCTCATTGTCGGTAAATCTATTTGGACATATAAATTTCCCCGTGAATCTTCTGTTATGTTATCTGTAAATTCATCATGGACACGAAAAGCTGCCTGCCTATTAAATTTCAACTTAACGGCAACAGTGTTTTCATCCCTTTCCGACTTTTTGTAATTGTTTTATCATTAAATCAATTACCTCCTGTCACCAATAGGAGAAATGGACATAATAAATCGGAACTGTTTTGAAAAAAGATGGAAAAATATTTTTAATATACAGATAAAAGGGCGGTGCCTCCATAATGCAAAAGGAAATAATATCGTTTTCAGAAACGGACGATAGCGATTTTGATAATGATCTTTTAAACGCACCGGCACAGGAACACTCCGCTATCCAAGAAATAGAGCAGGATAAAGAAGAAGACTCTTTACCCGAAGAAACAGCCTCTGCTCCCACTTGATTTTGTAAAGCGTGGCGTGGAATCCCGCCGGAATATCAGCGACACGTCAATGATTGCATTGACAATGGCTATGGGCAGCCAACCGCAGGCAGTAACCATGAGTTTCCAGAGGGAATATGCGGAACCCTATGAATGGCTGTTAAAAGAATTTAGCGACTGGGTATTTACATTTGTATCTGCCTTCTTATACTATCAGGACAAGGACATGCATGACGACATGCAGAAAGATTTATACCGCCAGGGCATGGCGGCATTCGGCGGCATTGCGCCCTTCATCCATGAATTTTTGTCTACCATATCGCCGTCCAGCTCTACGGGCAGGACGATATTTTCATGGACGTTCAGAACAGGGACAAGGTTGTAGTTCTGGAAGATAAAGCCGATATTGCGCCGACGGAAGATGGTAAGCTGCTCGTCGTTCAGCACGGCCAGCTCTTTTCCCTTGATCTGAACGCTGCCGGAGGTGGCACGTCCAGACCGCCCATCATGTTCAGCAGATTGGACTTGCCGCTGCCGGAGGTCCCGACAATGGCGACAAATTCCCCCTGCACAATGGAGAGGGTCACGCTGTCCAGCGCCTTTGTGATGTTCGGCTCCCTTCCGTAGTATTTTTTGAGAACAGTTGTTTGCAAAATGCTCATGGTAAGCACCATCCTTTCTGTGATACCGCTATCATAACAGCCAATTTTTACAGAAATGTTACGGGCCGCTGGTTGTTCACCCTTGAAATGTCACAATTCTGTGACATTTCAAAAACCTTACTTATTCTGCTCTGACATTTCAATTTCAGGATTTACTAAAACGTTGTTAATCATTGGTTCAGGATATTTTGCAAATAACTCAGGATGTACTTTTTGTGTATTTCTCCAAACAGCGTACTCTTTGGAAAAAATTTTATGATCTGGTATGGGTAACTGCTGAAACAGTTCTTCGTCCCATAAACGGGCGGCCTTTTTCCAGATACAAATTTTTTTGCCCTCGGAACGGCATAATCTAAAACGCTGTTGTCCTTGCACCAAAGTCCGATCAGCATATCGGTGGCGGGTCTGTATGCAGGAAAAATATGGGTTACTGGTTCTGTTTTATGGGGGACAAGCAAGTCCGGTGTTTTCATATTTCCCACAGCAAGAGCCTCCAGCATTTCAAGTAAAGCCCAATAATGAGTGTCTCCACACATCAAAGAACACAAACTTCTGAAACAATTTTCTTGGTAAATAAGGTTATTCAACCTGTTCCAGTCTTTGTCCATCAGCACTTTCCCAAGACATTGTGCATACGGAAAAAATCCAATCTTAGCGGAAATGCACTTGAATACACCCCCTGTTTCAAGATGCATCCCTATCATCAAATTGATGTGTTCCTCTATTATTTGTGATATTTCTCCCCATTCGTTTTTATATTGCCCCATGTTTCATCCGTTCCATTTTACAGCAAAACCGTTTTACCTTTTCCACTTATCCAGCTTATATCCTCTTTGTTCCAGCTTTACGCGAAACGCTTCCGCAAAATCAAGAAGTCTCTCAATTTCATCCGGTTGGTGTATGTTTTTTGGCCCATACAAAGTTTTAGAACTTGTTCCGCCGATATTCAGCAATTCTCCAAAGTCTTCTGAGCCTTTTTTATACTCGAAACATAATTGATGGGCCTTGGGGTCATAAGAAACATTGCCTACGTTGTCTATATCAACATAAAACGGGTCTGAATGTTTCTCCAAGGCTGCGTCTATCTGCACAAGGACTAAGCTAAAATCGCTTCGCCTGAATCCAACGATGTAGCAGAAAAACGTAGTAGTATTCCAATCAAATATGAAACCTCTTTCAAATTTTGAAGTTGACATATAAGCATACAGAACTTCGTAAGTATCTCCATCTTTGACCGCTTCATTAAAAACCTCCCTCATTCTTTTTTTCTTTCTCTCACAGTCCACTGCATCGTACTCAGGCTCCTTTGGCTTTTTTGAAAATAATCCCATACTGTTTTCCTCCTTAATCTGCAAATGAAAGTTGTCTATTCTTCCTCGCCCGGCTTGAATACCTTCAAATACGCGGGACGGCCCTCCGCTTCCTCACCATAGACATACAGCGTATTGGTCTCGGTATCCAGACAGGTGTGGCAGAAGCGCCCGCCGGGGAAAGGATATGGCTCACACAACCGTTCGAAGTCTACACTGCCCTTGGACAGGATCTTTTGTATTTCGGCGGGGTTCTCGATCTCGTCTGGGTTGGCCT
This sequence comes from Petralouisia muris, assembly GCF_004793545.1. Taxonomy (GTDB): domain Bacteria; phylum Bacillota; class Clostridia; order Lachnospirales; family Lachnospiraceae; genus Petralouisia; species Petralouisia muris. Next base: position 67,822 of record NZ_SRYA01000026.1, on the reverse strand, counting down.
CTTCCTCCAGATTTACAAGCATAATGTCCAGGAGGAAAGACTGGACGGAATCGGAAAATGGAGCCCAGCTGTACATATCATCCTGGTCGTTGTAGTACACCGCCGGGTTGGGGTGGGTCAAATCCTCCGCTTTGATGCCTGCGTACCAACAGCCCTGATTTTCGCACCAGAACAGCAGGTAGTTGCCTGCAACCTCGCCCCACCGCTCTCGCGGCAGGGCACGCAGCTTCGCCAACTCTTCATAATCTTCTTCTCCCGGTTTGCTGAAAGACTCCAAGTCCTCGTCAATATGATCGTAAGAGAAGGTCAGGCGCTTCTCAAAGAGTTTGGCCTTTTTGTCAGGGACGAATATCTCATGTAGCGCACAGTTCAGGCTGGCCTTGCCGCAGGTGAGATAGTAGTCACGCAGGGCAGCGGGAAGGCATATTCCTGCCGCCGCCTCATAGGAGGCGACTGTTTTCTCGGAAAACCCTGTTGCTTTCCCCTCTCCAAAGCCGAACAGCGGTTCTGCCCACTGAACCAGCTCTATGGGGGAAATCTGATACCGTTTTGCACTCATTATGACATTTTCCTTTCTGCTATTTGCATTCATTTTTCTTAATCATATTCCGCGCAGATATATTTGAAATCCTCAGTCTTGCGCAATGCTGCCAAAGCGTGTTTCTCTATATGCTTTGACATGATTTCTACGGCATACCGGAAATTCTCTGACGGATGGCCCTCGGCGCAGCGTACCATTGTGATCAGCATCCTGTTGTCACCTTTGATATATTCAGACGGGTAGTTGCCGGAGTTATCGCAGGCATCTTCGTCGCGGTATTTCCGTCTTACTGCCTCCATCTGCTCTGCGGTGCCGATCACTGCATGGTAATCCATGTTATCGCCGTCACTGTAGTAGTCGATAAAAAGCCTTGCCATAACATCCGTACATTGTTGGATCTGCTCAATCATGGCATTTGCATTTCGGATAGCAAATCTCCGAATTTTCGCCTTAGCATCTTTCTTGTTTTCATAGCGGATGTACAAAAGTGTTTCGCGGCCCTTAAGCATAGCCGTAATCTTCTGAAGCATTCCACCCTTGCCATAGAAGGCACGCAGCGTCCGAACAAGTTCCCCCTCTGGCACGCTGTACAGCGTCATCTCACGCCTGTCCTTCCCAACAGGAATGTTATAGGTAAGCATTTGATACTGTGCGTCATAGTCAAAAGAGATCGCATTGTCTCCGTTGATGTCCTTACTAAAATCAACAACGCTGTGCACGCCTTCTTTATATGTGAGCGGAATGTTGCGTAATTCTGGCATTTGGCTCTCCTCCCCTTATCAAATATGAACTTGTCTGCGTGGTCACTATCATAACAGCCAATTGTCGCAGAAATGTCACAGGCCGCTGGTTTCTTAAAAATTTTATCCACGAGGCAGAAATACGGAAAACGTGGAACCACAACCCACTGTTGAAGCAACTTTGATATATCCTCCCTGCATGGTGACGATTTCACGAGCCAGATATAGTCCGATACCAATTCCCTCAATGTTGTGTACTTCTTCTTCCCGGTAAAAGCGTTTGAAGATCATTTCCTGTCTGACCTCAGCTATTCCTTTGCCGCTGCCGGTTATGTTGATTTTTACATAGAACTCCCAGCTTTGAACGGAAACCTGAATGTTACCACCTGCCGGGGTGTGCTTCACCGCATTGGTTTTGTTATCAATCCCACCACTTTGAAAAGCTCTGGGAAGAAAAGTGAGAAATTTTGACGAAATGATATGGGATGAGGTAAAGTATTCCATTGTCCTAAACAGCAATTATTTAAAGTTTACACAAGATCCCAAATTCAGAGATTTTCTGTTGTCGACCGGCGACAGTATTCTTGCGGAGGCAAGTCCATATGACAATATATGGGGAATTATGATGGAAGAAACGGACGAAAATGCTTTAAATCCGCTAAAGTGGAGAGGGCAAAATCTGCTTGGTTTTGCGTTGATGGAAGTGCGTGATGAAATCCGGCGCGTTTGGAAGAACGCAGATATTTGTGGAAAAATACAATGAAAGAAATAATTGCCTGTAAAATGTTATTTGATAAAGAAATAGAATATAGTGACGAGATACTTTGCATACCTTTCCAAAAAAATATTGGAATGAATATATTCAAAATATAATGAGTGTTTTTACGAAATGAGAAAAGATTTGGAAGTTGAACCAATAAATTTTTATTCGGGTTATGCTCAAATGATAGATAAAGCAAATAATACTTACATTTGTTTGAAAAACGGGGTGATTGCTGGAGCTGTGTCCTGCTATGGGAATGAAATAGATGACCTGTTTGCTGATAAGGCATTTCAAAGGCAGGGTTTAGGCAAAAAGCTGCTATTATGGGGGATAAATCATATAAAAAAGCAGGGTTACAATGAAATCACTTTGCATGTAGCTAAATGGAACCAAAGGGTGGGAACTATGATGGAATTGTTTTGGTAGGTGAAAAAATGGAGAATTGGAGAGAACATTTGAAAGATAAGCCTGTGAAATACTGGATTCGGACTGAAATTGAAGAAATAATAAAGGAAAAATCAGTTGACAGAAAACGGTTTTATGAATATTCAAAGACAAAATACCAAAAGATTATAAATGAATTTTATTATGCATTTGCAGATCATAAGAAGTATCCAAAAGTGGAACTAAACTATTGCTGGCTGCATTTTAGGCAGGAACTGAAAAAGATAGATTGTATTAGTGAAACGATTGGTTGGGAATGTATGCTGGCAAAAATAAAAGAACGGTTATCTTATGATTGGAATAAAAAGGTTTATTTAATTCTTTCTGATGGGTGGGTTTATGAAGGATATATAGATAATATAATAGATGTACTTGAAGAAGTTGATGGATTGTTGGAGGATTTTTATATTGTTACTCCGCAATTTGATAAATTTGCAGCATATTCTGATGATGGTCAGTGTTTAGTTTTTTATGAAAAATAGTAATGGGATTAAACGGTTAATATTTTATCTGCACAAAAAGTGACAATTTGGTAATTGCAGTCCCACAGACCGTTACAGAAGCGCACCCGCTTTGCGCGATACTTGCGCCAAATTCAGGTTACATAGCCCGCTGTGCGCTTTTTGAGGATTGAAAGCTGTTTGGGATGGTGGTATACTTTGTCCATATTAATTCGACAAAAAGAAAGGGGAATCATGAGAGATGGAACAATTTTTTTTAGGCCTGCAACCTGACATCGAGAAGGCGGTGCGGCACGCAATGGAGAAGATCCGCCGGGAGATTGGGAAGGAGCACATCTACAGTGCGGCCCTGGTCACAGACAGTGACTGCATCACCCTCTTTCTGGCGGTGAACACAGAGGAGGCCCTGGCGAAGAGGGACAAAGCGGACCGGACGCCGGAGCGCCTGGCGGAGCTGCAAAAGTACTGGCCCAAGGAGCTGGTGGATCAGGTGGCGGACGGCTCGTTCAGCTTGAGCCGTTATGTCCCCGACGAGTGGGACTACTCCGATGGGACAGACAGTGAGCTGAATCAGATCAGCAATCAGCTCTACGACCAGGAAGCGACCCTCTCTGACGCGGACGACGATATCTACGACGAGGTTCATGAGCAGTTCCAGACCTGGACAGGATTTTTCAACGGATAAACGGTTGTGGAACTATGAAAGGGTTCTGTAAAACAGTCAAAAAGGATACAAGATTTTATCGTTGATTAACGAAAGGGATGCATCCGGGCTGCTATTTTAATAAAAGAGGATCTAATTCCCCACAACTCTGCTGCGTTACACACTAAGCGAAGCTGTGGCTGATCCTCTGCCGCCAATTTTCTAATGATGAAGTACTTTAAAAGAAATAAAAATTGTGTTGCGATTGCGGTACTCTATTCTGATTATCTTTATTTTTTTTCATTTCTGATAAATCCGTGATAAAGCAATATAGAGCAAATCGGTGAAATCATACTTATCCCTGTAGAATCTAAGTTAATGCCGTGCATGTTGCAGAATATGTTGACTGCCATTGAAGCAATTATTACTATTCCTGCTGCGGCAGCTCCTTTTAAAAAGTGATTCATAATTTCATATCTCCTTCCAAAACAAGTATATAGTTATCATACCAGAGAAAACAATTCTTCTTTTAAAACAGTCATAAAATGCTTCATTTCGTTAAAAAGTGCGTTTTTATCCTGGGGACTACGCAGTTATTCAGCATTTTCGCAGAGCAGCACTTGATACAAACAATCAAATACAGTATAATCAGGGAGGTAAACCTCGAAAGGAGGATTATATTGAAATGTTGCTGTCGTTTTTTCAGCTTTCTCTTGCCATTCGCAATGTATGGCCTCAGCGCATGAGTTTGAAAGCGTTTCTGGCGCTTTATATGCTGCTGTTGCTTGCCGGAATGCCTGTAACGCTCCTGTCTTGCATCCCATACGGTCTGTTCGGTATTTTGGTGGCAGCGTGTATTTATGGATTGGTTACTTACCGAGATACCGCATCCCAGAATGTTTGTATGGGGATGATTGGATTTGTGCTTACCGTCGTAGTAGATAATTTGCTGGCAAATCTTCGGAATATGTTGATTTCTCCACATTTATCAAATCAGCAGTATATTTCTTTCGGCGTCACTCTAATTCGCATGCTGCTGTTTTATTTTATTACGTTGCTTTGCGGCAGGCTTCTTAAGAAATTATTACTGTCGGGCAAAGGAATTCTGCGTCTTCCGCAGACCTGGTATCTGATTGACGCTGCATTACTGCTCCTTATAACCATCTATCTGTTTGATAATTTGATTCCGGGACAAAATGGCTCTGTCGGCAAAATGATATATAATAATGCTTTACATATTTCAGGGTATTTGCTTGTTATGCTTTTTTTGCTTCTGGCTATGCGCCGTACCTGGCTGGAACAGCTGCAGACAGAGGCAAAACAGAAAGCTTTGCAGGATTTGCAGGACTACACACACAATTTGGAAGTCATGTATAACGGGCTGCGTTCCTTTAAGCATGATTACGTTAACATTTTGCTTTCTTTATCCGGCTATATTGAAAATCGCGATATGGACGAATTAAAGAATTTTTTTGAGGACAAAATTTTCCCAACAAAGAATCTGATTGATCAGGGTGATTACAAGCTGAATCAGCTTAGTAACATCGGCGTGCTGGAAATCAAAAGCCTGCTTTCTGCAAAAATGATTTACGCCCATGAGTCAGGGATTGATGTCACAATTGATATTCCCGACAGAGTAGACAGTTTTCTGATAGACACCGTAGATCTTGCCAGAATACTGGGAATCTTTTTAGACAATGCGATAGAAGCCGCGTTGGAGACAAAACAGCCCCAAATAGGCTTAAATATCCTTCAGAATAAGACTGGCGTGTCAATCATCATAAGCAATCACTTTCGGGATAACGGCATAGCGCTGCATAAGTTAAAACAGAAAGGCTTTAGTACAAGGATTGGACATCAGGGAATTGGACTTTCCAACGCTCAGAAAATTATCAATTCTTATGACAATGTGCTGCTGGAAACAACAATGCAGTCCGGTTGTTTCACGCAGCATATGGAACTTGCTGCCAGAAAGGAGTGACATAATATGCTGGACATCTTTGTGTGCGAAGACCATACCGAACAGCGGCGGACGATTGTGCAAATCCTTCAAAATACCGTGTTGATAGAAGAATTGGATATGCAGCTTGTTTTAGATGCAGGAGACCCTTATGTGCTGCTGGAAAAGGTTAAGACCAATCAGAACACAGGCATTTATTTCCTTGATATCGATTTGAACAGCGACATGAACGGAATGAAACTGGCGCAACAAATCAGATTGTATGATCCCCGCGGTTTTATTATATTCATAACCGCACATTCTGAACTAAGCTACATGACGTTTCAGTATCGGGTGGAGGCCATGGACTTTGTATTAAAAGACAACCCTGCCGAAGCGAAAGTGAAAATCAGAGAATGTCTGTTAAATGCAATGGAACGCTATACGCTCCAGACCAACAAGACCCATAAGGTCTATACTACACAAGTGGGTGGACGAAAAATCAGCATAGATTATGAGGATATTTTCTTTTTTGAAACTTCCAGTAATATCCATAAAGTGATTCTCCATGCGAAAGATCGTCAGATTGAATTTTCCAGCTCTATAAAAGAACTGACAAGCACATTAGGCGATAACTTTGTGCGCTGCCATCGGTCTTTTCTGGTAAATAGAAATAACATAAAAGAAGTAGATGCTAAAAATCGAATTATCTATTTTACCAACGGAGAAACTTGCCTGATGTCCACGCGCATGATGAAGGGGTTCTGAAAACGGAACTTCAAAACGCTGGGCTGTCAGAAAATGAAATTCAGGCGCAATATAGCGTTTTGGTTTTAAGGATTTATGCTATATTGCGCCTGAATTTCATTTTCCGTCAGCCCCTTGGATGAAGAAATATATGGTTTATGTCAGGAAAGCCTGTCAATCTCTAAAAGAAAGGAAAAACTTCTGCTGTGCTGCCAGCCCTTCTTCCTGGGATGCTCTCACAGCATTAATAAAAGCGTTATGTTCGGCGTTGCCCTGTGATTTATTCTTAATTCCGGCCACATCATTAATCTCTAATGCTGATTTCATTGTCTTATTAGCTTCACCCAACACAGAGAGTTGAAATGTTGTTGCCATTTGCTCCCTTTTTTCCATCTTTTCAAGCGCATCCTGTGTCCTTTCTGTATTTACATCACGCATTTCATCCTGATTCATTTCTCCCTTTAAAATAACGATGCCGTCTTTGGTTCTGGCTATGACAGCTCCCAGGCGATTTGCCTGCTGTATGGAAGCATCTGCGGATACAATTGCATGTGCTTTTTTGGGAGACAGGCCAATATCTGTGTCACTGTCTGCGGCTTTTGTCTCTTTATCAGAAATGCTCTCCTCTTTTGCTTCATCATCCTGTGTTTTGTCTGTATCTGTGCCGCGGTTCTCAATCTGATTCATTCTGTCCTTTAAAATAACAGTGCCATCGCTGTTGCGGAGTATGATCGTTCCTTGACGACTTGGCTGCTGCTTGTCATTTGGCAGGTTCTTTTCATTTGCTTTCTCTGAGGATGTCTCTTTTGTTTGGTTTTTATCTTCTGCAGCTTCTTTTTCGTTCGTCTTAAGCTCTTCCTGCAGCTTTGCCATCATGATTTTTCTTTTCTGTGACTTGCGCAGTTCTTCCTGATGCTGTTTCAGTTCTGTATTGAGACGGAATACTTCTTTCTGAAGTTTCTTTCGTTCATCTGTTTTTTCATGAATAGAAAGTTCTTCCTTGGAAGATAACTTCTGCATCTGTTGCTGTACGTTTGTAATTTCATTTTGAATATTTTTGATTTTTGGCTCTGTGGAAGCTGCCGTAATCATATGCATGCTTGACATGCTGTTCATTGACGGTACACTGTTCATTCCCATAGCATAATCTCCTTTCTGGCCAAAGGCTGTTTTCAGACAACAGCTCCTTTCCTGATATATGTTATGTTTCCTGCTGTATTTATTTATATTCTACTATTATTCACAGGTAATAAGCAAGAGTATTTTACTATATTTTAGTATAAATTCCTATTGTTTCGATAAATAATCCTGCAAAATATAATAAGACTGTTTCAGCCGCTCCCGATAGGCCGGCTGAATCCACCCATCCCAGGCATAAGCACCCTGTACTCCGTCTATTTCAAATTTAATATCATTGATGGATTCATAAGTAATCTCATTATTGGCATATAAATCGGCAATACGCATCTTGACATTGGGTTTGGCAATATTCAGCAATAGCCAGGGCAGCCGAACTTCTGTCACACTGCCTTTTTTACAGAAATCTGCCCGGGAATTATAGTCCGATGACAGAGGATCGGCATTCCCATGGCGCAGCTTTCCCGTTTCTGTCTGTTCCGTTTCCACCAATGTGCCGTCTGTCAAGAGTACCGGACGGTTTAACATCAGATAAATGGGAGCAAAGGTATTGTTCTCAGCATCCGCATACCCTTCCTGCACTTTCAGCACTTCATTGGAGGCGTACAGTCCGGCGGTATACAGCCAGTAATTGACATCATAATATGGATGCACCAGCAGTTTGGTCTCGTCTTCCCCCTTCAGCTTCAGGCAGAAATCGGCGCCGCCGTATTCTTCATTTCCCTGATTTTCTATGGTATCTATGGCAATTTCTAAATTATCATTGTTTCCCCGAATCAGCAGATACACATATGCCTCATCACTTCTTACGAAAAGTTCTGTGTCCCCGCTGTTCAGTACAGGTTCCTCCCCTTCCCATTCACCGTCATTTCCATCCACCGTACAGGCTGCCGTCTCACCGGGATCAAAGGACAGCAGCCCAAAAAACTGCTCGCTGGTCTGAACGTCGCACCAATAGGGCCTCACATCAGAATCTGTAAAATCCATGGTATTCCAGGTTCTTTTAAACCATTCATCCTGCCAGATAAATACAAAAGCCCCTGCGCACTCGGTATCAATAATATCCTGAAGCATGGAAACAATGGCGTTGCCCTGTTCCTCCTCCGTCAGTCCGCCCTGGTTAAATCCCGGTTCCTTTGCAAGGTGGGTAATCCCTCTGGAAGCAGGCACGCCAAACTCCGAAATCACCACCGGCATGGTATGATAACCATTCAAATCACCCAGATAATGCCGGTAGGAATTGGGCGGATCATCTGCCAAAAGTTCCGGCGCATACCGCATCATTTCCGGATAGTAGGGATAGACATGATAGGATGCAAACAGCCCCGCCTTAAATTCCGGCCTGGCCTTGATATGCTCTGCATCTACGGATACCGCATCCTCCGTCTCGGGATTAGGTTCTCCAGGATGGGAAAGAGGATCGGTAGTCACCCAGTTGGCAAATGCTGTGGGATGCTGCATCTGATAATGTTCCATTTCATAAGAAATACATGCATCCAGTCCGGAGGCAAGAAATACCTCAAAAGGAGATGCATGTTCGGTATACAGATACGCTCCCTCAAAAGCTGTCTGATTTGGATTCCTGTCGTTTGTGCCCATAACAAATTCCGGCTGCCATTCAATTCCCAGAATCCAACCGCATAAATATTGGGACACGTCTGCCGTGTAAGTGCCGCCGGCATTGCCTGCCTCTGGCTCAATCACTGCATTTCCATGTACCACATCAACAATGGTTTGGCACATTGCAGTCCAGTCTTCTGCAATCTTGCTTTCTTCGGCGTAAGCGTCTTGAAGGCTGCTGATGTCTTCTTCATTATTATAAACGCCCTGTATAAAATATAGAGGCGACGCTGCCCGTTGATTGTATTTGGCAAGTGCCTGATAGAACTCCGGCATTAAGATCGTATAAACACGGATGGTATCTGCATGCATTTCGCTGATTTGGCGGAACCATCTGAGATAATCATCCTCGGTAATTGCAAATTCCCCTGGAAAAGCGCCCGGCTTACCTGCCCCGATATTCACGCCAATGGGCATAATATCCTGCCATTGTCCATTTTCTCCATATACCTGAAAAGTCTTTTCACGGGTGCGGAAGGAATAATTCACTCCATCCTCGCTGCACATTGGAAGAACCTTTATATCCTCCCCGGAATCCTCAGGCAAATTCATGGATTCTTCTGCTTCTTCCTTCCCAGGATCAACCGTCAGCTCCAGCTGCTGTGAAGCGCATCCGCAAAAGAGACTTACCGCTGCCAATAGCAGCCATAGAAAGTTTACCGCTTTTCTTTTGTGAAATTTATGCATTTTTTTGTCCTCGCTCATTCTTCTTATGGTTTACCATTTATTATTCTGATCCGACATAAGCTGATCCACCACATACTGCACTACGCTAAATACCTGCTCTGTCTGTTTTTTCCCAATCTGCTCAATAAACTCCGGTTCATTCCTGTGGCTGACAATATAGCTTCTGGTGGGCGTTTCGCTTCCCTCTATGGAAACCAGTTCCCCGCCCTGCTCTCTTAGCAGCGCCTGAAGCTCTTCATTGAAATAATCCGTCACATTTTCAATGGTAGGAACAATTAAATCAAATGGCTTGATGTTATTTAAAATCTGATTTTGATATTGCTCCAGATATTGCTCAATCAATGATTCAAAGGTACGAAATTCCACGAATTCATTGCCGCTGACAATAATTGTGGTGATAAATTCCCAGGTATGGGGATGTGTCTGCCCTTGTTTGCCATTAATAATGATGTAATGGTTCATATTTAAATAAGATTTCAGCCGATATTCCCGATATAGCTTTTCCTTTCTCATGTATCTGCCACCGCCTTCCAAAATCGCTCAAACTGCAAGCTGTAATTTTCCTTATTATCCTCACAGTACAAATCTGCCAGTCTCCGTACCTTCCGGTTTTCCAAAGAGTTGATAATCCTGCTGCTGGCGGTCTTTTCATATCTGGCAAAAATCAGCAAGATCCTTTTTTCATCCATGGAAAACCGCAGCACATTGCTATCCAGAACTACCTGCATATGTTCAAAAAATTCATCCCGGGCCTCTGCTGATTCTGTTTCGAATACTGCAAAGTGCAAGGGATGCGCTCCTCTTTCATCCAAAACCTGCAAAAATTCCTTCAATACCGTATGCTTAAATACGTGTTTGCTGGCGCTGAAAGCATATTCCCGCTTCAGCTGTCCATCCAATTTTTCCAACTGCTGATTCTGCCATATCATCTGCTCTTGCTGCCGTTTGGCCAAAACGGCCTGACTGTTGATTTTTTTGGACATCATCATACTCAGAATAATCAAAAGCGCCAGAACGATGGACAGAATAATGATAATAGAATTTCTGCATTCCAGCAGAATATTGTCTTCCAGGATTACTTTGTCATAGGTCAGGAGACAAATCCGGTACTGCTGCTCTCTCCAGTCAAAAATCATGCCGGAAGCAATAAACCGATCCTCATCCAGATAAATAATCTGGTGGCCCACCTGATTTACGTCCAGGAGATTCATAAAAGCTGCCGCCGAGTCACTGGCATAATAAGTGCCGTCTGTAAATCCCTTATAACGGTTGGTTTCCGTAAGGCTTTTCACAAACAGAAAGGAGTCTCCTTTGCTGAGGGTCCAATACCTGCTTGCTGTGGCGTCCAGAGAACTGATAATGTTGGTAATATCCTTCTCTGTGGCGTCATCCCCCAGACGGTTAATTTCTCCCAGAACTACCTGAACATAGCCATCCTGTTCTGCTCCGTAAAGCTCCAGAAATCTTGTCTCATAATTATTTAACTGCCAGATAATAAATGCATCCGCTGCCATAGAAAAAAATACCACAAGGGCCGTTATAATGAAAAAATTAAATTTGCGTTTCATATCTTTCATTCCTGCTCATAATTTACTGCTTTCCGCGCCCTTTGCAGCAAATTCAGAGGCTTTTGGGCCATTGCCTTAAATTCTGCCTCAAAATCCTTTCTTTCGTCTGTCAGAGTACGGGTTTTCCATGCACTGTCTGTATTGATACTGTTGATTACTCCTGCAAATCGGATAAAGAACACCGCAAAATTAAAAGACGGAAGCAAAGGCACCACATACCAATGTTTTCGGTAATACCGCTTTAAATGTTCAAATTCCTTCAGGAATCCCACAGTAGAAAAATAATACAGGTATCCGCTGATGATATACAGAAGGAAAATAACTCCTGTGGAAATCAAAATTACTTTGGGGGAATAATTCATGCACATCAAACAAATCAGCGCCAGATACCAGATCAGTCTTGGAAATGCAAAGGTGTGGTCATACATCAGGGTACGGACCATAACATTCGTGAACATGTTGCGCACCTTCAAATCTTTTTCCAAAAACTGGTGGGACACCTCCAGGCTTCCCCGCTGCCAGCGCTGCCGCTGAGTATATAGCTTATTGACTCCTTCAATGGGGTCAACGCAGAATATGGCGTTTTCACAGATTTCCACCCGGATACGCTGCAAAAACCGCATCTGAAATGTAATATTGGTATCTTCGCAAATGGTATCCGTATTATAAAGCTGGGATTTTAACACAGCAGACTTGCGAAATGCGGAAAATGCGCCGGAAAGGGTATATATGGAATTTGTCTCAGAAGCATAATTCCTTCCTGCCAAAAAAGCCTGGGCATATTCCATAAATTCCATTTTCCGAAGTATACGCGCAAAAATCCCCCGGTATTCTTCAATCATTTCTGGCATAGTAAGAATTGCGCCGGTCATGCAGTCCACATTCTGGCAGCATTCAAATTTGCGCACCATTTTGCGTATGGCATGAGGCTCAAACTGCCCGTCGCTGTCCACATGGATAATATATTTTCCGTCTGCATTAAACAATGCCAGGTTCAGTGCCCGGGACTTTCCCTGCCTGGCATTCAGCCACTGCATCAGCAGATCCGGATATAATTCCTGACATTTGGTATACACCTGGAAGGAATTGTCCTTTCCTTGATTGTTCACCAGAAAAATTCTCATTTTTTCATTGGGATAATCACTGTCGTTGATGGATCGGATACATTCCTGCAGGGAATTCTCTGAATTATACACTGGAATGATCAGCGTAATCTCGGGCCAGAACACAGGATCTTCATATTTAGGAGGAAACAGCTTCTTTTTTATCAGAATCAGTACACTGCCCATAGAGGGAATAATCTCCATAATCAGCGGAATGATAATCCAGGCAGCCCAAAACAAGAAAGAATTCAAAAAATTATTTATCACTGTCATACTGGAAACTCCCCACCTTCTGTTTGATGATCTGCGGTTTCGTAAAGACATAGAAATATATCATCACAGACAGCCCATAGAATACAAACCGGCCAATAAAAGTGTGTGCAATATGATACATATCAATTCCGCCGAAATAAATAATCATGGAAATTACTGTGATTCGCAAGGCGTTTGCCAGCACCATTGCTATGATGCCCAGAACTCCCACATATATCCGCTCATATACCGTATAGACCCGATAAAACATAAGAAGGGAAAGATATGCGATAATTTCAATAATACCGGAACACTCGAAATCTATTTTCAGTGAAATTGCTCCTGCCGCCGATTCTATAAAAATAACGCCATATTTGTAATGAGCGCTGTACATAGCCCCGATTTTCCCCGGAAGGCTTGCCAGAAGCGCTACAATCCGTGCCAGAGGCTGAGTCAGCACAGGCTGTAAATATGCCAGCATCAGGAGAAAGGCGCCTGTGCTTCCCACAAGAAAATACCAGAAATTCAGCTTACTCTTATTCAAAACGCGGAGAATAAACAGCCATATCATTAATCCCGCCAAACCTATCAGATACTTTATCATATGATTCCCCCGCTTCCTTTTCTTACTGATACAAACAGCTTCCTGTTTTTATAAATATATATCATTACTCTGCCTCTTTTTCAGCCTTCTGCAGCCGCTTTCTCCTATGCAGGGTAAATGCCGACAGCAGCGCAAGCCCTGCCAGGCTGACAAGGATTCCTTTCTTTTGATAGGGACGGGTAAATGTGATCACAGTCTTGCCTGATTTGATATAAGTCAGGTGATTTTTCTCATAAATCTCCCGGTTTGCCGCAAAGCTGTCATGATAAGCAAGCCCTGTATTGACATCATCCTTTTCGGCTGTAAGGATGATCTGATTCTTGGTATACTGAATGTGATAAGGCTCTATCTCACGTTCTGGCAGCTCATCCGGGCTTAAATCCATGGCGCGGCTCAAAAGCTTCCCCACCCCTTCGTCCTGTGTGAGGCTGTAATAGTAGGTCAGGTTCAGTCCAATCATCACAATGTTGTCATTTTTTATCGTCCCATAGAAAGGCAGTTCCTGTTTGGCATCTTTTACCTTACCCCAGACATCATCCAGACCGTTGAGATATACGGTACTCCATTCCCGATGTCCATTGGGGAACAAGTCAGTATCCAGAACTCCGTCAATCGTATCCAAATCCGGATACCCCTGGGAAAAAGTAACGGTATTGCAGACTGCGCCCAGAAAACTCTGATTTCGGCTGCCCATGTCATCCGGAATGCCGTCCGCCGCAATCACAATCCGAACGCCTGCTTCACTTAAATCTGTAATCAGTTGTTCTGCATCTGATTTATCTTCATAGGTAAATCCTGCCAGATAAATCAAATCATAGTCTTGTAAATCCTCAAAAGTAAAATCATTCAGATTGATGGTTTCGGTTTCCTCAACCATTGGAAACTGACGGGAAATGCCCGGCGCTGCAGATCCAATGCCTATGGCTCGGTATCTGGCTTTTGTTCCCCAATTTCCTTCTGCATACAGCTTATAAAAACGATAATTTTCATTAAAATCCATCAGTTCATATCCAACTCTCTGAGCTGCCTGATCCAGCTTAAGAATCGGATTTTCTATTGGATTGCTGATGTAATCCAGCTGAATCACAACCGTATCATTTCCCAATTCCATACACCGATCAAATAGATAGAGAAAATTACCCTCTTCCAAAGCTCGGTCAATCTGTTTAAAATTCGCTGTTGTTACTGCCGCTTTTTCGGCAGCCCCATAGGAGGTAGCTACAGGCTTTCCGTAACCTGTCACCAGATATGCGCTCATAGAACCAAGGCTGCTTTCATCCAGCAGCGCCAGCCGCTGCTCTGTCATCTCCTTAGCTTCGCCAATCAACGTAGCATCCGAATAATATGCCATCCGATTCTCCGGCGCCGCCCCGGAACGGTTTCCCAGAATCAACGGCAGAGAGGGCAGAACATCCAGAATCAGCAGCCCTGCAAAAAGCACAATCCACGTTCGTTTTAATGTATCCCAAATCAGAAAGCTGAATAATATCATACATAATCCAATGGATATAAAACGGAGCATCTGAAGATATTCTTTGCCTGGCAAAAGTTCCAACAACAGGTAGGATGTCTCCGAACTGAATATCAGAACCAGCAGGCCTGTCCAAAATCCAGCCATAGATTTCTTTTTGCTGAGAAAAACTCCAAAAACAGTCAGCAAAATGGCCGCCAGTCCGAAATAAGAATTCACACAGCCCAGGTGCATACGGGCGGCAGGATTAATTGACAAAAATATATTCTGAAAATAATCTGCCATGCTCTCAAGGCTGTTTACGGAGTTCATACCGCCGGCTGCAGCGGGGATCAGCCATGCTCCTGCCAGAAGATATCCCAAGATAAGAGCAGATATTATATGTGTCTGCTGCTGCCATTGATGATAAATCACCATAGTTACAATCAGATATACTGCAAAGCTTATCAGAATCATTCCGGCATAGTCAATGTGGCACAGCACAATCACCGCAAAGCAAAAAGAAATGTTCGGCAAAAGACGCCAGCGCCGGCTTTGCAGGTAGTCATATACCCAATACATCAAAAGAGGAAGGATTGCATTGCAGACAGATTTTGCCAAATCCCCTTCATAAAACAGGGTGCTCAGATTATTGGGCATAAAAAACCATAACATGCCTAAAAAAGCACCAAAATAAGGACGTCCTGCTTTACATCCTGCATAGAGCCATGATACTGATCCAAGAAAGCAAAGAATCGTAATAAAAATGAGGTAACCGTTCATGGAACTGCCGCCCAAGAACTGGCAGACAGCCAGCAGACAGACTGGAATCGGCGCACAATAACGCATCATTTCTATTCCATTGTACCAAAGTGAATGGTATGCAGGCCAGAGATTTCCGCTCCTGACTGCCTGATATAATACCTCTCCCTGGTAGAGGTGTCCCAGGGTATCCTTCCCGCTGGGATAGACGCCGCTGTTTCCTACAAGCTCCGCCGTTCCATATGCTATTAATGCATAAAGAATGGGCATTAATACAATCAGATAATATGACTTCTTTCTGTCTCTCAATGCCCATTCCTCCTAGTACCGATTTTGCATTTTCTATGATTTATTGCCAGAATTTTATTGTTTCCGGCAAGGAAGCTGCATAATCCATTGTCAGAATTTTATTGTTTCCAGCAAGGGAGCCGCTATGCAGCAGATGGTATTAATTCATTTTTTTTCCTTTTTCTGTACCAGAATACGATGCCGACGGAAGCGATGCAGATTGCCACTCCTGCAAGAGGGCCTGTGGAAGTGCCTGCAGTAAAAATCCATTCCTGCCCAATTCTTCCATACTGTGCGGCAATTTCTTTCAAATTTGCTGCATCCACGCCAAGCTTTTCTGCGATCATCGGCAGTTCCAGATAATATTCCATTTCATCCTTTCCGTCTTTTCCAATGGTCATAATCATTTTCCCGTAGATTTGATCCATATCATTCAGATCACTGATATTTTGAGACTGCCCCCAGGCGTCCAGGGAAACGATATGGTATTCATAGGTACCTTCCGGCAGCCCCGCACGTTTGGGATTCCAGTCGATAGTTCCGTTGGCGTCCACAGTTACGAATCTTGGATAAAATACCATACTTTGATCTACAGAACCGTTTCTCAGGCTCTCAGCGCTCTGATTAAATGCAATGGTAATTGCTTCTGTAAATTCCTGCCCTGCTTCCTGCAAATGCTGCGGCATATTAGTCACAACATGCCCATATAATTTTCCGTCACTGGAATACAGTGCGCCTTTGGCGTCAATCTGCGATTCCTGGGAACCTGCAGTGGCATACTGGATGGTACTGTGTCCGTAATCCTCCCAGTCTTTATACTGGCCGTCAAAGTGAATGCCATCAAAAAGGTTTTCCAGATTATTCCCACTGTCCGGCTGCAGGTTTACAATGCCGCTGAGAAAGGGTTCTCCCTGATAAAGTCCGAAAGAAAGGCTTTCTCTATATTTCGGAAGCTGATCTTTGGGAATTGCCACCTCCCATTCACTTCCCTTATAAGCAACCGCAGCTCCGTTTACTCCGCTGACTGTCGGCGCTGTAGATAACTGAATGTCTGTCTCGTATCCTAAATCAGAGGTAATGGCAAATTTACCATTGGAATGGGTTCCTGCGCCGGATGCATTGCTGCCCTTGCCGTCCTTGATATAAAGATAGAGCCAGTGGCCGTCAAACACTGCTGCAACCTGTGACAAACATTCGGTGTGGGCGCTGTTGGGACAGGAAGCGTCCGTTTTAGCCACTGCCTTCCAGTCAGAATAATTTCCGTCAATACTGATTCCAGCATAAACAGCTGGAAGATCTTCTGTGATAGAATCACCGTTTACCTGCTCAATATCGCTGGAAGCAATTGCAGTGCCTCCGAAGGTAAGCGTAAAGTCCATGCTGTGGAAAAAGCTGACGGGAACTGCAAGTTCTACAACGTAAAGTCCCGGGTTATTTCCGTGGGCTTCGTTGGTTACTGCAGCCTCTGCCCCCGCAACATTGCCGAAATAGGCATTCTTCACTTCTGCTTTACCCTGCCCTGCATGGACAGTAATTTGATTACTGATATCTGATATGCCGTCGGGATAAGCAAACTGAAATTTATTTTTTGTAAAATTATAATCCCACTCAGTGGTGGCATTTCCCGTAAAGCTGAAATACAATGTATTGCCGTCTGGAGAAAACGCAGCTTTCCAATAATCCACGTCGGAGCCGGAACGTTCCGTTACCCCTGCCCAGTCAGAAAGATTGCCGTCAATAGCAATGCTGCCGCTTACACTGGGATGGATTGCTGCCGCAATAGAATCTTCCCCCAAAGTCTCTTTCTCATCCTCTGCTTTGCCGTCGGTTTTATCAGACATGGAATCTTTAACTTCATTATCCTCGTTCTTCTCATCGTCTGTGTCAGAGTCTTCATTGTCATTGGAGTTTTGACGATCCTCTGTTTCCTCTGCCTGGTTCTGGGAACCTTCTGTTCCTGCTGACTGGCTGTCATCCGGATTGTTCTGTTCTCCTGTCTGGTTCTGGGAATCCTCTGATCCTTCCGACTGGCTGCCGGCTGGATTTGACTGTTCTCCGCCGGAATTCTGCTCTGATGTCTGAGTGCCGTCTGCTTCGGCGTCTTTCCCATCTTGAAGCGGTTCAGAGTCTTTTGGGGCAGATTCATTTCCATTTGCCGGATTCTGATCTGATGCCGCAACAGATTCTGTACTGTTTTCTGATCCGCCTGTTGTTTCCGCCTGCTGGTTCAAAGCGTCTGGATTTAGTTCTGCCGCTGTGACGGGCAACCCTGATAATAACAGAGATACGGACAGCAGCCCTGCCGCAGCGCTCCGGAAAATCTTATTGGCCTTCATTGAAATCCTCCCTTATAAGTTAATTCCGTATTAAAATGTTTCTTCTGTGATGGCGTAAATGCGCAAAGGCGTTTCACTTATTTCAAAACGGGCAAATTTCCAGTGCTGCTTCTCCAATGCATCCTTCACCTTTAAATAAAACACTTCGCCCAAATGCTCAATGCTGGTATTTCCCTCAAATTCAGGAAAATCATTGAGATATTGGTATTGGTAAGGACCAAACACCTGCTCTAAAACAGAATCCATACTGGCAAATTCCAAGAATTCTTCTGCCATATGTCTTGCCACAATCTCAATTTCAATTAAATGATGATGTCTGTGCTCCGCCTTTTTGTCAAAGCTGTGCTGCATGCATAAACGATACTTTAAACGATGGTATTTCATTTGCGCGAACCTGCCTATACTCATGACCATACCTGCTGTCATGTTTTGTGAAATTATTATAGCACACTCTTTTTTTCGCTTTCAATGCCAATACTCCGCATTTTTACTAAGATTTACCACATTTCACAGGTAATTTCCGGCATTTTGTCCAAATTATATAAATAGACCAACCATCCGAAGATGATTGGTCTTACCTGAAATCTTATAAAATTGTATTATATTGGAGAACTTCCCAGGGCTTAATCTGTTACATACGGCATCAGGGAAATATGTCTTGCCCTCTTGATTGCAACAGTAAGAGCTCTCTGGTGCTTTGCGCAGTTTCCGGTAATTCTTCTGGGAAGGATCTTTCCTCTCTCAGAGATATATCTCTTTAACTTATTGGAGTCTTTATAATCAATTACATTATCTTTGCCGCAGAAAACACAAACTTTTTTTCTTCTGCGCATTCCGCCTCTTCTCTTCATGGGAGAATCGCCTCTGTCTGTTTTATTATAAGCCATTTTATTTACCTCCTGTTCTAATTAAAGGGTAATTCCTCATCAATCCCATCTGGAATGTTCATAAAACCATCCCCGACTGCAGCGCTGGGCGCCGGTCTGCCAGCAGGCTGAAATCCTCCTGTCTGGCTGTCGCTTACCGCTTTACTCTCAGCAAATTCCTGTTCTTCCACAACAACATCCGTCGTGTAGACTTTCTGCCCTTCCTGATTGGTGTAGCTTCCGGTCTGGATTCTTCCGGTTATGGCAATCTTGATTCCTTTGTGAAAATACTTTTCCGCAAATTCTCCAGCTTTTCCAAAAGCAACGCAATTGATAAAATCTGCTGTCTGCTGGTCATTATCACGGCGGAATCTTCTGTCTACTGCCAATGTATATCTTGCAACCGCTGTTGCGGATTCTCCCTGTGAGTAACGCACTTCAGGATCTCTGGTTAATCTGCCCATCAGTATAACCTTATTCATCTAATCTCCTCTTTCTATTACGCCTCATCTTGTCTAACGCATAAGAACCGAAGCACATTGTCCATAATACGCACGCGCTTCTCTAATTCTGCCGGACAATCTGCCGGGGCATCGAACTGGATAAAGTAATAGAAACCTTCACGCATCTTTTGAATCTCATAAGCAAGTCTCTTCTTGCCCCATTCATCTACGTTGGTTATTGCGCCGCCGAAACGAGTGATATACTCTTTCGCTTTCTCTACCACTGCGGCTCTTTCTTCATCCTCGATTTTTGCATTAACAACAAGAGCTAATTCATATTTGTTCATGCTCATCGTACCTCCTTCTGGTCTCCGGCCCTCAATCGCTGTTGAGAGCAAGGATAAAATATTATATCACGAGTTATTATCTTAGCACAACCCGTCTGTATTTTCAAGGGTTTTATCCAAAAAATGTTATTCCACATGCAATTTTAAGAATTCAGCTATCCTGCGGTAATATGTATCTGGATCTTTCTCTTGTGCCTGTCCATGCCCGGCTCCTTCTACAATCAGAAGCTCCTTTTCACAAGATGCGGCTTCGTACAGGTCCCTGGACATCTGAACAGATATCATGGCATCTGAATCTCCGTGAATGAAAAGGGTAGGCGTACTGCTTTTTTTCACTGCTTCCAGGGCGGAAGCGTCTTTCAGGTTATATCCGCCTCTCAGCCGGAGCATCAGGCATGCCGAATCTATCAGGGGAAAGGCAGGAAGTCCAAACCATTCTTTGATTTTTTCTCCAAACATCGAATAGGCGTCGGTATAAGAGCAGTCAGAAATAACTGCCTGCACCTGCCTGGGAATTTCGTCGCCTGTCATCATCAGCGCCGTTGCCGCGCCCATGGATTGTCCGTGAATTACAATCTGGGCTTCTTCGTCCTGGGAAAGAATATAATCAATCCAGAGCATACAGTCAAAATGATCTGTCCAGCCCATTCCGATGAAATCGCCTTCGCTTTCCCCCTGACAGCGCAAATCCGGCACAAGGGCATGATAGCCCTGGTTGTGATACCAGTAGGCGAAGGGGTACATTTCCTCCTTCCAGCCAGTATAGCCATGCAGCAGAAGCACCCACTTATGATTGTTCCCGCTGACGCCTTCCTTATTGTCTGACGCTGTTTCGGCTTCCTCAGTGTCAGCTTCCTCTGTTTTGGTCTCTTCTGCATCAGCTTCCTTCGCCGGAAATTCTTCTGCAATCAGTGTATATCCGTCTTCTGTTTCTGCAGAAAGCTTTTTGTGTTCTGCGGTTTTCAGCCATTCTCTGGTTTCGTTCAAAGCCATCTGCCGATTACCCTTAATATCCGAGGTCTGCACCTGGGCCGCATAGCTTTCCTCTGTAATTCGTTCAAAAGCCTCTAATTTTTCCATAAAAGAGGGCACTAATGCCGCGCTTATCAGAAAATTCACCAGAATGATATAAAAAGCCAGCAGCAGGCACAAAAAGATACCTGCCGCTTTTATTATTTTTTTCTTATGTCTCTTTTCCTGCGCAATTTTCATATTTTTCGTCCTGTATGTCTTCTTTTTTCCGAATGCCCTTGGTATTCTTTTCCACCTGCTTTCTCGGAATCATAATCTGGCGTCCGCATCCTAAGCATTTCAGGCGGAAATCTGCCCCTACCCGAAGCACCTCCCACTCGTTACTGCCGCAGGGATGCTGCTTTTTCAGCCGTACAATATCTCCTATTTCAAATGGTATTGGCATACGCTTCCTCCTTTTATTTCACTATTGTATCTCAGCATACGCATCTATGCAGCCTGTATGCATTCCGAACATTTATAGAACCTCAGACTGCAATTTTCCCAAATAATTCGCCAATGCTTTCCTGCAGAACAAGATCTGCCATGCTGTCTCTGGGGGTTGGCGTTTTGTTAATCAATACCAGTTTCTTTCCCTGATAGTAGTCTACCAGCCCTGCAGCCGGATAAACGGCAAGGGAGGTTCCTCCGATAATCAGCATATCTGCCTGACTGATATACACAACCGCTTCCTGAATGATCTGGTTGTCCAGCCCTTCCTCATACAGCACCACATCCGGCTTCAAATCTCCGCCGCATGCTTCGCAATGGGGCACTCCTTTACTGTTCAGTACATATTCCGCATCATAGAACTGATGGCAGGATTCACAGTAGTTCCGGTGAACGCTTCCGTGAAGCTCCAGGACTTTTTTGCTTCCTGCAAGCTGATGAAGGCCGTCAATATTCTGAGTGATTACCGCTTTCACTTTTCCCGCAGCTTCCAGCTGCGCCAGCTTCTTGTGGGCCATATTGGGCTCTGCGTTAAGACATAGCATTTTATTCCGGTAGAACCGATAGAATTCTTCTGTGTTCCGTCTGTAAAAGGTATGGCTTAGTATGGTTTCCGGCGGATAATCATATTGCTGATTATAGAGCCCGTCTACGCTGCGAAAATCCGGAATTCCGCTTTCTGTGGACACTCCTGCGCCGCCGAAAAAAACAATATTGTCTGACCCTGCTACCATATCCAGAAATTTTGCAATTTTTGCTTCCCTGTCCTGACTTGCCATGCTGATTCCTCCCTGATTGATACGATTGAATATTTACCTGTTTGTCTTCTGTTTATGTTAACATATTCTCTTTGAAAAAGAAAGTTTTCCTGCATGACAAATTTACCCAAACCGCAAGGTATCGCCGTGACGCCGGATGAATCGCAGGATAGATTGGGCCATTTGACAAGAGCCTTTAATTTCTCCGCAGCGCCTCTATCGGGCTTAGCTTTGCCGCTTTTCTGGCAGGATAAATTCCAAAGAACACGCCGATGCCGCAGGAAAACAGCGTTGCCCCCAGAATGGTGCTGACTTTAATGCCTGGATGAATGGTGCTGCCCATGGAAGCGCTCATCAGGCCGCAGGCTCCTACCGCTCCCAGCAGCCCCAGAAGAATGCCGATAATTCCGCCTACAATCGTAAGAATTGCCGCCTCCGCCAGAAACTGCATCAGAATGGATGAAGTTTTAGCGCCCAGGGATTTGCGGATTCCAATTTCTCTGGTGCGCTCTGTCACAGACACCAGCATAATATTCATAACGCCGATCCCTCCTACAATCAGGGAAATGGCGGCCACACAGGAAATAAATGTGGTTACAATGGCAAGCATCGTATTCAATTCCGCCACCATATCCTGAAAGCTCTGAATCTGATAATAATCCTCTCCGGCGCACCGGTGCCTGGTTTCCAACAAATGAATGATGTCCTTTGCCACTTCTTCCCCGCTGGCCTTGTCATTTGCAAACACCGTGGCAGAGTAAAAGGAATCGCTTTCCCAGCCAAAATGCTCAAAGGAAGTATAAGGCACATCCAGCGTTACCGGCATCCCTTCGTAAGTATAACTGACAAAGCCGCCGTTCTCCTTCTGTTGGGTTACCCCCACAATCCGATAGCTGCCGGTAATCTCATTAATGGTTACTTCAATGTCCATGCCCACCACATCATCAGACCCAAAGAGACGTTTTGCATCATTGTCTGTAATGACGCAGACACGGTTTCCTTCTTCCGTATCTGCGGATGTAAAATAAGAGCCCCTTTTCATATTATAATTCATGGATTTCTGCATATCTTCCGTTCCGCCGTTTAGCTGCACCACAAATTCTCCTTTGCCGGTTAAGGTGCTTCCTGAACTGCTGTCATTGGGCGTTACTCCGTCCACTCCCTCTAACTGTTCCTTGATTGCGGTCAAATCCTCCGATGTAATCCATGCCTCTTCTGTCATTGCATCATCGCTGCAATACACGCTGATCTGGCCGGTGCCAAGGTCTGCCACTTCCGAATTCATGGCGTTGGCAGTTCCTTCACCTACTGACATTACCATGATAACAGAAGAAATTCCGATAATAATGCCCAGCATAGTGAGGAAGGATCGGCCCTTATTTGCAGTTATATTCTTAAATGCCATTTTGACATATTCTGCCATATTTCCCATTTCAATACCTCATATTTGATGTGAATTTTCTGCTGCATTACTTGATAGATTCCTATGGTTTCGTTGTGTCATTCCTGTTCTTTCAGCTGTTCCTGTTCCGTCACCGTAATCATATCGCCTTCTTCATGGTTTCCAGGATCTGCAATCACCTGCTCGCCTTCCTCAATTCCTTCCGTAATTTCCGCACATTCATCGGAGGTTACGCCTGTTGTAATGGCGCGCTTTGCCAAAATTCCATCTTCATTGATCCAACAGAAGGTTCCGTCTTTTCCGATATTAACTGCTTCAATGGGAAGAATTACCACATCCTTTGCCTCTGCCGCCAGAATCTTTACTTTCGCATCCACTCCCAGGAAAATATTATCATCGGGATGATCCAAATGCACCGTAGCCTGAATTCCAGCTGCAGCCACAGCCGCCTGATTGGTTCCTGCCATCCCGTTTTCTGCAATCCTGCTGATCCTGCTGACGGTTCCTTCATAGGTATTCCCTGCAAAGGTAATTTCTGCTTTCTGTCCTTCCTTTACTTTATCATAAACATTTTTGGACAGCGTAATTTCTACATTCACATTGTCAATGCTCTGCAGTGTAAATAGCTGCATTCCCTGTGAAACAGTAGCGCCTTCCACCACCTGTTTATCTGAAATAACGCCGTTGAATTCTGCAGAGATTCCCTGCTGTCCCTGCAAAATCAGCTCCTCCAAAGATTTGCTTTCCAGCTCTGCCAGGTTATTATTGGTCTGCATCTGGGCCCTTGCCGCGCTGCTTAAGGTTCCTGCATCTGCTTCGGCAAGGGATTTCTGCCCCTCCAGCTTTGCCTGCAGCTCTGCCAGTTCTGCCTGGGCTGCTTCCAGCTTTTGCTGCAGTTCTGTTGTGCCAGCTACGGCTCCCAGGGTCAAATCCGCCGATTGCGGCTGTAATGCGGCTGCCTGGGTATTGAGATTATTTACAAGCTCCTGGGCTGCCTCATAAGCTGCTTTTGTCTCTGCCAGCTTTTCATTTGCTCCGTTCAATGCTTCCCGTGCCGCCTCTAATCCTTCCTCATTTCCAGAAGCCGCTGCCGCATCAAAATTCACCTGTGCAGTCTGCTGTTCCATTACTGCTTTGTCATAGGCAGCTTTGGATTTCTCTAAAGCCTTCTCTGCTTTTTTTAATTCTTTCTGAAGTTCCTTCTGTTGAGCTTTCAGCTCTTCCTGCTCTTGCTTTGTTGCTTCTTCCTGGGCTTTTGCTTCACCGGAAATAGCTGCGGTCAAATCCGCAATTTCCTGATTTTTTGCATCCACCTGACCCTGAAGGGAATTCACCTGAGCCTGAGCCTGGGCCTGTCTTACTGCCGCTTCATTGGACTTGTTTACGGTATCCTGATATCCAAGCTGATTTGCTTTTACGGTAAGTTCCGCTTTTTGATTTTGATCTTCCAGATCCTTTAAGTCAAAGGTTACCAGCTTCTGGCCTTCCTTCACCAGATCCCCTGTCTGAAAATCGGCTGTCTCCACTTCTGCATTGACTGGGGAAAATATCGTCTTCTGTTCGCCGCTGACAACGGTTCCATTGGTTTCCACTGTTTCTGATACATTTCCTTTTTCTACGGTTATGCTTTCTACCTTCATGGCGTTTGTTATGACTTCCTGAGCGTTTCTGGCAGTGTTAATTCCCATAATGCAGATAATGACTGCTACGACGGCCACTGGTATCACGATTTTCCAGATTTTTTTCCTTTTCTTCATGCTTTTTCCCTCCTGTGTTTTTCTCAGCTTAAAACCATTAATTTTCATTATAATAATCCTCCACAATTCTGCCGTCCAAAATCCGGACCACCCGCTTGGCTTGTTTGGCAATATCGTTGTCATGGGTAATCAGAATGACGCTTCTGCCTGCCTGGTGCAGTTCTTTTAAAATCTCCATAATTTCCCGGGTGGAAGCAGAGTCCAGATTGCCGGTGGGTTCGTCTGCCAGAATCACCGGCGGTTCTGCAGCAATGGCTCTTGCAATGGCCACTCTCTGCTGCTGCCCTCCCGACATCTCAGAGGGTCTGTGATCCATACGTTTTTCCAGCCCTACCTTCAGAAGCGCTTCCTTTGCCATTCTGTGCCGCTCTCCTTTTCCAATTCCACGGTAAATCAGAGGCAGTTCTACATTTTCCATGGCGTTCAGGTTTGCAATCAGATTAAATCCCTGAAAAATAAATCCAATTTCCTGATTTCTGATTTCGGATAATTGATTGTCCTTCATGGCTGACACATCTTTTCCATTGAGATAATAAGTTCCTGAGGTGGGCACGTCCAGACATCCCAGCATATTCATCAACGTAGATTTTCCGGAGCCGGAATGTCCGATAATCGCCACAAATTCCCCTCTGTTAATTTCCAGATCCACGTGATCCAGCGCGCGGACTTCATTTTCACCGGGATTGTAGACTTTACACATATCCTGAACTCTGATTAACTTTTCCAACCTGCTTCCTCCCTTTCCTGAATTGCTTTTTTGTTATTTTATCAGTTATTTCTTAAAATAAATATAATTTTATCTTACACTTATCTTACTTTTAGTTTATAAAATCTCTGTCTTGTATGTCTCTTGAAGGCTTTCGGCGGCACCTGCATATAAATTCGTATCCATGTCTTTCTATTATTATGAAACGAATGCAGGACAAAAAAAGATTCAAATCTCGCTCAAGGAAATCCAATAATTTCCAATATCGACAAATTATTACTTTCCGCTCAGGGTTGCGCATGTTATAATTAACCTGTGTAAAAGCCCTTGTTTAAACCTATGGAGGCGACCTTATGAAAATTATAGATATGCACTGCGACACTATTTCCCGGATTTATGGGGAACGAAAACGCGGAAAACATGCCCGGCTGCGCAGCAACTCGTTTCAGCTGGATTTGGAAAAAATGAAACGTTCCGGTTATCTGCTCCAGAATTTTGCCATGTTTCTCGACACCGGAGAAACTGCTTCTCCTTATAAAGACTGTAAGGAGCAAATACATATTTTTCAGGAGGAAATGAAGGAAAATCAAGATATGATTGCGCCGGTAACATCCTATGAAGAAATTCTTGAAAATGAATCTCAGGGAAAAATGTCTGCGCTTATGACATTGGAAGAGGGAGAAGCCTGTGAGGGCAGCCTGGAGAAACTGGAAGAATTCTATCAGCTTGGCGTCCGCATGATGACATTTACCTGGAATTATCCCAACAGCCTTGGATTTCCCGGGGAACCCGTTGCCAGTCGCCTGGCCCAGTCTCAGGGATTGACCCATCTGGGAAGGGAATTCCTGGAGCGGATGGAGGAGCTTGGCGTTATTCCTGATGTCTCCCATCTATCGGATGCAGGAATCAGGGATCTCTGCCAGTTTGCCAAAAAACCATTTTGCGCCAGTCATTCCAATGCCCGTTCTCTCTGCCATCGGGGGCGGAATTTGCCAGATGAACTGATCCGCGGCATTGCAGAACGCGGCGGCGTAGTGGGCGTCAATTATTATGGGCCGTTTCTGACCGCTACTACGGATGTATTGGGCCGTTTCTATGGGTATGTCAGCGACATTGCCGCACATATCCGTCATATTGCGGATGTAGGAGGCATAGAATGTATCGGGCTTGGTTCTGATTTTGACGGTATTGACAATAATTTGGAACTGAAAAACTGCGGTTCTCTTGGACGATTGGAACGGGAACTGAAACAGGCCGGATTTCACGAAGGTGAAATAGATAAAATATTTTACCAGAATGTATTGGCCTTTTATAAGGAATTATTGTAAGTGTTTTTGATTTTCAAAAGATAGATATACCTGTAAGCCACATGATTTGTCAGCAAATTCCCATTATTTCAGGAAGAACTGCTAAGTATTTGGCAAATAAGTGGACTCTTAAGCATAACCGTATGTTTGGCCGAATATTTTGGAAAGAAAAGAGGAGATTATGCATACAGTCATTGTTACCCTTCCAAATGCATTTCTTTATGAAACTCCATCTGCCGAAACGGTCTCCGATGAGGTTTTGTCTGGATGGATGGTAACTGTACAGAAACGGCAGGGGGATTTTTTAGAAATCACCACAGATTATGGTTACAAAGGATGGATGGAAGCTTCGGCTGTCCGCAGCATTGGGCCGGAAGAATGCCGCTGCCAAAATTATGATAAATTCTCAGAGAATCCTATGGGTCTGTCTGTTTTATGCCGGGGAATGACAGATGTTTTGAAAGAGCCGGAAGTGCAGTCTGCCGTATTATCTACTCTTTTTATGGGAAGCCATGTATTTGCTTTGGGCAGACCCCGGGACGGATGGCAGAAAATAAAAACAGCAGAGAAAATCTGCGGGTATGTCCCCGCGGTTTCTCTGCTTTATTCTGACATGCGGTCTGCGCCCTGTTCTGAGATCCGCCAGAGCATCTTGCATTACGCCAAATCCTATCTGGGAGTCCAATACCGCTGGGGCGGCAAAACCCACGCAGGAATTGACTGCTCTGGACTGGCATTTATGAGTTATTACATGTGCGGAATCATCATTTACCGGGACGCTGTGATGATGGAAGGCTATCCCGTCCGGAAAATCCCCCTTTCCCAGCTGCAGCCGGCCGATCTGCTCTATTTTCCCGGACATGTGGCGCTTTATCTCGGACATGGCGATTATATCCATTCCACCGGAAATCTCTCTGCCTTTGGCTGTACCATAAACAGCCTGAATCCCTATAGTCCTGTTTACCGTAAGGATCTGGCAGAAAATCTCACTGCTGTGGGAAGTGTGTTCTGTACATCTGAAAAATAATTTCATCTGCTGTAAGGAAGCCTGGGGACTTTTGACAAATAAATGCGGACTGCTTTGGCAATTATCTAACTATATTTCCAATGGCTTCCTCAATGGCAGCCTTTAAACCTTATCTTTTTTACTCAATGCTCATTTACTCAAACAAAGGCGTAGAAAAATACCGCTCCGCCGTATCCGGCAGAATTGTAACCACCGTCTTGCCTTTTCCTAATTTTTTTGCCAGTTTTAATGCGGCGGCCACATTGGTTCCGCTGGAAATCCCGCACATAATCCCTTCTTCTGCCGCCAGCCGTTTTGAGGTGGAAAGGGCTTCCTCATCCGTAATAATACAAACTTCATTATAGATCTGCTGATTCAGGATTTCCGGAATCAGGCCGTCTCCAATTCCCATTTGCAGATGCGTCCCAATGGAACCGCCGGACAAAATGGCCGCATGCTCCGGCTCCACTGCCCAGATTTCCATATCAGGATTCTTCTCACGAATCGTCTCTCCTACTCCGGTAATGGTGCCCCCGGTGCCGATCCCAGAACAGAACCCATGAATGGGCCCATTTACCTGCTCTAAAATCTCAATGCCGGTCTGGGAACGGTGCACGGCAGGATTCGCAGGATTTTCAAACTGCTGGGGCACAAATACCCGGGAATCCTGCTTTGCCATGGAAAGGGCTGTCTGCAGGCATTCTTCAATACATGCGCCAATATTTCCATCATCATGAATCAGAATTACTTCTGCCCCATAGTGCTCCACCAGCTTGCGGCGCTCTTCACTGACAGAATCCGGCATAATGATTTTTGTCTGATAGCCCCGTACAGCGCCTACCAGCGCAAGGCCGATGCCCTGATTGCCGCTGGTGGGTTCCACAATAATGGTATCTTCCCCAATCAGTCCCTTTTCTTCTGCATCTTTTATCATATTATAGGCCGTTCTTGTCTTAATGGAACCGCCTACGTTCAGCCCTTCGAATTTCACTAGTACCTGGGCGCTCTCCGGTTCAGGCATGTGGTTTAAGCGGATTAAAGGGGTGCCTCCCATTGCTTCTAATATATTGTCATAAATCATCATCTCAAATCCTTTCTATGTCCCTGCAGGAAGGGAAATATCTATAAAATTATAATATGTATTCTTTGGAAATACAACAGACATTTCTTTCTGTTTTATCATATATTTCATTTTGTAAATATTCTAAAATAGCCATCCTCATATCCACTCGTTCACTTTCTTAATATTCTTCCGCTTGTTTGTAATAATAGAAAAGACATTATCACCGGATTCTCATATCCCTTGATAATGTCTTCTTGAAAAAATTGCGGGGGCAGGATTTGAACCTGCGACCTTCGGGTTATGAGCCCGACGAGCTTCCAGACTGCTCCACCCCGCGTTGACATTTTCTATTATATTCCAAAAATATAAAAATGTCAAATCTTTTCTGATACTTTTTTCCCAACTGCATTTTGTCAATAGTTATGCAACAACTTTTTGAAAAAATTTAGGCCAGTTTCTTGATTTCCTCTTCAAAGAGTTGGGCGGAAGTCTTAAACCCCAAAATCCCCCTGGGATAGTTGTTTATCCAGGTTTCTATATACTCTATGTCCTTATCCTGCTTTTCCTCGAAGTCCTCCCCTTTTGGTATATGGCGGCGGATAAGGCGGTTACTATTCTCGTTTGTGCCCCTCTCCCAACTGCTATATGGATGACAATAGAAAAGAAAGGTCCGCTTTTCCCCATCACGCAAAACAGACCGCTCTAACCCCTCATAGTCCGCAAACTCCACCCCATTGTCCACGGTGATGCTTCTAAAGACTTTAGGGAACATATCGCCCCATTTCCTTTCCAACCGGTCCAGGGCTTCCACTACGCTTGCCGCCTTTTGGTCTGGCATCTTAATGATGATTTCATCCCTGGTTTTACGTTCTGTTAATACAAGCATACATGACTTTGTAATGCCCTGCTTTCCCTTTACCGTGTCCATTTCCCAATGTCCAAAGGTTTCCCGGTCCTTTACTTCCTCCGGGCGGTTCTCTATGCTCTCCCCGGCGGATGCCCTTTTCTGCACCTTTACTTTCTTATTATGCTTTTTCCTCTTCCCTTTTATCGGTAGGTCCTTATTGGTTAATTTTAAGAAAATACCATTGTCTATATATCTATATAAAGTCCTCACACTGATAGAGGTCTTAAACTCAATCCCACTTTGGGTTACTGCTGCCAATGCGGCTTCCGGGCTATACTTATCGTTTACAATCTTATCCTCTATGTATTCAGCTAAAGGCATATCATTCCCTATTTTAAGACTGCGCCCCTTTCCCTGGGCGTTCCAATCATGGTTCTTTTGCCCCAAATCGCTACTATACCTCACTTCCTCGGTATAGTCACTATTTCTATGGGTATATTCTCCCCTTTTTATTTCCCGGTATATGGTGCTTCTATGAACGTGCAAGTACGCCGCAACCTCCGTTACCTTATGGCCGGAATTAAGCATTGTTTCCATCTTTATCCTATCATTTTTAGTTAAATGCTTCCCCATGAAATCATCCCTCCAAAAGAAACGGACACGGAAAGAATCCGTGCCGCCCAGTGTCCTATTTTTTTACATCCTCTTTAATCTCTTCCCGGTAAGTGATTTCAATGGTGATGCAAAACGCATCTTCTAACGAATCATAAAAATATTTGTCCCTGCCGCTGTCATACCGTACTATTTTATAATTTCCGCCGGAAACCTCCGCTTCAATCTTCTGGATACTTCCGCTTTCTATCAACTTTTTAACCTTTGCCCTGCTGCCTTTCTTTATTTCTCCAATACATACATCACCCATAAAGGCTTGAATAGGTTCTACCCCCCCCCCGAACAAAAGTTCTATTTTTCCAGACAATTCATATTCATAGATTTTTTCATCTTCCAGGCCGCTTTCTATGATTTCCTTTTTGGAAAGTTTATAGTCCTCGTTTTCCTCCACAAGTTCCATAATCTCTTCCATGTGGGCTTCCACATTATCCAGTTTATGCCGCTGTGTCTTGATTATCCCTTTTGGCCTTTTGGGTTCTTCCTGGGGCTGTGGTGTCGGTGTTGGCTCTTCCTGCTTTTTAGAGAATAGATTTTTCAAAATTCCCATGTTAAGTTCCTCCCTTTGTATGAATCTGTGATTTTGCATACCGCAAGCGGCCATCCGTCCGTATCACGCCCTACGGCTTTATAGGATGACAGCTTGCAATATACCGGGTGTTATCGTACAACCTTTTAAACGCCGGATAACTTCACCGGGGCGTGGCATGGTTTTCTAGTTCCCGGCCTACCTGGGAAGAATAGGCGTGTACGCTTCCCTGGTAGGTACTTTTTGCACCAGTGCAACCCATCAACAGTTTGTAGGGGCTTTGGACCCTCACGCCGCCCATGGTCAGCATGGCCGTTTTAGTTGCCCCCCGGCGGCTGTCCTGCTGCCGGGGCGGCATCTTAATCCAGGCCCATCCTTGCATCAATAGCCTGGTTTATATATTCGCTTACGCTTTGCCCTGCTGCCGCTGCGGCTTCCTTTACAATCGCCTTTTTCCCTTTTGGCATATTGACTTCCACCCTATCATAGTTGGCCTTGTTAAACTCATTTTGGTATTTAATCTGGTTGAAATCCTCTTTTTTCGGTCTTGCCATTTTCCCACTATCCTTTTATAATATTTTTAACGGATTGGGCGGTTTTGGCAAGTCCGCCGCCCTCTCTGTTTCCCCTATTTCTTACGCTTCAATGTCTTTTTGCGTATCTTCTTTTAATTCCCTTACCAACTCCAACGCCTTTTCGCTGTCTTTATCTTCCAAGGCTTTTTCTATATTGTTGATGGTTCTTAAAAGTTTCCTGCAATATGCTACGAATTCTCTCATATCTTCCATGCCATTCTCCTTTCTATGCTTGCCCATGTATTTGTTAAGAATCTCTCTTAACTGTCTTTATTATATTACATATTCCGGGATATGTCAATACATATCCCGGAATATTTTTATTTTTCTAAAAGAAAAGGGAACACGCCCATTTTGACGTGTTCCCTATCCCGTGACATATCATTATTCCTTGCTTTGGCCTGGTTTTTCTCCAAAAGGCGGTTGTTTTACAGATTATTTCAATAACCCGTTTACCTTGTCCTGGACGGCCTGGTAACTATACCCGGCAGCTTCCAGGCGTTTCTTTCTCTCCGTTCCATTTCCCCATTTCCCGGCAATCACTTCCTTGGCAACTTCCGCCACGCTCTTTGTGGGTTTTTCATTCCCTTTCAGTAAAGCGTTTACCTTGTCCTGGACGGCCTGGTAACTATACCCGGCAGCTTCCAGGCGTTCCTTGCGTTCTTCACCGTTGCCCCATGCTCCGGCAATCACTTCCTTTGCAACGGCGGCCATGGTCTTTGCTCCGCTTCCGGCGGCATCCGCTCCGCTTTCCTCTGTATACCTTGGAACGCCATACCCCCTTATGTAGCGGCCATCCACGGCCAGGACACGGCGGCCAACTGCATTGTTTTTATTGCCCTCAATGACGGTAATCTTTCCGCCCTCCACGCTCTCAACAATTCCCACATGGTCCGGCCATCCCGTGCAATCCCCGGCCCCGGAATCGTCCCAATCATAGAAAATCACATCCCCAGGGGACGGCGTTCTGCTATCACTTTCCTGCCACTCTCCCTTGGCACGGAATAATTCTATCATCTGGCCGCATCCGCACTCGGTTGGGATAATTTCCGTCAAGCCGCATTTTATAGCAACGGCAGAAACAAAGGTCGCACACCAGGCATCCGTATACTTTACCCTGTAGCCCCTGGCAAGCGGCGTGTGGCCGTTGTATACGTCTATGATTCCCTTGTGGGTCCCGTCCGCTTCATTCCGGCCAATCCATTCCCTTGCCTGGGCCAGTGCGGCACTTGCTGTCTTTGCCATTCCCATTTCCCCTTTCACGTCATATTGCCTTAAATCATACTGCGAAACAATCCTCATGGTATTTTCCACATACTTGCCGCTTGTGGCGTACCCGTCCGCCTTGATTGTTTCCAGATATGCCGCCGGGTCCGTGATGCCTTTAAGGTTATGGTATCTTTCCAGTTGGATGAAATCAAAATACCCTTTCACGCCCTCTTCCATGCTGCCATATACCCGGAAATTGTCCTTAATCTGCGTAAGGGTTCCCGGCGTGTACTCTTCCATGGTTTTAAGGTTTACGCTTTTCCCGGTCCACCTTGTCCCACATTTCAGCCCAAAATAATTATGGTACACCGCCGCCAGGCGGCTTTCCCCCCATCCGCTTTCCAGGACTGCCTGGGCTATAATGGGGCTGTGTACGGCAATCCCGTGGGCGGCGGCGTATTTCTGCACATACCCGGCAATCTTTTTGATGAAATCCTGCTTTTCCATTCCTTACACTTCCTTTTCCGCATCCTCGATTTCCACGCCTACTTCAATCCCGGCGTTGGCCGAATCTGTCAAGCCCTCGCCAATGATATAGGCCACAACGGATGCCCCGGCCATGATAAGTGCCGTTACCTGGGCGGCGGTGTTTTCCGTCCCTCCCGTGGCAACAATCATCATAGAAACAAAGGAAGCTGCCGCCGTCCACAACTTACGGCTTGTAAGTTTCCTTACCCAATTTACATTTTTCATTGTCTGTTTCTCCTTTCGCTTTTCTTTTATTTCCAAACCCTTTTTGGGTGTGGATTCCTTTTAATAAATCCCCCGGATGCCCTGCTCCGTTAAGAAGTCCTTTTGTTCATGCTTTATTTCCCTGGCATACTGCAAGGCGGCTTCCGTTTCCCCGTTTGCGTGCCCGTTCTTTAGGGCCGTGGCGGTTGCTTCCCCCAGTGAGATTGATGCCATCACGCTTTTAATGATTAAGACTTCGCTTTTCTCCCGGATTTTTTCTTTTTCCTCCGTTTCTTTCTGCTGCTTCTTGATTTTCTCTTCAATGAGCCAAAAGCAGAAACCAGTTACCGCACTCGGAATACTCATTACAAGAATCAGTGTTTGTAAATCCATTTTCTTACCCTCCATAAATAGCTTTATCCGTATCATACCGCCCATGGCGTTCAAATTCTGACCCACTTATGCCGGAACCAAAAGGCCGCTTTCCCTCTGCTCCCACTCCCAAAACAGCAATTCATATTCTATGGCCTTTGTAACGTGGTAGGTGTCGGCGTGCCCCATGTGTCCCAGGCGGCTTTTATATTTCCGCTCAAAGGCTTCACGGTCCAGTTCCCCGGCTTCCAGGTGCTTCACGTCATTTTTCAGCCGCCGGACGGATGCTTTTCTGACTTTCCTATATTCCGGGTGGTGGATATAGCCGCAAAAGTCAATCCCATTTCCGGCATACAGAATGGTGCTTTTGGGATTCAAGTGCAATTTCATTTCCTCTTCCAAAAACTCTTCAATCCGTTTCACCCATTCCTTTAGCTGTGCCAGGTCCGGGGAAAGGATGATAAAGTCATCCATGTATCGGATGTAATACTTGATATGCAAGGTATGTTTCACGAACTTGTCCAGGCGGTTCCCGTACACATTGGCAAATAATTGTGATGTAAGATTTCCCACCGGGATGCCCACGCCGTCCGGCAATATCCCGTTCTTGTCAATGATATTGTCCATAAGATAAAGGGCTTTCCTGTCCCCTATGTACCGCCTATTTTCCGTTTTCAATTCTTCATGCGGAATGGATGCAAAGTATTTGCTTATGTCCCCTTTATAGCCGTATAGCCGCAATCCCTGGGCCGTCATCAATTCATACATCCATTTATACAGTTGGTTGCTTGCGGCGTGCATCCCTTTCCCCTCACGGCACGCATAGGAATGGGTATAAAACCTTTGTTCAAATACCGGCCCTATGGCATTTACAATCATGTGCTGCACCACTCTGTCATAGAACGGCAACGCCATGATAAGCCGTTCCTTTGGCTCCCACACCTTGAAAACGGTATATTCCCCCTGCTTATAGGTGAGGTTCTCCAATTCCTCACACGCCCTAAATAGTTCATCCTCCTTTGACATGGAAAATGCCAATACCTCTTCATGGAACCGCTTGTTTGCTGCGGCTTTCTTGAATGATGTATTGGCATTGTCAAAGGTATACATTTTTTCATGTAACCCCTTAACTGTTTTCATTTTGCCCTACCAATTTTCAAATATTCTTCTACTCAAAAGGCGGTGCCTTTTCTATTTTGTCCGGACAGAACGCCGGAACGGGAAAACCGTCTGACTTATCAGAATGATTGATAAATCTTGCTAGTAGCCCATAGGCCCCTAAGTCTGCAAAGTTGATTAGTCACACACGCACCACACGCCAATGTTCGTGTTCACGTTCCACGGAACATTGTTGCAATTGACGGCCCGTGAACCGCAATGCACGCCGTTGTTCCAATTGCCGCCGCCAATGAGGGCGTGCAAGCCCGGCCGGGTGCGAATTAACAGTTTCCCCAAAATTCATTCCTTATTTCCATTTTCCGTCTTTCACGGCCCCGATAATGCCGCCCAATATCTTCCCTACCTCTGCCA
This sequence comes from Petralouisia muris, assembly GCF_004793545.1. Taxonomy (GTDB): domain Bacteria; phylum Bacillota; class Clostridia; order Lachnospirales; family Lachnospiraceae; genus Petralouisia; species Petralouisia muris. The sequence continues at coordinate 32,158 of NZ_SRYA01000026.1, read as the reverse complement.
GTTTCCGGCTTGCCACTTCGTATCGGTGTTTGTTCACCGCCGAATATTTCAAGTCAAACGCAAGCCGAATCAGCACCCGTATAAATTCCAGTTCCACGTCCGCCGCATATATATGGCTTTTCGTTCCCGTCTTTCTGAACCGTATTATGTCCTTTACCAGTTCAAAAAGTGACTGCTTTATGTATAGCTGCAATGCGAACTTTTCAAACTTCGGAAGCTGTCCTAAGATTGGAAAGATATAAACCAGGAAATCATAAACTTTTTGGAATAGTTTCATGCTTTCCATGAAACCGTTTGTTTGCTTGTTTTCTGTTTCTTTTTCTTGGGCCATTTCTCCATCCCTTTACAAGTCGGGGTTGGGCTTTCGCCCACCCCAACAGATTTACAGACTGTCACACACGCACCACACGCCAACGCCCGTGTACACGCCCCACGGAACATTGCCGCAATAGACGGCCCGTGAACCGCAACGCACGCCGTCGTACCAAAGGCCGCCGCCAATGAGGGCGCGCAAGCCCGTACTGTTCGCCATATACGCCTGGCCGTAACCGTTGCCTAACACATTATGCCACGCCCAGGATGTCCCCGTTGGGTCATGTAACAGTTCAACCAACCATTTCCACACGTTCCCCACCAGGTCACATATATTTAAGGCACTCACGGCGTTTGCAATGTTCCCAACGGCGGTTCTTGCCTTGTTGGCGGTTGCCGTCCACCCGTTTGTGTTGGAATCATCCAACCCCTGGGGGCTTCCGTCTGCTGCCACGGTAAATTCCATGTAATCCGGCAGACGCTTCCCCACACGCCTTGCCCTTTCCCCTGCAATATACCAGTTAAGGCCCTCCGTACCCGTGATAGGCGTGCCGCAATAGACAGACTGTAATCCATTGGCTCCGTCATCACTGGAAAGGTAGATGTCACCCCATAAAGCGTTCCCCAGGTATACCATGCCGGACGGGTCACATTTAGGGCGGTGCTTCGTGGTCCATACGGAATTTGGGATAATATCCACACGGGTATTCCCCTCCCATCCGGCACCCCTTACCGCCCCGGATGTATTGATTGGCCTGCCGTATTCGTCCGTATTCCTCACACGGCCATAATGGAATCCGCCAATCTTCCGGGTGTTGGTATCGTCCCATCCCTCGCCGTCCGGGAACGTGGAATTTAACGAAATCAAATACTGTTCGTCCTGGTCATCCGTTCCCGGGTCACAAATATAGATATAATAATCATTGCCATGTGCAAAATCGCTTCCCTGGTCCAGATTTTCCTTTGTAAGTATGGTTTCCGCCGTCTTGAACACGGACGTTTCACCCACCGCAATCACGCATCCGCCAATGACTGTGATTTCTCCCCGTCCGCTGTACTGGATGTACGCCTTGTCCGGGGCCACAATATCAGAAATGGCCGCCATCTTTGCAACGGTAATCTTCGCCCGTTCATCCAACATATTTTCATCATACACAAATAATCTGCTCACGCTTCCAATTCTCCTTTCATTTCCTCTACTTCCTCCCTGGAAATCCCCAGGCGGTCATAGAACGTCACCGCCGCCGGGATGCCGATTTCCATTGTGCCGATATTCACGGCTTTGGAAAGGTTCAGTATAGTGTGGGTTGTGGTATTCTGCTGCCCTGCTGCCGCCTGGCCGCTTCCCGTGCCCTCCCTTGCCGCTTCCTGGCCCTCTGTGGCGGCGTTTTCCGTGTCGGTGGTATGTTTATCCACCTCCACCGTTTCAACGCTCTGTATGGTCGGATAAACCGCCCCGTTTTTGACCCTCTGCCCTGCTGCCGCTTCGGCACAAAACATGATTGTGACCGCCTTTCTGTCCTCTGACAGATTGATGACCGGGCACATAATCCAGTTCTGATTTTCCAGTTTCGCCACGGCTTCCAACCAATCCGACTTTTTAAGGCTCCCTTTCTTCGCCATCTTGAACGTGTTTACCAGGTCCGACTTTGTTTTGATTACTTTAGGAAATCCTTTCATCCTCTTACCTCACTTTCTTTTTAACTTAATATATGGGTTCCAATATAGTTGCCTATATAGGCCATATTGGCACACTCACGCAACGAAACGGTCATTGTATACCCTGGCGGCATATGGTCCACGTTTCCAACAGAAAACGTCCTTGGTATGGGCATCACGGCTTCCATGTTCGTTTCCACGATATAGTCCCCGGCTTCCTGGATATGGAAGCCAACGCCGCTTTCTGAAACCGCCGCCGTCTGCACCCTCCCCGTTGTGGTGTTGGTAAGCGTGAGGGTAACGGCTTCCTGGATGCTCTCCAACAGATAGGCTATATAAAGCCTTACTGTCTGCCTTTGTATGTAGGCACCCATATAGTTGCCGATATAGCCCCTATCTGCCCCGTCACGCAAGGAAACGGTCATTGTGTGCATCAGGTCCACATTGTCAACAGAAAATCTGTTAGGCGTTGCCACAACGCCCCCTTTGTTGGTTCTCACGGTATAGTCCCCGGCTTCCGTGATGTAGAATCCAATTCCGCTTTCCGTGAAATCCGCCGTCTGGATGCTCCCCGTTGTGGTGTTGGTAAGCGTGAGGGTAACGGCTCCCTGGATGCTTTCCAGACGGTAGGCAATCCATAGCTTGAACGCCATGTTATGGACTTTCTTTCTAAGGCCGTCAATCTGCAACTGCAATTTCCCGGCCACGTCCCCGGCAAGTTCATCCTGCTTTCCCTGGAACCACTTTTCCCATTCCGCCGCCTGGGTTTCCATGAAATCCTTTGTCATCCCGGCGTATTCCTCCATAAAGGAAAGACGGTCTTTTTCCATTGCCTTTTTCTCTTTGGCAAGCCAGGCGTTGAACTGCTCCAAATCAGCTTCCCGGCCATCCATGAAATCCCGGATAAGTTCGGTATACTCTTTCACAAAAGCGGCGTGGTCTTTTTCCATTGCCTTTTTTACCTCTGCGAACCAGGCGTTGAACTGTGAAAGGAATTGTGAGAAATCCAGTTCCTTGAACTGTGAAGCCACGAACCCACACACGGAATCGTCCGCCCTTTCGTCCGTTATGTCCGCCTGGGTAATCGCCACCGCCCCGGCCCTCACATAGACACGGGCCAGGCTCTTTTCCTGGATTACGTCATTGTTTATCAGCCCTGGCGGCTGCGGCTTGCTTGAAAACGCCCCCTCCCGGATGAATATGCTCGGCCTGCGCTCCGTTTCGTCATTCCTCACAATCACCCGGTCAATCCTTGGAAGTGTTCCGCTTGCCTGGCTCACGGTAAGCGGCAGGACGGCGGTATTGTGTATGGTGTGAAGATTGATATATGCGTACCCTCTGCGGCTTCCGCCGTCCACCCTTACTTCCATCCCGTCCCCTGCCGTGACTTGCAAATGGCCGTATACAACGCCCTCTTTGTAGAAAGGTGCCTTATCTTCGTTCATGTCCTGGCCGTTGTATCTGCGCTCCTTATCGTTCAAATCCGTGGCGTTGTAGAAGAAACCCCTTACTGCCATTGTCTTTTCCTCCTTTCCCCTAATCGTCCCATTTTATTGCCGTGGGCAGGGCATCCCCAAACGTGGGGACAACGTACATCCCCCCGTATTCGTAAACCTCGCAAAGTTCCGTTATCCGTAGATTCTGTGACGTGCCCCATTTTTTCTTCTTGACGGTCACAACGTCCCCCAGGTCATAATCCTTTTGGTAGGTGAAATTCACGTCCGCTTCGGCTTCAGCTTCAAAGTTTTCAAATACCTTGTTTTCGTTTAGGTATTCCTGCCCCCTGGTCCGCAATGCGGCCAGGTATGCCGCTTCCGTCAGTTCATCCTTGTTTATGTCCTTTGCATCCAGAAAAACCTCCCGTAAATCAAAACCGCTTCCGCCGCCCACGGTCACATAGACACGGTTCAACCCCTCCCCTGCCCCTCCCACAATTACTTTGGTTTTCATGCTTTCGTCACTGTAATTATGCTTTGCCTGGTTCAGATTATCGTAACTTTCCGAAAAGATGACCCTGGGATTTTTCCCTTGTGCCTGGGTTCTGTCTATGCCCTTATAGGTTTCAAAGGTCATGGTCTTTTTCTTGAAATCCGGCACCACACGGAACCCGATTTCCGCATACCTCGCCAGTTTGGTGAGGTATTCCAGGACGTTCTTGTAAGTGGCCTGGAACTGTATTTTTGTCTTGTCCCCGGTCCCCTCCGCAATCTGCAATAGGGGAACTGCTGCCATCCTGCCCAACATAAAACGCATGGCATCTTCCACGGTTCCGCTGTAATTGAAAAGCGGCCCGGTCAGACGGTCCCCCAGGTACACGGGAAGAAACTTTCCATTCCTGGTAATCTCATTTACAAGCGTGCTTTCCTCTTCCGTCTGGTCCCCCCGTATCACGGCAGCTTCCAGTTTGTTGTCCCCTTTGGCAATGACGTTCCCAGGCTTCAAAAGCCTAAGATTTTCCGCCGTCACCGGGCAGTGAAGTTCAAATGTCCCACATTCATAATATTTTCTGTGCCACTGTAGGGACGTGTGGTTCTCAATGTGCCCCAACCGTCTAAGGTTTCTGTCATAGACGTGTATTTCCATTCCTACACCCCCAAATATGAAATTCTGTAATATACAGATATGGAAAGATAGTTCACGCCCTCATCCGCCGAATAGGCAAGGGTGTTGGTCCCATCCTGCAACTGTATAAAGTCCCCATCTTCATCCAGGTATTCATTTATCACGGTTCCGTACCGTTCAATCACGGCATCCCAATCAATCACCCCATAATTGTTTTTATGGTTCTCAATCTCCGCCTGGGTCACGCCGTCCAAAAGGTATATGTTCTTTTTCCCGGTATAAGTGTTTATGATGACGTACTGGCCGGATGCCATGGTGAAATTGTTCTCCGTATATCCAACCTTTGTAAATTCTCCGCTTTCGGCATGGTATATGGCCGGGTTCTTCACGGCACCGTCCGCATGGAAGATTACCACAATGCCGATATTGTCGGCTCCGCTGTCATTTTCAATTTCCTTTACCAATTCAGCTTCCCGGTGCCCAAATATAACGCCCTCTTCCGGGAAGCACGCCGGGAAAAAGAAATCACTCACCCATGATGCCATCACCACTTCAATGTCTGCCAGGTCCTTGAAATACGGGTCCGTGCATTTTAGGGAAATGGTATAGTCACGCACCACGCCCGTTGTGGCTCCCGGCAGGATGTTTTCAACCTCATAATCAATAGTCTTGGCTTCCCCGTCCTCTATATACTGCATGGTCCCGGTCCGTTTTATGGGGAACGTGCGGTATAAAAGGTTTCGGTTCTCCTTATAGTCCCCATCCATTTCCACGGTCAGCACAATGTTTCTTTCCTTTGCCGTGGCTCCCTGGTAGGTGCTGCCGTCCGTGGTGGTGTTCTCGCTTGTTACCACGTTGCTTTCTATCCCGTATATGCCCTCTATGTCTACCAGGTGGAACGGGGTAAACCCGTCCCAGGTAAAGGTCAATGCCACGTTCTTATCGCTTGTGCATATCACTTTAATGTCCGACACTGGATTTACCCCCTTTGCATCCTTAAAATCATGGCCCTGGTCTGTAGCCTGGTCTGTCTGCCCACCTCATAAGGACTTAACGCCTTTGGGCTTGTTATATTCACATTCTGTACATATCCACCGCCGCCTTTTCCGGCGTTCTCCATGGCGTGGTTCCTTGCTGTCCCAGTAAGCGGCGTTACAACCGCCTTTCCGTTTACCATGCTCAAAAGTTCCGGGCCGGCTTCCGCCACCATGGCCTGGCCCTCCCTCAATACGCCGCCCTTTGCTAGTCTTGGCAATGACAAGGTGCTTATCTTCCCCAGGGAAACGCCCGGTATCTCATTGATTACATCAATCACACCGTTAATCATGCCTATGAATTTATTTACCACGCCCTCTATGGTGGAAAGGCAGCTATTGATTGCCGATTTAAAGGCATCCCCAACGGCGGAACCGATTTTCACGCCCACGTCCACAAAACAGCCCTTGATTTTCTCCCATAGGCCAGAAAAGAACGAAACCACGTTTGAAAATGCGTTTACCACGCCCTGGTATGCGTTTTGGAATGTGGTTGAAAACCAGGATGCCACGTTTGCAAGGGCGGACTTTATTTCCGTCCATCTGGCACCGAACCAGGAACCGATTGCCGCAAATACACGGGTTACGTTGTTGTAGGCATTGGTGAACATGGTAAGGAACCACGTTGCCACTTGGGCCAGGGCGTTCTTTATATCGTTCCACCTGGCACCGAACCAGGAACCGATTGCCGCAAATACACGGGTCACGTTGTTGTAGGCATTGGTGAACATGGTAAGGAACCACGTTGCCACTTGGGCCAGGGCGTTCTTTATATCGTTCCACCTGGCACCGAACCAGGAACCGATTGCCGCAAATACACGGGTCACGTTGTTGTAGGCATTGGTGAACATGGTAAGGAACCACGTTGCCACTTGGGCCAGGGCGTTCTTTATATCGTTCCACCTGGCACCGAACCAGGAACCGATTGCCGCAAATACACGGGTCACGCCTTTATACGCTTCCGTGAACCGGTCCGTGAACCACTTGCCCACGCCCTGGAAAATGGAAACCAGGCCATCCCACAAATTTTGAAAAAATTGTTTGATGTTCGCCACCAGATTGTCTATAAATTCCCGGAACGCCCCGCAATTATCGTAAAGAAGTTTAAAGGCTCCGGCAAACGGATTGACTATCAGCAGCAAAAGCCCCTGCCAGTTCGATTTTATGAAATTCACCACGGCCTTAAAGGCGTTTGGTATTGTGACGGTGAAAAAGTCCGCAATGGAACCGAAAACGTCCGCCGCCACTTCCTTTACTTTGTTCCATATGGCAATTACTTTGTTTCGGAAATCCTCATTCGTTGCAAACAAGGTAACAAGTGCCGCCACAAGCGTTCCTATTATCGTTACCACAATGCCGATAGGATTGGCGTTCATTGCCGTGTTCAAAAGTTTCTGTGCAATCGTCACGCCCTCGGTGGTTGTTTTCCATACCTTAAAGGCAGAAATCAGCCCTTGAATCATTGTTACCACGTTCCATGCAAGCATCCCGGCGGCAATCCCGGCAATAATGGAAATAATCTGTGACCCATGCTTTGACACAAAAGAAATAAATTCCTTTACCTTGTCGATAACCGCAAGCACAATGGTTTTTACTTGCGGTATCTTGCTTTTGACTTCTTTTATTACATCACTGATTACTGGCTGTAGTTCTTCGCCTATGGGCTTTATCAAATCAACTTTGATGTTCCGCCCTAACTCTTCAAACTGGTTCCCCAGGTCATTGTATTTATTCTCATTTATCTTTTCCAGGGCATCATTGGCGTTGGAAATCTCACCCTGGGTATTCACCAGGGAACGCACTGCATCTTCTCCCAAATCCTCCCATTTGGTCCCGTAAAGGGTAACGCCCAAAATATTGCGCTGCACCTTATCATCACAAGAAAAAAGGGCATTGTTCACTATATCAAAGGCTTCCCTTGCACCTTCGCCGCCCTCTGCGAACTTCTTTTTCAAATCCTCCGCATTAAGCCCCAATTCCTTAAAGGCATCATCCGCCGTTCCGTCCTTTACCCTTATGCCAAACTCTTTCACGGCATCATTCAGATAATCAATCTGGAACGTGCCGTTCTTGGCACCATTCGCCATCATGTTAAATGCTTCCTCTGCGGAAATCCCCAGGTCATTGTAATACACGGAATATTCTGCCAACTGGTCCGCAAGGTCCCCGTTCTGGTTCAGCCCCTTTTGTGCCCCCTGTGCCAAAAGGTTGTATGCTTCCTCGGAAGAAATACCAAACTGCTTCATCATGGCATTAACGCCCCGGATGCCCTCGTTTACGTCTATATCAAAGGTATCACGCATCAGAATGGCGGTTTCCGTGGTGTTTTTCAGTTCTTCATCTGCAAGGCCCGTCTGCTGCTTGACTGCCGCCATGGCCGTTGCTATGTCGTTTATGTCCTCGCCAAAATTATCCTTGTATATGCTTAAAAGGGTTTCTTCCAACCCCTCCACTTCACTGTCTGCTGCCCCCGTCTGTGTGATGACTGTGTTTAATGCCTTGTCACAATCCGTTTCAAACTTTGTGGCATATGTAGCGGCGGCAACGAATCCGGCCCCCAATGCTTTTGCCGCACCCTCCGCCGCTTCTCCTAGCTTCCCTAACTTTTCCTTGAAAGTCCCGGCCTTTTCCTCTGCCTTTTTCAATTCTTCGCCGGAAAGAGCGGATGACTTCCCCAATTCTTCCACGGCCTTGTCCGTCTGCCTTGCCGCTTCCTCCAAATCCTCCAATTCCAGGCTTGTCTTTTCAATTTCCCTTTTCAATGCCCGGTATTGCTCTTCCGAAACCTCTCCCCTTTGGAACTGTTCTTGCACTTGCCTTTCCGCCGTTTTCAGAATATCCAGTTTTTCCTTGGTTTCCTCAATGGCATCACTTAAAAGCGTTTGTTTCTGTGCCAGGACTTCCGTGTTCTTGGGGTCCATTTTAAGAAGTTTGTTTACTTCCCTTAGTTCTGCCTGGGTATTCCTCACTTTCCCATTCACGCCGGAAAGTGCCTTTTCAAGTTTGGTGGTATCTCCGCCAATCTCAATAGTGATTCCCTTTATCCCCTTGTTTGCCACGGTATCAGCCCCCTTTCTTCTTGAAATTTCTTCGTAGCCCCTCACGGTCCGGCTTCGTCTGCTCCATCCGCCAACAGTTTTTCAGATATTCCCGGCCCTCTTCGGTCTGTGAATTTTCATAAATCATTGCTTCACGCATAAAAAACAGATAAACGTCAATCTCCATTTCCTGCACTTCGTAAATGTCTATATGGCAATAGTCCATCACCAGTTTTTCCGGGCGTGTAAGCAACGTGTACGGTATATCTTCCCCTTTATCCTGGCGTGGATAAAAGGGAATGGTTAGTTTGGGTTCGTTTTCAGTTCGTCCACAAACGCCATGTATGCTTCCAGGATTGCCGTACACTCTTCTATGTCATAATCCTCCAGGTCCTTTTCCGTGACCCTTACACGGGCCATATTATTGTTCAGAACCGCCGCCAACAGTCTGTAAATGGCTTCCGTGTCCTCCACCGTGGCGTTTTCCTCTTCCATTCCCTGGATTTCCTTAATGGCTTCAAAGACTTGTTTCTGCGGCATCCTCACAATGATTTTCCTGCCCTTTTCCACCACGTTCCCGTCCCCGTCCACCTTGTCTTTCAACGTGAACGGCCAGAACGTCCTTTTCAGCTTGTTGCAATTAAATTCCTTTACTGCCATGCCCTCATTCTCCTTTCATGGAATAAGCGGCCTGGGGGCTTCTCCCTGGCCGCTCTTACAGTCTTACACTTCGCCGCCGGGTTCCTCTTCTGCGCTTTGTCCCCCTCCGCTTTCGGGTCCTGCCACTTCCTCTGTAACGTCCATATCCTCTTCATACAGAATAAGCGTGCCCTCCTTGTCCATGGGCTGTGCCTTAAACTCCGCATCAATGACGGTTTCGCTGTCCTTGGCAAAGGCAATGGTAAATCCGGCCTGGTTGTTTCCAACGATTGTTACCCTTACGTCCCCGTCCACCGTGTCTTTATGTACAAAATGGAGAACATACCTCTTTCCGTCCGCATTGCCGATTCCTCCAATCTTCACAATGCGTTTCTTCTTTGCTTTGTCCTCCGTGACCCTTGCCGTCTGGCATAACTTCTGTAAGGTGGTTCCGCACCAGGTCATAATCCCGGATTTAAGGGTTGCTTCCTCTTCCGTGATGATGACTTTGGAAACCTTGCCCATATCGTCCTTGGCTTCATAGAAAGAGGGCGCATACTCGATTTCTGCGCCGCCCTTGATATGCCCCAGGCGGTTTTCCTCTTTTTCCAGTTCCTCATTTGTCGGCAGTTCCTTGTCTGCCCCCATGAACTCCGTACAATACAAATCGCCGGAACCCAAAACAATGCTTTCTTTGTTCATGCTCTCTTCGCTCCTTTCGTCTTGGTAAGCAATCCCTTTACCTCATAGGCCGTCTGGAAACATTCTTCATCCGGGATAGGGGCAAGATACATTTCATATTCCACATCCTGGAAAATCTCCGCTTCCATCTTTCCGGCCAGGTCCTCCCGTTCTTCATCATCCGCCACGGTATACAATTCCAGGTCAAAATCCCTTGCCTTTAAATTGTTTAGGTTGTCCGCTCCCCTGCCCGTGTCATGCGGAAGCATATAAACCATATAGGGAAGCGGCGGCACCGGGTCATCAACGGTTCCCTCAAATTGGTTCTTTGCAAGTGGTATTCCGTATTTTACGGAAAACGCCTTTGCCCTCTGCACCAGTTCTTCAACCCCCACGCTATCCCCTCACTTTCTGCGTTATCTTCTGTACGGCCAATTCCCCCAGGGTGTCATTTACGGGGCCGATATGTTCAAACGCCCTTACCCTGCCTCCGTTCCTTGCCTGGTGTCCTTTTTCCAGTAAATGGGTCAGTTGGTAATGTTTTTGGTTATATACGGAATATCCGTTCAATCCAGTAATGGCGGATGCCCTGCTGCCCCTTACATCATGTGTCCAGTCCTTTGTATATTTCCCGGTCCTCTCCGTGTACGGTCCGCCCTGCTTCAATGCCCTTTCCGCTGCGGCGGCTGTTTCTTTCAATCCCTCGTTTACGGCTTGTTTCAATTCCCCGTTGGTCCATTCCTCCAACTGTGACATTATGGAATCCCCCAGGCCGTCAATGGATGTCCTCAATTCTTACCAACCCTTTCCCCGGCGTAAAGTTCAATCTTCCCGTCACTCCTGGGGCCGTATGTCCGATAGACTGCCAATTTCCTGCCGTCCACCATGATTTCCGTCTGCCCCTCATATTCAAATCCCCAAACCTCAACCATCATGGATGCCTTGAAACTCTTCTGTCCTGCTGCCGTAAATTCATCACGGCCCACCGGGTGTATGGTTCCGTAGGCTTCCTTTTCCAGGTATTCCTTTTGGTTCTTCTTAACCAACAGCTTCACTATTGCTTCGATTGTAGCCACCGCCCTTTATTTTCGTGCAAATCATGTTATAGGATTCCATCAGTTCCTTGTGGTTGGCCGGGTGCCCAAAGTTGGCATCCGCATAAAGTAAAGCGGCTTCCACAATCAACGGGTCCTTTATATCCTCCGGGTCTAAGTATGACGGATGCACCCCTATCCGCTTTAGGTCTGCAAGGGCAACCTCTACCAGTTGCCCCACGTCCCCGTCCAAGGCATCCTTTGACATTTTGCGAATCCGCAATTTTGCCCTGGAAATCAGTTCTTCCTTTGTCATGCCCTGCCGCCTTTCCTGCTCCCTAATTTGCCGCCGGGTTCTTTACACGGATGAATCCATTCTTGGCAACCACGTTTCCGCCCATGAACACATCCGCCCGGTAAGCAACCTGGCCCTGCTTGAATTTGTAATGTTCGGATTTCTTTGCATCAATATCACTGAAAATCGCCACTTCATAATTGGATAACGGCCCGTATGCCATGGCGTATGTCCCGGCGGTGCCGCCAACCTCTCCGCAAGCGGAATTGATGATATAGGGCACTTCGTCAATGGTCCCCGTGTTGCCATGGTTCTTGATTGTGTATACCTTTCTTCCCTGCTTGTCACGCAATTTAGCGAACCTTTTAAGGTCCTTTTTATTGAGGATAAGCACGGCAATGTCCTCCACATCTTCATCACCGCCATAGGAATAGATGATTTCATCCAGGGTTCCGTCATCAATGGCCGTAATCGTGGTAATGTCCGTGGTCGGGTCAATCACCTGTTCTTTTTTCTCGGTTGGGTTATAGAAGATGCCACGGAACTTTCCAGTGCCGCCCGGCCCCACTAAAATCTGTCTGGAAGCGTAACGCTTGATTGCACGGGTCACGCTGTCCTCCACCACGGCATCATAATCCGCATCCGGCAGCTTAATCATTTCTTCCGGCTCTTCGGCATAGGCCGTTATCTTCTCCCGTACAATCTCCGCATAGTTAAATTCCGGCTCTGAAGCGTTGTAGTCCGCTCCCTCTGCGGTGCTTCCTGCCCCGTCCCCGTAGGAAACCACATAAGGCCGCTTGTAGCTTTCGCCGCCCGGAAGCGGAACGGTATGCACCCGGTCAATGAGGGAAGATACATTGTTGAACGTGGGGGAAATATCCGGGCTGTCATGCTGCGGCATCACAATCCCGTTGGCGGTGGAAAGTGCGTTCCTGGGGCTTGCCAACACCTTTGCCTTAAATGTGACTTTCTTCCCGTCCTTTAACGCCCTGCCGCTCTTCGCCCTGGCCTGGTTTTTCGGTTCCTGGCTCCCCTCTCCGGCTCCCGGTTCCTCTGCCCCCTCTTCCGGGTCCGCCGTCCCTGCCGCCGTGGCCGCCGCCATCAACTCTTCCCTTACCTTGATTTCATCCAGGATTTCACCAATCAAACGGGCTTCGTCCATGGCATCCGTCAATTCCTGGCCGGAAAGTGCCTGGGCTTTCTTCCCCAGGTCCGCCACACGGTTTTTAAGTTCCTTTTTGGAAAGTTTCATCAACTCTTCTCTTGTCATTGCTCTATTCTCCTTTCTTACTCCCTCACTTTGTCATGTACTCCATGGCAAGTGAAACAATCTCTTTCCGCCTTTCCTGCTCCCCGGTGTCCTGCTGCCCTGCTGCTCCCTCCGGCTCCAATATCTCCTTTGGTGCATTATGGCAATACAGTTTCGTGTAATCCTGCACCGCTGCGGCAATGGTGTTTTCCTCCCCCACCTTTACCCGGAAATATTCCGCCGCCTGGCTCCCGTTCAGCCACGTTTCCGCTTCCATCAGCCCTTTCACCGTTTCAATGTCCACGCCCTCCGCCAGGTGTTCGGCGTAAATGCTCCAAATGCCGCTTTCCACGGCATCCAGGGTTTCCGCCATCTTCCTAAGTTCCGTGGCGTTCCCCTCGCATCCTGCCCATGGCTTGTGAATCATCAGATAGGCGTTTGACGGTATGGTTGGCATATCGCTGTCCGCAAATGCAATGACGGAAGCAATGGACCCGGCCAGGGCATCCACATGGACGGTTTTCTTTCCCTGGTATCTTTTCAGCATATTGTAAATGGCAATCCCGGCGAATACCGAACCGCCGCCGGAATTGATGTATATGTTTAAATCCTTTCCCCCTGCTTCCGCCAGGAAATTCTTTATCGCTTCCGGGTACTGGTCCTCTTCCTGCCAGGCTCCCCACCAGTCCGAAACAATGTCCCCGTAGAAATACAGGTCCACGGTGGTTTCCGTTTCGTTCTTGAACTCATAGAACCTTTCCACGGTTGCGTGTGCCCCGTCCCGGCACGCCATAAATCTTTTCTTTGTCCCCGGCATCCTCCTAACCCCCTTTCATGGCCGTAAAATAAGCACGGGCCGCCGCTTCCATTGCCCGGCGTTGTCTGTCCTGCTGCCCCGGCGGCGGTTCCCCATCTCCGCCCTGCTGCCCGTCCTGCCCCACCTGGTAAAGGCTCTGGTCCCCGGCTTTTACATAGTTCAGCGAAACCATACGCACGTCCCCGTCCTCTACCGGCCCGTAATACATAAGTGCCCGGTATTCGTTTATTGTCATGGCTCCACGGTCAAACATATTTCCGCCTATGGTGTCCCTGGTCTGCAATGTTGCATACTGCAAAAGGTTGGCGGTAAACTCTATCTTGTTTCCATACCCTATTTCCCTTGGCGTAAGAAGTTTAAATGTGAACTCATAACCCAATTGGATTGCTATAGGCTCAATCACATTTTCATAAAATGAAATCCATTCCTGGTCTGAAAGGGTGGAAGTCAGCACCTTTTCATTCACGCCGTAATAGCGGTATACGTTATCACGCAAGAAAGTTATTTGTGCTGTAGGCACGTTTGGGGTCCTCTGCGTTATCTCTTTAAATTCCACGGTGCTGTCAATCGCCGCAATCCCCCCGGCGTTCTCTTTGTTCATATAGGCATCCTGGAAATCCCTGGCAATCTTTTTCAGTTCTTCATCATCCGCCAGGTTGCTATATTTCAGATACCCGGCAAGCGAATTGGAACGGCTTACCATGTTTTTTATGATTTCCCCGGATGTTTCCACAAGGTCCAGGCTCCGCTTTAACTCAATATCCGGGGACGTTCCCAGGAACCGCTTTTTGTTATACCTCGCCTTTATGTGGATGACGTTCTGGTAAGGCACCGTGTACGTTTCCCCGTCATAATCCCAACGGAAGCGGAATAGGACGTTGTGGCGGTCATCCTCAAAAATGCGGTAACTCTTCGTTGTAATCGTCTGTATGCTCGTTACCCTTGTGAAATCCTCGTTGTAGAAAATCACGGAAAAGGAATTGGAAGTATAAACCAAATCGGATGCTATGCGGTAAAGGAAATCATAGGTTGACATTTCCGGGCATGGCCGCAAGGTCAAAAGCCTTGCCAGATAGTCATTTTTCACCGTCAGCCCTTTTTCATCCTTTCGGATTACCTGGGGCTGTAGCTTGCCCACGTTCTTTGCTATGGCATCCGCTATGGCTCCCACAATGTCATTGTCCCGTAACGTCCCCGTTGGCACATATTCCCCACGGCTCAATAAAAGCGGTCTGTACTTCGCCCTAAAGGCTCCAAACACGTTTGCAATGATTCCCGTACTATTACCCCCTTTCCTCAAAAATAGGCCCATGGAACACGCCCATGGACCCATTGTAAATATATTCGTGTTGAAATTCTGACCCACTTTAAAATCCTGCTGCCGGATGCCCCCTATGCCGCTTCGTTCATTAGCTTTTTTCCTATCTCGCTATGGTATTTTGAAACCATTGTCATTGCATCAAAGACAGAAACCGCCCCGTCTATCCTTAACCGTTTTTCAATCTTTACGGGCTTCATGCGGCTGTCATTCACATTGATTTCCACGGCCACGTTCAAAAGATGGGATGCCAAAAGGGTATTGTCCCCCAGGTTGTACTTGCCATCCTTTAAATCCCCCTCAAATTGATGTAGGATAGGGGTTAGGTTGGTGCCCTGGTAAACGTCATCCGTCTGAAACCCGGCCATTTTAAGTTCATCTATCAGATACCCGGCCATGTATCGGTCATAACCGATTTTCAACGGACGGATTTTATAAACCTTTACCAGTTCTATGAACCATTTATACACGTCCTTGTAATCCACCTGGTTTTCCCCGGATATTTCCAGGAACCCCCGTTCCCGGTGCAAGTTATAAGGCACATTATCTTCATTCACGGCCACTTCATACCGTTTCTTTGGCATATAGAATTTTGTAATGACGTTCCATTTCCCGTTCTTCCAGATAACGATTGATGCCGCCGTAAGGTCCGTTGTCCGTGAAAGGTCTATTCCGCCCACGCAATAACAGCCCCGGAACTGCTCCAAAGTAAGGTGTATGTCCTCGTTTACGGCTTTCATCACGTCCCAATAGTCAAGCCATGCCACACTGGAATTTTGCTTGATATTGCAATACTTGGTAAGGAACTCCACTTTCTTTGAAAGGGATGCCCTTGCAATCTCTATCTGCTCAATGTAAAATTCCTCTGTTACGGAAACGCCCAGGTTCGGGTTGCTCTTTTTCAGTTCTTCCAGGCTGTCCCATTTCTCTATATCGTCAATCATGTAAAGGAAAGGCAGAATCCGGCTTTCCTTGGAATTGCCCTTTAAGAATGACGTTGCACGCCGCATCAGTTCATCATATACCCCGTCATTTATGTACCCTGCCGTTGATATAGACAATATAAGCGGCTGCTTCCTGGCCCCCAGGGCGGAAGTCATTACTTCATACTGTTTCAAGCCCTGGTCCCCCGGCCAGGCTTCCATTTCATCATTGACAACCATCTGCGGATTGAAACCGTCTGATTTTTTGGAATTAAAGGCAATCTTTTTGATGCTTGTGTTAAATTCCTTGATATAAATATCGCTCCGGCGTTTCTTCGTGATGCTTTCCAGTTCGTCATCTGCCTGGACAATCTGGTAAAACGCATCATACACAAGGTCCGCCTGGTCCAGTTTTGGGGCAAGGAAATAAACCTTTGCCCCATACTCCCCGTCTATGTATGCCATATACGCCGCTATGGCGGCGGCGAACAATGTTTTCCCGTTCTTACGGGCAACAACAATGAAAACCTCCCTAAACTGCCTATACCCGGTCCTTTTGTCCATGATGCCGAATATGGCACTTACAATGGCTTTCTGCCACAATTCTAATTTCAGTAAATCGTTCCGGCCCTCGGAATGGTGGCAAAAGTTTTCTATGAAAGTTATGGCCTTGTCTGCCTTGTTTCCGTCAAAATCCCACTTGCCACCTTTAAGGCCATCCACAAGGATTCTGTAAATGGTCCTTATCCACTCGCCTACTGTTACGGTGCCGCTCTGTATGGCATCCCAATACTGAAAAATATAATTATTGCCCATTCCTCAACGCCGCCAATCTGCTTATGTTCTTTTTTTCCTTTTGCGGCAAGTATTCTATAAGCGTATGGATTATGGCCGTATACTGGCGTGAATATTTTTCGTATATCGTGGCGGACGGGTGGGCTTTTACAAACTTTTGGGAAGCGTTCACCGTTTCCGTTGTAAGCCCCTCTTTCTTCAATTCCTCCTTTGCCTGGAAGCACGCCACTTTCAGAAAAGCCGCTTCCTCTATCAGCGAATTTACCAGGTTTTTCTTGTCCCCGTCATCTATCCCGTCAAACATTGGCTTTAAAAAATCTATCTCTTTCTTTATCCGGGCCGGTGTGATTTTGTTTGCTCTTCTCTTTGGTTTCGTGTCGGATTTCTTTTTATTTTCATCCAGTTTTTCCGCCTTTTTTGGCGTGTCGGTTTTCTCCGACTTACTTAAAGAAGATTTTTTCTTTTCCTCCATGTTCATCCCCCCTCATATGCGTGCGACCCTGCGGAGTTTTTTTGAGGTATCTCCCTCGGTTCTTCCGTCCCCTCCAAAATTCTGCCCACCGGGGGGCGTACCCTCTCCTTTTCTCCTGGCGGCGGCAGCAGGTTCCCGTTTCCGTCAAATCGGTAACGTGCGGCGTGCTTCGCCTTATGCTCTTTGTTGTGGCAATCCTCACAAACCAATTCCAGATTGTCCAGGGCAAGCGTTACCCTGGCATCATGGATATTGCCAGGCGTTATATACTTCTTGTGGTGGACAATCACACCGGGAACGAAACGCCCGGCGGCTCTGCACCGCTCGCACAATCCGTTTGCACGCTTGATTGCTGTCTGCCTTGCTTTCTTCCAGGCATCCGACTGATAGAAACTCTTTGCATATTCTTTCAACTGCTGCCACCATCCTTTCTCTGTACATGATTAAGGGCCTACAGATATTCCCATCCATAAGCCCATGTTAATATAAATCATCCCTATATTCTGACCCGTTTACTGTATGCCCTGCTGCCGCCTGGCTACTTTGTGACAACCGGGACAAACTGAAAGGTCCATGCTTCATCCCGGATAGATACAATGTTCCCATCCTCATTGATTGCCAGGACTTCAAGCCATATAGGCTTTTCTACAATCTCACGGTTGCTTGCATCCATTCCATCACGCATCTTTATGGCTTTCAGTGCAAGCGCATTTAAGACAATCCCTCCGTGTATCACCTTGAATCCGTTTAAACTAATTCCGTTCATTTCTATCTTCCATTCCTTTCCCACCCGGCAACATATCCATTGCCTGGGCAATCCGTGTTATAAATTCCGTCCGATACTCATAGAACTGGCGGCGGCCACACAAGGCATCCGCTATGTATTCATAGGGCGTATTATATACAATGCTCTCATAAATCCTTTTCTGCATCTGCCGCCTGGCCTGGATGCTCTCAATATTCTGGCAAGAAGAACACAAGGCATCTTCCACAACGGCGGCGGCCATAATGTCAAAGGCACTGGCCTTTCCGGCTTTTATTCTCTTTTTCCGCTTTTCGTTGCCTTGTATGATACTTCTGGCTACTGCCTTAATATCGGCATCCATCCTTTCCAACCTCTGCCCCCCCCTATTCCTCATAGGTCTTTTTCTGCACTTCGGAACGCTCCACCTTTATGCTTTCCTTTGCCATCTTGGAAACCCTTGCCTTTATGCCCTGCCCTACGTCAATCGTGATGCCTTTCATGGCCTTTTCCTCTATGGCATCCACGGCCCGGAACATGATATTTACAACGCTCTGGTCAATGGGCTTTTCCGCCGTGCTGCTGAATAGTTCTTCAATACGGTTCTTTGCTTTCTGCACCCGTTCCTTACTTTCTGCATACTTTTTGGCTTCCTCACACTGGCACCTACACGTCACGGCTTCGTTTACTTCATCCCGGCCCCATCCCATCATTGTATGGACAACGCCGCCCTGGCCGCAAAAGCGGCAATATCCCGTCTGGCTCTCCACGCCCTCCGGCATTTCCCGGCCCTCTTCCTGCTCCATTTCCCTTAAATCCTCTTCTGGTATCGCATGGCCGCCGTCTGTCTTTTTTCTCATGCCTTATCCTCCCCTTTCTTTGCCTGGTTATAGGCATCCATGGCAACGGTAAGCACCGCCGCCGACTGCTCCACGCTCAACTGTGTACCCGTCACCAGAAATGCCAGGTTCTTGTTTATGGTTTCCAACGTATCTTCCAACGTCATGTTCTTTAGCGGCTTCCCGGCGGAAAGGTCTGCAATGGTCTTTATTATCGGCACCTTGAAATATTCGTCTACTGCTGCCATGTTGGCGTTTATGGTGCTTTCTGCCCGTGTCGGCGTGTGCCTTTCACACTTGCGGCAATGCTCCCGGCAGAACATACGCCCCATTGGAACGCCGTCACACTTCCCGTCAATCCACGGGGCGTTTAGGCACTTTGCAAGCGGCATCTTCCCAGGTTCCTGCAAATAGTCCAGGATTTCCGCCTTTGCTTCCTCCGCCCCATGGCATACCGCTGTCTTATAGCCCTGCTGCCGCAACCCTGCCATAAATGCTTCCTGCTCCGGCGTTGCTTTGTTCCGGCCATACTTCATTTCCAGATAAAGGCCGTGGAAATTATGGCTTGCCACGGGCAGACACACATCCGGCACGCCGCTTTTCAGCCCCATGGCCTTTAATACCGCCCCGTTTGTCCTCTTCCCCTCGTTTGGGACGTGGTACATAAGGGAAAGGCACGGCAAGACGTGTGTATTGTTCCCGGCCCACACGAAAAGGGCCATCTGCTCCGTGGTTTCCCCTTTCTTCATGTTCTGCATCCTCATTTTCCAAACCTCCTATTCTTCCTCAATGGCATATTCCCGTTTACGCCGCTTTAGGTCCTCCAACATCCTTTCCAGGATGCCCGTTTCCTCTTCATTCAGCCAGGTATAATATTTTTCAATCATCTTTACGGCATGAAGTTTCCGGGCGTTTTCCTTTTCCTCTTTGGTTGTGTCGGTATCTGACACATTGGCTTCCCTGGTTTCCTCTTCCTTGGTCTTGCGGTGTTTTTTCTCTTCGGCCATGGCCTTTATTTCCTCCGCCCCCATGCCGCCTTTGTCCTCGGAAGCCTTTGCAATCTCTTTTTGGGTTCCCTCGTCTGCCCTGGATGCTTCCATGGCCGCCGTGATGCCCATATTGCCTTTCTGGAACTGTTCTTTCACTTCCGGCGTGGCGTTCTGGTCTATGGTGTTAAGGGTCCTTATCTTTGGCACGCTCTCCCCCATCACCGCCGCCACATAATCCCGGATCCTCTCCCCTGCTTCCAGGACAAGCAAGCCTTCTTTCCGTGCCTGGGTCAATACCTCTTTCCAGTCCGCTGCCTGGGTCATAAGGTCATAATCCGACATTTTGCGGTTGAACGTGTTGCCGATTAAAAGCGCAATCCGAAATTCTATTTCCGTCATATCCTTGTAGCGGCAAGGGACGGTTTCAAACTCTTCTTTCCCCTCTGCCACAAGGATTTTTATACCTCCCAGGCGGCGGTGGCCGGAAACAAGCCAGTATTCCCCATTTACACGCCCCAATACAAGGGGCTGCTGCAACCCGTCCATTTCAATTCCCGTGGCTATTTCCTGCAATTCGTCCATGCTGTATTTATTATGCTCCGTCACAACAATGTCCCGGTAGTCCAGGTTGATTTCCCGGTAATCCTTGTTTTCCCCTACTTCCGCCCTGGTTGCGGCGTTCACGACATCCAGAATATTAAATCCCATCCCTTAACCCCTTTCCCCTGCTGCCAGGTTCCCAAATTTCTGCACATACTCCGCCACAAAGGCTTTATAATCCTGGGCGGCTCCGCTGCGTACACTGTAGCGTGTCGGTGTCTGGTGGTAGAACGTGGCATCCTTGGCCTTTGTGGAATGTCTGATTTTCTGTGAGAAAACAGGGCATCCGCTCTTTGCCCTCAACCAACTTTCCGCCGCTTCGCTTGTATCCGACTTCTCATAGTCCGTAATAAGCACCCCGGCAATCCTAGCCTTTCGGTTCAACGCCTTAACCTGGTTTATCTGCTCCACCAGTTCTTCCAGGCCGTCCAACGAATAGGCATCCAGGCACACGGGAATGATGATTTCATGGGTTGCCACCATGGCGTTTATGACGTTCATTCCCAGGTCCGGCGGATTGTCTATGATGCAATAGTCATATTCCCCGGCAACTTCCCCCAGGGCGGTTTTATAACGGTCATGCTGTGCATGGTCCTGGTCTGCCTTTACGGCAAGTTCCGCCAACTCCATGAAATAGTTGCAAGGTATTACATCCAGTTTTTCATCCTCCGCAATCCCGGAAACCCTCCGAATACTGTTTTCCCCCATGTGGCCGGTCCGCATAATCCGGCACGCTTCCGCCTCCTGGTCCCGGTTGTATACCTCAAACATACGGGAAGCGTTCCCCTGCTTGTCATTGTCAAACAACAATACCCTGCTGCCAGGCCGCTTTCTTTTCTTGTCCCCCTCTGCCAACAGTTCCGCCATGGAAACGGCTGTGGTGGTCTTGGCACACCCACCTTTTAAATTGATTACTGAAACAATCTTCATTTCTTGTTAGGCTCCTTTCGCTTAATCTTCACCATACGGGCGTATATGTAGAACGCCGCATTGATTCCGTTGTACTTAACCTCTGCATCCAGAAATTCAAATCCAGGGTATGCTTTTTCCATCTGGCTTTTCAGTTCTTCATGGTCCCTTGCCATCCGCTCCACATTGCCCTTTTTAAACTTTGAATAGCTTCTTGTCGGCTTGTCCGGCTTTTTAAGGTTCTTTGACGGGCACCATCTTTTTGTCCCGTGTGGGTTCTGTGATATGTATGTGGCAAGCCCGGTTATAAGGAAATCATCATCCGGCTTTATCCTCCTGGTGTTCGGTCTGTCACATTTCCCCCATAGTTCTTCCAGTTCGTCCCGGTCCATCCCGTCCCCGGATAACAGAATATGGAAGTGTGGGCGTTTGTACCCGTCAAAGGCAAGGATATAAATATATTTTGCATTGTCCAACCCGTCTTTTTTCCGGCGGCGGTTTATCCGCTTTATGAAATTGGTTATATCTTTCCTGGCCCTCTCTTCATCACCAGGCAGACAATCATCATTCCATCCAAATGTGGCCCAAATATCACCCTTGCCGAAATTGATATTTGCCAGGCGTATTAGATAACGTCTTGCGTTCTTATCGTTTAGGTTCCGCTGTGACGGCCTGGTTTCCCTCTTCTTTGCCGTTACTGGCATATCCTTTTTATCCTTAAAGGCCGGGTATACCTGGCTTTCCAGTAATACCGTTCCGTTCTGGATGTTCTCCGCCTTGGTGGTGGTAGTCCGATAAAGGCACCCCACCTTTCCATCCTTTAACAGCTTTTCCAACTCCCACTCTTCCAGGGTGTCACACTGCTTTTGGTATGCTTCCTCATAATCGTAATCATCATACAGTTTTTTCATGTTCCCCACCTTTATATGTCAAGCCCCTACCCTCTTTCCTGCTCCTGGGCATCACTTCCCTTTTCCTCCCCTCCCTCCCCTCTTCTTATCACCATCAACCACCTATGCCTTTATATCTTTCTATAAATCCCCAGGGTGTCCGATATGCTAATACCCATTACAAGGACGGGCAAGGGGCACCGCCCATTTTAAAAATCAGTCCAGAAATCCATCAAACGCTTTCTTTATCAGTGCAAAACCGAACAAGGCCAGGCCGGATATAATCAGCATTGCCGCCGCTACTGCCGCCATAATTATGTAAATCTCCATGTTTTCCGCCTTTCTTTCTATATATGGAAGAAAACCCTTTCTTTCCTCCATATCTTGTGCTATACTGTCCTTGTTAAGTTCCAACCCGGTTGCTTTTGGTGTTCCCCACCTTGCAACCGGGTTTCGCTTTCCCCGTTCATGCTTCCGGCAACTCTCCGAACATACTTTCGTATGTTTCCGTTGCGTAACGCATCAAAAGGGCTTTTGCTTCCTCTTCCTCTATCGCTTCACCATACGTCCTTCGGAAATCTTCCTCATGGGTCAACAGCCAGTTCCCTTTTTCAGATTTCCATAACTCGCAATCATACGTTTTTCCTACTTCTTGCCCCTGGAATACCGCACGCATTAAAGGGCTGTCATTTTTATACCATTTCCTTACTGCTGCCACCCGTTCCATCTTGTCCGTGTCATACTTCATTCCGCCAATCACAAACCGCATCCGGCACCCCAGGATTCCAAACCACGGATGGTTTCATATTTTGTATACAGAATATTTATAAGGTCCTGCTTGTGCCCCGGCGTGATGCACCCGGCGGCTTCCTTTTCATAGATTCTTCCGGCCACATACCCGGCCCGGAAATCCAGTTCCGCCAGGCTCTTGTAATTTTCCAGTTCCCGGTCAATGACCGCCATCATTGCCTTTACTTCCCTAACCTCTGCCAGTTCCGGGCGGATGCCCCGGTGGTTCCTGCTTCCAGTGAAGAGGAACGGCACCGCCTTTTCCCGTTCCACGGCTCCCAATATTACCGCAAGTGCGTTTCCCATGTTAAGTTCCTCGCTTTCTGATTCCTATTTGCCAATATCGTGATATTTCCGGCGGAATTTCTTATATGGCGTTCCCTCTTTCCGGCTACGGCAATAGCCATTCCATTTGTAGCAATCCCTGCATCCCGTCCGGCAATAGTTCAGATATTCCTTTTCAAAACGGCGTTGCCAGTTATGCAAGCGGTCCAATGGTTCTTCCAGGAAAATTCCATACAGCGCACCAATCACACGTTTAATCATCCCGTCCCATTCCTCCCTACTGCTGCAACTTATATTCTTCCACTATGTCCACAACCCGGTCCATGATGCTTTCCAGGGCTTCAATAGGCATTGCCTTATCGTCTATGTAGAAATCCGCATAAACTTTTCTCGTGTCATTCCCCCCATCTGTCCATCTGCTCCGGCAATGGCTCATTCACTGCATCAAAGATAATGCCCTGCTCTGTACACCATTCCACGGCATCTTTCAAATCCTTTCCGGCTCTGCTTGTCCAGAGGATGATTTTATGGCCGTTGGCTTTCAGCATCTTCACCGCCGCCACAACCTTTGCCTTTGGTCCCACGATTTCCGGGAACCTGGTAACGGCCAGTGTATTGTCAAAATCAACTGCATAAATCGCCATAGTCTTTTCCCTCGCTTTCTGCCTGGCCGTCTGCATCCGCCTGGCTCATTTCATATTTCAACAGCATGGCCGCCACCTGGACCATTTCACAAGCGGCATCCACGGCCTGGCGGTATATTGCCATTGGCTTTGCATCTTCCACCAGGAAACAAGCTATCTTTTTCCCTCTTACGCCGTCCCATAACACGGCAAGGGAAGATTCCGCATTGTCCAGGGCTTCCTTGGCTTCCTCCATCTTCCCCAGGGTCACGGCGTAACCCTCATGGCGGCTATTGAATAAAGGGAACCTTTCGTTTGCCCGGTTCAGTTCTGCCTGGGCGGCGGCTTCAACCTCTGCCCTTAACTCATTCATTGCCATGGCTTCCATCCTCCCTTTCCCCGTCCGTGTCCTGGTCCTGCTGCCCGGCATCCATAGGCGTGTATCTGCTCCCGTCCTCGCACCCTCCGCAGATAGGAAGTTTCTTTCCCTTTCTGTAGTGGAAGCACGTTTCACAACTCCATGTTTCCGGCACCCTCTTTTCCCCGGCGGCTTCCCTGGCCTTTAACTTTTCCGCATTGTCCAGGATGATTTCATTAAGCCGTTCCCGTTCTGCCAGTTCCACGATATTTTTTAAGGTTTCCACGCCCTTTTCCAACCGCTCTTCATCCGGCAGCATACGCAAGAAACGCCTGGCGGAAGTAATCATGCTCTCAATCTCATAGTCCGGGTGTACTTCTGTTTCCGGCAGAATCTCCGGGGCTTCCATCTTCCCGGTAAGCATTTCCCGGATATACTCATGGGGCACGTTGCACCTGGCCGCATTTTCCATTAACTCCGCCTTTGCCGCTTCCCTCATAAGTTTGTAAAATTCCATGTACTTCATGTCCACGGTGCCGTCACCTGTGAATCCATCTAATAATCCCATGCCCTTATCCTCTCTTTCTATCTGTGAATCCTGGATGCAAAACAATATAAAGGCTCTGCATCAATTTCCAGTTCTTCCCGGTTCTTATAAATCAGCAGGGAGAACCACTCTTCCCCCTCTTCCTCCGTGAAACGCTTTGCCAGTTTCTCAAACCCAAAACGGGAATTAAGCCTTGCCCCGGCCACCATGTTTGACAGCTTCGCAATCTCACGGCTGCCCAACGTCACGCCCTCTTTGTGGTACTGCTGCCACTTTCGGAATGTTTCTTTGAGATATTCCAGAAAATCCGGCTCCACCACTCCATTGATAGGCGTATAGCTTTTATAATTTGCTTCCGCCGCCTTTAATCTGTCCATCCTCTTTTCCTCGCTTTCCTGGCCCTCTGGCCGTTTATCCAGGCACGCCGCTGCATAACCTTTTTTATCCTGGCAATCTTTTCCTTGAACTCCGGCCAGTCGGTTATTTCCACCTTTACTTTCATTTCCGCCATCTTTCATTCCTCCTAAATGATGATTTTGTAATATAGGGTCATCTGCAAATCAGAAAAGCGGAAATCCGGCGTTTTCTCCGGCTCCATTGGCGGCATCAGTCCCCGGTCTTTCCATTCCTTATGCCGGATTTCCGGGGATGCCCTAAACCGTTTCACCTGGGCATCCAGAATGGCATCCGCTACGGGGTCATGTGTCAGCAATGCCTTATACCCTTTGTATATGGTTTCCTGCCCTGCTTCGCTTTCCGCATCCCGTACAATCATCAGATTGTCCGAATTGCATATCAATTCCAGGAACTCCCGTACCACCATGGTTTCCACCCTCGCTTTCCGCTTTGATTATGCCGATAAATACACGCTCTGCACACGGGACCGCAATACTGTTTCCCAGGGCCATGTAACGGGCATTGTCTGACATTTCCCTGCCGGATGCCCCGTACCTTGTCCAATAGTCCGGGAACCCGTCCAGGCGTTCACATTCAAGCGGCGTAAGGCGGCGAACCCGGTACTTTACCGCTGCGGCAATCCGCTCAATTATCACGGCAAGGGTTTCACTTCCTCCCCCTGCTGCCCCACGGCTCTTTTTTATGGTCCCCACGCCCTCCTTGAACTCCGCATAACCGCTTTGTGTATAGGCTACGGCGTGCCGGTCCGTGCTTGTAAGCGTTGGGGCAACGTCCTGGTTTATCCCTAATTGGTTTCCGCCGTGCTTTGCATCCCGGCCAATGACGTTTCCGGCTATGGTATAGACGGGAAGCGAGTAAAGGCCAGTCTTTCCACCTCCGCCCCCTGCCCTCCCCATAAGGGTTACGCTCTTCTTGGCGTTTATGTAAATCCTATCCGCCGTCCTGCCGAAATCCAGTTTCATTTGTCCGCCTGGTTCCTCTGCCAGTCCTCCGCTATCCTCTCCAATAGGGCTATCTTTAGGATTGTCGGAACTTCCTTTTCCCTCTTCTCGGCCCGTGACAGAATACCCCAACACGCTTTCGCACTCAAAAAGTATTTGTCCGGCACGTCCATTTCTAAAATCTGTGACAAGGTAGATTCTTTTTCTACGTTGGGGAACTCCCCAAAACTGTGCGTCAAGCTGCCGCCATGCGACTGTCCGCAAATCCCCCCCTGGTTCCTCAATTCCAACCAATCCGGCGGATGCCCATTTCCCACTTGTAGGCATTGGAATACTGGCTTCTGTGATTTCTTCCAGGATCCGGCGGAAATCCTCTCCCTTATTGCTTGAAAAAGCCCCGGCCACATTTTCCCATATGATATACTTTGGATATTCTCCATCTGTCTTTTCCCTCATTTCCCGTATAATCCGCACGGCTTCCATGAATAGGCCGGAACGGGAACCGTCAAGCCCCGTCTGCTTCCCGGCCACGCTTAAATCCTGGCAAGGGCTTCCGAAACTGATAATATCCACCACGGGGATTTCTCCGCCTTTTATCCCGGTAATGTCCCCCAGGTTCACGGCATCCGGGAAATGCCGCCCTGCTATGTCTATACAGTTCGGCTCTATCTCGCTTGTCCATACGGTCTTGATGCCGTGCCGCCCTGCTGCCAGGGGAAACCCGGCTATCCCGTCAAAAAGGCTTCCCAATGTCAACCCGGCGTTCATTTCAACGCCCCCGGCCTGGACGGTTCGTAGACAATCATCACCGTGTAAGAAGTCCTATAGTCTGCAATCTCCTTTCCACGGATGACGGGCAAGGTTTCCGTTCCATGCTCAATTCCCATGATTTCCGCCCCATCTGCTTCCAGGGCGGCCAGGTTTTCATTTACCTTTGTTTCAAGGTCTTTCAAATCGGTGTCACTTTTTAACATGATTTTCATGCCTAAATCCTCGCTTTCTGTTATTTGCCCAGGGAAACGGCTATTCTATCACGTTAAGGCTGTCGTCTATCTTGAAAAGCCTTTTTCCGCAATCTGTACAGACGGCATATTTTCCAGTGTTCCTATATGTCAATCCGCTATGTAGTTCCGTGCTTTCAATCTCTCCCGTTGCCATGTCCACATAATATTCCCCGTTGCCGCTTATCCTCTGCCTTACCGTGAACATGGTGCCGCCGCATCTTGGGCACTTCTTTATTGGAAAATTATATTTTCTGTCCATCTGCTCGCCCTTTCATGGAAACCGCTATTCCTCCGCCGCTTCAAAGAAGAAATCACATAATCCCTGCTCTTTCCCCGTATCATCCAGGAAATAAAATTCTGCCATATCTCCGAAACCCTCAACCTTGTAAATGTCATACACTTTGCCCCTTGTTATGTTCTCCACCTGGCTGTGTTTAGGGCTTCCGTTGAAATATCCGTCAAGAAACGGCTTTTCTGATATTTTGGCTTTGAAAGAAACTTTCCTTTCCCCAACAAACGGGTGACTGTCTAAATCGTTATAATAATCAAATTGTGACATACTTTTCCCTTTCTTCTGTTTCGCATACCGCAAGCGGCCATCCGTCCGTATCACGCCCTACGGCTTTATAGGATGACAGCTTGCAATATACCGGGTGTTATCGTACAACCTTTAAACGCCGGATAACTTCACCGGGGCGTGGCATGGTTTTCTAGTTCCCGGCCTACCTGGGAAGAATAGGCGTGTACGCTTCCCTGGTAGGTACTTTTTGCACCAGTGCAACCCATCAACAGTTTGTAGGGGCTTTGGACCCTCACGCCGCCCATGGTCAGCATGGCCGTTTTAGTTGCCGGGCGGTATGGATACCGCCCTGGGTGGTGCTTATTCCATAAAATCTAAAATTGTCATCTGCTCCGGCTCCGGGAAGTATTCATCTTCCCATTCCACCCCTATGTAGTCCAGTACACGGCCCCATCCGAACTTCCCCCCCGTCTTAGGGTCTGTGCAACATCTATACATCCAGAAATCCCACTCTTTGGGATTCCGTGCCCTTAGCAAGTCAAATCTATGTGGCCGTTTTTCCATATGTACCCCAAATCCGCACATACTGCACCCGGTACGTTGTGCCTTTGTTGTGTAAAGGGTTCCATCTGGCTTTCTTTCAATACTTCCGTATATTTCCGGCACTGGTACTTTCAAGTCAATGGCAAGCTGTAAAAGGTCTTGCCTTAAAAATGGGGCGAATGGTGCGGAACGGATGACATTTTTTCCAAAATAATTACATCCATGCTCCACAAGTGCATCCTCACGTTGTCCGCCCTCTGATGCCATAAGTCCCAGGAATGGCTTGCTATTGTGTTCCTTGGCCCATTTATCACAAGGCTGTTCTTTCATGTAAAGGCAGCATTTATTTGATACAAGAAACGGGGCAATCTTATAGTTTACGTCCTCATTTTCATTCTCATATCCTGCAAATAATTCAAGCCACTTTTGAGGTAATTTCATACGGCTGTTCTTTGCGAAATGTCCTTGTGCCCCACATTCCCCGGTTATTATTGCATGGCGTACCGTTTTATTTTTCTCCGTTGGATGCTGCAATGTTTCAATCTTCCCGGCTATCCTTTTACTGATTACAGGAAATCCAAACTCATTAAGAATCTGTGTTTTGCTTTTCCCTGGACTTAACGAAATGACCCCTATTTCCTTATGGATTTTTTGGATGCTCTTATCTTCCAGGCTCGAAATGGATATGGCCGGAACATTTATACCGATTGACCGTAAAAAATATAAAAGTGTAATACTGTCTAGGCCGCCAACTGACACATGGGCTTCCAATCCCATGCCGTCCAAAGTTGAAATAAATTCATGTGCCCGGATTTCCGCACGCCTAACCTTTATGTTGTAGGGTAAATTCTGCATGGCCGTCATCTGTGCCTTTTTCAGCTTCTTTTTTTTCTTTAAATTCCTCGAACTCTCTTTCCCGTTCTGCTTCGTTCATTCTATTAAGTTCCTCGCTTTCTGTCCTGCTGCCGCATGGCCTATAATGCTTTCTGTGCTACCTCTGCCCGGTAAGGTTCCCCACCACGTTTCAATTCATTGTAGATAGTTGCCCTATGCACTCCCACTTCATCCGCAATAGCAGAAACCTTTACCCCTGCTGCGTGCATCCTCTCAATGGTCTGGCGGTCCGTGAAGTTCAGCCGTCTATTTCCTTTCCTCATGCCCTTTTATCTCCTTTCTGCTTTTGGTGAAATAAAAAAAGAGTGCCCACAAGAGTTTTTTAATTCTCTTGTAGCACTCTCTTATTTTCTGTTAAAAATAAGATGCTTTAGAGTATATTTCCCTTGTCGCATCTTATTTTACAATGAACCTACTTTTTTCCCAACCTACTGAATCTGATGATTTTTAAAGCTCCGGTAACTCCAGACAGCCAATCCCGCCGTCAGGAAAAGATACACAACCGGAACCCACTGGAAAAAGTAAAAATAGTGATTTCCGACAGAAAGGAGCTGATGGGCGGCTACGCTTCTGGGATAATACATGGCCGTAGGAAGACTGCATACCAGCATATACAAAAACCTGAACTCGCCTACCATATTAACCAAAAAAATTGGGGCAAATATAAAAACAAAGCATACAATAATCACGCCAAAGGCTGTTTTCATCTTAGCGGAACAAAACATCACAATCATAGCTGTCATGCAGGTGGCCGAAAGACAGCAGCCTGCAGTGATTCCCAGAAATTCCAGCAGATTCACCGGAAGATTCAGATAAAATCCTGCTGCAGTTACCTGTATGGGAAGGTTCCAGCCGCTCAGCCCGTAAACTGTCTGCATTTCCAATAAGCATATTATAGAAAATCCCAAAGCAGCAAACACGGCAAAGGATATTCCTGTCAGAAGCTTTGCCCAGATCAGCTTGTTTTTCCCATACCGAGAAGACAGCACCAGCGCATCCATATGGGAAGTGCGTTCTCCTGCAAACATAGGGGCAAGGATGATTGCCACCGCAAAGGCCAGAAAAATAAAGTTCGGCGTCTGCATCTGGAAATAATTGTCGAATCCCAGCATATTTCCATAAGCATAGGGTGTGTTTATCTTTTCATTTTCTTTTTCATGAAATGCAATTTCTTCTTCCGAAAGTTTTTCTCCCTGAAAAATATTTTCCATCATTCTGCTGCGGTATTCATAAAAATTTGTGCCGTCCACCCCTTCGATATCTATGTTATGGTTTCCCATCATAATCAAAAGCGTATCCAGATTACAGTACGGAGCATATGCCTTATAGTATTTTTTCCAATATTCCGCCTTATTTTCCGTATTCTCCCAGTTGTAACGCAGCTCTTCCTGATTCTTGGAAAATTCCGCCAAATCTTCCTGCCCTTTTTGAAAAAATTCCTGATTCAGTTCTTTTACTTCCAGATGCTCTAAAGCCTCTATCTCCTGTTTTATCATATGATAATGGCTGTCTGCCTTTTCTTCATCAATATAATAGTCCCCTATCATGCCGCTGACGCCGGAAAACAAAACCCATAGAAGAACCACGGCTAACGCGATCCAGGTGGATTTTTTCTGGAAAATTTTTTTATATTCATATCCTGTTAAATTCAGTAATTCTTTCATTTGCCCACCTTTCCTTCCTGACCCGCATCCTGCTCTGCTTCATTAAAATAGTAAAGATATAAATCTTCCAGCGCAGCTTCCACAGAAGCAGCCGATTCCACAGGCTTTTTCCCACACACCAGACGCAGGAACGTTCCCTTTTTTTCTTCCCGGATATTTAAAACCGGATACTGGGCAGCCAGGCGTTCCGCTGTCTCGTGATTCACAGTGCACTCCCATACCTTTCCGTTGATGGCCTGTATGATTTCTTCCAGACTGCCTTGATGGATGATCACGCCGCCTTTCATCACCAGAATCACATCGGCAATATGCTCCACATCCGACACAATATGGGTGGAAAGCAGCACAATCCGATCGCTGCCCAGCTTGGAAATCAAATTGCGGAACCTGACGCGCTCCTTGGGATCTAATCCGGCGGTAGGCTCATCCAGCACCAGAACTTTCGGGTTATTCAGCAAAGACTGAGCAATGCCCAACCGCTGTTTCATTCCGCCGGAAAATGTTTTGATTTTCTTCTTTGCCACGGGGGATAAATCGGTCAGTTCCAGTAATTTCAGGGATTTTTCCCTGGCCTGCTTTTTGGGAATCCCTTTTAAGGAGGCCAGATACATCAGAAAATCCATGGCAGAGAAATCTGGGTAATATCCAAATTCCTGGGGCAGATACCCCAGTATGTCCCGGTAAGATTCCTCTTCCACTTTCATGCCGTCGTAGAGGATTTCCCCGCTGTCCGGCTGTAACACCCCGCACATCATACGCATTAATGTGGTTTTTCCCGCTCCATTAGCTCCCAGCAGCCCATAAACCCCTTTTTTCAGGGAAAGTGATACCCGATCTACTGCAAGCTTATTCTTATATTGTTTTGTTACCCTGTCAAAAATTAATTCCATTTCAATTCCTCCATTCCGCTGTCAGAATCAGATACAGATCTTAATTCTAATCTTTCATCTGGCCAGATACAGATTGCGATTCCACTTTTCCGCTTGATGGCAGATTTGCCAGATCTGATTTGCCAGAACTGCCGAAAATACGAAAAACACAATCAGCCATAAATAAAATGCTTCATTCCCATAAACTGTTTCCTGAAAATTTTCGGTTCCCAGGCTGATTCCGCTAAAGAACAGCCCAAGAGCGCAGCAATACCAGATGCTGTCCCTGCCTTTTGCATATTTTTCAATTTGAAATGCAATCACGCAGGTGCAAAGCCAGGGCGCCATCAGATAAACAGCTCCCCGGAATATGCTTATTTGCTCTTTTTCCACAAGAAAGGGAAGGGCTGCCATAATCAGAAGAAAATCCACTCCTCCTATGGCTCCCATCCGTATCAGCAATATTTGCTGTAGATTGTGTTTGGCGGCCATTTCCAGTTCTGCCATTCCATAAGCGCTGGAACGGAACGTTTCTGTTACCGCCAGCGCGGCCAGCAGGGGCGTGACTGCTGAGACGCACCAGAGCATTCCGTAATCCTCAGCCTGCTGCCAGTAACTGTTCCCAAACGCCAGAGCGGAGGTTATCAGCAGCAGTGACAGAATCCAGACAAATTTGCGGATATAACCAATCTGAACCGCTATAGTTTCCAACGGACTGGACTGGGGATAAGAAAGTTCTCTTAGAAATTGCTCTTTTCTCTGGGGCGCAGGAGCGGGATACAGCAGCCGCATTTCTTTTTTTATCTGAGATTTTGATAATTTTGACATTTTCAATTCCTCCTTGCAATGATGGGTAGTGTCAAATCTACCACTATATTTTTTGTTGCAAACCTTATAATTCCAAGGA
>NZ_SRYA01000269.1 GCF_004793545.1 Petralouisia muris | reverse complement strand
CCATGAATTTCCCCTGCTGAAACCTCGCACGGTACGCCGATTTTATCTTGACCGACACATCGGCAGAATACATTTCATTCAGAATATTGCGGAATGGCGTGATGTCCATCGCCGATTTATTGAGCGTGTCCACGCCGTCATTAACCGCTATATAACGCACGTTATTTTCGGGAAAAAAGACTTCGAGATACAGTCCGCAGTCAAGGTAATTCCTCCCTAAACGTGATAAATCTTTCGTAATCACGCAGTTTATCAGCCCATTTTCAATGTCCTTAATCATGTTCTGGAAGCTTGGTCTTTGGAAATTCGTACCAGAATACCCGTCGTCCACATACGTTTTTGCCAAGTGCCAGCCCTGCTTTTTCACATAATCCGTGAGGA
>NZ_SRYA01000268.1 GCF_004793545.1 Petralouisia muris | reverse complement strand
TAAATGTCGGAAAAATAATTCGCTGTTTGCTTCTCCCTCAATTCGCCGTCCGACAGTATACTGTCCTTGTCTTCTCCTGGTTCAGTTCCAAACCATAACTCTGGAACCTCTGTTCCAACCTTCTCCGCAGGTATTTCGCCTGTTTCTGAGAGACGCAGTGCGCTGTCCCGTCATCAGTATATCTTGCCCACGGCATCGTCGGAAATTCCTTTGCCATGAAATCATCGAACACATAGCGCAGGAACAGGTTTGCCAATGCCGGGCTTATCACCCCGCCTTGCGGGGTTCCGGTTTTCCTTTCCACAATCGTCCCGTCTTCCATTTGGAACGGCGCTGTCAGCCATCTCTGGATATATAGGATTATCCATTTCTCTTTGGTATGTTTCTTTA
>NZ_SRYA01000267.1 GCF_004793545.1 Petralouisia muris | reverse complement strand
TACATTCCTCATTGATTATTCTCATGCAGCGGATAAGTCCCTGCTGGCTTGTGATGCATTCCGCCTCATTCGGCTTGCCATTCTCTATTGGCATGATGTCAATCGTCCAGCTCCCTATATCCACCACCACCACACACCCCGGCAGCGTTTTCAACTGTTCCGCAACCGCCGCATAGCATTGAGGGAACACGGACACTCTTGCTATCCTTGCCACATACCTCTCTTTCTCAAACCGGAAAGCGACCTCTTTCTTCTTTGACAGGTAATCAATGAAGTCCTGCTTCTCCGCACCAAACCTTGTCAGGGGAAGTCCTACCGATAAAAGGACATCTGCATTTCTCATTCCCCGCCTGTTCAGTTCCTTTGCGACTGCCGCAAGGGTAAGCAGATAGAAGTTGTCATTCT
>NZ_SRYA01000266.1 GCF_004793545.1 Petralouisia muris | reverse complement strand
TGCCCGGTTGGCGTGTTTGTCGATTTCCGAGTGGCCGATGCAGGTAAAGCCGCCGGCGCGCTCCAGCCCGGCGCGGAACCCGCCAATACCGGCAAACATATCAAAAAATCGAATCATATTTTGTTTTGTCATGGTATGCCTCCTTTTCTGTTGTCTTGTTTGTATATGACTATTCATATATCGCTTTTGTTTGGTGTGCTTGGGCGCCTGGCGCAGTTAAGCCAGCAGGACAGG
Source organism: Petralouisia muris (assembly GCF_004793545.1). Taxonomy (GTDB): domain Bacteria; phylum Bacillota; class Clostridia; order Lachnospirales; family Lachnospiraceae; genus Petralouisia; species Petralouisia muris. The sequence goes on along the minus strand of NZ_SRYA01000266.1, from coordinate 181 downwards.
CACTTTCTGTTTCCGGTATAATTTATGCACTGCCTGTTTTTGTTTTTCCGTTTTTAGCTTTCTTAGGAGATGGTTACATAAAATCTTTTATCCCGTCATAAACATGGCTGCAGAAATCGAGGATTATATCGATAATTTTTTCCTCTTCCACATTTTTTGGCTTTACGTCCCAGCCGCGGTC
>NZ_SRYA01000265.1 GCF_004793545.1 Petralouisia muris | reverse complement strand
TAAATGTCGGAAAAATAATTCGCTGTTTGCTTCTCCCTCAATTCGCCGTCCGACATTATAAGCTGGAATATGATATTGTCTTTTGCCTCCCCTAAGTCCAGCGACTGCAACTGCGATGTCTGCCCGAATGCTTCATCCACTTTTTTTGCTGCATTTTGCAGAACCACCTGCAGATCACCCGATTCCAAATAATTATCGTACATATCGTTGACATATATGGTAGGAGCAAGCGTTTGTCTTTCACCTTCCTTCAGCAAGCTCAATCCATCCAGTTTACAGTTAATCTTATCCACTGAAGTAACCTTTACCTCCATGCCCTTATAACTCTCCGGCATATAGGATAAAAAGCTCCCTTTTACTCAATGTCATTAACTTAAGGAAAAGAACAATACCGGATGTCTTTACACCCATTCAT
>NZ_SRYA01000264.1 GCF_004793545.1 Petralouisia muris | reverse complement strand
TGAATCCGGGAAAAGCAGCATTCTTCAAGCAATAGATATCGTTGCAAGCGGAAACATTCATAGAGTTGAAACTATAGGCTTGGATCGCATGATTAATATTGAGGCGGTTCAGGAATTCAATGCCAGTCAAAGAACTTATGATAACTTGCCTAAAATGATCATAGAATTATATCTTAATGGCGAATTCAGCTATGACGTTAATGGCAAGAACAACTCTGATGGGATCATTTGTGATGGAATCAGGCTTGTATGTGAACCGAATCCTGATTTCCAAAATGAGATAACAGAATCCTTAAAAGATCAGGATGATTATTTTCCATATGACTATTACAAGATTCGTTTCTCAACATTTGCGAATGAAGGATATACTGGCTATAAAAAGAAGTTACGAAGCATTTTGATTGACAGCACTAATATGAATTCGG
>NZ_SRYA01000263.1 GCF_004793545.1 Petralouisia muris | reverse complement strand
GTTCGGTAAACTCTTGTTCTTTTTCTCTCCTCAAAAATCGCAATTTCCTATAAAGTAAAAAAACTCCCTTGATCCATCAAGAGAGTAAAATAAGTTCACAAAAATAAAGTACGACAAATAATAAAGTCCTACCGAATTCATATCATTTAACTTAAATTCCATCCCCGACGCATCATACGAATCTCACCATCTATGAGAATCGCTGCAAAAGAATTTCATTTATACGTTTTTATATGGTATCACAAATAATTATAAAATACAACCCCTTTTTACAAAAATGTAAAAATTGGAGGAACCCTTGAAACGGTTCCTCCATATTTTTATGACGCAAGAAATGATCCCAAAAGAAATCCTTTCTCGAATGCTTCATATTTAGTGCCTGCTGATTAAGCCACTATTACCAACTTCCCCGAAATCTCTTCGGGGAA
>NZ_SRYA01000262.1 GCF_004793545.1 Petralouisia muris | reverse complement strand
CAATGTCATTAACTTAAGGAAAAGAACAATACCGGATGTCTTTACACCCATTCATGGGATAAAGACATCCGGTATTGTTCTAGGAGTCAGTCTTACCATTTGACGGTTTTATACTGTAATTATCAGGCAAGACAATCTAATGCGCTATAGCTTTGTTGCTTAATAAGCTCTTTTATGCGTGTTTGAATATTTTCCCGCAAGCTGCCCCTTTGTCCGGTGGTAATGACGGTCTGGCCTGATTGGAACCAGATTTTTGCTGATGTCTTCATAGATCTGATGGAACAGTCTGTCCTGTTTCTGCGCATCTGTTTCCAACAGGATATAAATCAGGTCATTTTTCAGTATCCCTATGCTCAACGTCCGGTTCACCATCATTTTATGCTTCCTGTGTTTTTCTTTCTCATCCAGCTCCGCTTCCGCGTCACGGA
>NZ_SRYA01000261.1 GCF_004793545.1 Petralouisia muris | reverse complement strand
TATCAACGCAACTTACCTCCGGCAGATTGAGGGCGGGGCAAAGGTTCCCAGTCTGCCCGTATTTATCAATATCTGCAATGCACTAAAAATCTCCCCTGATTATCTGCTGCGGGATGCGCTGGAAGATAATGAAGTCAGTAAAATACGGGAGCTGGCGGAACTGTGGGAAAACACATCACCCAGCCAGCAGAAAATCGCCGCTGCCATGATTCGGGCGGTATTGGAGCGCAGGGAAGATTAGAAAGACCAGCCGGGTAGTCGGCTGATCTTTCCATGTCCAATCAAATATAAATCAGTTCGCTGTTTATAATTTCCTCCGCCTGCTCGTTCAGGTCGGCAAGGTATGTCCATAATTTCCCGGTCAGGATAAGGGAACTGTACCGTGCCGGGTGCTCCTGTTTGAGATATTCCCGGTGCAGCCGCCCATAGC
>NZ_SRYA01000260.1 GCF_004793545.1 Petralouisia muris | reverse complement strand
CGGCGGCATCCCGCAGGGCGGGCGGTGGCGGCAGAGTCCTGCCCTGTACCCAGCCGGTGTTTCTTCCTCCTGATTGGAATGAGGTGTAAATCTGATAGCGGGGCAGAGCCATAAAATCCTCTGCTGTAAGTTCCGGTGCCATTGCCGCCATGTCTTTTGCGTCCTTGCTGTTAAGACCGAATACGATTTTGTTCCTGGCGTTGGCGTCTACCCCGGAGCGGATATCTAAAGGCAGTTGGTCACGGTATTGATGTGCCAGTGTCAACCCCACACCCAAACCTCTCGCTTGTGCTAAAGCGTCAGAAATATCTGTCGGTAACGAAATATAATCTTGCAGCTCGTCAATGTAGATTTCTACAATGTGCCGCTTCTCTGCCGGGATACTTGCCCGTGACAGGGCAAGCGTCCAGGTTAAGCCGACAATTAGTGAGCCTAAGAGCC
>NZ_SRYA01000025.1 GCF_004793545.1 Petralouisia muris | reverse complement strand
CTAATTTACAAGGAATTCTGGCATTAATCTTTTCTGCAACTGTCAAAGACAGGATATTAGTGAAAAATTCAAGGGGCTTTTTTAACTTTGTTAAATTTTTCATTATCTTGTGATATTTTGAGTGAAAATATATTTTTGCCGTCCCCGCCAATGGTTTTTAGCAGCACACACATTTCTTTCGGATCTGAATTTTTCATTTGACATTCTCTATCGCCCGGGCTATGATCTTTTTATACGCAGAAACAACTGAAAGGAGGGCGCACTCATGCTTTGGGATACCCATATGCACACACATTTTTCCACAGACAGCCAGGCCGATACCAGAGAAATGGTTCAGGCATCTATCCGCGCAGGGGTTGACGGCGTCTGCTTCACCGACCATCTGGATTTGGATTACAGTTCCTCCCAGGAAGAATTTATGCTTGACATTCCCGGATATTTCAGGGAAATGCAGGCGATCCAAAAACACTACTCCGGCAAATTCCCCATTTGCATCGGAATAGAAATCGGGCTGCAGCCTCATCTTACAGATCGGCTTCCCCGGATCATCGGAGAACATCCCTTTGACTTTGTCATTGGTTCTTCCCACGTGGTGCACGGCCAGGACCCTTACTATCCGGAATATTATCAGGGAAAAACAGAGGATGAGGCATACCTGGAATATTTTGAATCTATTTTGGAAAATCTGGCTGTTTTTGACTGTTTTGACGTATACGGACATCTGGATTATGTGGTTCGCTACGGCCCTACGAAAAATGAGAACTACACTTATGATAAATTTTCAGATGTGTTAGAAGAAATTCTGCGCACGTTGGTGGAAAAAGGCAAGGGTCTGGAACTGAATACCGGAGGATTCCGGTACGGCCTTGGACATCCCAATCCTACGGAACGCATACTGAAACGCTATCGGGAACTGGGCGGAGAGATTGTCACGATTGGAGCTGACGGACACAAACCGGAAGATGTTGCTTTTGATTTCGTGAAGGCTCCGGGAATACTGAAAGAGGCGGGATTTGAATATTATACGGTGTTTCAGGAAAGAAAACCTCTGTTTTACCGGCTGTAAGCCGGGCAGGAACTCTATTTTTTTGGAAACTTCACCCTGGCCGGATGGAGTAATAATATATAGTTGGCGATTAATGATTGCCAGCAGCGCCCTGCGCAGCCGTTTGCGGCATCTGTCTCTTCGCGCGAACGCCATCCCCAGTGGGGCGATATCCCTGGCAGTTTTCAAATGCCAGAGATATCGCATACCAGGGCAAAACTTTACTTCTCCAGTTCCGCAATTTTACTTCCATCCGTCAGACTGTACGCTTCTACCCTTCCATTTGCACACAGCAGGTAAAAACATTCCCCAATATAGGTTCCCCGCACTCTGCTTGAGTAAACCTCGCCATCACTGCAATCAATCTTCATCTTCTCCTGAAAAGCCCCGTCTGCATACGTAAACAATACATACTCTGAGCGGTAATCCTCTTCATAGTCCTCTGCGCAAAATCCAAAGAGATTCTTATCCGTGTCGATCAGTACAGACTTGTAGTCATATAATGCCTGAGCGTAATCATAAGGCAAATTCAACTTAGACTGTTCCTTCACATCCGAAGGGTCAGAAATGTCAAACATGGACAGCTTCATCCCATCTGTAGCCCCGGTTTCTTCGTCCGCTTCCATGCCGATTCCCAGAAGAAGGTTATCTCCATAGAAATGCAGATATTCAGAAAATCCGCTGATTTTCAGCTCTCCCAGAATCTTCGGCTTTTTCGGATTCGACAAATCTACGGAAAACAGCGGATCCGTCTGCCGGAATGTGACAAAATAACCGGCGTCTCCCATAAATCTCGCAGAATAAATAAGTTCGTCTTTTGCCAGATTTTCAATCTTCCCTGCTATTTCTAAGCTGCCGTCCAGCACATACAGGCTGTTCGTTGTCTCAAAATCCATGCCGTCATTTCCAATAATTTCTCCGGTAATATCATCTTTTACCACTTGCACGTTCTGGCTTTCCACTGTGGTGACCATGCGCAGATATCCCTTATATTCATTCATTGCCATATCGTCCCGCAATATTCCCTTCACGCTGCCCTCTGCTTCTTTCTTCATTTTTCCATCCTGATAGGAAAAACGGAAAATCCTGGTGCTGTCGCTCTGTTTGCCTTCTGTCCCATAATCCACATACATACTGTCTGTTACGTAAATATTGTTTTTACTTACGTAAAATCTATCGGCTGCCGTTACAATAGCTGTTGTATCCGTAAATTGATCCGGCTGTTCCATATGAACGGAAGCCATCACCAGATAGGCTGCCGTTTTCGTATCCTCTGGCAGATAAATCTTCTCAGGCGCAAGAGGTTCTCCGTCCACTTCGGGAACGTAAGCCTGATAATCCTTCTCTAACCTGGGCCTGTAGGCGTTACAGGTAGTAAAAAAGTACAGATACCCATCCGAAATTCTGGAATCTCTATAGCTTCCTTTCAGTGTAAAGGTATGGTACAATTCCGGATTCTGACGATCTTTAATATCATAGATATGAATTCTGCTGTAGGACGTCTCTCTGTAATAATCCCCTGTTTCAGAAGAAAATATTTCTTCCACAAACCCTTTCACTCCATCCAGCAAATTCCCGCTGTCCGTATCCTCTTCTTCCATGGGATCACTGACCCAGCCGCTTTCAATCACCGCAAGACTATCCTTCCACACATAGATTTGTTGGATTTCATTATCAAATTCCCCGATTCTGGAAACTTCCTTCAATCCGTCCCTGGTATCCACAATCTGGACGGTATGTTTGCCTGACTTATTCTCATAAACTACCTGATAAAGATACCGTCCGTCATTTTTAATGATATCCGCTTCCTCTACCTCCGCTTCCTGCTGATTGGTTTTCCCATAAGCTTCTGAACCGGAGTTCTCCAAATCGGCGCTGTCTTCCACTGTCTCTGTAGCCACGGCCGCACCTTCAGCTGGCATCTCTGCACTGCTTTCTCCTCCTGTATCCATTCCGGCAGAATCCGTTGCCCGTTCCTCAATATAGGCTGTCATCTTCTCCTGTTCTTTCCAGATATCAGAAAATGCATCATACAATTCCTGGTAAGAAGCCCCTTTCTCTGTATCTCCCTGGGACGCTTTTTCCTGAGGCTGTTCCACCGCCAGTTCCAATTCTTCCATATTCTTTTGGACGCCCCGTTCCCAGTCTACGGAACGGCCGGCGGCAAACAAAACCACTGCCAGGCAGGCAGCAACCGCGGCTGTCTGGAGCCACCATCTGCGGTAACTTCTTTTCTTATCTCTCTTCTTATTCATAGATGCTCCTCCTTTCTCTTCCATAGGCTGTTTCTGCCCGTTTTGGGTATCTCCCAGGGAAAAGTCAGGTGCTTCCCCCTGCTCCTTAAGGGTCTGCTTCAGCTCCGGTTCTTCCTGCTGGGATGGGCGGAAGGGTGCTTCCCCCCGCTCCTTAAGGGTCTGCTTCAGCCATGCTTCCATCTGCTTTGGCTGCAGTTTGTCCGGTACTGGCTCTGATTCAGCCGCCTGTTTCACATATTCTCTTATGGTTTCCTCTGTCCATTGCTCCTTCAATCCCTGCTTTTCCATCATCACACCTCCAGCTTCTTTTTCATTTTTTGAAGCGCCCTCCGATATTTGGAACGGATGGTACTGTGATTCTTATTTAAAATATCTGAAATTTCCTCACTGGTATATCCTCCCAGCACAGACAATGCCACGATAAACCGCTCCTCTTCCTCCAATTCTTCAAAAACCTGCTTTACCGCAGACGCCATGGCAAAATCTGTTTCTTTTGCCAGAATCTTCTCCTGAGCCGGGGAAATATCTTCGATATCTTCCTCCCTGCGAAACCAGGCCTGCATTCTTTTTTTACACTTATTCGCCAGAATCTTCATGATCCACGGCCCGAATTTGTCTTTCTCCTTCAACTGATAAAATTTTTCATAAGCAGCCAGCACCGCATCCTGCACCGCATCCTCAGCCTCCTGCTGATTCTGCAGATAGAACCAGGCCGTACGATACATCTGCGGATAAATTTTCTCATAACACCGCATAAATTCTTCCATATGGGAGCTCCCTCCTTAAGTGAAACGGATATCCAAAACTGTTGCAGACAATTCTAAGTTTTCACTCTTATCTTTTATGAGTCTTTTTTCTCTTAAAATGTTGCATCAAAAGATAAAATATTTGACAAAACCATTAACGTCCTGAGCATACAAAGCCAAAATGCAGGCAGACGCCTCAAAGCATGCTTGAAAAATGCTCTGAGGCGCCTGCCTGCACCTAGTTTCATTGATGGAATCATCAGCAAATCATCGCACCATCCACGGACAGCACTTCTCCTGTTACATAACCTGCCAAATCACTTGCAAGGAACAAAAATGCATTTGCCACATCCTCAGGCTCTCCTACCCTTCGAAGCGGAATTGCCTGAATCATGGGCTGGATTACTTCATCTGGCAGCGCTGCCACCATATCCGTTCTTGTGATGCCGGGCGCTACTGCATTGACGCGGATATGATAGGGCCCCAGCTCTCTTGCCAGAGAAAGAGTTAAACCATTGACTGCAAATTTGCTGGTGGGGTATGCAACTCCTGCTGGCTGCCCGTTTCTGCTTACCATGGAACTGGTGGAAATGATACATCCTCCGCCCTGTTCTTTCATAATCGCTACGGCAGGCAAAACGGCATGAAAAATTGCATTGACATTTAAACTCATTACCTTTTCAAAATGCTCCGCTGTGCAACTTACCGTAGGGGTACTATCAGAAATTCCGGCATTATTTACAAGAATATCAAGCCTTCCGTATTTTTCTTTCACCGCATTAATCTGAGCCGCCACTGCATCGGCGTCTGCCAAATCCGGGCAGGCTCCTTCTACCGGCCACTCTGAGTTCTCTTCCTTCAGGGAAGCAAGGGCTTTGTCCACTGTTTCCTGACGGGAACCGAACAGGACTACTGTTGCGCCGTTTTCCAGAAATTTCTTCACAGTCGCATAGCCAATCCCTCTTGTTCCTCCTGTTATTACCGCTACCTTTCCTTTTAACATTAACATGTTATCTCCTTTCGTTTCTCCATATATGGTTATCAGATCATGCCGTCTCACCTTTGCGTCCATAAATTCATTATATCACTGTTTTGCAGAATGATACAGTTAATTTTGATCCGGCCTCTCTGAATTACTTCGGCAATACAATCTCATATTTCTGCAGTCTTACCCCTCAGCCATGCCAAACCCAGGCATTTTCCCGGTATAAAGCTGATAATACTTTCCCTGCTGTGCAATCAGGTCATCATGAGTGCCCCGTTCAATCACCCGTCCCTGCTCCAGCACCATAATGCAGTCACTGTTGCGGACGGTGGAAAGCCTGTGGGCAATTACAAAAGTGGTCCTTCCTTTCATTAATTTGTCCATGCCGTCCTGTACCAGCCGTTCTGTTCTGGTATCAATCGAACTGGTCGCCTCATCCAGAATTAAAACCGGCGGATCTGCCACCGCCGCCCGTGCAATGGCCAGAAGCTGCCGCTGTCCCTGACTTAAATTAGCGCCATCTCCGGTCAGCATAGTCTGATATCCTTCCGGCAGCCTGCGGATAAACTGATCCGCATTGGCAAGCTTGGCTGCAGCGATTACTTCTTCGTCTGTGGCATCCAGCTTCCCATATCGAATATTCTCCATTACCGTATTCGTAAAGAGATGAGTATCCTGCAGCACAATGCCAAGGGAACGGCGTAAATCTGCCTTTTTAATCTTATTGACATTAATTCCGTCATACCGAATCTTTCCGTCCTGAATATCATAAAACCGATTAATGAGATTTGTTATGGTAGTCTTTCCAGCACCGGTAGAGCCTACAAAAGCAATTTTCTGTCCTGCATTGGCAAACATTTTCACATTATGCAGTACGATTTTCTCTTCGCTATAGCCGAAATCCACATCATCAAACACTACATCTCCAGTCAGCTCAATATAATCTGTCGTTCCCTGCGCCTGATGAAAATGCTTCCAGGCCCACAGCCCCGTCCGCTGCTCTGACTCTGTAAGGACGCCGTTTTCCTTTCTGGCATTGACCAAAGTCACATATCCCTCATCTGTTTCTGGCTCTTCATCCAAAAGGGCAAACACACGCTCCGCGCCTGCCATTGCCATTACTACGCTGTTTAACTGCTGGCTCACCTGATTGATGGGCATGTTAAAGCTGCGGTTAAAGGTCAGAAAGCTTGCAAGCCCTCCCAAAGTAAATCCTCCGATTTTGTTCAATGCAAGAATTCCGCCCACCATAGCACAGACCACATAGCTCAGATTCCCAAGCTGCAGGTTCACCGGGCCTAACATGTTAGCAAATTTATTGGCATTATTCGCACTTGTAAACAATTCCTCATTCAGTTCCTGAAAGCGTTTTCTGCTTTCTTCTTCATGACAGAACACCTTTACTACCTTCTGGCCTTCCATCATCTCTTCAATATACCCGTTGACCTTCCCCAGATCCCTCTGCTGCGCAATAAAATATTTACCGCTTCTGCCTGCAAATGTTTTGGTTGCAAAAAGCATGACTGCTACCATCATAAGCGTCACAAGCGTCAGCGGCACGTTCAGAAAAAACATACTGAGTAAAACGCTTACCACTGTAATGCCGCTGGATAACAGCTGTGGCATACTCTGGCTGATCATCTGACGCAAAGTATCAATGTCATTGGTATAAATTGACATGATATCTCCATGGGAATGAGTGTCAAAATATTTAATTGGAAGGCTCTCCATATGTGTGAACATATCATCTCTGAGATTTTGCAGCGTTCCCTGGGTCACTTTGACCATCAGGCGGTTATACCCCCAGGTGGATATGGCTCCGATTCCATAAATCACTGCCACCTGTAAAATAGCTGCTGCCAAAGGCCCGAAATCCGGATGCTCTGCCCCAATCATAGGCAGAATATACACATCTATTAAAGTCTGCATAAACAATGTTCCCCGGACATTTGCAAGCACGCCTACAAGAATTCCCACAATCACAAATAAAATGTGAAACTTATAATTCGCAAGGATATATCTCATCAATCTGGCAAATAATTTCCCCGGGCTTTTGATCTTGGGTTTAGGTCCCCGCGGGCCTTTCCCCATAGGGCCTTTCGGCTGCGTTCCCTGATTTACAGCACTTTCTTGTTTGGAAGCCATTGTTTCTTTTCCTGTTTCTGCCATTATCTGTCACCTCCCGGCTGATCAAAGTCTCCTCCGCCCCCTGTCTGGGACTCATAAACATCACGGTAAATTTCACTGCGTTCTAATAATTCCTCATGGGTACCGAAATCTGCCACCCTGCCATTGTCCATAACAATAATTCTGTCTGCACCTTGCACGCTGGATACACGCTGGGCAATAATCAGCTTCGTTGTGTCCGGTATCTCGGTGGCAAAGGCTTTCCGAATCCTGCTGTCAGTGGCAGTATCCACTGCGCTGGTAGAATCATCCAGAATCAGAATCTTCGGCTTTTTCAACAGAGCCCTGGCAATGCAAAGGCGCTGCTTCTGCCCGCCGGACACATTACTTCCTCCCTGCTCAATGTATGTATCGTATTTGTCCGGAAACTGCTCAATAAATTCATGGGCACAGGCCATCTTACAGACCCTGATACATTCTTCCTTCGTCGCATTCTTGTCGCCCCACCGCAGATTTTCCAGAATCGTACCGGAAAACAGCACATTCTTCTGAAGCACTACGGATACCTGATTCCGCAGTTCTTCCATATCATATGCTTTTACATCAACGCCGCCGACAGACACTTTACCTGCCGTTACATCATAGAGCCGGCTGATCAAGTTCACAAGGCTGGATTTGGCGCTTCCGGTTCCGCCGATAATCCCGATGGTTTCACCGGCATGGATTTCCAGGCTGATATCTTTCAATACCAATTCCCCGCCATCTCCATTCCTGGTTTCAGACAAAGATTTTGAATAAGAAAAATCCACATGTTCAAACGTAATCCGTCCATCCGGCACCTCCTGAATAGGATGTTCGGGATTCGACAGTGTGCTCTTTTCATTGATTACTTCTGCAATACGCTCAGCGCTTGCTGCACTCATGGTTACCATTACAAAAATCATGGAAAGCATCATAAGGCTCATCAGGATATTCATACAGTATGTCATCAGGCTCATAAGCTGCCCTGTAGTCAGCGCATTGCTTACAATCATTTTGGCTCCCAGCCAGCTGATTGCCAGAATACAGCCATATACGGCTATCTGCATCAAAGGCGCATTCCAGGTCAGGATCTTCTCGGCTTTGGTAAACATCTGATAAATGTTGCCGCTGGCCTTAGTAAATTTCTCATTCTCATAATCTTCCCGCACATAGGCTTTTACCACACGGATTGCTGACACATTTTCCTGTACACTGGCGTTTAAATCATCGTATTTCGGGAAAATCTCTTTGAAATACTTCATCGCCTTCCTCATAATCAGAAACAGGCAGAAGCCCAGTGCAATTACTGCAATCAAATAAATGCTCGCCAGTTTCGCATTGATTAAAAACGCCATCACCATCGCTGTAACCATGCTGATAGGCGCACGTACACACATACGCAGAATCATCTGATAAGAATTCTGAACATTCGTGATATCTGTAGTCAGCCGCGTAACAAGTCCGGCTGTAGAAAATTTATCTATATTTGCAAAAGAAAAACTTTGAATGTTATCAAACATGGCCGTCCTTAAATTCCTTGCAAGTCCTGTAGATGCACTGGCTCCGTATTTTGCGCCCATCATGCCTGCCGCCAGTCCAAAAACTGCCAGCAGCATCATCACTGCCCCCGTTTTATAAATGTAATTCATATCTCCCTGTTCCACCCCATTGTCAATAATGGCTGCCATCAGCAAAGGGATCAGCATTTCCATTATAACTTCCAATATCATACAGACAGGAGTAATCAAAGAATCCTTCTTAAACTCCTTCACCTGTCCTAAAATTGTCTTTACCATGCCGGTTCCTCCTGTATTTGTCATATTCCAATCACCTTCCTTCCGTTTTTTTCCCGGAGGCAAAAAGCTTTGAATAACTGCATGCAATATCCGCCTCCAGGTTCTGTTTTAATTTTTCTGCCACTGCAAGAAACACTTCCATCTCCTCCGGTGCAATATTCCGTTTGCAGCGTTCTTCCAATAAATCAATATAGCCAATATGCTGCTCATGGATTTTACAGCCTTTTTCCGTCAGAACCAGTCTTTTCAAACGGCCGTCTTGTTCCACAGATTCCCTGCAGATATATCCCTTCTTCTCCATCAGCTTCACAATACTGGTGACGGTAGACCTTGCAATGGAAAATTCCGTCTCTATATCTTTCTGAAATATATCCCTGTCAGCATTCTCATGCAGAAATCCCAGAATCCAACCATGCATCACAGTTACTTCATCCATATCTTTTTGACTGGTTTCATACGCAATCATATTGCGAAAAAACAGATTATCCAACGTCTTTATCTGAAAACCCAGAGTATTTTTTCTCTTCATTTCATGGTGTTCCTCCTTACATGCAAATACAGCTTATGCAGATATCGTTCCTCCGCCGCAGAAAAGAAATCTCTTCTAAAACGGTCAAATATAATTGTTTTATATAGAACTATTATATGCAGATAATTATTATTGTCAAGAAACTTTACAAAAAAATAATTTTTTACATAAAAATGTTAAGGAATCAGGCGCAGGATTGCCTGCACCAATGGACTGTGCTATAGCCGGCGGCATACAGCACAAGCTAAAACTAGGCGTATTACAGCATACAGACTGCAAAACAACGAAACTGAGCGCAGAACAGATTGTTCTAAGACATTATATGGACATACATCCGGGACAACTCTGCTTCCCCTTCTCCCTGGACCATACATAAAAATTCCCATCCATAACGTTCATAAAAAGAAGTGTGGTCTGTAATCAGATACAGTGTGCTGATATTTCTTTCTTCCATATCCCTGCAGACGTAATCTAACATGCTTCCTGCAATGCCCTGGCAGCGGAACTCTTCTTCCACATAAACAGCGCAGACATTGGGCGTTAAATCCTTTCGTTCATGAAAATCATTGGCTATAACGCCAAGCCCGCCTATAATTCTGCCAGAAAATCCTTTTACTGTTATAGCAGAATTGTCCATGTTCTCTGCTTTCTGACCTGCCATGCATGCTTCCGAATTACTTTCTTCAACTGCCACATACCATTGAGGAACAGGAAGTTGATTCTTCAGGCATTCCTTCATGCTTTCCTGATATGCTTCCAACGGAATCTGCCACTTCTCATGAAACCATTGGGCTACAACATCCAGCAAATCCGGGCAATGCCGGATTGATATTATTTTATAATTCTTCATATTTTTCCTTCCATTCCAATTCTGCACCAGAGCAAAAACTCTCTGAAATAATGCAGAATATTCTGAATATTTAGCAGCCACCCAAAAATGATAAGAATAAATTCAAATTATCATCTCTCTGATTATGCATGCAGACATCTAATACCCGGTACATCCTGCCACCTCTCTTTCCAGCATATATCTGCTTTTTCCAATGCTAACACAAGATTTTGAATAAGTCAATATTTTTTCGAATATATGTTCTAAAAATGTTTGACTTCTGAATTGGTACAGGTTTGAGAATTGCAAAAGAAAGTATTTTTACCGGAACCAGATTTCAGAACAGCCTGTACAGCCCAGCCAATTTGTGCCGAAAATACCAAATAAGGAAATTATGGGGATATTCAGAAAAAGCGTCAAAACATGGTTTACTGAATGCTCTGCCAAACGTGACAGGCAAGAATTGTTTACTGCCTTATGGACTGAGGATGACGCAAAGCTTACAACCCTGATTTCAGATTTATTATTTGATACCATCAGCTACTATGATTATCAGGAAAGTTTTTACCATGCCTTCCTCACTGGCTTATTCTCAAATAAATGAGGGCTGTCGGGAAATCCGTTATTTTCCGACAGCCCCTGATTGTCCTTCTTATACCCCGGAATATGCGGAATATCCTGCATCAATAGGAAGCACTACGCCGGTAATTGCACTGGCTGCCTTGTCGTCACACAGGAAAAATACCCCTCCCAGAAGTTCTTCTCCTTCCACAAACCGTCCCATGGGAGTACCTGCCAGAATCTTATTGGAGCGGGGCGTAGGCGCGCCGTCCTCCTGAAAGAGCAGGGAACGGTTCTGATTGGACACCAGAAATCCCGGCGCAATGGCATTGCAGCGGATTCCTGTTCCTGCAAAATGGGTGGCCAGCCATTGAGTAAAGTTGGACACCGCAGCTTTCGCTCCAGAATATGCAGGTATCTTTGTCAGCGGCACATACGCATTCATGGAAGAAACATTCAGGATACAGCCAGATTTTCTCTCTGCCATTTCTTTTGCAAACACCTGGGTGGGAAGCAGCGTTCCCTGGAAATTCAATTTAAAGACGAAATCCACGCCATTGGGATCCAGGTCAAAAAAGGTTTTCTGGCCCTCCGTTTTCTCATGATGATATTCGTTGTCTGTAGTGGCCCGGGGATTGTTTCCTCCGGCGCCGTTAATTAAGATGTCACAGGGGCCTAAATCTGCCAGCACCTGCCGGTGAACAGCTTCCAGCTCTTCCGGGTCCAATACATTAGCCTTGTAGCCTTCGCAGATATAACCCGCATCCTTGCATTCATCCGCCAGCTTCTTTACTGCCTCCTCATTTAAATCCAAGGCTGCAACTTTCGCTCCTGCCTGCGCAAAAGCTTTGGCCATGGTGCCGCAGAGTACGCCGCCAGCTCCGGTCACTACGACAACTTTTTCGGTAAACTCTATATTTAATGGTAATTCCATCATAATTCTTTCCTTTCTTTATACGTGAAACCCGAAATAATCCCGGGTATTATTGTAACACAGATTACGAATCAACTGCTCCAATGCTGCGTCATCCGCAGGATACTGCCCGCTTTCCACCCATTCTCCCACCAGTTCGCAGAGCACCCGACGGAAATATTCATGACGGGTATAGCTTAAAAAAGAACGAGAATCCGTCAGCATTCCCACAAAGCAGCCTAAGACTCCGTTGGCAGCTAATTCTGTTAGCTGATTACGCATCCCAAAGCGATTATCATTGAACCACCAGGCGCTCCCCTGCTGGATTTTCCCAGGAACGCCTCCCCCCTGAAAGCATGCCATAATGGTGGCAAGAGCCGTGTTATCTATGGGGTTCAGGGAATAAAGGATGGTTTTCGGCAATCCGTCATTTTCCAAGCATGCATTCAACAAAGGAGCGACGCACTCCACGCCGGACTGGCTGTTGACCGCATCATAGCCGGTGTCCGGGCCAAGCAGCTCAAACTGAGGCTTATTGGCGTTTCTCAGGCAGCCGAAATGAAGCTGCATCACCCAATTTTTTTCCGAATATTTTTTGGCGCAGGCAATGGTGACTAAGGTTTTGTAGGCGTCCGCCAGCTTCCTGTCCGGACATTTTCCTTCCATCGCAATGGCAAAGGCATGGTTTGCCGCCATCTTATCCGGCTTTTCATACATGCAGTAATCCAGGCCGTGATCGGCGCAGAGACAGCCGTGTTCGGCAAAGTAATCGATCCGCTCACACAGGGCAAGGGCAACCTCTTCTGCCGTGTCTAATTTGCGGCC
This sequence comes from Petralouisia muris, assembly GCF_004793545.1. GTDB lineage: Bacteria > Bacillota > Clostridia > Lachnospirales > Lachnospiraceae > Petralouisia > Petralouisia muris. The sequence goes on along the minus strand of NZ_SRYA01000025.1, from coordinate 61,096 downwards.
CACTGTATCAGACAGCTTGGCGATATATTCCGCAAACCCCGGCTTTTCAATATTTACAGCCTTGTCCGGACGGAATGCCGGAAGGACTTTGATTTCCATTTCCGAATCAGCCTGAATCTCGTCATGGTAAGAAAGGCTGTCTATGGGATCGTCTGTGGTGCAAATAGCCTGCACGTTAAATTTTCGCATCAGAGAACGGGCGGAATACCTTTTTAACACTTCATTGCAGCGATCATAAATGTCATCTGCATTTTCTGCCGTTAAGGGCTCTGCAACGCCAAACCCCCGCTGAAGCTCTAAGTGGCTCCAGTGGTAAAGGGGGTTGCCGATAAGTTTTGGCATAACGCTGGCAAAGGCCCGGAATTTCTCACGATCCGGCGCGTTTCCGGTAATTTTATCCTCAGTAATCCCGCCTGCCCGCATCACCCGCCATTTATAATGATCGCCGCCCAGCCAAACCTGGGAAATATTTTCAAATTTCCGATCTTCGGCAATTTCCTGGGGATTGATATGGCAGTGGTAGTCGATAATGGGCAGCTTTTTGGCTGTGCCGTGGTATAATTTTTCTGCTGTAGCTGTAGACAGCAGAAAGTTTTCATCCATAAATTTTCGCATTCCGCGCCTCCTGTTCTAAATTTTCCCGGCTTCCCGCTCCAGCATATCCCAGCAGCCCCACAGATACATGATTCCAAGGGCACGGTCATAAAGCCCATACCCCGGACGGCACTGTTCGCCCCAGATATGGCGGCCGTGATCCGGTCGGATATATCCCTCATAGCCGCAGTCATGGTAAGCCCTCATAATCTCAAGGATTCCCACATCTCCGTCACAGTCTCTGTGGGAGCTTTCCGTGAAATCCCCATTGGGAAAATGCTTCACGTTGCGGATATGGGCAAATGCAATCCTGTCACAGTAAGTCCGTACAATATCCGGCACATTATTTTCCGGATTGGCTCCCAGGGAACCGGAACACAGGCACAGGCAGTTGTGGTCGTCATCCACCATGGACAGGAACTTCCCAATGGATTCCTTATCCACCAAAAGTCTTGGCAGGCCGAAAATATCCCAGGGCGGATCATCCTGATGAATTGCCATTTTGATCCCAGTCTCATGACAGGTGGGCATGATGGCTTCCAGAAAATATTTCAGATTTTCCCAGAGCTTTTCTTTGGTGACGGGGCGGTAAGCCTCAAACAGTTCATCTAATTTTGCCATCCGTTCCGGCTCCCAGCCCGGGAAGGTCATCCCATGAAGGTTTTTCAGAATATAATCTGCCATCTCTTTATAATCTTCCTGAATCTTCGCCTTCTCGTAAAATAATGCGGTGGAGCCATCCTCCATAGGATGAAACAGATCTGTCCTGGTCCAATCAAAAATAGGCATAAAGTTATAGGTTACGACTTTTACCCCGAACTTGGAAAGATTGCGCAGGGTCTGCTTGTAGTTTTCAATATATTTGTCCCGGGTGGGCAGTCCGATTTTGATATCGTCGTGAACATTGACGCTTTCCACCACATCCATATTGAAGCCATGCCCTTCAATCTGCTGCCGCATTTTTTCAATTCCTTCCACTTCCCAGACTTCCCCTGCTGCCTTGTCGTGCAGCGCCCACACCAGGCCGGTGACGCCGGGAATCTGCTTAATCATCTCCTGGGTGATGCTGTCATTTCCTTCGCCATACCAGCGAAATGTCATCTGCATAATATTCCTCCTACAATATAAAAATTAAATCCGTGTATCAAAAATCCCGCAGAAAGAATCCACCGGATCTTTGCCTGTAAATGCTTCTTCCCCTGCCATCAGCTTTGCCACCAGTGCATCCAGGGTCACATCCTTGCTGTCATATGCATTGATATACGTTCTGGCCTGGGGAATGTCTGCCAGCACAAAAGGATGCTGAACGCCGATCACTACTACCGGAAGTTCAAATACATACCAGGGAATTTCCCCGCCGCCTTTTGTCATGCCGAATGCAGGGCGGGCCACAGGCTGGAAACCTCCCGGAATGTCCACCAGGGTGATAATCAAATCCTGCTTTTCCCGGAATTCTTTGATGGGAGTTTTTCCGGCAAAATACATATTAAGGTCTGGTTTTTCCCCGGCCTGCATTTTCTTTTGCATCTGTTCGATGGGGCTTTCATAGATAAAAGCGTCAAATCCCTGGGCGCAGAGCTTGTCTTTCAGCGTCTCTGCCGGTGATTTTTTTGCCCCAAATAAGGCTCCCAAGCCTGGCGCAGACAAGCCCTTCACATACACAATCATGATCCTCTTATATCGTTCCGGCGTAATAGGAAGCACATCTTTATCTTTATATTTTACCAGGGTAATGGACTTATCAGAAATCTCTTTCTGCATCTCCTTATGAGCCTGGCATCCCACAATCTCATGTACCTGCTCTTTGGGCGGCATCAGTTCTGTTTTCACCTTTTTGTGAAGTCCCATATGGGCTTTCAGCGCAAGAATCCTGTGGAGGGCGTCATCCAGGCGTTCCTCAGTAATCCTGCCGTCCAGATATCCCTGCTTCATGCTGGCGAAATCTTCTTCCATTTCATTAAAGAACAAGAACATGTCAACGCCTGCGGCAATAGCAGCCGGAAGCACGTCGCTGCGCTTCATGCGGCAGGTCAGCCCCACCATATGGGAAGCGTCCGTCAGCACCATTCCGTTAAAGCCCAGCTTCTGCCGAAGCAGTCCCTGAATCAGTTCCGGGGACAAAGTTGCAGGCATCATCTCATCATCCGACAGAGCCGGATTAAAATGGCGGGCATAAGCCGGCTGCATAATATGTCCTGCCATAATCGCTTCTAACCCGTTGTCTATCAATATCTGGTATACCAGCCCGAAGGTCTTATCCCACTCTTCACAGCTCATAGAGTTCACGCTGTTTGCCACATGCTGATCCCTGAAATCCAGGCCGTCTCCTGGAAAATGCTTGGCTGCGCAGCAAAACCCTGGATTGGCATGAGCCCCTTCCATATATGCTTTTGCCATTACTGCCACCCGCTCCGGATCGTTTCCATAAGTGCGCAGGCCAATCACTGGATTTTCCCAGTTATAAAGAATGTCGCTGACCGGCGCAAAGGACAGATTGCAGCCAATGGCTGCCGCTTCCTTATTGGACATATAACCCAGCTGATACGCATAGTCTGCATTCCCGGTGGCAGCGATTTTCGTCTGATTTCCGATGGTGGTTCCATCGGTACAGGCTCCGTCTCCGCCGTTTTCCGTGTTGCAGGCAATAATCAGCGGAATTTTGCTGTTTTCCTGTAAAATCCGGTTCTGTTCATAGATTTCATCTGCAGTTCCAGGATTGTAGCGGATGCCGCCGATGTGATAATCCTTCACTGTCATTTTCAGATAATCCTCAGTGCGGCTGGAACCCATATTGAAAAATAACTGACCGATTTTTTCATCCACTGTCATATTTGCAATCGTATCTTCCACCCATTTACAATCCTCATCTGACAGGTAAAACGGCTTCGCTTTCATATCTACCATAATTCTTCCTCCTCTGGATATCAGATACGCCCAGGGGCATTTCTCCCTCTTGTCCTGCCCCCAGAGCGTGTTTGAAAAAGCATTATTTTCCAAACACGCTCTGGGACGCCTGATATTTCATTTTTCCAATCGCAATTTTATTTTTCCCCGAGATTTGCAAGGAATTGCTTTTCCTTCTCCTCCTGGTACTGACCGCCGTAAGAGCCTTCCAGAAAATGCTTTAATCCAACTTCCCGGAATTCCTTCCAGCTTTCTGCTTCCCTGCGCACCAAAATTGGGTAAAAATACACACCGTTCTTTTTCGCCGCTTCCAAATCACCCGGAGCGTCTCCACACATCAGCACATGCTCCGGCTGATACCCACGCTTCAGCAGCTCTCCAATACAAAATGCCTTACTTCCGGAATCCTGGGCAAGCACCACATCCGTATATTCCAAAAGCCCGTGGATATCCCATTCTTCCAGCACAGCCCCAGGATTGGCGCTGGATACCACAGCAATGTCAGAATCTCTCCATGCTTTCTTTAACGCCTCCCCTACCCCTTCAAAGGGACGTTTTTCCTCTTCCGGAAGCCGTTCCACAGACTGATTCACTGCACGGCTCCAGGAAAGGGCTTTCTTAAGGCAGACACTTTCCCCCTTAGAAATCTCTCGTTCCAGTGCGTCATTGGATAGTTCAGGCGTCTCATCCACCCAGCGCACCAGCCTTTCCAAATCCTCAATCCCGCAGTATTTTTCCTGTATCTCAGCCAACGCTTTTGCCAGTCCCCTGAAACGATTGATTCCCCGGGTCATGGTATAGAGATTGATTTCATTCCAACGGTTTAAGATTTCTTCCTGCCACTCTTCCAATCCCCACTCCGTCACCATGCATGGGCCGAAACACCGGAAATGCTTGATATCCATGGTGTCCATGGCACAGCCGTCGCTGTCCACACAGACCAGAAAATCATTGCGCTTTGTATACGCTAAAAATTTATCTGCCATAGCGTTCTCCTTATCCTTGCGCTTTATGCCGGCGCGCCAGTTCTGCAACGTTCTCTTCCACCCGCTTTTTGTTCAGAGGATAGATAAACCACAAGCAAAGAGCAACCAGGACAAATCCCACAAGAGGCGCAATACAGGACAATTTAAAGATCCCCTCTGTTACATCCGGGTCAAAAGCAGTTGCCTGGGTATAACCAATCATAGAAAGGAGCGCTCCCGTCAATCCAGAAGACAAAGCCTGGCCAATTTTTCTTGCAAAAGAATATACTGCATAAATAGTGCCGTCTTCCCGGATACCGTTTTTCACTTCTGAATCGTCAATAACATCTGTAATCATAGCCCAGATTATCATATTGAAAAATCCCAGCCCGATATATGCAACCGTGTAAAACGCCACATAGACATAAGGATTTGCCGGATGGATTATCAAACACGCCAAATATACCACTGCCGCAGCCAAGCAGGATACTGTGGAAAGCTCCTTTTTTCCGAATTTCGTTGAAAGCTTTACTGCCAGCGGCGCACAAATCGCCAGCATTACTATCGTTCCGGTCAGGGAAGAAAGCGACTGCGCCTCAGCGCTTCCATAGAAATTGGGGAATACAAACCCTGCCATCCCCTGCATGGTCAGCATTGCCAGAAGCAATGCAATTGCCGCTGCAATAATTCCCAATAAGGAACGGTTGGTGACAAGGCTCTTGAATAATCTTGCAATGTCCAGCTTCTGATTATTGGCTGGAACTTCCACACGTTCCCGTACCAGCTTAAAACAAAACAGGTAACAAATAATAGCCAATACGCCAAATATGCCTGCAATCACGGTCATACGAGGACCAGAAAGCACAGTATTGCCATTGACGGTTTCATATGCAAACAACGGGGTTCCAACGCCAATCACCAAGCCTGCCAGTGTGCCGCCAATGGATCTCCAGGTGGACAACTGAGCCCGGTCTTTGGGATCTGGAGAAATAGCAGATGCCATGGAACCATAAGGAATGTTAATGGATGTATAAAAAATGGAGCCCCACAGTATGTAGGTAACAACCATCCAGAACACCTTGAACCCATACGCCATATTTGCAAATGCTGACTGATAAATCAAAAACGAAGCAATTGCCACCGGACCGCACATCCGTTTAATCCAGGGACGGAACTTCCCATCCTTAGTTGGTTTGGAACGGTCCACAATCTGCCCCATGGTGACGTCCGTAAATGCATCAATAAAACGCGCCGCCATCATCAGGGTACCTACAACGCCGGAACTGATGCCCATAACGTCTGTATAGAATTTCAGCATAAAACTGGAAGATAAAATAAATGTAAAATCATTCCCGAAATCACCGAACATATAACCAAGCTTGTCCTTTATGCCAAAAGGCTGAACCGAAGAATTAGAATCTGTTCCCATAATTTCTCCTCTCTCATTTCTGCACTTCTATTTTTCGTATTTACTGCTCCAGTACTGCGTTGTAAGCGCCGTCCTTGAGGGCAAAGGCTCTATTTTAAATTCATTCAACGCTGTACCAGAGAGTATTTGTTATTTCTTCATATATTATTCCTTGTCAATCTGAATCAGCTGGGCGTTCAGGCTTTCCACAAACCCATCCGGCATCATGGAGCCTGCCATTTTTGTCATATCCTCTGGCTTCATGGATTTCATCATATCCCACATCCCTACGCCCGGAGCCAGGTCAAAGTTTGTGGCCAGCTTAATGGCTTTTGCAGTTACAGCCATGGCTTTTTCTGATTTAGAGATTTCCTCCATGGTGCAGCGCACACTGTACTTGCCTTCCGGGAATTCCATGGGAGCTTTTAAATCTAAATCCCCCACCAGCTTAAACCAGTTAGCCACTCCTTCCGCCCGTTCATTCACTTCTGGCAATACATAAATATCCGGCTCTTTTTCCACTTTTTCAATGGTCATGCTGTCTTTGCATTTCCCAGCCACTGCAAGGATGTTATTGAAGCCATCTCTCAGCGCAACGTGAAATACGAATACCTTGTCTGCAGTTTTTACGCTTTCCAGTTCTCCGTTCACAAACAGAGAAACCGCAGGCTGATTGGAGTACACGCGGATTTCTGTAGTTTCCCCTGCCCGCTGTGCATACCGCCTGCCACAGAGATGAACCATAGGCTCTTTGTTCCAGTATGCCTTGTAAACATAATAGCTGTCCTTCTTCGTTTTCCGGTCCATGGTAACCAATCCCTTGTTATTCCTTCCGGCTACGCCGCCCTCATTTCTGGCTGCGCACCCGAAATCAAACATATTCCATACATGGCTGGACCAAAGCCAGGGACGCTCATCCAACACTTTTGCCATATGTTCATGGTAAAGGGCCTGATACTCCTCGCTGTAATCCTTGCAGGCCGGATTCGGTCCATGGTAGGTGATGATTCCTTCGCAGCCGTACTCAGATACTCCTATCGAAATCTCCGGATGCTCTTTGTGGAAATTGTCAAACCAGGGCCCGTTGTCCTCCATTTTTCCGCCATACCAGCCAAAATAATGGTTGTAGCTTTCCACATCTGTAATCCCATGAACCGGGCTGTCTATGGGGGTCATGGACACATGGGCAATGGTGGTCAGACGAGTAGGATCTAATTTTTTACACAATGCATTCAGTTCCTTATGGTTTTCTACCAATTGTTCTGAAATCCCCCCAATCAGAATCTCATTGGAAATGCCCCAGAAGCAAATGCTGGGATGGTTGTAATTCTGAAGCACCAGCTCCTTCAACTGGGTAATGCAGTTCTGGTGCGCTGCCGGATCTTCATTCATTACACTGATAAAGGGAATTTCCGCCCACACTACAAATCCCAGTTCATCACAGGCGTCGTAAAAATCCTGGGAATGCTGATAATGGGCCAGGCGGATGGTATTTGCGCCCAATTCCTTGATGATTTTTGCATCGTTGTAATGATCTTCTTTGGTCAGGGCGTTTCCTTTATAGAGCATGTCCTGATGACGGCTAACACCCCTTAAAGGAGTGGGGATTCCGTTTAAAATAAATCCTTTGTCCGGATCACAGGAAAAGCTGCGGACGCCTGCCCGGACAGAAACTTCATCATAAGCTTCATTCCGCCTCTGCAGCGTTGCCGTTACCGTATACAGATAAGGATTGTCACAATCCCACAAAGTAACATCCGGCACATAAACCTCCACTGCCGTGCTGTCTGCCGGACGCACTGCATTAGCAACTTCTTTTCCGCATGCATCCTGAATGCTGTATAACACGGTAAAATTCTCATCCGCATGCACCGGCCATGACTCCAGCTTAAATTTCGCCCCGCCGCAGTCACAGGGAACGGCGGTCACCATAAATCCGCTGCTGCCCCAGTGCTCCAAATCGAAATGGGCCTCCGGCACGCTGATTAAGTTTACGCCCCGGTAAAGTCCGCCATAAAAGGTAAAATCTGCAGACTGGGGATAGACGCTGCTCTTATTCTCATTACTGCAGGCAATGGTCAGAAGATTTTCTCCTTCTTCCTTGCAGGCTTCTGTAATATCTGCCCGGAAAATCGAATAACCGCCCTCGTGATAATATTCTCCCTTTCCATTGACATAGACTGTAGCCTGCTGCCCTGCCGCCAGGATTTCAAGGAAAATACGGCCTCCCTTTAAAGGCTGCGCCGGGGTCTCAAAGGTTTTGGCGTACCAATAGCACCCTCTGTCATAGCTTCCGTTTCCGTCATGACCGTCCACCGCATTCCAGGTATGGGGCAGATCCACATCCTGCCAGCCATTGGGCATAGATTCCGGCAGTTTTTCATTTTCTTTAGAAAATTTCCATCCTGCATTCAGGTTAATAATGTTTCTCATATCTTTCCTCCTTCTTTATTTTCTACAATATCTTTCCATATGGATTTGTAATTATACGTCACTTTACACAATTCGCATGGCATTTTTTTGTCATACTTTGTCAGTTATGTACAAGTACAATCCTACATATATTGCCTTTATTTTGCGAGATACGATTTTTAGTATTTTTTGCATTATTTTTATTTTGCGTTGATTTCACCTGAAAAATGTGCAAAAATAAATAAAAATTTTTCGATTTCTTGTATGAAAGGGGAATGATACCTGAGAGTGTAATTAATTTGTCAATGGATTCCTCCTAACATAGCAGGAATCCATTGGCAATTCATTTGACTCACGGTATAAAAGAAAGGGGGAGCATATTTACATCCAGACTTTCCAAACTGCATCCACAGAACTATCCACAGAGAAAGAGGTTGAGAAAAATAGAACAGATCTTATTATCCTTTGTACAGGATTTATTAAAAAATAATACAATTCCAGTAAACTGCATTACCCTGCCCTGTGAGGATTATTCCTGGCTGGACTTCGGGCTGCGCGCCACAATTCTGGAAAACCATGACCATGAGTTTATAAAGACGTATTTGCAGCAAATTAAACCAAATACCATTTATTATCTCAGAGACACCCTCCATTGCACCTATACCATTTTCCGTATTCCGGACAGCTCGAAACTCATGATCTGCGGCCCTGTGCTGTTTGAGGAAATGTCACCTGCAAGACTGGAGGAAGTGTTTCGGAAAATGAAAATTCCAGAAAATCAACAACCGGTACTACAGGGATTTTACCTGCGGCTGACCTCCTTTCCCTCGCCAACGGTTTACAACAATATTTTTTTTACTCTGGGAAATTATATTTTCGGGGAAAACAAATATGAAATTATATTGAATGATTTTCATGATATAGACAGTTGGTATGAAACTTATGTCCATTACAGCAATATGGAGGATTCCCGGATGAATATCCGTATGATCGAAGAACGATACGCTATTGAAGCGCAGATTCTAGACGCCGTAGCCAGCGGCAATGAATCCAAGGCTATAAACATCATATCCAAGCTGAGCGGGCGCAACCTGCCCTACCGGCTGCCCAGCAGCCTGCGGGACAACAAAGACTACGCCATCGCTTTTAATACATTACTTCGCAAAACTGTGGAGCAGGCCGGCGTCCATCCCATCCACATTGACACCCATTCCAACCAGAATGTGAAATTAATTGAGCAGGCTTCCAGCAAGGAGCAGTGCAGCCTCGTCCAACTGCAGTTTGTACGAAACTACTGCCGCATGGTGCGTGAATATACCCTGAAGGACTACTCTCTGCTCACCCAGAAAATTATAACTTATGTCAGCACAGACCTGACCTCTGATTTAAGCCTGAACGCCATGGCAGAACTTCTGAATGTGAATGCCAGTTATCTTTCCACCCTGTTTAAACGGGAAGTGGGGATTCCTCTTACAGATTATGTCAACCGCCAACGGGTGGAACAGGCGAAAAAACTTCTGGTGGCTACGGAGCTTCCCATTAAAATCATTGCAGAAAAATCCGGAATTCCCGATGTTTATTATTTCAGCCGGATGTTCAAGAAGCGGACGGGATGTACGCCAAAAGTTTATCGGGAACAAGCAGGCAGGGATGGGGGACTGCATGAAACATAAACAACGAATGAAAGGTATACCCAGGATTTATCGCTAACAGAAACACAAATATAGAGAAACAAATTCGAAAAAATCCGCTGCAGTCAAATATTTTCTCTGCAGCGGTCTTTTTTAACAGGACCATTCAAAGGTTTCTATTTGCTTTTTACCCTTTCTCATATCCATTCCTTTTATACAGAATTAAAAACGCCAGTACACTGATAATAAATTCCCCAGCCATCACTGATATATCCAGCGGCTTTATCACATAATCGCTCCATTGCGGCTGATACTGAGCCATTTGATCTTGGCTACTGCCGCTAATTTATTGATATTTTCCATTTTTAAACGCCTTTACAATCACACATTCAAAGAACTTCCCGTCACCTGCAAAAACACATTTTCCAACGTAGGTTCGCAGGAGTGGAGGCTTTGGATCTCATCCTGCTCCATCCATGGGTTCCCCCTTTAATTCCATGTCCAGAAAATAGATTCCCCGCCTGGGAGAGGACTGCATGGCCTCTAAAATCTCCTGAGGACGCCCCGTGCGCCTGGCAATTTCCATATCATAACCTTCCATCAAAATCTGCTTTTCCAGACATGCTCCGTCACGATATCCATTGTAATTTCCTAACCGGAAACCACACTCCAATACTTCTTTTTCTTTAAAATAACATTCCTCATAGGAATTTTCCCATGCAGCAGATTGTAAACCGCAGATGACGGCGTCTGAACCACAATATAATTTAATTCATCTATATCCGTGCACAATGCCACATAATACTGTTGCTCATCTCTGCAGAGAAAAACACAGGAACCTCCAAATAATCTACCAATGCCTGTTCCAAATGCAGATTTTTTCCTTCAATGCGAGAACATAATTCCTACCCATTCCACTACTCCTCCTTTAACCGAAATCCACTGACATCTGCATCTTTATTGTTCCGCAATTTCCTGCTTATGTTAGCAACAAGATCTGACAAATTACAAAATCGTCCCGCCGCCCACTACAAGCTCTCCATGATAGAAGACTACAGCCTGTCCAGGGGTAATGGCCCTTACTGGTTCCGAAAACCGGCACTCTGCCTGATCTTCCTCCACTTTCCGAATCCGGCAGGACGCTCCCCTGTGATTGTAACGGATTTTGGCTACAACCTCCATTTCGTCATCCAAATCTGGAACAGACATAAAATTCAATTTGTTACAATACAGAATATCTCCAAAAACCTCTTCATTACTGCCAAGCACCACCTCATTGGTATCCGGACGGATTTCTGTCACAAACACCGGATACCCCATGGCAATGCCAAGGCCCTTGCGCTGTCCAATGGTATAATGGGTAATTCCTTTGTGCCGTCCTAATACTTTGCCGTCGCCTGATACAAAATTTCCCGGCAAAGGCACATCCTGTCCCCTCTCCCGTTCTATAAATCCTGCATAATCTTTATCAGGAATAAAGCAGATTTCCTGGCTGTCCGGCTTATGCGCCGTCCGTAGGCCGATCCGCTCTGCCATGACCCGAATTTCCTCCTTTGTATAATCCCCCACCGGCATCAGCGTATGGGCAAGCTGAAACTGGGTCAAATTATACAAGGCGTAGGTTTGATCCTTCGCTTCCGTGGCAGATTTCTGCAGCGTATATCTTCCGTTGGATAACTGACGGATTCTGGCATAATGTCCGGTAGCAATATAATCTGCTCCAATCTCCATACTGCGCTTTAACAAGGCTTCCCATTTCACATAGCGGTTACATGCAATACAGGGATTGGGCGTACGGCCCTGTAAATATTCCGCCACAAAATAGTCCATAACATTTTTCTTAAATTCTGATTTGAAATTCATGACATAGTAAGGAATATCCAGCATTGCAGCTACACGTCTCGCATCGTCCACTGCTGACAGACCACAGCATCCCCCCTGTTCCTCCTGGATCTGTTCTTCCTCATCCTGCCAAATCTGCATGGTGACGCCGATGACCTCATACCCCTGCTCCTTCAGCAGCCATGCTGCCACGGAGGAATCCACGCCGCCGGACATCCCCACTACCACTTTTTCTTTCTTCATAAATGATTCTGATAATCCTCTTCTTCTCCGCTGATATTTTCTGTTCCCAAGTTTAACTCAAAAACTTTAAGCAGAATTTAATAATCCTCTTCCTCTTCTTCCTCACTAATATCATTCTTGGGTTTCTCCAGCCCTTCGATCTGAATGCCATTTTTCTCTGCATAATCCCAAAGGGCGGCATGAATGGCTTCTTCTGCCAACAGGGAGCAGTGCACCTTCACCGGCGGCAGTCCATCCAGCGCCTCCATCACAGCCTTATTGGTTACCTGCAGCGCTTCCTGGATCGTTTTGCCCTTTACCAGTTCTGTTGCCATGGAGCTGGTGGCAACTGCCGCACCGCAACCAAAGGTTTTGAATTTGACATCCTGAATAATTCCGTTATCATCAATATCCAGAAAAATACGCATAATATCGCCGCACTTGGCGTTTCCTACTGTTCCCACGCCGCTGGCGTTCTCGATTTCTCCTACGTTTCTAGGATTCTTAAAATGATCCATAACTTTTTCACTATACATTGTTCTTCCTCCAGATTCTTTCCGTATCAAAACGCTTTCGCAACGCTCTGTTTCTGCATTGCATAACTTTTGCAGCACTTTTTTCTAATGGCTGTTCTTTTTCATATAGTCTTCATACAGCGGAGACATTTCCCGAAGCTGGGTGACAATCTCTTTCACTGCATCCACCGTATCATCAATATCCTCTTTGACCGTATCTTCCCCCAGGGTAAGGCGCAGGGAACCATGGGCAATCTCATGAGGAAGCCCGATGGCTAACAGCACGTGAGAAGGGTCCAGGGAACCGGAAGTGCAGGCAGATCCGGAAGATCCGCAGATCCCTTTCATGTCCAGCATAATCAGCAGGGATTCCCCCTCTACAAACTGAAAACAAATATTTACATTATTAGGGAGACGGTTGGTTCTGTGACCGTTAATCCGGCTGAAAGGAATTTCCTTCAAGATACGCTCCATCATATAATCTCTCAGTTCCCGTTCCCTGGCCGTGCGTTCCTCCATATTGGCCAGGGCAAGCTCTACGGCCTTTCCAAATCCCACAATCCCCGGAACGTTCTCGGTTCCTGCCCGACGTTTTCGTTCCTGAGCGCCCCCATGGACAAAAGAACGAATTTTCACACCCTTGCGGATGTACAAAAATCCTATTCCTTTGGGACCGTTTAATTTGTGGCCGCTGCTGCTTAACATATCGATATTCAGTTCATCTACATTAATGGGAATCTGCCCGAATGCCTGTACTGCATCTGTATGGAATAAAATGCCGTGTTCCCTGGCAATCTCCCCGATTTCCGCCACCGGTTCTATGGTTCCGATTTCATTATTGGCAAACATAATAGAAATCAGAATCGTATCCGGCCGTATGGCTTTCTTCAATTCTTCTAATTTTACCACGCCGAACTCATCCACATCCAGGTAAGTAACCTCAAATCCATTCTGCTCTAACCACTGACAGGTATGCAGCACTGCGTGATGCTCAATCTTACTGGTAATGATATGCTTTCCCTTATCTTTATAGGCTTCTGCCGTAGCTTTGATGGCCCAGTTGTCCGATTCGCTTCCCCCAGCGGTAAAATAAATCTCATTTTCTTTGGCGCCGATGGCATTTGCAATTATTTCCCTTGCCAAAGATACCGCTTCTTTGCTTTTTCCGCCGAATTCATACACGGTAGAAGCATTTCCATAAAATTCCGAAAAATACGGAAGCATGGCTTCCACTACTTCCGGCGCTGTTTTCGTAGTTGCTGCATTATCCAGATAAATCATTTTTCCCATATTTACACCTCTGTCTTAGAATTCTCCGTCTGCTTTTTACTTTCTCTTACCAGTTCTCCGATATAAATGCTGTTTACCGTGTCATTGATGCTGTCGTTGATCCGTTTCCAGACTATTTTACTTACGCATTGGGAGGAACCGCTGCAGGAAGCTTCCCCGCTGCCGTCAATCCCTGCACATTCCACCGGCGTTAAATCTCCCTCCAACGCCCGCAGCACATCGCCCACGGAAATTTCCTCCACCGGCTTTGCCACCCGATAGCCGCCGTTCACGCCCCGGACACTTTTAACGAGCCCTGCTTTTTTCAGCTTTGCCATCAATTGTTCCAGGTAGCTGACGGATATTTCCTGGCGCAGTGCAATGCTGTTTAATGAAACCGGCCCTTCTTCCCCGCAGACTGCCAGATCAATAAAGGCCCGCAGCCCATATTTTCCCTTTGTAGATAATTTCACTCTGTCACCTCTATCAGAAATGCTGCATTTTCACCTGACATAGACAATGCAAAAACACCCAAGCCTTATCGCAGGTTACTTCTGCCTTAAATTCCGAGTACTTTAGTCAGGATTTATTACAATCGCATAGTACCATGATTTTATTCTGCTGTCAAGTTTATTTTTTTATGTATTATGGTTCCCGTTTCCACATACACTGATAATAATCTTCAATGGAATTCTGGTGACTTTATGAAATTAAACTCTCTGCGCAGCCACCCTCTGATTACCGGTACGCTGCTCTTAACCCTGGCGGGACTGCTTTCCCGGCTGATTGGCTTCTTCTTTAGAATATTCCTCTCCCAGCGAATTGGTGCAGAAGGAATGGGAATTTACCAGCTTACCTTTCCTATCCATGTACTCACTATTTCTTTGACCTCCTCCGCCATTCAAACCGCCATCTCCCGGTTTGTGGCACAGGCTGTCATTGCCGCTGACAATCCCGGTTCCGCTCCGGGCAGAGGGAAATCCTTCTGCAATGAAAAATGTTATCTGACTGCAGGGCTGATCCTGTCTTTGTCTCTTTCCTTTGGTTGTATGGCTTTTCTATACCGGTTTGCCGACTGGATTGCCGTGATCTTTCTGGAAGAGCCAAGATGCGCTACCCTTCTTCAGATCCTGTCCTTTACCATACCATTCGGCGCCATCCACGCCTGTATCAACGGTTATTTTTACGGCCTGAAGAAAACCTTCGTCCCCGCCGTTTCACAGCTTTTAGAACAAGCGGTACGGGTTGCCAGCGTATGGCTTTTCTTTGAAATCTCCATGGAAAAGCACAATGCCATTTCCCTGAATCTGATCACCTGGGGCATGGTAGCAGGAGAAGTGGCCGCAGCCCTGTTTTCCATCAGTTTTCTGCGCAGGAAAAAGAACCGTGGCAGCCGCCTTCTGGCCGTAAAGCAGATTTTTTTCATGTCCCTTCCCTTAAGCGCCAACCGGGTTCTGGTAAATATTCTGCAAAGCATGGAAGCCGTTATGATTCCGGGGCAGCTCAGACAATACGGCTATACCAGCTCTGAATCCTTAAGCGTATACGGCATTCTCACGGGCATGGCTCTGCCTATGGTGCTGTTTCCCTCCGTGCTTACCAACTCCGTTTCCGTCATGCTGCTTCCCGCCATTGCAGAGGCTCAGGAAAAAAAAGAACACCGTTACATCCTGACACTGATCAAAAGAACCTGTTTCTACAGTCTTACTCTGGGGTTCGGATGCACGATGCTGTTTCTGTTTCTGGGCCGTTTCATGGGGCAGTTCCTTTTCGGAAATGAACTTGCCGGCACCTTTATTGTGATTTTAGGCTGGATTTGTCCCTTTTTATACTTGTCCACTACCCTGCACAGTATTTTAAACGGACTTGGGAAAACCACCTCCACCTTCTTCCTGAATGTGACAGGGCTTGGAATCCGCATTGGTTTTGTCCTGTTTATCATTCCTCTTGCCGGAATCAAAGGATATCTGTGGGGACTTTTAATCAGCCAGGCGGTAATGGCCGCCGGCGCGTTGCTTTTGCTTCTGAAAAAGCATACCCACAAATAATAAAGAGCGTGTTTGAAGCGTCATTCCTGCAAACGCCCCTTGCAGGATGCAATACTTCAAACACGCTTCAAAACGAATTCCCAAATTCCCTAAAATTTCCGGAATTCGTTTATGTCATTCACAAGCTCCCTGACACACCGAATCTGATTTTCAAACACGCCGGCCTGATATAAATTAATTAAAATCATGCCCAGCGGCACCGCAATAATCATTCCCACAATACTGCTGATTCTGTAGCCTATATACATAAAAATCAGCGTTGCCAGAGGATTCATGCCAATAGTATCCCCTACAATTTTGGGCTGAATCACCTGCCGCACAATCTGGGTTATGGCATAAAGTATGATCAGGCCAATAGCCATCCGGTAATCCCCTGAAAGCACCTTGATTACTGCCCAGGGGCCTAATACTGTTCCTGTTCCGAAAAAAGGCAGCATATCAAGAAACGCTATCAAAAAAGCCACCAGCAGCACATAGTCTACTTTCAAAATAAAAAGCCCGATAATCAGCAGCACATAGACCACTCCCATAATTTTAAACTGGGCTTTGAAATAGCCTCCCACCACCCGTTTCAAATCATTGATCACGTCTGCCACCCGGTTCCAAACGCCGGAAGGCGCTGCTTTTTTCAATTCTGCCAGAATCCCATCCCGTTCCGCAGTAAAAAAGTATGCGGAAAGAAGGCTCATAATAATAGCAATCAGCGTTCCCGGCACATTCTTAACAAAGTTCCCTGCCGCATCAAAAGTCGGCTCTCCGATCGCCTGAACCATACCGCCCAGATATCCCGTCAGCTCCGCACCGATCTCCTCCAGATTTTCCTGGGTGTCCTTGGGAAGGCGGTTGTAAAACACTTCCAGATTTTCACCGATTTCTTCAAAATCCTCCTGAAGATTGGCATACATCTGTGGAAGATTGGTAATTAAATTCCCTGTCTCCACCACCAGCCGGGAAACGCCTAAGTATCCCAATCCGATTACTGCCGCTAAAACGCCGATAATAATCATCATAGAGCCGTGTTTTCTTACAATCTTCACCCTTTTTTCTAAAAAGCGCACCAGCGGATTGGCAATCATGGAAATAATCCACCCAATCACAAAAGGCATAAAAAATACAAGTAATCTTGGAAAAATAAAACAAAGACACACAATGGTAAATAATGCCACCAGCAGGTTTACCAGTATCTTTAAATATTTTGTAGATTGCTTCACGCTACCACTCCTTGTTTCCTGTGATTCCCCGCATTTCAGAAACGACCAGCAGGGAATCTGTAAGCATCTGCTCCCACTTTCTACAATTCCTTACGCTCTACCCCATAAGCCGCTTCTAATTCTTTCACTTTCGCATCATAGGCTTCCTGCTGTCTGCCCTGGATTAACTGCTGATGGATCTTCGCCTGCACTTCTTCAAAAGGTCGGACACTGGCTTCCTTCTTATCCTCCACCAAAATCAAATGGAATCCAAACTGCGTCTCCACAGGTCCGATGATTGTCCCGATCTCTCCCTCAAAAGCTGCTTTTTCAAATTCCGGCACCATCTGTCCCCTGGTAAAATACCCCAGATCTCCGCCCTTGTCCTTGGAAGGGCAGGTAGAATATTTCCCGGCCGCTTCTTCAAAGCCAAGACCCTGTTCCAGCTCTTTTGCAACTTTCTGCGCTTCTTCCTTCGTCTCTACCAGTATATGCTTTGCACTGACCTGCGCCTTTTCCTGAGAAGTCTCCGGATGATCCTCATAAAATTTCTTTTCTTCTTCTTCGCTGATTTTGATTCCTTCCACCACGCTGGTGGCTGCCATATGGCTGGCTAATTCTACCTTTAACTTTTCCACCATTTCCTCATATTCCTGGGATTTCGTAATTCCTTCTTCTACCGCCATTTTGTGAAACAGATGGAAGGCGATTAATTGCTCTAACGCCTGCTGTTTTGCCTGGGGACTGGACATGTAAATCTGCTGCTCCGGCGGATAGTTGCTGATCAGGTTATTCAGCTCCTGCTCTGTAATCTCATGTCCTGCTGCTACTGCTAAAATCTTCTCACTCATGTTCTCTGCGCTTTTGCGCTTCCTTTCTATATATTTAAATTTTATCTTTATGAAAATACAGTGGAAACACTTTTTCTGGCACTGCCTTTACTGCCGCACTCAAAATCTATCTTCCAATTCCTATGGGCATTTTACCACAAAACCATCCATTCGTAAAGGCAGGGAAAATTCCTTGTCACAAAGCAGCTAGAACCGGCCGATTCCGGCCTAGAGATTGTTCTTCCTTCCCCACACGTAAGTCACAAAATAAATCACAGAAGCAAGAATCACAATGGCCGGCCCCGTAGCCACATTTACATAATAGGAAACCACCAGCCCCAGCACGCCGGAAAATACAGAAAACAAAACAGAAAAGAAATGATACTCCCGCATATGTTCAGAAATATTCCGGGCAGAAGCTGCCGGAAGAATCAGCAGAGCGTTGATAATTAAAATCCCCACCCATTTAATGGACACCATTACAATCAACGCAGTCAACACCGCAAAGAGATTTTCCATCCAGGCCGCGGAAATGCGACGGCTTTTCGCCAACGTCCGATTCAAGCTCACAGCCAACAGCTTATTAAATCCAAGCAGCCAAAACACAAATGTAACAGCAAAAATAAAAGCAAGATATAATATTTCCTCAGGTGTAATGCTTAAGATATCTCCTACCAGGATACTGGAATATCTGCTGAAATTCCCGCCTCTGGACAAAATTGCCAGTCCCAGTGCAATACTGAAGGAAGAGAACACAGAGATCACAGTATCGGTGGAAGCCGCCACACGGCTGCTGATTTGATTGAGCAGCAAAGCAAATATAATTGCAAACACAACCATGGAAAGATTGGTATTTTCCACGCCAAACACTACCCCTACCGCAATTCCCGTCAATGCAGAATGGCCTAATGCATCTGAAAAAAACGCCATTTTCCGATTGACAATCATGGTTCCCATCAATCCAAACAAAGGGGTAATAATCAAAACCGCCAAAAAAGCATATTTCATAAAATCATATTGCAGCCAGGAGAAAATTTCCATCTACCTTTCCTCCTTTCTCTGTTGAAAATTATCTATGTCTTTCCCAGAGCTATTTAGTCTTTCCGAAAGTATTCCCAACTCCCTTACGGATCCTTTTGGTCTTACCTGGAATACTTCTGCAAACGCTTCACTCTCAAATACCTCTTTCACGGTTCCCTGCCGTAAAATAGTCTTGTCCAGAAGTATTACCTTATCTGCATACCGCTTCACATAATCCAGATCATGGGAAATCAATATAATTGCCAGATCATAATGTTCCTTGAGATGATAAATGGTCTTATAAAAAAGTTCCATTCCATTCTGGTCAATCCCGGATACCGGCTCATCCAGCAAAAGCAGGTTGGGAGAATCCATAATAGCCATAGAAAGCAGCACCCTCTGCAATTCTCCGCCGGACAGGTTACACACCTGCTGATTTAATAAATTATCCGCTTCAAATATTTTCAAGCATTCCAGAATCTGTTCCTTCATTTTCCTGCTTTTCATCAGAAATACTGGAACATTACTATGGTAGGAAGCAATCATATCATAGACGCTGACGGGAGTCTGCTTCTCAATATTCAAAGTCTGAGGCACATAGCCGATTTTTAGTTTCTGGATTCTTCCATTTTCCCGATCCTTGAATTCAATGGTTCCTGTATGAGCCATTTCTCCTAAAATCGCACGAATTAATGTGGATTTTCCCGCTCCGTTCCGGCCCACCACTGCATTTAAGCTGCCGCAGTGAATATGCAGGTTAATATCCTCCAGAATGATCTGCTGCCCCAATTCCACTCCAAGATGCTTTACCTTAATACAGTGAAGACCACAGGGTTTTATCATTTTCCTCATCTTCCCGCCTCCTGAATTCTATAACCCGCCCTATGAGCGCTGACTCTTTCCGGCTTTTTCACCAGAACCTTTTCATTCCCCAATGCCTGCCTTAACAAATCAATATTCTTCTGCATGGCTGTCAAATAACTGTCTGCCTTATCCTCCCCCCGCACCAGGGTATCCAGATAGCAAACCTGGCATCCTGTCTCTTGTTCCACCGTTTCCCCCATATCTTTCCCATACAATTCCTCAGCCAGCACAAGGGAGACCTGATTCTTCTCCATTTCCTCCAGCAAATCTGCCACTTCCCCTGCGCTGACCTGCCGTTCTTCATCCAAATCCAGGCAATATACAGCATTCAGGCCATATTGTTTTGTCGTGTATTCATAAGCTTCATGGAAAATCACCACATTGGCTCCCTCTGCAATCTCCGCCTTGACTTCCTCAATCTGTCTGGTAAGCTCCTCCACTTTTTCACAGTAATCCGCCGCATTTTCCTGATAAATTTCTTTATGGGCAGGATCTGCCTCACTGATAGAATTCGCAATATTCTTTACCATCTCTGCATAGATTCGGGTGTCCATCCAGCCATGGGCATTCTCTTTGCCATGATCGTGACTCTCTTCTAACTGATAACTCTCTCCCTGGTGAGGATTCTCTTCCGGATGCATCTCTTCCTCTAAATGCGCAGAATCCTCCATCAGGGCAATCCCATCTGTAATCTTACGGATTGCAAGTTCAGGATACGCCACTCCTACTTCTTCCAGAAATCCTTCAATTCCGCCGCCGTTTACTAAAAATAAATCTGCCTTAGATAATTCAATCATATCCTGCGGCGTAAGCTGATAGTCATGCATGCATCCCGTCTGTGGCTCGCTTAGATTTTCCAGAACTACTCCTTCACAATTTCCCACTACATTTTTCGCGGCAATATAAACAGGATAGAAAGAGGTGACAATCTTAATTTCCTCTCCGTCTCTGCCGCCCTCTTTCAGATGCAGATACGCTTTCGTAAAAATACCGCTTGCCAAAGCAATGGCAAGCAGCATGCAACATACAAACCGATATTTATTTCTTTTCACGCTTTCCTCCCGATTTCGCAGACTTTTTCTTTATCCCAGCTTTTTTCGCTTTCTTCTTTTTCATTAATTTCTTCGGGAGATCAGCGGCTTTTCTTCTGGGTTTTCTTACCGGAGTATCCCCATCCTTCCCAGCGGCATACCGTTCATCCGCTAAAGAACCTTTTTTCTCTGAAAATTCTGGTATTTCTTTGGCAGATTCTTCCTTTTTCTCATAAAACCCCGGCATTTCTTCCGTAGATTCTTCTTTTTTCTCAGAAAATCCCAGTAATTCATCCATAAATTCCCAGATTTCCTCTTTCCCCTGTTTTGTCAGTGCAGAATAGGGAAACAGCGGAGTGCCGCTTTTTAAGTTCAGCCCTTCCTGAATCATCTTGATATGGTTCGGCAGCTGTCTGGAACTGATTTTATCTGATTTTGTTGCAATAATAATCGGCTCAAACCCCTGATAAACAATCCAGTCATACATCTGCCGATCGTTATCGGAGGGTTCATGGCGGATATCAATCAATAAAAAAACTGCCCTTAGCTGCCTGGAGGCATGCAGGTAATTCTCAATCATCTTCCCCCATTTTTCTTTCTCCCGGAGGGTTATTTTCGCATATCCGTATCCTGGCAGATCCACCAGATACATGCAGTTATTAATGTTGTAATAATTGATAGTCTGAGTTTTTCCCGGCTGGGCTGAGGTCCTAGCCAGAGCCTTCCGATTCATCAGTCCGTTAATCAGGGAGGATTTCCCTACGTTGGATTTCCCGGCAAAAGCCACTTCCGGCTTATCTGTATCCGGAAGCTTACTGGTAATTCCGCATACCGTCTCCAGTTCCACTGATTTAATAATCATGTTCCTCTCCTCTGTCCATTTCCTCTGCCAAGGCCACATCCAACACCTGTTCCATACTTTCCACAAACACGATTTCCAGCCCTTTTTTAATTTCCTGGGCAATCTCGCTTACATCCGGTTCATTCTTCTTCGGCACGCATATGGTCTTGATTCCTGCATTTTTGGCTGCAAGAATCTTCTCTTTCAAACCGCCGATGGGCAGCACCCGGCCCCGCAGCGTAATCTCTCCCGTCATGGCAACGTCCTTGCGGACCTTCCGCTTGGTAATGGCAGAAAGCATAGCGGTAGCCATAGTAATTCCGGCAGAAGGCCCGTCTTTGGGCACTGCTCCTTCCGGAATATGAATATGAATGTCCCATTCCTGGAAAAATTCTTTGTCAATTTGATATTTCTCACTGACAGAACGGATATAGCTGATGCCTGCCTTCGCGGATTCTTTCATCACATCTCCCAACTGGCCGGTAAGCTGGAATTCTCCCTTGCCCGGCATAATATTCACCTCAATCTGCAGGGTATCTCCGCCTACACTGGTCCAGGCCAGTCCCCGAACAATTCCAATTTCATCCGTTTCATTTATTAAATCAAAATTATATTTTTCTTTTCCAAGTAATTTTTCCAAACTGATTTCCGTTATTTTAACCATTTTTTTATTCTTCTGGTAAATTTCCCGGGCAGCTTTTCTGCATATTTCTCCGATTTTGCGCTCTAGGTTGCGGACGCCTGCTTCTCTGGTATAACCCCGGATTAGCTTTTCCAGAGCATGATTGCTGATAGACAACTGGCCTTCTTGCAGGCCGTTTTTCTCCATCTGCTTGGCAATCAGATGTTCCCTGGCAATATGAGCCTTTTCATTTTCCGTATAGCTGCTGACCTCGATAATTTCCATACGATCCAACAGCGGTCTTGGAATGGTCTGCAGGGAATTGGCTGTGGCGATAAAAAGCACTTCTGATAAATCCAAGGGCAATTCTACATAGTGATCCCGGAACTTGCTGTTCTGCTCACTGTCTAACACTTCTAACAGAGCAGAAGCCGTATCCCCTTTATAATCGCTGCTGATTTTATCAATTTCATCCAACAGCATCAAAGGATTGCGGACTCCGGCGTTTTTCAGTCCATTGGCAATCCGGCCTGGCATAGCTCCTACATAAGTTTTCCGATGTCCCCGGATTTCTGCCTCATCCCGCACGCCGCCCAGACTGATTCTCACATATTTCTTATCCAAAGCCCTGGCAACAGATTTGGCAATACTGGTTTTGCCTGTGCCGGGAGGCCCCACCAGACAAATAATAGGGCTGTCTCCCTTCTTCGTCAGATTCCGCACAGCCAGAAATTCCAGCATACGCTCTTTCACCTTTTCCATCCCGTAATGGTCTTCATCCAAAATCCGTTCTGCATCCTCCAGATTCTTATTGTCTTTGGAAGCTTTGTTCCAGGGAAGTTCCAGAATGGTTTCAATATATCCGCGAATCACCGCACTTTCTGACGAGTTCAGAGAAACATTCTTAAAACGCTCAATCTCTTTTTCCAGTTTTTCCTTTACTTCCTCATCCGCTTCCAGCTTTTCGCATTCTTCCAGATAATGGTCCGCCTCAGATACGGTGTTGTCCTCTCCCAGCTCTTCCCGGATCAGCTTCATCTGCTCACGCAGAATATATTCTTTCTGATTCTTATCAACCTTTTCTTTCACTTTGGTCTGAAACTCTGTTTTAATCTGTATAATATTAATCTCATTGAGAAGGATAATCATCAAAGTCTCATACCGTTCCTGCACGGTCCCTGCTTCCAGAATCTTCTGCTTTTCTTCAAAGCCCACCGACAGATTATTCCCGATATAATCCAGCAGCTTCTCCAGATCCGAAATCTCCACCATCTGTCTTGCAAGCTCTTTTCCATGTTTTGGATTCATCAGACAATAACGGGTAAACGTTTCCTGAATCCCCCGTATCATAGCTGCCTGAATCTCTGCCGGAAGCATCTCTTCTTCTCTTTGCAGGGGCTCCACCTCTGCAATCAGATATTCTCCCCATTCCATTTCACTCAGACGGGCGCGGGTTTCTCCCTCTACCAATACTCTGACCACATTATTCTGTAATTTAATTACCTGCTTAATAACCGCAATAATACCAATGCTGTATAAATCCTCTAATTCCGGATCTTCTTTCTCAACATTTTTCTGAGTCACCAGAAACACCGTCTGATCCTTCATCATGGCAGCCTCTACTGCATGGATCGATCTGCTTCTGCTCACGTCAAAATGTGCCACCATACCGGGGAGTATGGTCATTCCCCGTAGTGCCACTGCTGGAATATTTTTGTTCTCTTCCTTCATTTTATCTCTCCTCAGGCAGACTTGCTTTCACTGCCAAACGCAACTTCCACTGCCCGCTCATTTTCAACGGCTGCCTTTGTAATATTACAATGGGTAATTGATTCGTCTGAAGGCACACGGTACATCAAATCCATCAGCACCTTCTCCACAATCGCCCGGAGCCCTCTGGCTCCTGTTTTCCGTTTTAAAGTTTTCTCAGCAATTGCTTCTATTGCATCTTCTTCAAAAGTAAGCAATACGCCGTCCAGTTCAAACAGCGCCTCATACTGCCGGATCAGGGAATTTCTCGGCTCTTTTAAGATCCGCACCAAAGCATCCTTATCCAGTGCATCCAGGGAAACCGTCACCGGCACACGCCCTACAAACTCCGGAATCAGCCCAAACTTTACAAAATCCTGGGGTAACGCCTGCTTCAAAATAACCCCCTGATCTTTCTCTCTTTTATCTGCAATTTCCGCATTGAATCCCAGCGACTTCTGATCCATTCTGTTCTCTACAATCTTATCCAGGCCTTCAAAAGCTCCGCCGCAGATAAACAGAATATTAGTAGTGTCAATCTGAATCAATTCCTGCTGAGGATGCTTTCTCCCTCCCTGAGGCGGAACACTTGCAACTGTCCCTTCCAAAATCTTTAAAAGAGCCTGCTGTACGCCTTCTCCGGATACATCCCTGGTAATCGAGGGATTCTCAGATTTTCTGGTAATCTTATCAATTTCATCAATATAGATAATGCCTCTCTGGGCCCGTTCAATATCATATTCTGCAGCCTGAATAATCTTAAGCAGAATATTCTCCACATCTTCTCCTACGTAACCTGCCTCTGTCAGGGCTGTTGCGTCTGCAATGGCAAAAGGCACATTCAAAATACGCGCAAGTGTCTGAGCCAGCAGTGTCTTTCCGCACCCGGTAGGCCCAAGCATCAGGATATTGCTTTTCTGCAGCTCCACCCCCAGATTGGGCGGCGCTAAAATTCTCTTATAATGATTGTACACGGCAACAGAAAGAACCTTTTTGGCCTCCTCCTGCCCAATGACATATTCGTCCAGGAACGCTTTTAGCTCCACCGGTTTCAGAAGATTAATCTCTTCCACCTCTTCCTGCCGGGGCATCGGTTCCTCCTCTTCCAATAATTCTTCTTCGATAATCTCTGCACAAATATCCACGCATTCGTCACAAATATATGCGCCGTTGGGTCCTGCAATTAATTTACGAACCTGCCCGTCTGTCTTTCCGCAAAAAGAACAGCGGATTCTATCATCCAATCTTCCAGCCATTTCTTCACCCCATTATTCCATTTATTATTATACCCGTAAGCCATATGCTTCGCCAACAAAATCCCATTCTTTCAAGAATAACGGCAAAGCATTTTCCAATAAGTATACTCTCGGGTACAACATCCACATAGGGGACAGTGGCAAAAAGCGCGCTGTCCCCCTCATTCTACTTTCTGTTTGTAATTACACCATCAATCAGGCCATACTCTTTCGCTTCCTCCGCAGACATATAATTATCGCGTTCGGTATCTGCTGCGATTACTTCATATGGCTTCCCTGTATTCTCAGATAAGATTGTATTCAATCTGTGTTTCGTCTTCTGAATATTATCTGCAACAATCTGAATGTCTGTTGCCTGGCCTTTTGCTCCACCAGAGGGCTGATGAATCATAATCTCTGCATTCGGAAGGGCAAAACGCTTTCCTTTGGTTCCTCCTGCAAGCAAAAATGCTCCCATGCTTGCCGCCAATCCAATACAGATGGTCTCCACATCACATTTAATATAATTCATGGTGTCATAAATTGCAAGTCCGGCGGTTACCACCCCGCCCGGAGAGTTAATATACAAATGAATATCTTTTCCCGGATCTTCAGATTCCAGAAACAAAAGCTGCGCCACTACCAATCCGGCGGTAACTTCATTGACCTCTTCTCCCAGAAAAATAATCCTGTCCTTCAGCAGTCTGGAATAAATATCGTAAGACCGCTCACCTCTGCTGGTTTGCTCCACGACATAAGGCACTAAACTCATTCTATTTTCCTCCTTATTTTCTAAATCCCCGGATGCAGGATCAGCGGCCTTCCCAGCCATCTGCAAACCCTGCCAATGTTCCGCTTATTCTGCCTGCTCTTCTGCTTTCTCTACAATCAAATCCACTGCTTTCTGGATTGCCAGATCTTTCTTCATAGATTCTTTTTCACTGTCACCCATGTACTCTTTCAGCTTATCTGCTTCCATGCCATACATCTCTGCCATGTTGTCAATTTCTGCATTGACATCTTCTTCCGACACTTCGATATTTTCTGCCTTGGCAACTGCTTCTAACACCAGTCCGGACTGAATCCGTTTTAATGCATCCGGACGCATCTGTTCTGCCAATTTGTCTTGTGTCATTCCTGTAAACTGCATATATTGTTCAAAAGTCATGCCCTGCTGTGCGATTCTGTTTGCAAAATCATCTATCATGGTATCCACCTGGGTATCCACCATAGCATCCGGAATCTCCATCTGTGCATCTTCCACAATCTTCTGGATTGCTTCATCCTCTTTTGTGCGTTTTGCTTCATTTTCCTTACGCTCTGTCAGCTTCTTCTGAACGCTTTCCCGGTATTCTGCAAGTGTATCAAATTCTGAGACATCCTGTGCAAATTCATCATCCAGCTCCGGAAGTTCTTTTGTCTTAATTTCATTAATCTTAACCTTAAACATTGCCGGCTTGCCTGCCAGCTCCGGCGCATGATATTCTTCCGGGAATGTAACATTAACCGTCACGTCATCTCCGGTATGTTTGCCAATCAACTGTTCTTCAAAGGTATCAATAAAGGTATGGGAACCGATCACCAGAGAATGGTTCTCCCCTTTTCCTCCTTCAAATGCTGCGCCGTCTGCATAACCTTCATAATCAATGACTGCTGTATCTCCCTCTTCCACCGGACGATCCTCCACAGTAATCATTCTTGCATTGCTTTCTCTTTCTTTTTCTATCTCTGCAGTAACTTCCTCTTCTGTCACGGAACAATCCGTTTTCTTCACGGCAACGCCCAGGTATTTTCCAAGAGTCACTTCCGGCTTCACAGCAACCTCCGCAATGAAAATAAAGTTCTTCCCTTTCTCAAGCTGTTCCACATCAACAGAGGGACGTGAAACAATCTCCAGGCCGGATTCCTTTGCAGCCTTTGGATATTCTTTGGAAATAAGGTCATTTACGGCGTCATCATAAAAAATTTCCACGCCATACATTTTCTCAACCATATGTCTTGGCACCTTGCCCTTGCGGAATCCCGGAAGGCTGATTCTTCCCTTTAATTTCAAATATGCCGCCTGGATTGCCTTCTCCAGCTCTTCTGCCGGAACCTCTATGGTAAGTTTTGCCATATTCTTTTCCAAATTTTCTACCTGTACGCTCATTCCTATTATTTCCTCCTTAAATATATGTCGTAATCCTTATAATATCTTCTATATTATATCTTCTATAATGATATAGCTGATGCTTTCACTCACAGTCATTTTGAAATTATATCACACTTCTATAGAAAATACCAGAACTTTTTTTCCTTCGTCAAAACATTAATTCCTGCTGCACCACCTCAATCTGCGATACGCTCATCTCCTCAGGCTCACTCCCCCGCATATGCTCCCCCTTCAGATACTGCATTCCCTGCCGTATGCTGGCCGCCACCAGGTTCAGCACATAGATATTATCAAAACGGCTGTATATGGATTCACCGCCAAGACCTGTCAGGCAGATCAACTGGGTATTGGTTTTTTTCGCCATATCCATCAGAGGCTTCAGCAAATGGGAAGCGTTGGTCTGCGCAAAGGGGTTATCCATCAAAAGCACCTTGCCCTCGTTCCGATCCGCAAAAATGTCCGAATCGTCCTTGCGCATAAAATACAAAAGGCTTGAGAGTATGACGAAGGCAGACAAAAAGCCTTCCCCACCGGAATTTCTGGCAACCTCCGCCCAGGTGATGGGATATTCCCGCTGCTCCTCAATTTTATAAAGGCGGATCTGCACATTTCCAATTCCCACCACCGTTTCATACAGGTTCCTTGTGGTCATCTGAATTCCAAAATATTCCTGGGCATTTTCGTTTTTCTCAAATATTCCAATGCCCTTTTTCGTCAGTTCGTCGATAAAATCTTCCAGCCTGAGATGGTAGAGACTCTCGTTTTCCTCCCAGGAAGGAAGCTGAATTTTTAACATTTTCACTGGACGTTCCCGTATGGCAATGGTGGAATTATCGTCAATTTTCCCAAGATTCCTGTGAACCTCCTGCAGGTACTCCTCCAACAATTCTACTATCTTATTCTTTTCCTTTTCCACCAGGGAAATGTCCACTTCAAGTTTCTCCATCAGGCTCTGGTAAGACTGTATGGTAGTATCCAACTGCCGCTGCACCTGTTGAGCATCCCCGGACAGCTCCAGCATGGCCTCTATGGGTTTCCGGTAGAAATCTTCCTGAAACTGCTCCATCCGTACAATCTTGTTCAGCACATATACCAGCTGTTCTCTGGCTTCCCGCTGATCTCCACAGTATTTGTTATAATCACGCAGCAGCATTCCTTTAAAATTCCGAAGCCCCTGGGCGTCCATTTCTGCAAAATCTTCCTCCCACTCCACCGGCTCTCTCACCGGCAGCTCACTGTATTCCGCAAGAGCGGTCAGGCTCTCATTATAGCTGCCTAAACGGTTCTGCAGGATTTTCCCGGTTTTTTCCAGTTCTTTGCACTGAAAGTCCAGCTGATTCCTGCAGGCTTCAAAATCTTCGCTGCGGATTTCCCCCTTGGTCAGAGGGCCTTCCTGTCCGCATTCCTCTGACATACGCCTGATGCGCTCCTGCATCTGCTGCGCCAGCAGCGCCGCCTGTTTATCTTCTTCATTCCAAAGCCCTTCTTTTATCTTAAGCTTCTTCCTGCGGTCCTCCAGCTGAATTTCCTGATGCGTCTCTTCTCTGCGGCTGTAGGCGATTTTAGCCCACTGCTCCCGGGTCACATGATACTTTTCTGACAAATGAGTCAATTCCCCGCATGCCTTCTGGTAACGTCTGCCGCTTCGCTGCTTATGTTCCTCCAATGACTGGATTTCCTTAGAAACAGCGGCTGTAACTGCCCGGTATCTGGCTTCTAATTCGGAGATATCCTCTGGCAGTCCTCTTCGGATTTCTTCGGGCACTTCCTCCAGTCTGACTCCCTCGTAGCTCTGATACACGCCAAACTGTTCCTGCTGTTTTTCCTGTTCCCGTTCTAAATCAGCCTGGCGGTTAGAAAGACTCTGCTGTTTTTCCTGAAGTTTTTCCTCTTTCAGCCTGGATAATTTCCGTCTATCGGTCAAATACTGCTCTTCCTTCCGGCATTTTTCCTGCTGCCTGCGGTTTTCCTGGTATTCTTCATATGCTTTGCATAATTCTGTAAAATCCCGTTCCTTCTGTTCCAGAATCTCTATCTGTTTTTCTGTACTCCGGATTTCCTGTTCCAAACTGGAAATCTCTTCCTGCAGTTCGGAAAGTTCCTGGGAAGCCAGACGAATTTCTTTTTCCAGCTTAAGGATGTTCTCTTCCAGTTCCTGAAGCCGCCTTTGATTCTCCTGGTAATTTTCCTTATTGACCTGTTGGTTTTTCACCTGTTCCTTCCATGCAAAATAATCCTGGTACTCTTTCCTCCGGATTTCTATCATTTCCTGCTTTTTCTCTATCTGCCGCTTTTTTTCCTCTGCAAGCTGCTGCAGCTTTTCCTCATCCAGAAGATTTTCGTTAAACCGCAGGTAGAACCGGACCCCCGGAAACGCCAAAAGGTTTCCTTCTCTTTCTTTCCCCTGCTGTTCTAAGCTTTTGCGGAGCACAATGGGAATGGGAAATCCCGTTGGAATGCTGCCAAGCCGGGATAATTTTTCCGCTTCTCCCTCAGATAAAATCAGTGCATAGGGCAAAAAGGGATGGCTCCTTACCAGCTCCCGGTTCTTCTGCCTGGAATAGCCGTTCTTTTTCAGCCACTCCATTCCATAGACAATGTGGATGCCAGCTTTTTCAAATTCCGATACCAGCTCCGGGGGAATCTCCAGAATCTTGCCCTCGGTGAGCCTTTGATATTCTTTTTGCAGTTCATTTTCCTCTTTTTCCAGATTCCGGCGCAGACTCTCAATCTCCAAAAGCTTCCGGTCTGCCGTCTGGAAAATCTTTTCTTCTTCAAACAATGCAGCTTCTTCCAGTTCCAGATACTTTAAAATATCCCTGCGCTTTGCCAACTCCTGGTCATAGATTTCCTGCTGTTTTTCCTGCTGTTCTTTTGCAGCGGAGGCAAAAGCCTTTTCCTCATTCTGGCGGTACTGGCTGCGCTCCAAGCTGTTTTTCCTTTTCTTTGCCTGCTCCAGTTCCCTGTTTTGGGCGGATCGCAGCCGGATTTTTTCTTCTTTGGATTTACGGCAGACTTCCCCGAAGATTTCCAGGCTGCCCGGTTCATATTCCCCCAGAATATTTCGCAGAAGCTGTTCCTGATAGCGGGCATTGAACTGTTCCTCCGCTCTGTCATAGCTTCCAATCCTGCTTTTTAATTCTCCGGCCTGCAAAGCGTTTTTCCGCAGGGATTCCTCCAGTTCTTTTAATAACTCCTGTTCCTTTTGAATCTGTCCGGCGGTTTCCTTTCTCTGGTTCTGATTTTCCTTCAGTTCAGCCCCGGTATGTTCCAGTGCAGCTCGGTAATGGCGGCAGAGAAAAGAGCCGATGCCGTTTCGTTCCGGTTCTAAATCCTGATCTTTCTCTTTGGCTACCGCAAGCTGCTGGCAGGCCAGTTCCCATTCAGCTTTTTCCTCATCCACCGCTTCCTGCTGTCTTGCGCAGAGAAACAGATTCAGGGTATTCATTATCTTCTCCGCTTCCCGTTCCAGGCCCTCCTTTTCCAGTTCAATCATGTCCCGATTGCTAACATGGAAGTTCTTTTCTTCTTCCAGATGATAAAACTCTTTTGACAATTTCTCGTAATTCAGCCGTTTCATTTCCTGGCGGAGCTGTTCTGTCTGCTGCCGGTTCTCCTGTTCTTTGAAAGCAAACTCCTGATGCAGTGCTTTAAGTTCCTGCCGAAAGCAGGCGATCCGATTTTCCTGGTCATCCACGTTCTGCCCGCTTTCCTGATAACTTCGGTTCTTATCCCCGATGTGCTCTGCCTCTTCCTGGAACAGGCGGATTGTATCCCGCCGCTTGATCTTGGACTGGTTATCCTTGTACTGGCCTACATATTTTTCCAGGATGGACTGAAATTCCTTCATCCGGTTCCTCTCTTTGTTCAGTTTATTTTCCACCGCATCCAGAAACCATTTTTCCACTAATCCCTTTTCATCCCTGCAGTCTGCAAACAGGTCGGATAAGCCCGATTCCTTCAGATTCACCTTCTTAATAATAGTCTCCCATTCCTTATAATTAATCTGGTACTCTGCAAGCTTGTCAAAATACTGCCTGGACTGGGCATGGTTATTCATATCGAAGCTGAAAAAATTCACGGAACGATCCCTTTTATAGCCGTCAAACAGCTGGCGGCAGGCGGCAAAGCTCTTCAGAATGATTTCCCGCTTTCCCTTTTCCACCACAGGCAAACGATGAATATCCTGCAGGCAGGAGCCCTTGTATTCGCTGATAAAGTTCACCATATCCAGATTTTCCAGGCTGCCCTCTTCGCCATCCTGGCTTTTGCGCACCATCATTCCCGTCATCACATATCCTGCTCCCTGATCCAAAGCCCACTCCACCAGAATAAAAGAGGGTTTAGCGGTGGTAAAATAGCTTTCAAAGGGACGATCCTTGGCGTCTCTGTAACGCTTGTGGACGAAAGGCGCCGTCATCATCTGCACCAGCACGGATTTTCCGCCTCCGTTCCTGAGAGACAACAGCGTGCTTTCTCCATTGAAATGGAAGGTTTCATCACTGACACGGATATTGTTATTGTTGTAATTGATATTAATCAGCCGTACTGCATTGATTTTACTCATGGTTTTCCCCCAATACCTTCAGGATTCTCTGGTAATTGTTCTGGTTCAGCAAGTTCCAGTCCATAAAACTGTCTAGTTTCCTGGTGGTCTTTATCATCTCGTCTTGTTCCACATATTCAATCAGTCCCTGTTTCTGCAAAAACATCAGGATATGGTACAAAAAGCCCTCCTTAGTGGTTCTTGCCCGGGTGGATTTTTCATCGGAACGAAGGGCTTCATAGGCTTCCATCATATTGGAAAAAGCAATGCCCTTTTGCTCCTCTTCCTCCTCGGAAAGGTTCTGTACCCCCTCCTTCAGCCTTTGGGAAATGCAGTTCTGTAATTCGCCTACCCGCATATATTCCCTGGATTTACTGCTGCTTCCCTGTCCGTCAAAAAATTCCACCAAAAGGGTCAGAATCACAAACTGAGAAAGGTAATAATCTTTGTCCGTACCATTGGATTTGCACAGAACTGCCTTCAACTGGGGTTTAGAAAAGCCCAGGAAATTATTTTCCTCTTTGGGAATCAGATAAATCACATTGCCGTAACGCTCAATGTTGCACATGGCGATTTCCCCCTGGGATTTCACCAGACTTTGCACCGTTTCCCTCTCTGCATAAGCCCGGTACAGCGTTTGCTCTTCTTCCTCCTGCAGTTCATGATGCTCCAGTAAATAATAGAAAATCTCCTGGCTCTGCCGGATTTCTTCTGTCTCATACGCCATCTGTTTTCCTCCTTAAATCCTCGGTCACCCGAATCCGCACATTGGAACACCGGATGGTCTTCTTCTCTCCGCTCTCATCGGGAGCGTCTGGAAAAACAACCACCTTCCCGTCTTCTAACCGGTAGGTTTCAATCTTAACGATTCCCAGGAATTCCCGGCAGTTCTGGGTTAGATGCAGCAGCACCAGATTCAGCTGGAACTCCCCGGACTGTTCCTGAATATATTCACTCTGTTCTTTCCTCAGAGCCGGAATATCTATCTCTTTATTCCGTATCAGTTCCAC
This sequence comes from Petralouisia muris, assembly GCF_004793545.1. Classification (GTDB taxonomy): domain Bacteria; phylum Bacillota; class Clostridia; order Lachnospirales; family Lachnospiraceae; genus Petralouisia; species Petralouisia muris. Next base: position 28,196 of record NZ_SRYA01000025.1, on the reverse strand, counting down.
CATAATTTCTTTAAATATTTCCACATTGGGAATCAACACTTTCAAATCCTCTTCTGACGCCTGCTCTGAGATTTCCTCCAGGGAAATCTCTCCCGGCTTCGACGCCTGCCGCAGAAGCCAGGCAATACTTTGCTCATAACGCCTTAACTTCTCCCGGCGGATCACTTCCTGCTCCCGTTCCCACTCTCCTGCGTCAAAATCCAGCATTTCTCCGGAATCTGTCTCAGCCTTTGTGCGCAGGGGCTTTTGCAGCTGAAAGGCTCTGTTCAGATTATAGATTTTATCTATTTCCTGACAAAACAGGGGCCGCAGAAAATATTCCAGCCGCTCAAGAGCCTCCGGCTGCTCCAAAACTCTGTCATACAGCTGCGCACGCATAGGAAACCGCTGGATAAAGGACATCTGGGACAAAGCCTCCAGCTCCTTGGCGTATAATGATTTTAAATCAAAATGGCTGTTTAAAATCTTCTGGTGCTCATCTATGGTCCGGTTTAAATACTGTTCAATCTCTTTCAGATGATTCAGCTTCTCTTCCTCTTTCTCAGTGAGCCTTCGCACGTTGATGTTGGATTCCTCCAGTTCTTTTGCCCGGCTCTTTACCAGTTCCCGGTAATTCTGAAATTTCTGTTTGGTGTCGCTGATGGTTTCTAAGTTTTCATTTAAAATTTCCTGATAATCCCTGACCGAATAATTCAGTGCATTCCGGCGGATTTTCCCCATGGCCTCCTGAATTTTCTGAAGCTGGATGCGCAGAAGATTAAACACATTCTTGATTTCATCCACCGCTTTGTCGTAGCTCTGCTTCTCCAAATGCATCTGAAAAATCATTTCGTGGATGGTCAGCTTCATATTATTTTCAATTTCCAGCGTGGATAACAGAAGATTATAACCGTCATCGGTAAGATAATAAGAAGTGCGTTTCACATCCTGCTGGCTATACACAATCCGGTTGGCCACGTAACTGATATTAATCTGCTGGTAAGATTTCTGTTCAAAATTGAACCCGGAAAAATACATCACCTTTCCTTCGTTGGAAAGGATAACATTTACAATAAAATCCCCCAGTGCGCGGCAATCCTCAAAGGTCATGTTTTTCTGGAAATACTGCATATTGACAGTGTCAATATAGGCGCCGATATCATCCATCGTACAGTGTTCTTCCTTCAAAGACTGCTCCATAATATACAAAAGCACTGCAAAAATCATATTAAACTGCTCGTCCATAGTCTGAAATTCGTATTTTTTCCAGGTGGCTTTCTGGAGGCTGTTTTGAACCAGAACGGCATATAAGCCAACGTTTTTCATCCGTCTGGGGAAATGCTTTAAAAATTCGTACTGCATGTGTGCTCCTCTATGTATTAGGTACTTTCCTGTAATTTTTTCGCCGCAGCGAAATGATCTGAACTGTCACTTAAAATCCTTTCGATTTAAAATCTCCTGGGGAATATACTTGCCCCGCTCCAGAATTTCTCTCATCCGCGCCACCGTATCTTCCGAAAAATACGCAAAAAAATCACCTTTCAGATTCTGGTTCTGGCGCTCTTTCGTATCCGGCAGGGCAGCCGTCTTTGCCGCTTTCTCCAGCATTTTCTCATAAGCCGCCGGAAAGGGAACCGGTCTTTTGCAAATCCTGCGCTGTCCGGCAAGACTCTCATAAATCCCAATTCCCTCATAATCCAAATCACCGAAATAATAGATTTTATTTCCTTCTGCTTGCATATAAGGCTCTGCAGAAAATTCAAAATCTTGAAAGGATTTGACAATCCGTTTTCCGCCGCCGTAAATCAGCGTTCCGATTTTCTCGCCCAGCACCCAGGAATTTCCTTCCAGCAGAAACCTTCGCATACTGAAAAAAGTGTCTTTATTTTCCAGAATCAGCATATTCTGAGGGGTTTCCCTGGTGTGCGTGTAGTAAGCAAAAGGCTCCGCCGTCTCGTACAGATTCAAAAAATCCGGCTCGATTCTGCACCGTTTCAGGATTTTCCTGCCCTGTTCCCTGGCAAGAAATTTCTCACGGCCGAAGATTTCAAAGCTGCGTTCATTGCAGGATTCAGGCTGTTCCAACAAGAAGCGGTTCTCTTTCAGATAACGGTTCAGCATCAGAACCCATGGCCTGTCTGCCTGGTAAGCCTGCAGATGAGAGAGATAATACTCAATGGAAATCAGCGGCTCCAAATGATATTTTAATTCTTCTTCCAGCTCCTGATAAGAAGAAACCTGTTCTTCGACCTGCCAGTAAGCAAGAAATAAGGCAGGCTTTTTTCCGTTTGTCCCTGCCTTTTTCACCGGCTTCAGCCTGCCCTGTTCCAGCAAATCCATAATTCGGGCGTACTGCTGCTGATAGGAATCCGCAGGATGCCGCCTGAACAGTTCTTCCAGGGAAATCCGTTTCATGGACGTTCCTTCGGCTGCATAAACTGCTGTCCGAACATATTCAAATACTCCTGTGCCTTTTGCAGGGAGATATTCAATTTACTTTGCAGTTTCTCTATAATATCATGTTCCGAAAGGCCGAATTCAAACCCTGTCCACATACCAGCCCCTCCTTCCTTCTCTAACGCATGAAAATCTTTTTTATAATTGGCCGCTCCTGCCACCGTCATAATGACAGATTTATCCACATTATTGACATGATGCAGTTTCTGCCCTAAGTATACTATCAAAGCAGAGAGATTTCAAGGGGAATTGCCTGCCGCCTAAACAGCAATCCCCATCCCCCTGCAAATTGCCGCCACTGCCGGAATTGCCGCCACTGACAGCAAAGTCGTCAGCGCCACGCCCCTGGAGGCCAGCTCGCTGTCACAGTCATACTGCTTCGCAAGCATGGCCGTCAGACTTCCCACAGGGGTTGCCAGCATCACCAAACAGACTCCCAACAAAATGGGGTTTTCCACAAACCGGGAAAGAACCCACATGCCGCCCACGGGAACAGCCAGCAGCTTCACTGCCGAAAATACCAAAAGCCGCACATCCATTGCCATATCTTTTATAGACATCTGCCCAAAGGAAGCGCCTATTACCATCATGCTCAAAGGAGCAGTCAGGTCTGCAAACATCTCAAACGCCTGGGAGAGCACAGCCGGCAGGCTGATATTTCCAAAATACAGAATCAATGCCCCAACGGCTGACAATACGCCTACATTCCCGATTTGCTTTAAACTGTCTGAAATCTTAGCCTGTCCGAAACTTCCCTGAGAATTGCGATTCAGGCACAGAATCCCATAGGTATAAATCAGTACATTATAAATCAGCACAAACAATGCTGCATAAAGCAAGGATTCTTTCCCGTACAGTGCAGATAAAATAGGAAAACCCATAAATCCGATATTGGAAAATACTGTCATTACCCGATACACTCCATATTGGGACTTGTCCGCTCTCAATGCCATTGGAAGAACTGCTGCAAGGGCAATTAAACATCCGAACATGCAGACGGCAATCAGAATGGTAACTGCCAGTTCCTCCGGCTGTATCCGGCTGTCCCCGGACACGCTGGACAAAATCATAGAAGGATTGGCAATGTTTACCACAATCCAGGATATTTTTTTACAGGCATCCTCATCCAGAATCTTTTTCTGCTCCGCAAAAAATCCGGCCACCATAATCAAAAACAACACCAGCATTTGTTGTAGAATCAACATATTTTCCTCCTATCTTTCCCCTTCCAGCGGTGCATGAAAACTGATATTCCGGGCTGTTTCCAACTTCTCAAACTGTATCACATAGCAGCCCTTTTCCTTTTTCACTTCTAATATTTTCCCCAGGCCGAATGCCTTATGCCTTACCTGATCCCCCGGCGAAAATCCTGCCGCCGACAGATTCAGTTTCCGTTCACTGGCAGAAATATAATGCCTCGCATTCGTTGCAAGGCCAGGCTCCAGTTCCCTGACATAATTAAGATATTCCCGCCCGATATTAAATATAAATCTGGAAGGAAAACGAAAGGAACCATCATAATTCATTCCCTCCGCATCACTTAAAAAAAGCCCAATTCCGGCCCTGGTATAAGCCACATAAGCAAGCCTGCGCTCTTCCTCCAGCCCCTCTTCTGTGTCCACGCGCTTTCCTGGAAAAATTCCTTCATTCAGCCCGCACACAAATACATAGGGAAATTCCAGGCCCTTTGCAGTATGAACCGTCATCATTTTCACACTGTCTTTCCGTTCTTTCTTATCCATATTCGAAAACAGCGCAATCCGCTGCAGATAATCTTCCAGAAGAGTTTCCTCCCCTGTTTCTTTTTCATAATTGTAAACAGACTGCTTCAGTTCCGCCAGATTATCCAGCCGTTCCTCTTCCCCGCTTTGGCGAAGCATGCTTTCATAGCCGCTGTCATTCAATATCCCTGTCAGCAAGTCTGTAATCTTCAATTCTTTATAGATTCCCCGATATTTCTCAATTAAATCCACAAATTCACTTGCCTTGCTTCTGGCAATCAAATCCTGCTGTAAATTTTCCTTCAGCGCATCGTACAAAGAACAGCCCTTCGCCCCGGCGTATTCTTTCAGCAGATCCAACCGCTTATTTCCGATATTTCTTCTTGGCACATTTACCACACGCAAAAAAGACATGTCATCCCCGGCAGCAACCATCCGCAGGTAACTTAAAATATCCTTCACTTCCCTGCGCCTGTAAAACTCTATGCCGCTGTAGAGCACATAGGGAATCTGCTGTTTTACAAAAATTTCTTCCAGGCTTCTGGACACAAAATGCGCCCGGTAGAGAATGGCAATATCTGAAAATCCCGCTCCCTCTTCCCGCAGTTCTTTTATTTTCCCGGCAATCCATTCCGCCTCTTCCTTTACCGTCCGGGCATGGTTGTATAACGCCTTCCTCCCTGCCTGACGGATTGGTTTTAAACTTTTCTCCACCCGCAGCCGGTTCTTGGCAATCAGAGAATTGGATACATCTAAAATCTCCGGGGAAGAACGATAATTTCTGTCCATCACAATGGTCTGCGTATCCGGGTGATGTTTATCAAAGTTCAGAATATAATGCACGTCTGCGCCCCGCCAGGAATAGATGGTCTGATCCGGGTCTCCTACAATAAAAAGATTCTTGTGGTATCCGCTTAAAAGATCCGCCAGCTCGTACTGGGCCGCGCTGACATCCTGAAACTCATCTACCATAATATATTCCAGTTTTTCCTGCCACTTATGCCTCTTTTCCTCAAAATTTTTCAGGATATAAAGAGCAGAGAGAATCAGGTCATCATAATCCAGCCCAAACACTTTCCTTTGCTCATACAAATACCCATAAAAAATCTGTTCTCGAGGATTAGGAGAATTCAGGTATTTTTCCCGCAGCTTTTCCAAATCCATTTCCAAAAACCAGGACAGATAATCTTCCCGGTGCTTCCGGAAGCTTATCATATCCTTTGCCATAGTAAGGGTATAAGCCCTGGAATCAATTTTATTTTCCTGATAGACATTTTTCAAAACAGTATCCGCATCCTCCGAATCCAGTATCATAAAGTGCTCAGGATACTGCATGGTATGAATATCCTCTCTCAGCAGCCGGACGCAGAATCCGTGAAAGGTGGCCACCAGCCCTGTGTCGCTGTCTCCTATCATAGAGCGAATCCTTGTTTTCATCTCATTGGCAGCTTTATTGGTAAAAGTCACGCACAGAATATTGGCCGTGGATATTCCAAGTTCCTGCACCAGATAGGCATAACGGTGGGCCAGCGCTTTGGTTTTGCCGCTTCCCGCTCCTGCAATCACCCGGACATATCCTTCCGTGCAGGCGACGGCTGCCCGCTGCTCTTCATTTAGCTGCTGTAAAATATCAAATTCCATTTACTTCACAAACTCCTCTATTCTGCAGGTATGCTTCCTGGTGCCTTTGTCATAATTAATGCCCACCAAAAGCAGATTTCCATGATACTCTGACAAACTGCTGCAATACTCTTTTCTTTTGATATGAGCCAGGGCGCCCTCTGCCGTTTGATTCCATTTCAGTTCCACCACCAGCGCAGGCTTATCCGGAAATTTTCTTCTGGGCAGAAATACCAGATCCGCAAACCCTTTTCCCCCGGGAAATTCCCGATGTATATGATAAAAATTCCACGCCGCATAAAGGGCAAGGGAAATGGTATAGCGCAAAGCATTTTCATCATTATGTTTGTTGTCAAAATCATATCCCAGATATCCAAGATGAATCAGCAAGGTCAGCACATCATCCTTCAACCCTTCAAAATTCATGTCAATATACATCCGCAAAGCCTCAAAGGTTTCCAGCCCTGCAAAAAGTTCCTTTGAATCACAGCCCCTGCTGTAATAAGCCGTCAGCATATTTGCGGCCATAGACTTGCCGAAACGGCGGGGACGGCTGATACAAAGATACTGCTGATCCGTATTTAACTTTTTATTGGTAAATTGAAGTAAACCTGTCTTATCCACATATACTTTGGAATGAACAGATTTAAATAATTTTTCATTTCCTGAATTCAAATAAATTCCCATATCTTTTCCTTTCTCACCTAGCTAAGAAATGACAATGAAAGCTGAATCCTTGCATCATTTGCATATCTGCTGCGGTATTCCTCCATAATTCTGTCTTTTGCGCCCGGCTCGCCGCAGGACTCCTTCACTTCCCCCAAAGCCGCAACGAAGGCCGCGCATTCCCCTTAAGTATGTTTCTTTGTCAAACTGTACCGCACCCATGGAATTTTTGCACATTCTGCTTAAGCCCACCGGAAGGCTCTCTCCCTTATACAGATACAAAAACAGCAAGGAGTAATACGTTTTGCTGCTTTTATAACTCCCTGGCCTGTTATCCTCCAGATCGCCTGAGCCTGCCAGCATTATTCCAATCCACACTTTTATCTGAAAAAGAAAGTAAGCGTTCCAGAAACTCCTCCCTTTTGCACTCTGGAACGCTGCGTGCGTAATCATGCAGAAATGCCGCCAGATTCTCCGGCGGCATACTCTCTGCTATTTTATCTGTCTTTCTGATAAATTCTGTAAAGTTCATTATCCGGCCTTCGCCTTTCTCCACTGATGGAATTCCATTCTGTATCGAAACTGATTTCTGCCCGTTTCACCGTTCTTACCACAGTTTATCACAAAAGACTCTGTCCGTAAAGGAACTTTGTGTAAGAAAAACTATGTATCATGATACTACACCTGCAAGGGCTATATATCAGAAGCCGCTGATTCAAAAGACAAAAATTCGGCCGGAATGCAAACAAATCTGCATGCATTCCAGCCGAATATTCTTTATCCCAATTTCTTCACCAGAGCAATCACCCTTCCCGCACAGGCGCGGATCGCTTCTTCCGAAAGCTCTCCCCGTTCATAGGCCTGCCGGATATTTGCATCATCCTCTGGGTTTCCCGGCATAATAATATCATTTCCGGCAGCAGCGCATTTCCAGGGAACGCTCCCGTCCTCTGGAACCGTCGTGTTCCAGTCCGACATCACCACTCCTTCAAATCCCCATTCTTCCCGCAGCGCCTTTGTACAAATATCACCCAAATTCGCTGCATAGACTCCATTGATTCGATTATAGGAAGACATTACGGCAAGGGGCGCGCTTTCCTTCACCGCTATCTCAAATCCACGGAGATATATTTCCCTTAAGGCTCGCTGGGAAACACATGCGCTTACCCCCATCCGGTTATCCTCCTGGTTATTGCAGGCAAAATGCTTCACCGTAACGCCGCATTTTCCGTCCGCCTGCACACTGGAAACTACAGCCGCCGCCATCTTCCCTGACAGGAACGGATCTTCGGAATAGTATTCAAAATTCCGGCCGCACAGAGGATTCCGTTGAATATTCATCCCGGGCGCAAGCCACAGATCCACATAAAATTCTTCCATTTCCACGGCGATTGCCCTGCCGAACATCTTCATCAAATCAGTATCCCAGGTCTGGGCCAGCGCCGTTCCCACCGGAAATGCGGTGCAGTACTGATAATAAGTGTCTGCGTCCTCATGCCATTCCATTTCCTCCAGAAAACCATTTTCCAAAGAGCCAAGGACGCCCACTCCATACACGGAATCCGAACTCCTGTCCACCTGGTAACTCTGGCGCAGGCGCAGCCCCGCCGGACCGTCCGCCATAATCAGGGAACGTATGCCATACTTATGCTCTAACGCCTCCGTAGTCTCTCCTGCTGAGCCCGGCACCCGGATTCCCGCCGAACCAAGAGTGCTGGCGCCTTTTGTAATATTTCCATACAAAAGAGGAATCAATTCCGAAACAGGCAGCTCCTCTGCCAGATTGCCGGCTGTTCCATTTTCTTTTGGAACCCTGGACGCTCTGTCCGGCCCTGTCTGCGGCCGGAAAAGAAATTCCGGCACATTCTGCTCTTTTACCGTCTGCATCCACTGTTTCGCCTTCTCCTTTGCCTCTTTGGGTTCGGCAAATTCCTCAAATTGCGTCTGCTTGGGACATATCGCTTCCGTCCGCTCCAGCACAACAGTCTCCTGCACAGTAAGGACAGCAGCCGGCTGGAGAGATTCTGCATGCTTTCCAATCCACAGTCCATAAGAGCCCTCTTCGATCATCCATGCCTGTGTCTCTTCCGAGAATCCTGCCAGCTGCTTCTGATCGATTGCAATGGTAAGCTGCTGTATTTCTCCCGGCTGCAGCAGTCCGGTTTTGGCAAACCCAGCCAGACGGCAGTATTCTCTCCCCAGAAGACGGAACATACCAAACGGCGGCTCCTCTTCCCCGGATTCCTTTTGGGGCAGCGTCACATAGAGCTGCACTACCTCCCTGCCAGCGCAGGTTTCCCCGATATTTTTTACAGTAACTGTAACCTCTGCTCCCGTCTCCGTTACCTCTAATCTGTCAAAACCAACGGTAAATTCCGTATAAGAAAGTCCATAACCGAAGGGAAACAGCGGCTGCACTCCAAAGCTTCCAAAATACCGGTATCCCACATAAACGCCCTCCCGGTATTCCTCTGTCTCCAGATTCCCGTTCAAGGCTCCAAAGGCTTCCGCAGAAGGGTAATCCTCATAACGCTTTGCCCAAGTGGAAGTAAGCCTTCCCCCAGGCGCTGATGCGCCAAACAGAACATCCGCCGCCGCATGTCCGCCCTCCTGCCCTGGCAGAGAAATATGCAAAATCCCTTTGATATTCTCCGCATCCTGCAGGATATCCGTCAGTTCCACCGGCGCGCCCACATTCAGAATAAGCACAATGGGAATCTTCTGGCGGTTCAAAAACAGAAGATCCTCCCGCTCCCGTTTGCTTAAATAATAATCTCCCTCTTCTCTGCTGCGGTCTTTGCCCTCGCCGGAAATGCGGCTGATAACATACAAAACCGCAGACGCCCCTTTCACATCCTCTTCCGTAATAGCTGGACCTTCTGGCAGAGAAAAAGGATTCATCGCATAGGCGTCAAAGGGATTTTCCATCTTCCCGGCGTCCGCAAGAACCTTTTCCTTCCAGGCGTTCCTAGCCCTTTCATAACATTCCTCATAACCGGACAGCCAGTTTTCACTGGTAATGGAAACTCCTGCCTTTTTCACTCCCTGGTAAATGGAAATGCTTTCCCGGTTGTTGACATCTCCGGAGCCTGTTCCGCCCTTCACCGTCTTAACTGCGCCACCGCCAAACAAAGCTATGGGCGCAGACGCCGAAAGGGGAAGAATCCCTTCATTTTTCAGAAGGACCATCCCTTCCGCCGCCAGTTCCCTGGCCAGCCTGGCGTGCCGAAGTTCCCGTTGAGAAGGATTTTTCTCCAATGTGCCGCTGTGATCCTGTTTGAATACTGCCATAATTTCCTCCATCTATTCCTTGACGCCCCCAAGGGTCACGCCTGCAATAATATATTTAGACAGGAACAGGTATACCAGGATAATAGGCACAATTGCCACCAGAATCATCATGTATATTTTCCCCATGTCAAAATTCATGTAATCCGCCCCGCGGAGGGTTGCAATTAAAATTGGCACTGTCATCTTATCCTTTGACTGAATCACCAGAGCAGGAACAAAATAATTATTCCAGGAGCCCACAAAGGTAAAGATTGCCTGCACCGCAATGGCCGGCTTCATGATCGGGATTACGATCTGGTTAAAGGTCCTGAATTCCCCGGAACCGTCAATTCTCGCCGCTTCCACCAATGACAGCGGAAGGGAGGACTGCAGGTAGCTGTGCATAAAATAAAAGACAGCCGGAGACGCAATAGAGGGAATAATCAGCGGAAGCAGGGAGTCATACATTCCCATATTGGTAATCAACCGCAGGAATCCCATTGCCGTCACCTGGGTAGGCATTACAAGGATAGCCATAATAAATGTAAATGCTGCTTTCTTTAATTTAAAATTATACGCATACAAACCATACGCTGTCAATGCCGAAAAATAAGTGCAGATAGCCGCTGAGCAGCCGGAGACAATTAAGCTGTTTAAAATTCCCCGAATCATGGGAAATGTTCCGTCATTTGCAACATTTTTCAGGTTTTCCAGAAAATAATTTCCCGGCAGCGCCGAAAACCCTTTCTGCAAATCTGCATGCGACCTTGTGGCGTTGATAAACAGGATATAGAAGAAAAACAGGCACATAAACGACAGGAAAATCAGTACAATATGTGCAATAATACTTCTGGGATGGTTCTGTCCTTTTGTTTTCATACGCTTATCCCCTCCTTTGTTTCTTTGCTTTTTTCGCTGCCGCCTTTGAACCGTCCGGATCGTCATTGTTTGTCATCCGATAGACCACAAAACATAAAATACCGCTGACCACAAACAGATACACAGACAACGCTCCTGACATACCATAATTCTTGCTCTTTAAATGGCTGTTTAAGAACATAATCAGCGTCATAGAGGTACGGTCCGGCGTCCCCTGCCCGTTGGTCAGAATCTGCGGCACATCAAACATCTGCAAACCGCCGATAATGGAAGTAATCAGCGTATAAGCCAGAATTGGCCTTATCTGGGGAAGCGTGATATAGAAGAACCGCTGTACGCTGTTGCAGCCGTCCAAATCAGCCGCCTCGAAAATGTCCGGGCTGATTCCCATAATGGCAGCCATCAGCATAATCGTGGAATTTCCAAACCACATCAGGAAATTCATAAGCCCTACCAGAGACCGGGTTCCCGCCACAGATCCCAGGAAATCAATGGGATGGCTGATCCACCCCAAAGACGATAAAATGGAGTTGATGGGCCCATTGGTGGAAAACATGGTGAAAAACAGCATTGCAAATGCAGAAGCCATAATCAGGTTGGGCAGATAAATCACCACTTTAAAAAACTGGGTTCCATGAATTTTCAGCCGGGCGTCCACAAACCACTCCGCAAGAAGCAGCGCAATTACAATCTGAGGAATAAACCCAATAATCCACAGAATCATAGTATTTCCTGCATATTTCAGCATATCCGACCCCAGCAGGCTGATATAATTTTCCAAACCGACAAAATTCGGTCCCACCTCTTTAATCCCTGAACGGTAATACTCATAAAAGCTGTATCGTATGGTGTCTAACAGCGGAATAAAAGAAAATATGAAAAAACTGACAAAAAATGGAAGGATAAACAGATATCCCCATTTCGAATAATCTATCTTTTTATGCTTCGTTTCCATAAACTGCCGTCCCCTTTCTCTGTATTGCGCTGCCGCATTGACGCCCGTGAGCAAATGATTTGACAAATAACTATGCTCTTGGGTATAACATGCGGCAGCGCCCATGTCTGCACCTCATCCAAAATCGCGCTCTGGGTTCTGGCCAAAGCCTTTTACCGGATAAAGGGCAAAATTTTTATGTAAAGCATCCCGTGCTTTATTCCGGCCACTGAATCTCAGTAATATCTGGATAGCGCTCCCGAACTGCCGTCTCAAAGTTGGATTTTGCTTTTTCAAAATCAACCTGTCCCTGCAGATAATCATTGAAGGAGTTCTGGATTAATTCCACACATCCCTGATCATACGCAGAAAGAGGCGCGATCACAATATTTTCTGCCACTGGCGCAAAATATTTAAATGCATTCTGGCCGCCCAGGAACTCAGAGGAAAATCCTTTATCATCTTTTGCCGCCTGCTGCATGCCAGTCTGGGTGTTGGTAAAGTCTGCATACTCCTTGGAAATCTTTAACAGGTTCTCCTGATCTGCAGTTACCGCAAGAATAATGTCTTTCACATGTTTCGGATTATCTGTTCCGGTGCATGCATGAACATAGGAGCCGCCCCAGTTATATTCCTGAGGAGGATTGGTAACCGCCCATGCGCCGTCCCCGCCGTCCCAGTTGGGTTTCAAAGTAAAGTCGATGCCCCATGCCGGGAACAGGAACGCAAATACCTTGGAGGATGAACTCATGGCCTTGTTCCAGTCATCGTTCCACTGGCCCTTTACGTTTTTATCCAGATAACCTGCATCCAGCCATTCCTTGGAATCTTCAACCCAGTCCATAATCTTCTGGTCTACCTTAATTACCGTTTCTCCAGGGCTGACCCAGGACTGGGCAATGCTGTTGCCATAAAGCCGGAAGGTATCTGCATAAGAGGAAAATGTAAAATATCCCTTAGCTTTCAATTCTTCCGCCGTTGCCTTCATAGTATCCCAATCCTTCACCTTTTTTCCCACTTCTTCCGGATCATCTGTGCCGAATACATCCTTGGCAATATCCCTGCGGTATACTAAAAGTCCCGGGCAGCACTGCCAGGTAGAACCCCTCTGAACGCCGTTTGCGTCGGAAGCCGTCACCTTGGTAAAGCTGTACTGGTCTGCCAGATCCTTCTCCGGATCAATCCCCAAATCCGTAAGGGGCATACTGCGTCTGCTTCTGCATCTGTGTACTTATTCACATAATCTGTTTCTGAGAGAAAGATATCAACTTTATCATCCGCTGCCGCATCCGCCTGGTTCATTAAAGCTTCATCCAGCTTCTGCTGGTATACGCCGTCCTGATTGGGGTTGATGGTCCAATGGATTTCCGTCCCGTCATTCAAGGTAGTCACGGTTCCGTCCTTGGAGGTTTCCTTTACCTCCGGATAAACTGCCTCCACACGCTGACGGAATTCTTCATTCCAGCTATAGATATTAATTACCTTGCCTTCTTCAGAATCGCCTTCCGCAGGTGTGCCGACCTCTTTGTTGTCAGAATCTGTCTTGGATGACGTTCCGCAGCCTGCCAGCGCGCCTGCCGTCAAAGCTGCAGCCAAAAGAATACTAACTGCTCTCTTTTTCATTGGATAAATCCTCCTTTTTCCCGTGGGGCGTCTGCCTCACATTTATGTTGTGGCAAAATTATATCGCATATTTTCCGGCGGATATATTATGGATTTTAACAAAATATCAAATTCATGACGCTTTTTCCAAACAGCCGCCACCTGACGCCGGGAAGCTTTCCGGGATTAATTTTAGGTCATGATTCTGATATTTTTCTCATAGATCTGATTTTCTACAAAGGAAATTTCTTATATGATAATTCTGCTATATTAGAAAATTAATGAAAGGAGAACCCGACTTGAAACATATAAAATTCACAGATGAACATGGCAGCTTCACCCTCAGGCAGCCGGAAAATACAAGTTACCTGTACTTTCCCCTTGCTTCCGAGGCCGGCTTAAAAAGTTCAGTAACGCCAAACCTGGGCGGCGACGCCAAAATGGATCAGGAAACCTTCCTGTTAGAACCGGTCAGCTCTGAAAACCTCCATAATAACCGTTCCTCCCGAAACTTTTGGTGCGTGGCAGACAAAACAGATATTTTCTCCGCCACCGGAGTTTCCGATGGGCAGGAAGGGGCAAAATTTACTCCCCGGCAGGAAGAAAGCCTGCTGACCGCAGGGTTTATGTGGCAGAAAACAGAACGCGTCTCCAAATCCATGCAGCTTGCTTCTGCCGTCACTATTTTTATTCCCAAGGACAGCAATGTGGAAATTATGCACATTTCCATCCAAAACCAGTCAGACAGAACCCGAACGCTGACCTCATACGCCGCCATCCCAATCTATGGACGCAGCGCAGACAACATCCGGGATCACAGAAATGTAACTTCCATGCTCCACCGCATCTTTGTAAAAGAACAAGGGATTTTCGTCTGCCCTGCTATGTCTTTTGATGAAAAAGGCCATCGGCCAGGCAGCCGGATTTATTATGCCATGGGCGTAAACGGCAGCGGCCAGGCCCCGGAACGCTTCTATCCCACAGTAGAAGATTTTATCGGAGAAGGCGGCTCCTTTACCCATCCCCGGGCTGTCCATGAGGAATACCCGGGATACCCTGCCCCATGGGAAGGCGGAGGAACGGAAGCCATGGGCGCTTTTCGGTTTGAAACCGTCACGCTCGCCCCCGGCGAACAAGCCGAATATATTCTGCTCCTTGGGACAGAGGCAGAAGACAATAAGGAAAACATTTCCCGTATCTTCCAAGCTTACAACACCCCCGCTAAGGTAACAAAAGCATTGGAGGAAACAAAAGCCTACTGGCAGAAAAAGGCGGACGTTGGTTTTCATACCAAAGACAAAGATTTTGACTGCCTGATGAAATGGGTCAGCTTTCAGCCCTTCCTGCGGCGGCTCTTTGGCTGCTCCTTCCTTCCCCACCATGATTACGGCCGGGGAGGCCGGGGATGGCGGGATTTATGGCAGGACTGCCTTTCTCTGCTTTTGCTGGAGCCTGAAAGCGTCCGGCAGATGATTGTCAAAAATTACGGAGGCGTCCGCATAGACGGAACAAACGCCACCATTATCGGAAGCGGGGACGGCAATTTTCTGGCAGACCGCAACGGCATCACCCGGGTATGGATGGATCACGCCCTCTGGCCGCTGATGACTACAAAACTGTACATCCAGCAAACCGGAGATATCCAAATCCTCAATCAGCAGGTTCCTTATTTTAAGGACGCCCAGGTTCTGCGGGGCACAGCCCTGGATGAACTCTGGAATACGGAATATGGCAATCAGCAGCTTACAGCAGAAAACCAGGTTTACGTCGGAAGCGTCTTAGAACACCTTCTGATCCAGCAGCTTGCCGCTTTCTATGAGGTGGGAAGCCATAATATATACCGGCTGCGGGATGCAGACTGGAACGACGCATTGGATATGGCCTCTGAAAAAGGAGAAAGCGTTGCCTTTACCTGCGCCTACGCCGGCAACCTTCTGGAGCTTGCCTCTCTGATCCACCTGCTGGATCACAGTTCCATGGAGCATACGGCAGAGCTTCTGGAGGAAATTGAGGTTCTGCTCTGCAGTGATCCTGAGATTTACGGCGATGTCAGCAAAAAACAGGAAATTCTGGCAGACTATGCTTCCCAGTGCAGGCACAATATCAGCGGAAAACGGGCCAGCTTCTCCCTTTCCGTCCTTGCAGTCAACCTGACCCAGAAAGCAACCTGGCTAATGGATCATTTAAGAAGCCAGGAATGGCTGGAAGGGCCAGAGGAAGAAGGCTGGTTCAACAGTTATTATGACAACCAGGGCCAGCAAGCAGAAGGGTTCTTTCCCAGCGGCGTCCGCATGATGCTGACCGGTCAGGTTTTCGCTATTATGAGCGGCGTAGCGGAAGAAGCACATATCCGTAAAATCGTAAAAAGCGCAGACCGCTACCTCTACCGGAAGGAAATTGGCGGCTATCGGCTGAACACAGATTTCCATGAGCTGAAGCTTGATATGGGGCGCATGTTCGGATTTGCCTACGGCGAAAAAGAAAACGGCTCTGTCTTTTCCCATATGGCTGTGATGTATGCAAACGCCCTGTACCGCCGGGGCTTCGTAAAAGAAGGATGGAAAGCCTTAAAGGCATTGGCAGACGCGGCCTTAAATTTTGAAACCAGCCGCATTTTCCCAGGCGTCCCAGAATATTTCCGCGCCGATGGCCGGGGCATGTACCACTACTTAACGGGCGCGGCAAGCTGGTATATGATGACAATGATTACAGAGGCGTTCGGCGTTCGGGGAGAAGCCGGGGATTTGATTTTATATCCAAAGCTTCTGGCAGAACAGTTTGACGCCAACGGCAAAGCTTCCATCACCGTACCCTTTGCAGGAAAACGCTTTTTTATTACATATGAGAATAAAAACGGCAAAGATTTCGGCGCATACACCATTGGTTCCGCGTTC
This sequence comes from Petralouisia muris, assembly GCF_004793545.1. Classification (GTDB taxonomy): domain Bacteria; phylum Bacillota; class Clostridia; order Lachnospirales; family Lachnospiraceae; genus Petralouisia; species Petralouisia muris. The sequence goes on along the minus strand of NZ_SRYA01000025.1, from coordinate 12,174 downwards.
TGCGGACAGGAAGAACTGAGCGTCTGCGAGGATTCCTTTGCTCTTCTTCCCCGGAGCATGATTGCAGCGCTGCCGGAAGAAACCCACTGTATTACAGTGGAAATCATTTGACGAAACAGGAAAGGATAAACACAATCACATGAAATATGGTTATTTTGACAACGAACACAGAGAATATGTTATTGAACGGCCGGACACCCCGGCGCCATGGGTCAATTATTTGGGCTCTCCAGCTTACGGCGCAATTATTTCCAACAATGCAGGGGGATACAGCTTTGCCAAATCAGGGGCAAACGGACGGATTCTGCGCTATATTTTCAACAGCTTTGACCAGCCGGGACGATATCTCTACCTGCGGGACAACGATTCCAAGGATTACTGGTCTGCTTCCTGGCAGCCTGTGGGAAAAGACTTAAACAATTATAAAAGCACCTGCCGTCACGGATTAGGTTATACTCAAATGGAAGCTTCCTATGACGGCATTGCATCCAAAGCCTCCTACTATGTCCCCCTGGAAAAATCTTACGAAGTATGGGCTCTTACCCTGACCAATCATTCCGGCAGGCCCCGGGAACTTACCCTGACCGGATACGCTGAATTCACCAATCACAGCAATTACGAACAGGATCAGGTAAACCTGCAGTATTCCCTGTTCATCGGCCGCACTTTGTTTCAGGAGAACCGGATTATGCAGCAAATCCACGGTAACCTGGACGCACTGGCAAAAGAAGAACAGATTGATGAAAAAAACGTGACAGAACGCTTTTTCGGCCTGGCAGGCGCAGAGGTTTCCTCTTACTGCGGAGATAAAGAGCATTTTCTTGGAACATACCGCGGCTACGGCAATCCTCAGGGCGTAACCTCCGGCAGCCTTGGAAATGTATTAAGCTACAATGAAAATTCCTGCGGCGCCCTCTCCTGCACCGTCACCCTTGCGCCGGAAGAAACAAAAACAATCGCATTTCTTCTTGGTGAAAAATACTCCCAGGAGGCTTCAGACATCATTGCCGGCTATGCAGATCCCGAAACAGTCGTGAAACAAGAGCTGGCAGAGCTGAAAAACTGCTGGCAGGAAAAACTGGATCACCTGAAAGTAACTACGCCAAGCCCGGAATTTGACGCCATGATTAATACTTGGAACGCCTACAACTGTTTTATGACCTTCCTCTGGTCCAGAGCGGCGTCTTTTATCTACTGTGGGCTGCGCAACGGCTATGGGTACCGGGACACGGTACAGGATATCCAGGGAATCATCCACCTGGCGCCGGATGCGGCTGCAGAAAAAATCCGGTTTATGCTCTCTGCTCAGACCAGCAATGGCGGCGGACTGCCCCTGGTGAAATTCACCCATAATCCGGGCCATGAGGACACCCCAGACGACGCCTCCTACCGTCAGGAAACCGGGCACCCGGCATACCGGGCAGACGACGCCCTGTGGCTGTTCCCCACTGTTTATAAATATATTGCAGAAACCGGAAATCTCGGATTTCTTGAGGAAGAGATCCCTTACGCAGATCAAGAAACAGACAGCGTTTACTGCCATCTGAAACGGGCCGTCCAATTCTCTTTTGAGCGCCTGGGGCCCCATCAGATGCCTGCCGGCCTCTATGCAGACTGGAATGACTGTCTCCGCCTTGGGGCAGAGGGAGAATCCACCTTTGTGGCTCTGCAGTTTTATTATGCATTGGCTGTTTTGCAGAAATTTGCAGCCTACAAGCAGGATACGGACTATCTGAACTATCTGGATCAAAAACAAAAGGAACTGGGAGAAACCATTCAAAAGCTGTGTTGGGAAAAAGACCGTTTTATCCGGGGATACACACAAGAAGGCAGGAAGATTGGCTCTGCCTCTGATCCAGAAGCCAGCCTGTGGCTGAACCCTCAAAGCTGGGCTGTCATAAGCGGCCTTGCAGACAACGCCCAGGCAGACGCCGTACTTGACAGCGTATACGAAAAGCTGAACACCGAATACGGCGCTCTGCTGATGGCTCCGCCCTACCATGCTCATGCCTTTGAGGGGGCGTTAGCCGTCATCTACAATCCAGGCGTCAAAGAAAACGCCGGCATTTTCTCCCAGTCTCAGGGCTGGATTATCCTTGCTGAAGCTCTGCGGGGACATGGGGAGAGAGCTTTCACCTACTTTATGGAGAACGCCCCTGCCGCCCAGAATGATCGGGCAGAAATCCGCCGCCTGGAGCCTTATTGCTACGGACAGTTTACAGAAGGCAGAGACAGCAGACACTTTGGCCGCTCCCATGTCCACTGGCTCACCGGCACCGCCTCTACCGTGATGGTGGGATGCGTGGAAGGCATTCTAGGGCTCCGCCCGGATCTGCAGGGAATCAAGCTTTCCCCTGCCATTCCAAAAAACTGGGAACGCCTGGAAATTGACAAGGATTTCCGTGGAAAACATCTGCACATTCAGGTTGAGAATCCCAACCACCGGGAATCTGGATGTGAAAAACTAACGCTGAATGGAAAAGAACTGGACGGAAATTATATTCCTGCCGATCTTCTTCAGGAGGAAAATGAAATTATTCTCTTCCTGTAAAAAAGCTGAGAATGAAATAGATTGACTGCTGAAAATTACAAATAAGCTGGAACCAGCGGCATTCCATAAGAAAGCCGTGGTGAAACGGAAGCCGGCGGAGGCTGCCGCAGGAAAGAGGATAAATACTGACATGGTATTTCCTTTCTGCCGCAGCCTCCGCTGTACCATTAATGGCTCACTCTATATTCTCGTCATGGATTTTCCTCTGTCTCAATCTCCCACTGGGCCATATAATTGTTATCCCGGTACTTCTTAGGAGTGACGCCTGTGCTCTCCCGAAACTGCTGAATAAAATGGCTCTGGGAAGAAAAAGACAGACGGTTTGCAATATCAATAATGGAATAATCACTGTAGCGAAGCAGGTTCTTGGCCTTCTCTATTTTCTGTATGCGGATATAAGCGCTGACAGAGTCTCCCGTTTCCTTTTTGAAAAGCCGTGACAAATAACTGGCAGATACCCCCAGCTCGTCTGACAAATCTTCAATGGTAATACGCTCCTTAATATGGGAATAGATGTATTCCTTACAGGCGTTAATATGCTTGGAATTCGTATCGCTGCGGCGGAGCTTGCGCATTTTTTCCGTATAATCCAGCACCATTTCATCATGCAGATCCCGCACGCCCCACACCGTATGAATATCATCCAGCTTCTGAATATAAAAATCACTCATTCGAAAAGCCTGTTCCAGCTCCATGCCCTTCTGCCTGCACAGCCTAGTAATCATCGCCGTTGTTATCACAAAATGATATTTCAGATTTGTCACCGCATTCCGTGATAAGATTCCAACCCCCTCGCTGTCCAAAAAACGTTCCTGCCGGCAGTTTTCCTGAACTGCCTTTATATTTCCATTGGATACTTCCTGATAAAACAAAAACTCCTCTGTAGGCTGTCTGTGCTCTATCTCATCTACATCATCTTCCGCTTCCAACAAAAGCCACTCATCCTGATAACCCATAGAATTTACCTGCTTTCTCTTTAAATTTTCGTCTTTCTCTCACGGCCATCCATATAGAAAGCCTGCGGTTTTCACTTTAACCGCTTTAACAACGCTTCCTTTTTATAGGCTCTGATATCCTTTTCTATCACTGTATAATCCCGTTCAAACAATTCATCGCTGATCTGCCCATACAAACGCTCCCTTGGCACCTTCAGCAATATTTTATCTATCACAAAATCCTTACTTTTCTGCCTGTAACGAGGCAGCTGATTCCGCTCCTGGATATGTACGAGCTCCGGACGCCACAAAAGGCCTAATTTGCGTTTCCAATTTACCTTGGGATTCTCCCGCGCTTGCCGCAGCAGGTAAAAATCCGGTTTGCCTTCCTCTGATTCCACCGTAAGAATGCCCCACCAATCGGGAACATGCTCCTCCACGTGATGGGCATGTTTCGTACCCACCACAATATAGTTATAGTCAAAATACTGGTTGTAATCCCGCACCTGCCGGCTCAGCCGGGCGTAAGTGTCTGCATCACTTTTAATTTCCAGTCCGCAGAGGGCTTTGGGCAGCACCATCACCACATCCGCCCTGCTTCTTCCCATCTGCTTTTCTTCTATAATTCTGATTTTCCCATATTGCTCTTCCAGGTAATCAAACAGCGGTTCCCGGATATCTTTATCGTACAGCATTTATCTTTCCCCATTTACAAAGTACCTTTTAAAAAACAGTATTTATACATTTTCCGTTGCTTGTTATCATTATACTAATAAGTTGAAAAAAGGTCAATCGCTCATAAACCCAAGGAAATATTTTTTTATAACTTCTTGACTGTTCTAAATCGCAGCGCTATACTTACCTTAAGATTATCGAAGCACGATATAGCATCCATTCATATTTTTCAGACAGCGAGGTGGTTTGATGGACGCCCATATTCGGAAAGTATACGTGCCAATGACCGAAACCAGTTTTTACATCCTGCTGTGTCTGCAGGAAGAACGCCACGGCTACGGCATTGTCCGGCAAGTGGAAGCGCTGACCCAGGGAGAACTCCGAATCAGCCCCGGCACCATGTATGGAAGCCTGTCGAAAATGGAAAAAGACAGGCTGATCCAATTTGTCCGGGAAGAAGAAAAAAGAAAAATTTACTGTATTACAGATCTTGGAAAACAGGTATTGGAACTGGAAATGAAACGGATCCAACGTTTACATCGAAATATCACAGAGCTGCAGAAAAATAAAAAACGCGAAATCAGTCGAAATCAATACAGATAAAATGCTTTCTGCAATGGAGGCATCGGAACAAATATCCGCTGTCCCTCTGCAGATGCTCTTTGGCAAACGCAAACTCCACGCCGCAGATATCCTCCCGGTAAGTTTCCTCTATCTCATCGGCAAGCCCTTCCTTCTCCAGTCTTTTCCAGTCATAATATCCCAGATAGGCACAGTAATCATCGCAGTGGGCAGGCCAGTATTCCTGCTGCCAGCCGCAGTACCCGGGCGTGCGGCAAATCAGTTCCTCCAGCTTTGCCGGATCACTGACCGGATCCGTAGACGCCTCGTCCTGAAATTCACCGTCATACTTTTCAGAGGCCCTGCCGCTTGCAATACACTCCGGGCATAATTGTTCTACCTCCTCCACGGAATAAAAAGGACCAGTATAATACACATCCGTTTCTTTCCCGCAGCAATCGCAAATCACTGTCTGATCATTTTTAAATGCTCCTGTTTCCAGGGGATTTGGGTGATATTGAAACACATACCTGCTCATAAGCTTCCTTCCTTTCCTCTCTTGCATGCTCTCCATTCCTCTTCCAAAATTGCCATCAGAATATCATCCGCATAATCCTTACCATCTAAGACAGCGTCCCGAAGCCTGCCTTCCTCCCGAAACCCTGCTGCAAGATAAGCCTTCCTGGCCCGTTCATTAAAGGAAAACACATCCAGACTCAGCCGGTGAAGCTGCAATTCCTCAAAAGCAAAATCCCGCGTCACCTGCACGGCCCAGGAACCCAAACCCTTTCCCTGTGCATCCGGCTGGAAAATTACAATGCGGAAGTTGGCGCTTCTGACCTCCCAGTCAATCTCATTAATTACGCTTTCTCCCACAATGCGCCCATCCTCTGCAATCATCAAAAAATCATATCTGTCCTTGTCCTGAATACACTGAAGGAAAAATCCCACTACCTCTTCCTGGGTATAGGATTCCCTGCTTCCAGTTAATCGTACGACCTCTTGATCCAACGGACAAAAATTCTGTGAATAATAACTTTGGGCATCTTCCGGGCGGGCCAGCCGCAGCAGAAAGCCGTCTTTGCTCCATGATTTATCTGTTTTATTCATGGGAACCTCCTTGTTGGCACATCTTCAATTCCAGGATTCTTCGTAATGATTCATCCAGACGTTCCTGGGAAATAACGCCGTTTTCTATCGCCTCAAGGATTCCCTGGTATGCGCTTTGGAAATCCTTCGGCATCAGAATCATATCATTTCCGGCCAGAATTGCTTTCACTGCCGCCTGGGATGAATCGTACTGATCGGTAACCGCCTTCATGTTCAAAGCATCCGTCAGCACAATGCCGTCATAGCCCAGTTCTTCCCGCAGCAAACGCCCTATCACATACGAGGACAGGGAAGCAGGGGTGTCATTCCCAGTTACCTGAGGCAAAGAAATATGGCCCACCATAACAAATTTTACGCCCCATTCAATGCTGTCCTGAAATGGAACGATATCATTGCTTTTCAATTCTTCCCAGCTTTTCTCGGTATAGGCGTATCCCTGGTGGGTATCTCCCTCGGTGGCTCCATGTCCGGGAAAATGCTTGATACAGCCATATATTTGGTGGCTTTGCAGACCTTCCAGATTGCTTTTCACCATTTCAGAAACATTCTGAGGGCTGCTTCCATAAGAACGCCGCTTTACCACAGTATTATCAGGATTGGTCAGCACATCCGCCACAGGGGCAAAATCCAGGTTAAAGCCCATGCCGCCTAAATATTCCCCAATGGCGTCTCCCAGTTGAAAAGCCCGGCTTGCATCCTGGGCGGCGCCAATCTCTGAAATATCAGGGAAAATCTCCACTTCGCTTCCTAAAACAGACGCAATTCTTGTCACCTGCCCGCCTTCTTCATCCACTGACAAAAACAGAGGTAAGCCAATGCGCTCCCTGCTGTATTCCTGCTGCTTTTTCAACATCTCTGTCATCTGCTGCCTGGACTGGATATTGCTTTCAAAGAAAATCAGGCCGCCTACCGGATATTTGCTGAGGGCAGTTCTCGTGTCTTCACCTGCTTTTGTCACGGAAGGAAGGCCCGTCAGAGCTTCCGGAGTGATAATAAAAAGCTGGGCGGCTTTCTCTTCTACCGTCATGGAAGCGATTTTGTCCTGGATTTGCTGCTGCAAGATTGCCTCGCTGTTTTCGGGAACCTGCTGTTGTAACAGAGCTTTGTTGCTTTCCTGATTATTCAAAGGTATGTCTGGGCCTGGCTGTGATTCGTTTTGACCGGGTTCTTTAGCAGATAAATTATTTTCTTCTGATTCTTGGCGTTGATCATTCTTTTTATCATTTTGAGTCCTGGAAGATGTTTCGCTTTGTTCCCGTTTCTGAGTGTGATTGTTTTTCGATAGAAACAAAGTTCCCAGAAGAACCAGAAAAACGATCAGAAGGGTGCCGTTACACAGAAGGAGATATTTGATTTTTGATTTAGTCCTTTGGGGGCTTTTTCTCATTTTCGATCGTTCCTTTTCTATACTTTTGGTTTTTACATCGTCCTTCCTATCTTTCTTACATTCCAGAAAATAATTTCCAAATACACATATATTCCTTTCCTGTCATATGAGAGTTGGCCTTTTTCGCCTTCTCCCAATCGTCCTCGTTTAAGGAACATAAAAATTTTTTCGCTTCAGCTGTTGTAAAATCTTTTGCAACTTTTTTATATTCGTTTCCGAGATTACCCGAAATACTTCTTGGTACATAATTCATTCGCATCAAAACAGCTTCCGGAGTATTTACGCCATGATATATCATGGCAGGAATCATATCAATTTCTTTTTTCTCATCCTCACTCAATTCTTCAAAATTTATCCCGGATAATTTTGTTATTGCTGAAAGTCCCCATGTTCCGCAATTTGCAATTTGTTTATTAATTGCTTTACATGCCCGCATCAAATTTTTCGTGTCATCGTCCTCCGAAAAATAAGCTTTTGCAATCTCTGCAAGAGATTTCCCGGTAACCCAATCTGTAGTAATTTCAGCAATATTTCTGTGTTTTTCACCTTCCCCCGCAATTTCTTCTAATTGCTTCAATTCAGGAACCTTTAGCATAACGCCATACAATTCTGCAAGCAGATTATTCCCACCAAAAATACTTTTCGCATGAAACGAATCCACAGATAATTTTTGGTTCAGCTGTCTCATTCCACTAAAAGCTTTTTGTATTCCTTCTGGAGAAAACCCTGTTTGATCCGATAGTTTGCTTAATTGCGGATGATTAAGTAATTTTGATGCATATCCTTTGGCCGTTTCCAAAAGCCTCTTTGATTTTATCATTCCATTTGGTTCAGATTTTACGGCATTATATCCTAATGTATTTCTTAATAATTGTTCCATATCTGCCAGAATATCATCTAATTTATCTTTTTCATTGCATAAATGGGCAATATAACAACGAAAATCTGTCCATTGATCAGAGTAAATCACTTTGTCTAATTCGTACAGCTTTCCTTGCTTCTCTATATCATCCAGCATTGTGACCAATCTGGATATTAAGTTTCCTGTTTTAGCGCTTACGAATTGTGTAATATGTTCTCTATTGTCTTTATTACATGCTATGCCTACCATTCCTAAACTGTTTTGTCCAATTCTTCCTGCTCTTCCGGCTAAATTCCAAAATTCTCTGGGAGTCATATCTGTACTATATCCTGGTCCACTCAAAGAAATACTTTGTATACATACAGATGATACTGGAAAATTAATCCCCTGTGCAATGGTTGTGGTAGCACACAATACCTTTAAGCAGTTTTCTTCTGCAAGCCATTCCATTAATTCCTTAACTTCATCCATTAAGCTGGCATTATGCACCCCAATCCCTTTATTCAGCATGTGGATAAGTTCAAATTCTTCCCCCATTTCATCTGCCAAATATTTTTGCACTAAACGAATATTTTCTAACCCTTTATAGTTTTCGGGCAACTTCTCCATTTCGCTTGCAATATTTCTTGCCATATTCCAAGAATAATCCGTAGTACGTGCAATTGCAAGGCAGGTACCCATCACAGATAACTCTTTTGCCATCGCTGCTGTCATATCAGTTGAACTTACTTTGGAAAATGCTTTTCCGAAGTGATGTTCTCCATTCACCTGGTATTTTCCCGAAAAATGTATGGAATCTGACATTGTTATCAATGAATCAAATTCCAAGCACCAATTTCCGCGCCCTTTACAGGATGTTTTTTCATAAACGCCGACTACTCTCTCGCTTGGTTTCCAAGGCGTACTGCCAATACTAATGCTTTTTCCAGATGCAACATCATTCGCCAACCATTTCGCCAATACCTCTGCATTTTCAACATAAGGCATTAATAAAAGAAAATTCGATGTCGGGTAATCCATTTTTATCGCAGCCAATAACAATTCTATCCTAAGCCCTCTTTCATGGTCCTCAATATTATGAGCCTCATCCATAATGACCAGAGCCAGTGGTCTTGATACTTTACTATTTTTAATAACCAGGTTTAATTTTTCTGGCGTGGATACTATTACATCAAAACTTCTGTCGCCATTTTCCAATAATTCACTTTCATAAGCATCTATCTCAATCGCTGCCGATAACTGTTCAACCCGTATTCTTTCATTAAAATCTTTCCTTAGCCTGCGCGTGATTTGAGATACAAGCGCTTTTGTTGGCGCTACATATGCAACCCATCCTTTTTCTTGGTCAAATTGATTCAATGCTTGGAGAAGCTTGAATTCGGCCAGCAGTGTTTTTCCGCCTGACGTAGGCATTTCAACAGCAATGGCTGTTGATGCCTGATCCAATAAGCCCTGCTCTCTGATCGCAGCCTTCTGAGGTGGAAGCATTTCAAAAAGGCCTCTATTTTTTGTTACATATTTTACAAAATCCGTAGTTCTGGAGTTGATTGCTCTTGCTATCCACCAAACAGAACCGTCTACCATATAATTTGAAGCACAATAAAGCCATCTCAATATTGTTTCAAATTCTGTGTCATTCGCACATACTGCTGCTTCAATTGAATTTTCATAATGCTTATCTAATTGTCCATGAATTGTTGCTGGTTCCCCTTGCATCATATATGTGGCAAGAAGTTCCGTACTTTTTGATAAGTGATACAAAGCTATTAAAAGGAATGCACTTTGTTGGCTATCCTTTGATTCAGTTAAATATTTCTCCTCATAAATTTGCTGAGACTGGCGAAGGTTAATAATTTCTTTTCCGATCTGTGATAAATCATCCCAATCTTTTTTTACAAATAATTTGAGCCAGCATCTAAAAATAGATTTTAATAACTTCTGATCCCATGTATCACTTATCTCCTCCTGAATCCCTGTCAAAATGGTATCCTGATTGTCTAAAAACCATTTTTTTAAATCATTCCATCTTTCACCGCAATATGCCATAGAACAAATATGCAATACAAAGAAAATCTTAGCATTAACATTTTTGGGGACATCCATAACACTGTACAAATCAAAACACCGCCATGCCGAAGCCGAGAAAAGTTCCCTATCACAATTTTCGTCTGTATAATTAGTGAATGCAGAAATATTCTCTATGGCAGGCATTTCATATGCTAATGCAACTCTTGCCAGATGCTCCTGCCAGTCTTTTTGCAGTGTAAAATTGAATTTTATGCTATGTTTTGTAGATTTTTGAACTTTTATCTTTTCAATCGTATGGAAGCATGTTTTCCTATCCTTTTCTGGAATTACCGAAACGGCCCAATGAGATTCTAATCTATCTAAATCACTCTTTTTTAACATTAGAAATAGACCTCCTCTCATGTTCTTCCTGAATAATGTGTGGAAAGTTTCTTACTTCATCTTCTGGCACATAAATTCCTACTAATTCAATTGTTTTCTTCCCAACGGCAAATTTTTCTAAAGCCTTTGTGCGTGTCCTTAAATCATCCTCTGATGGAACAACATCCCGAATCAAAATACCTAAAATATGTACAGCCTCTTCTTCTGAACTCATATATTTTTTAAACGCTTCGGCATATTGTGGCCATAACGCATCATTCTTTAATCTGTGGGCCAAATAGTTTACTAATTGATTTGTAATCTCTTTTCTCTGGCATAAATCTTCAAGCTGATGCTTGAAACCATGTTCACCATACATGACTCCTGGCGGGTAATCTCTGTCCGATGATGTTTTGATTTCCCCAAATAAAAAATATGTGCCGCTTTCATGTTTGTAAAGCCCTACGATATCTGCACCTGGCAAACTGGAGCCTGGTTTCTTAATATCCCTTGTTATGCCCCAAGGAATAATTGCAGACAAATTACTTTCTGCATATGATTGCGCGTATGCCTCCCCAATTTCCCAACTTTCCTTTTTATCCTGCGGAAAGATTTTCTCCATGATCAGCATTCTATCGAATCCTGTATCCTGTAAGCTGTTTACTAAATCCATATTTTCTTTCATATCATACAGCTTATCATACACATCTGTACAAAGTGACAATTCCATCTCCTTTTTTGAATGAGAAATGCCAAATGCAACAATGCTGTTACTGCTAATTTTATATTCGTTCTTCCCCTTTGGTATTGCCACTTTTTTCACCTTCGCATTTTATTAATCCTGAATCCGTGAAGTTAGTTGTTTTATAATGCCAATCTAAAATTGGATTGGCCTACTGTTAATAAATCATCCTTCGAGGGCGACAATTTAATTTATTTGGATTGCTTTTGGAGCCTAATGACAGTTAAGAACATCAGAAATTCCTTCCTATGGGCATACTTTCCCCTTGGACTCATAAGAGGAAAGCTGCTGGATGACATTTATAACCGAAAATCTGCAAATGCAGCATACACCTCAGCAAAAGCATAACGCCATGTATTACTCCGGCCAAGGCCTAACAGCGCCTGCCTGGCATGTTCTGTAACGTGGCCTGCCATCATGATCATGTTACTGATCACTGTGCGCAACCTTCTGCGTCTGACCTTATGCTTAGCGGCTGTCCCTCTCCTGCCGATACTTTCCTGTCCGATCATCCGTAGGATGTTATAGCCCAATAAGAAAGGCACAATGCAGGACGCTTCCCGTTTGTTCCGGCATTTCTCACCGGCTTTAACTTTCCCTTTTCCTTTGCTGCCCTTAGTATACTATCAAGGCATAAAAATTTCAAGGAGAATCCTTTTTCTGCCTTTATATGCCAATGCCAGCAGCAAAACAAACAGCCATATCAGCAAATTGCCGCCTGCCTTCGGCGCCTTATCATTGCCTGAATGATTCTCCTCCATTTTCATGGTATCTCCGGTTTTCGGGGATTTATACTCTTCCGTGGGGCTTCCCTCTGTTTCTTCTGCCTCACAGATGGTAAAGACAGTCTTTGCTGAACCGTCCGTCCACAAAATTTCAAAGGTATGCTTTCCTATTGCCAGGGTATTTAGTGCCTGCTGATTAAGCCACTATTACCAACTTCCCCGAAATCTCTTCGGGGAA